>JAZSQQ010000074.1:0-8596 GCA_045538055.1 Acutalibacteraceae bacterium
ATGAACGGTAATATTTGCCGTCAATAAGACAAAGTCGGCGATCGTAGCCTCTGAATATAACCTCTTCCTCAAGCTCCCAGTTAATTGCATCTTTACTGTAACCCACTACAAGTGTGTGGTCACGGCTCATAATGTCAACTCTGAAAACACCGGCAAAACCGTCACCGTAGGGAACAACTGCAGAGTTGAAAATGCTGTTTGCACCGTAGAGGCTATCTCTTGTTATAACGGGATTTCCGTCGTACCGCCAGACGGGGTATTTATATCCTTCGGGCTTGTCCTGCCAGGGAATATTGGGTATTGCCTGTCCGATTATCTTTGCCATAATTTTTCCTCCGAAATATTGATAATTTTATTATACAACACGCTAAACCGGATTTCAACAGAATTGTTTTTGATGTTGCAAAAGATGTCGGATATTAGTATAATATTTCCATAAAAACACAAAGGTCGGTGTTGTTATGAATGAATTAAGCAGCTTGTTTCTGAATGTGAAGGACGGCGAAACGGTAACTCTTGAGAAGGGTAAGGTTTATCACGCATATCCCGAAGATTCGTTCGAAAAGAGGGGTTTTTTCTGCTCCAACACTGCAAAGAGACACGAAAATCCTGAAGGGCTTAAATACTCTGCTATCTTTCTTGACGGCAAGAAGAATATTACAATCGACGGCAACGGTGCAGAAGTTATCATTCACGGCAAAATGACACCGTTTCTGTTTAACAAATGCGAAAATATTACGATGAAAAATTTCACACTCGATTATTTTTGTCCGACGATGACGGAGTTTGAGGTTTTGTCTAATACAGACGGTATATGCGAATTGAAAATCAATTCCGATTGCCGTTTCCGTGTAACGGACGGTGAGCTTTTCTGGCAAGGCGAAGATAATTTTAACGGTGAACCGTATTGGGAAAACAGACCGCACGTACAGGGAAGATATGTTAAGGTTTATAACCCTGAAAAGAGAATGTGCAGGGATTTTGACCGTAACGACCTTGATTTTGAAAACGTTGAACAGCTTGGCGACAGAATTGTAAGAGTTACGCTTAAAAATAAAGATGCGGATTTTGTTCCGGGACACATTTTTCAGACAAGGAATATTGTCCGCGACCAGACGGGCGGACTTTTCCAAAGGTGCAAAAATCTTGAGTTTGAAAACCTGCGCATAAAATTTATGCACGGACTTGGTATGGTATCTCAGTTCTGCGAAAATGTCAGTTACGTAAATTGCGATTTCACACCTGCAAACGGCAGAACGGTTGCAAGCACAGCGGATTTCTTTCAGTTTTCAGGCTGTAAAGGCAAAATTGAAATTGATTCCTGCAAAGCCTACGGTGCTCATGATGATTATGTCAATGTTCACGGAACGCACCTCAGAATTGTTGAAGCTGACAAAGAAAAAAGAACAATAACCGTCCGTTTTATGCACGCAGAATCCTGGGGCTTTCAGGCTTTTGAATCGGGTGACGAGCTTGAATTTATCAAGTGGGATACACTTATTCCTTATGCCGAAACAAAGGTTGTTTCTTACGAAAAACTGAACGATACGGATATCATACTTACTCTTGACAGAGAATTACCGCAGATTGAAATTGAAAAAGACGTAGTTGAAAATGCTACGTGGACACCGAATCTTTATGTCAGAAACTGCGATTTCGGGCCTACCTGCGGAAGAGGTGTGCTCTGTACAACAAGAGGCGAGGTTATAATTGAAAACAACCGCTTCCGTAACCTCTGGGGGCCTGCACTGTTGCTTGAGGATGATTGCAATTTCTGGTTCGAATCGGGCTATACGAAGAGTGTCGCTTTCAGGAACAATCTTGTTGAAAACTGCGAGTACGCTGAAATGTGGCAGGGTGCTCCCGTAATCCGTTGCACACCTAAGGTTATGGATGAAAATTCAGAAGAGTTTGTTCATGCGGAACTTGTTATCGAAAATAACACGTTCAAAGGAGCAAAAGAGAAAAAACACTTTATGTGGCTTGAGTATATCAAAGATGTTGAGGTTAAAAACAACATATTTGATGCACCTTATGATTTTTATAAAAAGTGTGTCGGCAATATAGCTGACGAAAACAATGTGATTGTATAAAGCAGGTGAAGTTATGAAAGAAAAATGGGTTCAGGTCTGGGGTCAGGCGCATTCGGCTTTTTCGTTTTTCTATTATCCCTCGTGTAAGAGAACATACAGATTGGTTGTTCAGTCTTATTTTTCGGGTAAAGGAATCCGCCTTGAGCTTTCGAATGAATGTGCGAAAAACGATGTTTATGTTGGCGCGATGACCGTTGCGGTATGCGACGAAAACGGCAATTTCAAATCCGATTGTAAGAAGATAACCGTTGGAGGAAAGGAAAGCTTCTGTATTAAAAAGGGTGAAGTTCTGAAAACAGATTCGGTTGATTTCGAAGTTGAAACGGATGAATTTTTCTGTGTAAATGCCTACGTTGAAAAGGGTGCACTCAGAAGCGGAAATCTTATTCATGATGTCAGGCTTATAACCGTCAACGGAGATGTATCAAAAGAAAAGAATATCATTAACCAACCGCGAAAAAGAGATGCAGTCCGTGAGGTAGCTTCGAAAGTTCTCGGAATGTATTTCCACAAGCCGATTCCGCTGTTTCAGTCCGTTGAGCTTCTCAACGAAACGGGTGCTTCTGCAATAACCGTTTTCGGCGATTCAATCAGTCAGCAAGGATATTGGACAAACGCATTTTCAAAACGAATCCGCGAGGAATACAAGGGAAGATATTCTGTTATAAACAAATCAATTATGGGTAACAGAGTCCGCCTTGACTTCAGCAAAAGATTTATATGTAAAGGTCTTTTCGGTATCAGCGGTATCAACAGACTTGAGCGGGATGTGCTCAATTATCCCGACACGGAATATGTTGTTTTTGCTCTCGGCACAAACGATTTTCTTCAGCCGGGCACGATTACGACGCCCAAAAAAGAAAAAGCGACAGCACAGCAGGTTAGTGATGCTGTTGTTACAATCGGCGAAAAGCTTAAAGAAAACTCAAAGAAGATGATTGTTTTCAACGTATTGCACTTTGGCAGTTGCGCTGATTCAAGAAAATATAAGATAAATGAAGTGCGTGAATATAATAAGCTCATTGATAAAAACAAAGATAAATTCTATGCCGTCTACGACCAGGCAAGTCTTTGCGTGGACCCTGAAAAAACTGATTGCTCAAAGAAAGAGTATCTCGGCAAAGACAAGCTGCATCCCAATCTTGAGGGAGGACAGATTGTCGCAGACGGAATCAATCTTGAACTCTTCAGATAAATTTAACCCCGAAGCCACAATGCTTCGGGGTTAACTGTTTGCCGGTGTTTGATTTTAAACTGTAGCGGTCAGTTCGTAATATCTTGCGCTGAGTTCTTCGTAATGCTCGTAATACTTTGCCTGAGCAAGGAGTATTTCAGCATCCGTATAAGGCTTTATTGCACGAAGATAAACTGACTCTTTCTTCAGGAAAGCACGGAGTTCACTCTTCTGTCTGAGGCTGTCCGCAAATCCGTTTGTTTCGCGGTTAATAATCTCTTCCTTAACTGCCTGGTCGGGAGCGACAAGGTTTTCTGCTCCGTATTTGCGGATAAGATATGCAGATTCTTTCTTAACGCGAGCACGTTTGATTGCGTTTTCACGGATACTCTTCTGAACTTCAGTTTTCTTCGGCAGACGTTTCGCGGCTTTCATTTCCTGCTTTGCATCCCCGTAGAGGTGAAGCTTGCCAAATGCAATATCTTTCTTCGCCTCACAAAGAGCTATCGCAGCTGCCTCTCCCGAGAATTTGTTAAGGTCTTCAATAATAATAGGAGCTCTTTCAATGGCAAGATTTCTTTCTTTCGCTTCTTTGATTTCTTTTTTAGCTGCCTTTATAGCTTCAGCACGCAACTCTTTTTCTTCGGGAGTTTTTTTCGGCATACGCTTTGCGTTTTTGAGTGCAGTTTTGTCAATAGTTGCTTTCTCTTTTCCGTGGAGCTCGGTTGCCTGAAGAATTATCTCCATTGTTTCCTTAAGCTCTTCGTCACCAAGAAGACCGAGAGCGTGGTTTTCAAACATTGTGCGGATTTTAAGAACACTGACATATGCCTTGTGCTTGTTTTCGGTAAGGTCGTAAAAAAGGAACGGAACAAGGTTAAGAAATGCACCGAGTGCAGAAAGCAGAAGAAGAACTTCAAAGAGGTTATTTCTTATCGTGTCGTTATAAAGAACGCTGTGGTCATCAAGAAGACCCATCTTTTCATAAACCGTCGGGTAAACCATCCCGGTGAAAAGTCCGATAACCGTACCAATCATACCGAGAGGGCCGAAAAGTCCGTCAACGCGAACACCGGTTTTCCATTGATGATAGTCACGCATATCTGCTTGGATATTGTGCTGAATAATATTCCAAAAAGTGTTAATAAATGCGTTAAAGTACAAGAGTATACAAACAAGAACCAGGTTTTTATAAACAAGATAAACACCGAGAATCACAAAAACGTTGATTGAATTCATCAGAATAAGAAGATTTCTTTTGCCCAAAGCCTTGATTGCAAAAGGTGCAAGAAGCATTGACCATAAGGATGCGTTTCCGATAAGGGTGTTAACAAGTCCGAGCGTTGATTGGTACTGACCTCCGTAAGCGTAAACAAACGACCAGCCAAGAATAACACCGTATCCGCCTTCAAGGAACACAACCCAGTTTGCAGACTGGATAATCCAATAATACTTGTTTTTTGCAACCTCGCGGAGTGCATCAAACATACGCACAGGTTCCGGTTTTTTCTTTGGAAGAATCAACCTTTCGTTAACCTTGCGGAAAAATATAATGCTGAAAACAAGACCTATAACAGCAAAAAACGGATATATAATTCTGTATGTCCAGATGTTGTTGAGGCCCCATGTAAGACCTGCGACAAGAGGGATAAATAAGTTTGTAATGGATGGTGCAAGAGAATAAATCACCTGAGAAATACTGAGGACATTCGCTCTTTCCTGTGCATCAGGACTTATAATCTGCTGGAAATATGTATAACTTTCATTGTAGAAGCAAAGGAACACATTAAGCAGAAGGTACATTATCTCTACAACAACAGCTTTTGTTATGTAATTCATATGCTCATACGGAAGCCATACGAAAAGAAGAGAAACAAGCACGATAGGAAGGGCCGTCATCCTGATAAACGGGAGAAATTTACCGCCTTTGAGATGGTGATTGTCATACAGCCAGCTTCTGAAAATGCCCAAAGGGATACCTACTATGTTTGCCACATTGAGCATAATCTGCAGATCTATCGGCTTAAGACCGATACAGGCACCGACAAGGAAGTTGCCTGCATTAAGCGCAATTGTTGAAGCTAACAGTGTTACCCACTGAGTTCCGAAACCGGCACCGCTGATCGATGCAATTTCCTTGAACGTAACATAATTCCCTTTTGGCGGAGTGTTCCAATATGTTTTAGCTGTATCAAAAAGATTTTTCGCTTTCACAATAAAAGCGGGTTTTGCTTTTGCCATAAAACCACCCTTTAACTATTATAATGCCATTTTAACATATGTTTCATCTTTTTACAATACCAAAAGCGACCCGAACACTCAGGTCGCCGTGTTTGATAATTCAATTAATTCTCACATAACCGCTTTTTTCGATAAGGCTCTGACCTTCGTCGGAAAGAAGCCAGTCGATAAGCACGGGAATGTTTTTATTTTCATTGTCTGCACGGTAAATTGCATAAAACTGTGCAACAACCGGATAGCTTGCATTACGGATATTTTCTGCATTCGGATAAACACCGCCCAGCGAAATCATCTTAACTCCCTCGTTGCCGACGATGCCGTCCATATAATATCGGAAAGAAAAACCGATTGCACCGCCTGTGAAGGCGAGGGGAGATTTCGGCGCGATTTCTCGTCCGCCCATAAAGGCATCCATCGCGGACTGACTTCCGCTTCCCTGCATTCTGGTAACGGGATTTATCACTCTGTCAGCACCGCCGACATCTGCCCAGTTTTTATATTTACCGCCGTAAATATCTCTGACCTGCTCGACGGTCAGATTGTCAACGGGATTGTTTTTGTTGACGAAAAAAACGAAAGCCTCGAGCCCGACAGGAACGTAGACAAGCTCAACGTCTTTCTCCTCGGCATATTTCTTCTGCTCTGCCGAGGGTGCGGCACAGAAAAGGATATCCGTCGTTCCGTCAACGATTGCCTGATAACCGCGAACGGTGTTTTTATATTGCATCTTGCTGTCCTCAGCAAAGTTTTCTCCGTAAAAATTATCGTCGGAAAATTCGCCGCCTTCGTATGTGACTGAGCCGACGGGGTAAACCGAATCAATAATTGAAGCGTAGACGGGCACAAGTGCCGCTGCACCGTCAAGGACGGGCAGATTATCCGTCAGCTTAAGTGAAGAGTTAATTCTCGCTAAATCTGAAGTATCTTCGTGCGGGAGATAACGGCTGACGTCAATCATTTTTGACTGCGATGTACCGCTGAAATTGTTTGAAAGCCGAACAGTCAGCAACGAGTAAATGCCGAAATTAAAGGATGCAAACATAACAATGACTAAAAATACAGTTATAATTTGCTTAAACGTCTTCATATCACCACAGCTCCTTTGCTATGAAATAGATTATTGAGCAATGCTGATATGCGTAGATATCATATATAAGGTGTGCGACTGTCAGGACAAGGCAAACGGAAATAACGGCAATCAGAATTTTTATAAAAGTATGTTCTGACATCTCTCTTACCTCACATGTAGGCAATTCCGATAAAGAATAGACAAACAAATGCAATAATAATTGCAAACAATATGCCTGCGACGCAGGACGAAATTATCAGGTGCTTTTTGCGTGTTTTAATTTCCTCTTTGTTATATGTGTCGGGAGTCTGCTTGTTTTTCTTTTTTGCGGATTGGTAGCGGACAAGGCTGATAATGAAATAAATGATTGCGATTACAGGGACAGATAAAAAAGCAAAAATACTTAAATATGACATAAGCTTACCTCCTTTTTGTTTCCATTATAGCATATATTTTTTTCAATAACAATGATACTTTTGTGGAATCAAAAACAAAAGTGGCCCGGAAGTAAATCCAAGCCACTAAATATATCTTTATGTAATCAGATCAGAGCTTCATTGCAATGTCCCAAGCGCCCCAGATAACTGTTCTGAGGTTGCCGACCTTAGCAGCGTCACCAATAACGTGAACGTGCTTTGCTTTCGGAGCAAGGGGAGCAGGTCTGTAACCGACTGAAAGGATAACGTTGTCAGCAGGAACGTCAATCTTCTTGCCGTCCTTAGTTGCGATTGTAACGCCGTTATCGCGGATTTCAGTTGTCTTTGTTTCAAGGTATACGGGAACCTTGTTTGTCTTGAAGAAGTCACGAAGGAAGCTTGTGTTTGCAAGAGCAACACCCGGAGTTGTGATAAGGTCATCCTGCATCTCAACGATAACAGGATTCTTACCCTGGAGGTAAAGCTCATATGCGATTTCACAGCCTGTAAGACCGCCGCCGACAACAACAACGTTGTCACCAACTGTCTTTGTACCGAGAAGGAAGTCAACAGCTTCAATAGCCTTGTCAGCACCGGGAACAGGAATCTTGTTTGCAACTGAACCTGTAGCGATGATAACTTCGTCAGCACCGAGAGAAGCGATGTCCTTAACCTCTGTGTTCATATGAATCTTGATTGCATCGTAACGCTTAACCTCACGGTTGTACCATGCAATAAGGTCACGGTCTTTTTCCTTGTATGAAGGAGCAGCTGCTGCGATGAATACACCTCCGAGCTTGTTGCTCTTTTCGTAAAGGTCAACCTTATGACCGCGCTGCGCGCAAACGATAGCCGCTTCCATACCGCCGATACCGCCGCCGATGACAGCAATCTTCTTCTGCTTTTTAGCGGGAATGATTTTGTACTTCTTGGACTGCATTGTCTTCGGGTTGATAGCACAACGTGAAAGACCCATTGTATCAAGAAGGTCCTGAGTATTGGCATGACCCTTTGAAGATGAGAAGTTGAAGCAGCCTGCGTGACAGCAGATACAAGGCTTGATGTCTTCTACTCTGTCTTCGATGAGCTTTGTGATCCATTCGGGGTCAGCAAGGAACTGACGTGCAACGCCGACACCGTCGATCTTGCCTTCTGCAACAGCCTGAGCACCTACATCGGGTTCCATACGACCTGCACAAACAACAGGAATGTCAACGAACTTCTTGATGTGAGCAACGTCGTCAAGGTTACAGTTCTGAGGCATATACATCGGCGGATGTGCCCAGTACCATGAGTCGTATGTACCGTTGTCAGCATTGAGCATATCGTAACCTGCATCCTGAAGGTACTTTGCAGCCTTCTCTGATTCAGGCATTGCACGGCCGACTTCTGTGTAGTCTTCGCCGGGCATTGCGCCTTCGCAGAAGCCCTTCATCTTTGACTCAACAGAGTAACGGAGTGAAACGGGATAATCGTCACCGCAGGAAGCCTTGATAGCCTTAACAACCTCAACTGCGAAACGGTATCTGTTTTCAAAGCTTCCGCCGTATTCGTCAGTACGCTTGTTGAAGAATTCGATTGCGAACTGGTCAAGAAGGTAACC
>JAZSQQ010000043.1:0-23925 GCA_045538055.1 Acutalibacteraceae bacterium
GGGTCTGCGACGCTGAAATTATAGCACCGACTTTAGTAGAACGAGTAGGGACGGGCGTCCTCGACCGTCCGATATGCAGCAGAATCTACGGACAGTCCGGGAGGCCTGTCCCTACGCACACAGAGATAGATTGTGCGAAATCAAGAACCCCACAAACCTGAATTTGTAGAGCCTTGTGATTATTCCGCATTCCTTCTCCAATGGAAAAGGTATTGTTGTGCGATGCCCTCAACACCATTTGTACATTCGGGCAATCCGTCAGGATACATTTCGCTCATAATCCTGCGTACCCAGACGTCAACGGGAAATGCATCAACTCTGCCGCAACCGTAAAGCAGGGTACATTCGGCAACCTTTGCGCCGACACCTTTGATTTTTATAAGTTCTTCACGAGCTTCATCAATATCACAGCAGGACAGCTTCTGAAGGTTAACTTCACCGTTTGTAACCTTCTGTGCGGCATCGATTATGTACTTTGCCCTGAAACCTGAGCGAATGGGTGCAAGGTCATCAACTGTCAGCGAGGCAAGCTTTTCGGCAGAGGGAAAAGTGAAATCTCCGTTTCCGAGATCTTCGCCGAAATTGCCGCACAGCCTCTCTACAATTCCTTTTATTCGAGGAATATTATTGTTCTGTGAGATAATAAATGAACAAAGAGCTTCCCACGATTCCTGACGGAGGATTCGTATTCCGGGATAGGCTTCAATCGCTGTCTTTAAATGAGGGTCGTTTTTGAGTTTTTCGCAGATTGAAGAGTAATCACGTCCGAGGTCGAAATAATCCGCCCAGATTTGCTCGTCTCCGTCGTTGAAACAGCCTTCTATCCTCAGATTATCTTCTTTTTGAGAAATATCAACGGCTTTTCCAAAGGCAACTCCGTGCCAGATTCCGTTATCTTTTTCAATCCAACGGAAGGCCTGACCGCAATCGAGCGAAAGAGGAACGCTCAAAGTGCTTATTTTTTCAAAAATTATTGTATTTTTGTCGTGTTTTACTGTCATTTTACCACCTGTATAAAAGATGAATATTCATTTTGTAACTTTTTGTAACTAATGGTTGTCAAGTCTTTTTTGGTTGTTATAAACAGAAAAAATAGATAGTTTTTTTCGAAAAGTTTGTGCAATTTATTATTAAAAAAAACTTGACACAGGATGTTTGAACATTGATAAAAAATTAACGAATATTTGGCTTTAACCCTTTAAAATGTGGAAAACTTTGATATATCAACGTTTTCAGGTGAAGTTATCAACACTTTCAACATAGTTTTCCACACTTTTTAACCGAATTTTAAAGTTTTCCACACTTCCACCAAAAATCTGTTAAACCCCATTTAATGTCATTTGTTGTCGATTTTTATTCACTTTTTTATGAATAAAAAATCGTTCGACAGTGAACAATACAAATGATATTTTTTGTATAAAGAGGTGTATATTTTGCTCAAAGGAGTCAATCATCAGGTGGTAGAAGTTATAAAACCGTCGTGTGAATATTTTGAACGTGTAATTTTCTTTGTAAAGCCCGAATTTTCGGCGGTAAGCGAGGGAACTTTACGCGAAAGAGCGAGTGAAATTGCGGGTGATGCAGGTGTTCCGCCGCCGTCAAGAGTTCGAAAAAGTAAGCTTTTGCTCGCAGTCAGACTTCTGAGTGCCGCAATGGTCGGTGCAGCGATTACAATTCTTGTATCAAAGCTTGCCTTCGGCTGATTTGCAGAAACCTGCCATACAGCAGTTCTTGCAGTCGGGTCTTCGCGCGATACAGACGGCACGTCCGTGAAGAACGCATCTGTGGCAGAAGTCATTACTCTCCTCGGGAGGGAGAATTTTTTTCAGTGCCATTTCAACCTTAAGGGGATCTTTTGTTTCAACAAGACCGAGCAGGTTTGAAATTCTGATAAGATGAGTGTCTGCAACTACTGCGGGTTTACCGTAGATATCACCGCAGATAAGGTTTGCCGTTTTTCGTCCGACACCGGGTAGGGAAGTCAGGTCTTCGATGTTGTCGGGAACTTTTCCGTCAAAGCGTTCAAGAATTTGCTGAGCCATCCCGATTATATCGCGTGCCTTCTGACGGTAAAATCCGCAGGAATGCACCAATTCTTCAACATCCTCAACCTTTGCATTTGCATAGTCTTCAAGAGTTTTATATTTTTCAAAGAGAGCAGGTGTAATGATATTCACTCTGGCGTCCGTACACTGTGCCGAAAGACGGGTTGCAACCAGAAGCTCGAAATCATTTCCTGCGTTAAGAGAGCATATTGCCCCGGGGTAATCTTTTTTGAGTGCCTCGACGGCAAGTAATGCTCTTTCTTTTTTTGTCATTTTACATCACCTCGCCTTTTTTCTGAAAATAAATCTCTTTCAAATCCTCAACAGCAACCTCGGGTGCCATTGTATGAAAAATCATATAATTTCTTTTCATTGTTTCAAACGGTGCCTGTTTGTAAATTTTTAAGCTGTCTTCACCGGTATAATAATGCCAGTAACGATAGATATATCCTATCCAGTAAAGCACATCTTTTGACAGAATCTCACCGTTGTTTGTGAGTATATCTTTATCGGAGGAAGCAGTAATTTCATCAAAAAGATATTCTTCTCCTGCCCATTGCATATGGTTGAATTTTGAATCGAGAGCTTTTGCAACAGGAGAAGTCATAAAAACTTTAATAAATGCTGAGCTACTATACTTGTTGTCTGCAGACAATTCAAACAATCTGCCCTGAATATCGCACATTTTTAATTGAAGTTCATTCATAGAGTTACACCTCATTCATTGCGTCATCAAGTATTTCATCAAAGAACCTACCTTCACGTCTGTAGTTCTTGCAAATATCATTAGCAAGAGAAACACCTCTCGCTCTGTTTTCTTCCGCAACATCTTTTATAATAAGCCTTTCAAGATATGAAAGAGGAACTTCACATTCAATGCGAACACTGTCACAGCCTTTTTGTGTAACAGCAACATACTGTTTACCAAGTTGTAATGCTGAGAGGCTGTTGACAAGTGCAGCATCTGTAATATTGCCGATAAAAAAGTTATCAATCACATAAAACATTCTGTCGTTTGCGATACTGCCGATAATTAAATCTTTATCTGCTGCCAGGTCACGATATTTGTTATAAAAAGGTGTTCCGCTTATCTTTTCCATTCTGCCTCTATGATATGCGACAATCATTGCCCACTCAGTGTCCGCAGGTACTTCCAAATGTGCTAATTCATCTGCACATATTGATATGATATAAAACTTTGATTTTTCATAGTCGCAGATAAGTGTTAGAGCCTGAGCAGGCTCAGTACCCATATAAAAACCTTTGCCAAAGTCACATTGCTTACGGCTGAGAGGTGCAATGTTTCCTTCGATACCTGATTTGGAACCGTGATATAGCAAAACTCTGCCACTGTCAAGATTAATATTATTTGAAGTATCAGCAATCTTATTTGTAATAAAATTATAAACAGGGACTTGCTTTTCCCTGCAAAAATCATATATTTTAGATTGAGCAAGTCTGTTAGGAACAACCTTGCCGTTTTCCCAACGGTTTACCGTCTGGAAAGTAACATTAAGCTGTTCAGCAAACTCTGTCTGACTTATATTTAAATATGAGCGTATCTGTTTAAGTAATGTTTTCATAACGCACCTCTGTTATAACATTGTTTCTATAAAATATTATATATAATGTTATATTGTTTGTCAATCGGTTTTCTGATTGTATTGCATTCTTCTGTATAAAAGTGTATAATTTCAGATGTGAGAGATTATTGTTTGTTTTTTTGTGCTTTAAGGGGATATTATTATGAGTTTACTGACAACAGCAAGCGGTAAATCAGTTTACCGCGGATATGAATATTTTACAGAAAATAAAGTTTTATCTTGCAATCAAATTAAAGATTTTGAATATGAGGGTATTGTTAAAGGAACAGCACGAAATCCGTATTCTGTATATCTCAACCTAAAGAAGCCAAAAACATCAACCTGCGACTGTCCTTTCGCAAATGGCAGAAAAATATGTAAGCATATGGTGGCAGTTTTTTTTACAGCATTTCCTGACGAAGCAGAAAATTATAAAAGACAGATTGAAGAGTATGAAGCTAAAGAAGAACAAAGAGAACAGGAATTTGAGGAGCTTTGCGAAAGGGTAATTGAGCGTGTACATAGTATGCCTAAAAATGATTTGAAGCAAGCATTGTTGCAACTTCTTTTTGAAGGACCTGAGTGGCAGTTTGAAAGATTTATTAATGAGTATATTGAATGGTGATTTTATGACAAAAGTATATTTAATATGTGGAAAAATCTGCTGTGGTAAAACTACATACGCACAAAGGCTCTGTAAAGAAAACAATGCAGTATTGCTTTCAGTTGATGAAATAACACTTGCTCTTTTCGGTCAGCATTGCGGTGATAAACACGATGAATATGTAGAACGAACTGAAAAATATCTGTTAAATAAATCTTTAGAGCTTATTCAGAAGGATATTAATGTCGTTCTTGACTGGGGCTTCTGGACAAAAGCAGAACGAAAGACTTTAAAAGAATTTTACAAATCCCGTGATATTGAACATGAACTTCATTATATCGAAATCAGCGATGAAACTTGGAAATATCGCTTGAATAAGAGAAACAATGCTGTTCTTGCAGAAGAAACAAGTGCTTACTATGTCGATGATAATCTTGCAGCGAAATTTGCTTCAATATTTGAAGTACCGGATGAAGTAGAAACAGATATTACATATATAGTGGAGTAAACGATCGATTAAATCTTTTGATATTGCAACAAAAGAAATTAAAAACAAATAAAACCACTATGATTATTGTGACACTGAAAAATACGGTGTCACTTTTTCTGTATTAGTTATTGAAATAAATTTTCGTTATGCTATAATTTAAATGTCTATATTTATCAGGATAAGCGAGGTCTTAAAAATGAAAGAAAAAATTAATGTTGCCGTTATCGGTCTCGGTAACCGCGGCAGCGGTATGCTCGGTACAATCTGTAAGATGGATGACGTTAATGTTATCGGTGTATGCGACGCATATGAAGACAGAACTCATAAGGGCATCGACAGAGTAAAGCAAGAAAAGGGTAACACTCCTTTCGGCTCAACTGACTACAGAGAGATTTTCAAACTCGAAGGTCTTGACAGTGTTTATATTGCTACAGACTGGTCAACTCACGTTAAAATTGCTATCGAAGCTATGAAGGCGGGCATTCCTGCCGCTTCGGAAGTCGGCGGAGCTTACACACTCGAAGAGTGCTGGGAAGTTGTTGATACATATGAAAAAACAGGTGTATGGGCAATGTTTATGGAAAACTGCTGTTACGGTGAACGTGAGCTTATGATTCACAACATGGTACGTGACGGCAGATTCGGAAGAATTGTTGCCTGCTCAGGTAAATATGCTCACGACCTTCGCGATGAGGTTTGCTACGGCACAAAGAACAGACATTACCGTCTGAGAAACTATATTTCACGTAACTGCGAAAATTATCCGACACACGCACTCGGCCCTCTCGCAAAGCTTCTTGATATTAACAGAGGCAACCGTTTCGTTTCACTTTCTTCTGTATGTTCAGGTGCAAACGGACTTAAGGATTTCGTTAAAAAGCATAAGGATCTTCATGACGAGCTCGGCAAAACAGAATTTGCACAGGCTGATATCGTCAGAACTTTTATCAAAACAGAGCGTGGAGAAATTATTGACCTCACTCTTGACACCTGCCTTCCGCGTTTTTACAGCAGAGGTTATACAGTAAGAGGTCTCAAGGGTCTTTATCAGGAGGACGGCGATATCGTTTATCTTGACAGAGAGCCGCACACAAACCACGAATGGGATCAGGAGTATTTCTGGGGAAATGCAAAGAGATATGAGAAGAAATACAACCATCCTCTTTGGAAGAACACAACAAAGGAAATGATGGAAGCAGGTCACGGAGGTATGGACTGGCACGTGCTTCGTGCTTGGGTTGAAACCGTAAAGAACGGAACTCTTCCGCCGATCGATGTTTACGATATGGCTGCATGGATGAGTATTACGGCACTCAGCGAACAGTCACTCAAAAACAACGGCGAAACTCTCGAAATTCCTGATTTCACACGCGGTAAGTATAAGAACCGTGAGCCTCAGGACGAAACACCGTACACAATCAAATAAGTAAAGGGGAATTTCTATGTTGAAGTCAATTATTTCCGCATTTATGGCAATCATTACTTTCTTCGGTACATGGGGAGCTTCACTTATGAATCCCGTTGCTCCCGAAGATAAAAGCGATTTTGTTCCCGTGATTCGCTTTATGGTTGCAAGCGATACCCATGTTATGGCAGCCAATGACAAGCAGTCAAGGCGTATCCAGAAGGCTCTCAAGATGAGCTATGCAATCGCAGAAGCTGACGAGAATTATAAAACACTCGACGGCGTTATTTTCGCAGGTGATACAACGGACGACGGTCTTCAGTCACAGCGTTGTGCATTCAAGAGTGCAATTGACAGCGTAATCAAGCCTGAAACTCAGGTTATGCCGCTTCTTGCTCAGGCTCACGACGGCGGAACTTACGATTATGAATCTCTCGATTATTTCAAGCTGCTTCACGATATGGATGCAACGGATAACCATTACGTAATCAACGGTTACCACTTCATCACAATGTCACGTGCATATGTTGACGGCGTACGTTATGCAGATTATCAGCGCGAATGGCTTAAGGCTGAGCTTGATAAGGCTGTTGCGGATGACCCGACGAAGCCGATTTTCTTTGCACAGCACGAGCACGTTGACAATACCGTTTACGGCAGTTCAGATTTTGAAGGTTGGGACGATGAATTCTTCAAGGATATCTTTATGCAGTATCCTCAGCTCGTTCATTTCTCCGGTCATTCACATTATCCTCTCAGCGACCCGCGTTCATTGTGGCAGGGTGAATTCACAGCAATCGGTACAGGCTCTCTTTACTACGTAGAGCTTACTGTTGAAGATGTGCGTACGGTTCACCCCGAAGGATACAAGGATGAGGCACAGTACTGGATTGTTGAGGTTAATGCAAACAACCGAGTAAGACTTATTGGTATCGACCTTGAAGAGGAAAAGGTGCTTGTTGAGTATGTACTTGACAACCCTGCAGACCCTGCAAACCGCGAGTATACGCCCGAAAAGCAGTCGGCAAGGTCAACAGCTCCTGTTTTTGCAGACGATGCAAAGGTTGAGGCTAAGACATCACTCGGTAAGACAAGCCTTACTTTTGACTCTGCAAAGTCAACTGACGGAACACCTATTTACCTTTACAGAATTACTGTGAATAATGCTGCTGGCGAGGAAGTTTATAACGATTGGCTTCTCCCGAAGTATTACTCAGCAACGGTTGATGCGACAAATACGGTAAATTTCGGCAAACTCGATAAGGGCGATTACACGGCAACAATTACAGCCGAAACGGCATATGGCGTCAAGTCAGCACCTGTTGAAGTAAGTTTCAGTAAATAAAGATTAAAAGCGACAAGGACGAAACCGCCCTTGTCGCTTTTTGCAGTGAAAGGAACACGGCATACATATAAAACGATTTTAATTATTGCAGATATTTAATATAATTTAATATAAACAACACAAAATTTTATACATTAAAGCATAAAAGTGTTGTATTTTACTTGACACGGTACTTGATTTGTATTAAAATAAAACGGATGATAGTTAAGTATGCCAAAATTTAGCTATCTCCAACGGATTGTTCCTGACAAGAACTACTACACAATCTGTTGTATAGAATTTACTTAAATCAGAATATGAGTTGAAAAATCTGACAGGAGGTGCATTTGAGTTTTGATTAAAACATCAATATTTGTAATTGCCATTGTCGCTGCTGCGCTTGTGGCTCTTGCAATTGGTGTTGCGATTGGTATCATCTACCGCAAAAAGGTTGCTGAATCAGCTATCGGCTCTGCTCAGCAGGAAGCTACCAGAATTCTTAACGAAGCTATTTCAAAGGCTGAGTCAAAGAAAAAGGAAGCTATCCTTGAAGCAAAAGATGAGATTCATAAGCAGCGTACAGAAGCTGAACGCGAGAACCGTGAACGTCGCAGTGAGCTGCAGCGACAGGAACGCAGACTCGTTCAGAAGGAAGAAAGCCTTGATAAGAAAATTGAGAATATCGAAAAGAAAGAAGAAACTCTCGCTTCAAAAATCAAGGACGCTGAACAGAAAGCGGAAGAAATTGAAACAATCAAGCGTAGCCAGATTGAAATGCTTGAAAGAATTTCAGGCTACACTAAAGACCAGGCAAGAGATTATCTTCTCAAAACTCTTGAAGACAGTCTTGTTCACGAAAAAGCAGTCAAGATTCTTGACTATGAACAGAAAACAAGAGACGAAGCAGAAGAAAAAGCACGCGAAATCATTGCGACGGCAATTCAGCGTTGTGCTGCTGACCACAGTGCGGATGCAACTGTATCAGTCGTAGCATTACCGAACGACGAAATGAAGGGTCGAATCATCGGCCGTGAGGGCAGAAATATCAGAGCCCTTGAAACAATCACAGGTGTTGACCTCATTATTGACGACACACCCGAAGCAATCACAGTATCCTGCTTTGAGCCGGTACGCCGTGAAATTGCAAGACTTACTCTTGAAAAACTTATCGCAGACGGACGTATTCATCCGACAAGAATTGAGGAGCTTTACGAAAAGTCAAAGCGCGAAGTTGAACACACAATCAAGCAGACAGGTGAAAGAGCCGCTATTGACGCAGGTGTCAACGGAATTCATCCCGAGCTTATCAAACAGCTTGGCAAGCTGAAATACCGTACAAGTTACGGTCAGAACGTACTCAACCACTCATTGGAAGTTTCTTACATTGCCGGTCTTATGGCTGCGGAGTTAGGCGCAGATGTCAAGACAGCAAAGCGTGCAGGTCTTCTTCACGATATCGGTAAGGCACTTGACCACGAAATGGAAGGTACACACATCGAACTCGGCGTTGAGTACGCTAAGAAGTACAGAGAAAACGAAGCTGTTACTCATGCAATTCATGCTCACCACGGTGACGTTGAGGCTAAAACAATCGTTGCTTGTCTTGTTCAGGCAGCCGATGCAGTTTCAGCAGCAAGACCGGGTGCAAGACGTGAAAATCTTCAGAATTACATCAAGCGACTTGAAAAGCTTGAAGAAATTACAAGCTCATTCCCGTGCGTTGATAAATCATACGCAATTCAGGCAGGCCGTGAAGTCAGAATTATGGTTAAGCCTGAGGCTGTATCTGACGACCAGATGGTATTGGTCGCAAGGGATATCGTTAAGAAAATCGAGGAAGAACTCGAATATCCCGGACAGATCAAGGTCAATGTTATTCGTGAAAACCGAGTTATTGACGTTGCAAAGTAATTTAAGATAGAGTTACAACGAATGTTTAAGGTGTTTCGGTAAAACGGAACACCTTTTTGTGTTTTATTTTATTGAAATTAATTTTAAGTAGTGGTATTATGAAAAAAGAAATCTGATTCAGGCAGGTGTTCGTTTTGAAAGTAAAAGACATAATTAAAAATAATAAGGTGACAGTTTCATTTGAAGTCTTTCCGCCGAAGGAATGGGACAAGGTCGAAAGCACAAAAGCGGTTATAAATGAACTTGCTAAGCTTTCACCGTCGTTTATGAGCGTTACTTACGGAGCGGCAGGCACAACAAGCGGTTTCACAACGGAGATTGCAAATTCCGTCAAGGAAAACGGAATTACTCCGCTTGCACACCTCACTTGTCTTACTTCAACAAGGGATAAAATTCATAACGTTGTTAATGAACTCAGGGAAAACGGAATTGAAAACATTCTTGCTCTTCGCGGAGATATTCCGAAGGATTTTGTTTTTCCTGATAAACAGTATTATACATATGCAAGTCAGCTTATTGAGGAGATTCATTCACTCGGTGATTTCTGCGTCGGAGGTGCTTGTTACCCTGAAATTCATCCTGAAAGCGAAAACAGGGTTACAGATATTGCTCACCTGAAAGAAAAGGTTGATTGCGGTCTTGATTTCCTTACAACGCAGATGTTTTTTGATAATGAAGTTTTCTATAACTTCAGGGAAATGTGCGCTATCAAAGGAATCGACGTTCCTCTTGTTGCAGGAATTATGCCTATTACAAATGTCAATCTCATTGAGCGAACTGTTAAATTGGCAGGTTGCACTCTTCCAAAGAAATTCACAAAGTTTGTTGACCGCTTCGGCTCGAATAACGCCGCAATGAAGCAGGCAGGTATTGTCTATGCAACAGAGCAGATTATTGACCTTCTTGCGAACGGTGTCAATAATATCCACATTTACACGATGAATAAACCGGATATCGCAGAAAAGATTACACAGGGTATTGGTGATATAATCCATGAATAAGATACAGTTTTTTGACGGCGGATTAGGAACAATGCTTCAGGCAGGAGGTCTGAAAGCAGGTGAACTTCCCGAAACGCTGAATTTGAAAAATCCCGAATTGGTATACAGTGTCCACAAAGCTTATGCTGATGCAGGCGCGGATATTATCAGTACAAACACCTTTGGCGTCAACTCGCTCAAGTTTGACAATGTAAGTGAGGTTGTGCAGGCGGCTGTTACCCTCGCAAAAAAGGCAGGCAAAAAGGTCGCTCTTGATATGGGTCCTCTTGGTAAGCTTCTTAAGCCTTCGGGTGACCTTGAATTTGAAAAAGCATACGAGCTTTATAAAGAAGTTATACTTGCGGCTAAGGACACTGTTGATATTGTTTTCTTTGAAACAATGACAGACCTTTACGAAATAAAAGCAGGTGTCCTTGCGGCTAAAGAAAACTGCAATCTGCCGATTTTTGTTTCAATGATGTTTGATTCGAACGAAAGACTTCTTACGGGTGCAGATATTGAAACAGCAGTTACAACTCTTGAAGGTCTCGGAATTGATGCAATCGGTATGAACTGCGGTCTTGGTCCTGCCGAAATGCTTCCTCTTGCAAAGAAAATGAGAAGCCTTACATCCTTGCCGATGCTTCTTAATCCAAACGCAGGTTTACCCAGGAGCGTTGACGGAAAAACTGTTTTTGACGTTGATGCAGAAAGCTTTGCTGAAATGATGAAGGAAATTACCTCGCTCGGTGTTTCGTATCTCGGCGGATGTTGCGGTACAACTCCGGCACATATTGAAGCTCTTGTTTCTGCCTGTAAAAATAAAGAAGCATTCATTCCCGAAAGCAAAAAGGTAACAAGAGTTTCATCATACTCAAAGACAGTTAATTTCGGTGAGAAACCGATAGTTATAGGCGAACGAATCAACCCTACCGGTAAAAAACTTTTTAAAGAAGCTCTCAGAAATCACGATATAGGATACATCATCAACGAAGGTATTGCGCAGAAGGACAGAGGGGCACACATTCTTGATGTTAATGTCGGTCTTCCTGAAATTGACGAAAAAGAAATGATGCAGTCAGCTGTCGAAGCTCTTCAGGGTGTAACGGATTTGCCGTTACAGATTGATACTGCAGATATTACTGCGATGGAAACTGCACTTCGTATGTATAACGGAAAGCCGATGCTCAACAGCGTAAACGGAAAAGAGGAGTCGATGAATTCTGTTTTTCCGCTTGTAAAAAAATACGGTGCTGTTGTTGTCTGCCTCTGCCTTGACGAAAACGGAATCCCGAAAACAGCTGACGGCAGAATTGAAATTGCGAAAAAAATAATCGCGAAAGCTCACGAATACGGTATAGATAAATCCGAGCTTGTTTTCGACGCTCTCGCAATGACTGTAAGCACAGATTCAAATAGTGCAAACGAAACGCTTAAAGCGGTTAAATATCTTAACGAAACTCTCGGAGTTAAAACAATTCTCGGTGTCAGTAATATTTCTTTCGGTCTGCCCGAGCGGGAAATCGTTAACTCGGCATTTTTCAATATGGCTCTCTCAAACGGTCTTTCAGCAGGTATAATCAATCCGCTGAGTGACGCGATGATGAACACATACCATGCGTTTCTTGCCCTTCGCGGTCTTGACGAAAACTGTGAAAGCTATATTGCAAATGTTTCAAAAACTCAGGTTGCTCAGCCGGTTTCAAAAGAGGTTGACCTTAAAACAGCGATTATAAAGGGAATGAAGCAAAAGGCTGTTGAATGTACAACCGAGCTTGTTAAAGCAAAGGACAGCCTTGAAATCATAAACAAAGAAATTATGCCGGCACTTGATTTTGTAGGAGACGGTTTTGAGAAGAATAAAATTTTCCTTCCTCAGCTTCTTATGAGTGCCGAAAGCGCAAAAGCATCTTTTGAAATCATCAAAGCCTCAATGCCTAAAGATGCAACAGAGAAAAAGGGTGAAAAAATTATCCTTGCAACCGTTCACGGTGACATTCACGATATAGGAAAGAACATCGTCAAGGTATTGCTTGAAAATTACGGCTATGATGTAATTGACCTCGGCAAGGATGTGCCCGAAGAGGATGTACTTCAGGCGGTAATTGAAAATAACGTAAAGCTTGTCGGCCTTTCGGCTTTGATGACAACCACCGTTCCTGCAATGGAAAGAACAATAGAACTTGTTCATAAAAATACGAATGCAAAAGTGATTGTGGGCGGTGCTGTATTGACAAAATCCTACGCAGAAATGATTAAAGCAGATTTTTATGCATCTGATGCAACAGAAACAGTGAAAATTGCCAAAAAATATTTTTAAATTTAAAAATATTTATAAAAAGTAGTAGATTTTTACAACAGTTTGTGATAAAATGTCCATAATATTTCTTAGGAGATGAAAAAATGAATCTTAAAAGTATTATTGACAAAAAAGACATCGCCGCAAAATATATGATTGATGAGATCACTCATATATGCACAAAGTTTGAAAAACGCGGCCCCGGTGACCTCGGTGAAAAGCAGGCTGCAGAATATTGTGCAGAGGAAATGAAAAAACTTGGTTGCGACAATGTTTATGTAGAAGGATTCAAGGAAAATCCCAACTCTTTTTTAGGCTGGATTTATTTTACAATCACCTGCTGTTTCCTCGCACTCGCTTCTTACTTTTTTGTTCCTGCACTTTCGGTTGTTTTTATCGCAATCGGACTCCTTCTTTGTGTGCTCCAGTTCGGTCTTTACAAAAAGGTTGTTGACAAGTTCTTCCCTGAAAAAACAGGTTACAACGCAGCAGGTTTCAAAAAACCCACAGGCGAAGTAAAACGCAGAATTATCTTCAACGGTCACACGGATGCTTCTTGGGAATGGCCCTTTAAGTACAAGTTTACATACCTCGGCTTTGACATTCATATGATGATATGCTTCCTTGGTGCATTCTATACACTTGGTATTTCTATTGCAAAGGTTGCAGGCGCATTCGAGGCTAATCCCGAGCTCGCAAAAACACTCGGTCTTATCGCTCTTGCATTTGTTCCTTTCTGGTTCGGTCTCTACTTCATGTGGAATGAAAAGAGAGTTGTTGACGGTGCAAACGACAACCTTTCAGGTTGTTACATCGGTATGGCAATCCTCAAGATGCTCAAGGACGAAGGAATTGAGCTTGAAAACACAGAAATCGGTGTTGTTCTTACAGGTTCAGAAGAAGCAGGTCTTCGCGGTGCAAAGGCTTGGGCTGCAAAGCATAAGGACGAATTTAACGATGTTCCTACATTTGTTTATTCATATGACACAATCACTCAGAACGAACAGCTTATGGTAAACTACCGTGACCTCAACTCTACTGTTAAGGTTGACAAGGATGTTTCAGACTTGTTTATGGAAGCTTGCGAAGAGCTTAAAATCCCCTGTAAGAAGGGCTTTGTTCCTCCTCTCGGCGGTGCAACAGACTCAGCAGCTTTTGCTCAGGCAGGTATGCGTGCAACAGGTGTTACAGCACTCAACCATGCGCTTCCTGATTTCTATCACACAAGACTTGACACACCGGACGCTCTTAATCCGTCTTGTCTTGCAGATTGCTTCGCAGCTTCAGTCAAAGTTCTCGAAATGTTCGATAACGGCGCAAAGCAGTGATTTTTAATACGTAAAACAAACTAACCGGTCTGTACTGTAAAGTACAGACCGGTTCTTATAATCAGCAATCTTCAAACTTCAACGGATTCTTTTTCAATATTATTGATTTCGTCAAGGTTTTTCTGTCTGCGTTCGTTGAGAGCAGCAACAATTTCTTTGTGCTTCTTACCCGAAAGCTTATAGAAGAACATCGGGATAACTGCAAAGTAACAGAATATCGCGGGACAGATAGCGAAAAGATAGAGAAGAATTGCCTTTGAATCTGAAGGCATAAGCTCAGGTGTATCAGCGTATGCTGTATATCCTACATACACAAGCAAAAGATTTGTAACATAGTTTGTGCAGTTGCCGAGGATTCTTGAAAGTGTGTTTTTCAAAGAACTGACTGTAGCTTCGTTTCTTTCACCGTATTTATGCTCTGCATAGTCATAGGCAGCCATCTGAATAAGATTGGGTATCGTCTGATAGAAACCTGTTGTAAGTCCGTGGAGGGCATACCAGATAACAATGCGTACAAAAATCTGAGCCGGTGTATGTGCGCTGAACGGAAAAACAGAAAGGAACATAGCTGTGTAGCAGACTGCTGTACCGAGCCTTGTGCACATATAAAGGATTTTGTCGTCTACCCATTTTCTTATGATAGGCGCAAGGAAAAGTGAAATTCCTGTTGTCACAAGCGATGAGATCGAAGCAAGGGAAAGCAGAGCCATGAAATTTTCGCCGTCATATACATATTCGAACTGAATTGCCGTATCTCTGAAAAACGTGAGCGTGAACGGAGTGTTCTTGAAGCAAACGATGAACGCATATGTCATAAGTCCGTAACCGACAGACATACCGTGACCGAAGATTTCGGAAATCATATACATCATTAAGGGCTTGTTCTGGACAATCTGCCTGTAAACGTTGCGAAGCTTCGGTGCTTCTGCCTTCGGAGGCTCTGAAATTCGTTCTTTTGTAACAACGATATTCCATATTGTAAGCGGAATTGCAATAATTGTTATTATACTGTAACTGTAGAAATATCTTCCTGCTTCGCTTGCATTGGGAAGAATATACGGAAGAACAGCTGCAATGTATGTACCGCAGGCGCCGATTGTTGAACTTAGTATGCTCTCGATTGCGGCAAGGTAACCACGTTCCATATTGTCTGTGGTTCGTCGTGCATTAAGTGCTGTAAGTGCGGCATTATAGAACGTACTGAATGCATCATTCAGGAAAAATAAAAGTACAAGGTATGTAATTTTGAATGCATCGCTGATTTCGGGGAACCACGCTCTGAGAGGTGCAGTTTGCATTATAACAACAAGATTGCACGGAATAATCATAAGCATAAGCCACGGTTTAAAGCGTCCCCAGTTGCCGTAAGTTTTTCTTGTTTTGTCAAGAAAGCTGGAGACGATAACATCGTTTGCAATATCCCAGAAACCGAGAATGAAAATTATTGTGCTGTAAATCTTAAATGATTCGTCGCTCAGCCCCATATAGGTTGATGCAACAAGACCGCCAAGCGCACCGCTCAACGCTGTTGCCGCCTTTGAAACGGCTGTACTTGAACCGAAGGCTATGTACTCGCGTTTGGTAATTTTTTCGTTTACGTCGGTGGCAAGGTTATTTTTAATTCTTTTCATAAGTCACCTCGTCAGTTAATCTGATTTTAATCTCACGGTCACAGCCTGTTCTTGTGTTATGAACAAGAGGCTCTGCAAGCTCCCACAGACTGTCGATTCCGTTGATATATTTTGAAAGGCTTATTCCGAGCGTTTTCATAATTCTGTCGCCTCTTAGCAAAGCCCCGTGAATTACCTTATGCTCATAGGTGTCGGGTGTATACGGAGCATCACCCTGAAAGAAGTGATCGAGAATTACAAAAATAACATCAATCAGCTTTTCGTCCTTGTGTTTCTTGATTTCGGCTTTATTAAGCCCCGAATATTTTTTACCGACCTTACCTGCGAAAGACATATTAATTGAAGAGAATGCCTTTAATGCGGGTTTGATTATGAATCTGTATTTCTTTGCCTTATCGTCAGGTACAAGTCCGTGACCTAACTTTATGAAAGCATCGTAATCCTTGAGTGCTGTATCAATAAGTCTGCGGTAATAACCGCCGAAGCAGGATTCTGCAACCTGTTTGCTTCCGCCGGGAATGCCGTCAATTTTTTCAGGCAAATCAACTGTTGTTATATCTGCAATACCGTTTTCAAGAATAACCTTACGTATTTTACCGTAAGCTGAAACGGTGGAGGTAGTGCCGATATCATAAATTTCTTTTTTACCGTCGGTGATTTTACGGACTGTGTGCACGTGTGTATGTCCCGTGAAAACGACCTTTACACCATATTTCATCATCATTTCCTTAAGGATCGGATGCCTGCCGTACATTTCCGTAGGCGCAACAGCCTCGTAGACAGGGTAGGGGGTGATAACGGGATGGTGCGTAAAAAGAAGCACGGGCTCATTGTTTTCATTTGCCTTGATAAATTCATTTTCCAGCCATTTGTTGCCTTCATCGTCAAGTCCGCAATCAGTATGACCGTTACCGTCATCGTTAAGCAAAATGAATCGGTAGCCGTCTATATTCAGCGAATAAGACATATTGTATTCGCTGTCCGCTTGATTTCTGCCGAAAGGACGGTAAATTTCATCAAGTTTACATCGCCTTGTGCAAGGTACGTGATAGGTGTTGTTTTCATTATAGCCTGTTGCAACAAATCCGTTTTCATCCTCACCGCAACCGTTGTAGTCGTGTGTCGCGGTAAGTGCAAGAACACGTTTTCCTTTTTGCTGTAACTGCCTGAGTCTTTCTGTGAATTCCTCATGACAAAGCTTTTCACCTAAATTTATCAGGTCACCGATCAGAATAACTGTATCGGTTTCAGGATCGTTTTCAATCAGTTTGAAAAATTCTTCGTTGATTTCAGGTGATTCTTTTAAAAGTACCTGGTCCGTGTGGCTTCGTGCCTCGATACACGGTCCTTCAACCCACAGCTTTTTTGAAAAGTAGTGAGTATCCGCTATTACATAGAATTGAACTTTTTTCATAATTCACCGTTATTCGCTGTATCCCGGATACGGGATAGAGTAGTCAATTCCGAACTGGTCAATGTCAACAAAAACGTTTTCAGCCGTAAGTGTACCGTCGGATGCGAGAGTGAAAACCTTACCGCCGTTGACGTTCTTGTCGTAGTAATTGCCTACACCTGTTTTGACTGCGTAGTGATGCCATACGCCCTCGTAAGGAATACTGCTGTAATTTCTGTGATTATGTCCGCAGATGATGTGCTTTGTGCTGCCCATTTCCTTTACAACATCAAAGAAACCGTTATTTACGGGAGCTGACGAAACACCTTCCATATTGTAGCCGAACGCGCCTTCGTATTCGGGTCTGAAGTCCTGTGCCCAATAGTCGTATGAAGCATTCCAAGCGTTGTAATATTCAACATTTGGAATGTGATAAATAACGGTACTGTCAACTATAGTGCCGTTTTCCTGGGTTGTTCCGTTGACTGCCCATTTGTACCACTCAATCTGGTTTTTCCAAAGATGGTCGTAGCCGTTGTAAGTGTAGCCGTTAACCTCGTAGGATGCATCCTTGTGAGTGTCCATCATATAAAGCTGATGAATGGGTTTGTCGTTTTCGGTGATTGTGATGATGTAATTGCCGTGTCCCATATCTTTAGGTCCGAAGTCAAAAACAGCGTAATCCGATTTGTTTTTAATCTGCCATGCACACCATGAAGCGTAGGTTGCCGTCGCACCGTCGTGGTTGCCGAAAACGGGAGCCCACGGGATTTCATAGCTGTCAAGCAAGTCAATAAGCCATAGCCAACCGAGCCAACCGTAAACGTTGTCGCCCGAAAGGGTAATAAGGTCAGGCTGAGTATCCGTAATAAGCTTGTCGATTAATGCTTCTGCAAGCTCACCGTAATAGCCGTGAGCATCCTCGTCAGAAAGCTGAATGTCTGAAAGGTTAAGGATAACAAAATCCTTGTCAGGGTCTTTTTCAATTACAAACGTGTTGTCTGCGATAGAGAATGAATCCTCTGCAGACCAATCGTAGAAATGCCTGCTGTCGTTATCCTGAGGACATAAGATAATTCCGCTGAGAATCTGCAGACCCGAAAGGGCATAAATAAGTCCGAGTTTGATATAAAAGAATACAACTTCCATTCTGATACCTCCGCAATATATATTTACACAACTGAATTATATCAGTTTTACACTAATCACGTCAACCTTTTGGAAGGTTTTTGTGCGAAATTATTAAAAAGTTTGATACTCAATCATTGCAGTGGTTATAATTCAGTCAAGAGAAGAACTTGTAGTGTAAAAACAATATAAATGAGTTGAACTGCTTAAACAGACAGATGGGTTAAACGCGTTTTTGCAGAATGACTTTTCAACATAACTAAAAATAAAAAGGCGGATGAATTCCGCCTTTAAACCGTAATGCTATTTGATTATTTTAACCGCTGTGCCGTAAGCAACGATTTCAGCGGCACCTTGCATAATTGCTGAGCTTCCGTATGTTACGCCGATAACTGCATCTGCACCGAGTGCCATTGCCTCTTCAGCCATTCGCTGCGTTGCGATTGCACGGGCCTCGTTGAGCATTTCTGTATAGCTCCTTATTTCGCCGCCGACGAGAGTTTTCATTCCTGCCATAAAATCCTTACCCATATGCTTTGTCTGCACAACAGAACCTTTTACCATGCCGAGGGCTTCAATTTCTTTGCCGGGAACATAATTAATACTTAAAAGTTGCATCTTCAAGACCTCCGTTAATCTCTTTCATTCTTTCTCTGAGCGCTGCAACGATTCCGATGCAGACAATCAGGTAGATAACTATTGCTGCTGCAGCTATCGGCAAAATCACGATTTCCTCAACAGCTAACAGTATAAAGAAGGTAATGTATGCCAATGAAAACAAAATAACAATAATTGCAGAAAGAACAGGTGCAAATTTTTTCTTAGCTTTCTTTTTCATAACGATACCTCCTGTTTGATTATATCACAAGGTAATTAATAATTCAACAAATTGCGGTATTTTATTATTAGGGTAGATTTATTTGAAAGATTATGATATAATTGCTCCATAAAACGAGAGGAGATACCAAAAATGAAAAGATTTATTTCATTTTTTCTTGCAATAATCTGTGCTTTTTGTTTTGCTTCAACGGCATCAGCAAGGCGTGTCGGTGATGTCAATTCAGACGGTACAACCAATTCTTCAGATGCACTTATGATTCTGCAATATTCCGTCGGCAAAATTACAGAAATCAACAAGGAATATGCCGATATCAACGATGACGGTTTTATCAATTCGAGTGATGCACTTGTTGCTCTGAAAATCTCTGTCGGAAATTATGACGGCGACCTTGAAGTTGATGATAACTTTGCAACCTCGTATAAAAAAGATGTTGTTGATCCGATACTCAAAAGCGGAGAGTTTACTCTTAAAACTGAAGTGACAAATAAAGAGGGAACTAACATTGTTACAACTATGATCCGAGGCGAGGATGCATGTGTCGAAACTACGGCAAAAGGACAGATAGTAAGACTTCTCGTTCTTGATTCAAAGACATATCTTATTTTTCCGGATTTTATTGCTCCCGGTATCAATGTTTATATGAAGAGCAATGAACAGGTAGATCTTTCTATCGGCAGTGCAGAAGATGCGGAATATGTTAAGTCGGAAGAAGTCACCGTTGACGGTGAAAAGCTTGTTTGCGAAACATATAAGCTTAAGGACGGCACCGTGTCCAATTATTATTTCAAAGACGGTAAATGGGTTATGCTCAGCGTAACTGCAGACGGTGAAACAACAACGCAAAAAATTCTTGACTTCAAAAAAGGCGTTGATAAATCGAAATTTAGTCTTAACGGAATGATTGAAATTAAAGCATAATGGAAAAAGGAAGCTGAAAAACAGCTTCCTTTTTTACTATATAAATCCTGTTATTATTTGAAACGATTTCAGGCATTCTCCGGAGTTGCGATGTATTTCAGGAAGAGCTTAAACCAACGCACGAATGAAGTAATTGCAACCTTAAGCTTGTCAAAAATTGATGTCGGCTGGTAAACATCAGGATCAGCATCCCAATGCTCAGTATTGCAGTTTTCTTCAGTCATCGGGTAGAGCATTTCGGTTTCATCGTCATAAACCATAAACTGACTGTACGGGAAGTCATCGACGGTAAGCTGTCTGTCAGCAGACGCTACGTCATAGAGAATCTGCATTTCATATGTGGTCCAGTCAGAATGGCTTGAACCCTTGATGAACCATGTGCTGTCAGGAACGATACATGTTGAAGCATCAATGTGCTTGTCGGGAGAAATATACTTTTCTTTTCCCTCAGAAATTCTCATATTGATGTACTCATCTGTAAGAGGTTCGTAAACGTTTGATGTTGTTGCACCGAAGGATGAACGCTTAACTGAAGCGAATTGGTCTGAAACAACATCAGATGCTGCGCAGATGGGAATTATTTGGAAGCCGTACTTAGAAATAACACCGAAGTTTGCACCGTCATCCTTGATTTTCTGAATGAGCTCTGGAACTCTCTGGCGTACTTCTCTGTCATATCTGTCAAGCTTTTCAATAAGACCTGCATATTTTACTCTCTTTTCGCTGCCTTCGTTACCGAAAACATAATCCTTTGCAGTTTCATAGTCTTCAGGTGATACGCATGCCCAGTAATTAGGCCATGTATAGAATGTAGAAAGAGCAAGAGCTGAAGTTGCACCCTTGATAAGCTTGTCGTAGAAGATGTTTTCTGTTGTGCTGATAACGCTTTCGAGAAGCCCTGTCTGAACAAGCATATCAATTGTTTCCATGATGAACTCATCTATGCTGAACATACCAAGACCGTCAACGTCACGAAGGATTCTCATAAGAGCAGGAGGAGCAACGTCGAACTTTCCGCAGATAACTTCGCTAAGAATTTCTGCACCGCCAACTACGCTGCCGTCCATACCGATACCCTGAATATCCTTAGCACCGTATTTTGCAACATAAGCCATAACGATATTGGTACCGAGACAAGTTGCGGAGATACCGACCTTTTCACATCCTGTTGTTCTCTTTATGTCCTGAACGAATGTGTGGAAATCGTCAGCTGTTTCCATCGGGTCAAGTCGCCAGTCATAATGGAACCAATAGTCTTCCCAGGAGTAGAAACCTTTATTACCCTTCTGGTCATTATTACGCTTGTTTTCCATTTCCGACTTTCTTCTTTCTGATAAACCGGAACCGTTTGTTACGTTACCGTTTTCATCAAGCAGGGAGTTAGCGAAAATTTTGCTGATTTCTGTTTCAAGGTTTACATAAAGGTCGTCCCAATTGTCTGTAAGAAGACCTTTTGTAAGAGCCGGAAGAAGGCTTTCTGCCATTGATTTGTACATCTCGCTGTTGTCAGTTCCGGATTCGGAATCTCCGGTTACAAGCTTTGCGATATCCTTGTAGTGGAAAATTTTATTCCCGTCGGGATCGTAAAGTGCTTCACCGTCACCAGAAATACGGATAACGGGAATCTGGCTCTGACTTTCATTGATTTCAACCCACGAAAAAGCCGGAATCGCAAGCGAGAAAATAAGAGCGATCGAAAGAAAAACGGATAAGAATTTTTTCATGGTAAGCCACACCTCTCAATATTAATAATCTGTGTTGGACAAAACATATATATAGTCTAACATTGGTCTTATTATACCTTCACGTTAAAAAAATGTCAACAGCATGTATGATCTGTTGGTTTAAAATAAAAAAATAAAAGCAGGCCAATGACCTGCTTTATTTGTGGCAGAGCATATACATTAGAATCCGAACTCAGGAGTAAATTATTAACTTCATCTACGCGGACGGTTTTTGCACCGTCCTTGTAGTTGAAGTTAATGACAATTTTATCGTCATACAGATAAACTGAATTAACAAAAGTATTTATCAGTCTTCGTTTATGGTCTAAACGCTTTGTTCCGTACTTTCGTAAATTTTTTAACCATTCGATAATCTGCTCTTTTGTTAACAGCGGTCTTTCGAGTTCTTCTTTTGTGATTTTCAGTGATAAATCGGCTTTTTGCAGCTCCAATGATTCAAGCCTCTCTTTAGTCGATTCTGTCAGTATTCCGTTCTGTATAGCATCAAGCATATTGCTGATACCTTTCACGGTTTCGGCATATTTCTTTTTGAGAAGAGGCAATGTTGTGTTTTCTTTAGCTTGTTCTTTCAGAACTTCATTGGCAATCTTTTCAATCAGATTGTCATCCATATACACATTTTCGATTTGTTTTAAAACAATCGCTTCAAGTACATCTTTTCCGATTGTTTTCTTGTTGCAATCATGGAACTTTTTAACACCGGAACACTTGTAATAATGATATTTTTTTGAAGTTTTACTTGTTCCGCTTTCTCCGACCATAAGCCTGTTGCATTTTCCGCAATACAACTTCGGTGAAAGCAGGTAGTCATCTTCTGCTTTATGTTTTGCAGGCGCTTTTTTAGTCTGTGCCATTCTGTCCTGAACTTTTTCAAACAAATCTAACGGAACTATTGCAGGGATTCCGTTCGGATGAATAATATCTCGGTACTTGTATTCGCCTATGTATCTGCGATTATGAAACATATGTGTCAGGACATTGAAAGTAATCTTTCCTCCGCGGTTGTTTCTGATTCCTTTGCTGCACATATCTTCTGCAACTTCCTTCATTGACTTTCCGTCAGCATAACTCTGAAAAGCTTCAAGAACTGCAGGTGCAGTCAAAGGGTCTATCTGTAAGTGATGTTCCTCGTCAACAACATAACCTAAAGGTACAACACCACCGTTAAATTTACACTTGAGTGCATTTTCTGTAATTCCTCTTATAACCTTTTCAGAAAGTTCAGCCGAGTAGTATTCTGCCATTCCTTCAAGAAAAGTTTCCATTATAATTCCGTTTGAACCTTCGGCAATGTTTTCTGTTGCAGATATAACCTGAACACTGTTCTTTCTCAGCAGACGTTTGTAATGTGCTGAGTCGTAACGATTTCGGGCGAAACGGTCAAACTTCCACACAATAATTGTATCGAATTTGTTTTTCGAACTGTCTTTAACCATTCTTTGGAAATCGGGTCGGTTATCTGTTCTTGCAGAACGAGCTCTGTCTATGTATATACCTACAATGGTTTGTCCGTTCTTTTCTGCATAAGCCTTGCATTCACGAACCTGACCTTCAATAGATTCCTCACGTTGGTTACTGCTTGAGTATCGGGCATAAATTACAGCATTCATTTTCATTCCTCCTTGGGGATTTTAATATAGCGCGCAAAAACGCTTTTGTAAAGGCCATAAGCTTTACTTTTTTGAATAATTTAAACATATTGTCATACCTTCTTTTTATCATTATAGAATTCTGTTATTTCAGAGAAAAAGCACCTTGCTAATTCTGAATATACTGCTTTCGGAATTGCTTCCGTTCCTTCCTTAATTTCAATATTCAACACCTCCCCAACCTTTCTGTTCGTTGGGCTCTTTGACATTAACACACCTCCTTTCGTAGGAAATTTCTAACGATTTTAAACCATTCATAATTAATATGTTAGATGAAAATTAAAAACTGTTATGAATCTGTCTTTTTCACCTTTACAAGATTTTTGAAAGTTTCGCACTGCACGGACTTTCAAACCGTCCACCACGGCACCGTGGTTGTTAAACTGTTCAAGGGCTTCGATTGAAGCGACGAATTTTGTTTTAAAATTCATCCGTAAGGGTCGATGCAAACCCATTACACCGAAGTGAAAAACACTTCTTCGTCCTGCTAACTGGTTATTCCGTTAAATAACTGAATGACCGTTAGCATGGACCGGTTCTTTTTCTTTCGAAAAAGCCACCGTTCCGTGACAGAGTTGAAATTTTAAAATTGTTTTTTCAACTCTGTCCCCAAACCAAAACTGTAAACTGTTTTAAAATATCGTTTTGGTT
>JAZSQQ010000039.1:0-15958 GCA_045538055.1 Acutalibacteraceae bacterium
GTAATACAGTCGTCAAACCGCTTCTATTATATCAGGAGGTTATTATTTTTTGCAGCACTCTTTTGCGTGCTGCTTTTTATTTTCACTGAAGCGTTCTTTTTCCCCCGGTAGAACCGGGGGTTTTCAGCCATTGCCAGACAATATAAAAAGGGTTGCTCAACTGAGCAACCTTTACTTTGATTTATCTGAAATAACACTTAGCAAATGCTGCAACACAAGGGACAAGGCTTTTAATGTTCGTTCCTGTTGTGTTGATGCAAAGGTGATAGTTTTCTTTTTTGCCCCATTCCTTATCCGTCAGGAGTCTTCTCTGTCTGGCACGTCCTGTATCAACCTGCTTGATTTTTCTTGCAAGCTCCTTGTCTGTGAGAGCTTCATTCTTCGGCGCGCGCCAACGGCAACGTGTAATCTTGCTGTCAATATCGGCACAAACGAAGATGTTAAGCGGTTTGTAGTCGCGCAGAATCACGTCAGCTCCTCTTCCGACAATAACCATATCTCTGCCTTTTTTGGCAAGCGAACGGATGATTTTTTCTTCAGCTACAAGTAACTTTGTTGCATCCTGCTGAAGAATATCTGTATAAAGAAAAGTTCTTCCGAAGGTTACGGGGAAACCAAGTGAAAAGCTACCGTCGAGAATCTTTTCCGCATAAGCCTCATCCAACTCGCTTTCCTTTGCAACCTGCTCAAGGATTTCACGGTCATAATAATCAAAACCGAGTTCATCGGCAAGTCTTTTGCCTAACTCTCTGCCACCGCTTCCGAATTCACGGCTTATTGTAATTATCTTTGCCATATAACACACCTCCGTAAGTCTTAGTTTTGAACTGATTTATTTTTTCTTCTTTCTTAAAAAGGCAAACGGTTTTTTAGGTTCGTCTTTGTTATAATCAGTCGGTGTCCAAAGATGAATAACACCCTCGTCGTTAAGAAGCTTTACTATAATCATAAGAATCGGCAAAAGGAAAATTCCGATGAAACCGAAGAGCTGTGAGCCGAGGTACATTCCCATAAGAGTGAGGAACGCGGGAAGACCGACTGTTCCACCGACGATTTTCGGTTCGATAACCTGACGGACAAGATAGATAACAGCATAGATTATAAAAAGTCCGATTGCGAGACTGAATTTGCCGGTTATGAGTGAATATGCTGCCCACGGAATCATAAACGTTCCCGTGCCGAGAACAGGAAGAATATCAAAAATTGCAATAATGATTGCTATTGTAAGAATGTTACCTCCCGTGTAAATTCCGAGAAGAGAAAGAGCATTAAGTCCGATGAAAACTTCAGTACCCGTGATGCAGATTATCAAAGCATATGAACGGACAAGCTTGCCCAAAGAAGAGAAAACAACCCGTTTGCTGACGGAAAGCTTGTGACGGTTCTTTTCAGGAACCTGTTTTTTGATGAAATTCACTAACCAATCATAGTCAGCTGCAATAAAACATGAGGAAAGCACCGCGATTATGATTGCAACGAAAAATGTCGGTATGCCCTTAACGGTTTTCCATACTCCGCTTAACGGACCCGAAAAAGAGGAAAAGGAAAATCCTTCGCCGCCCGAAGTTGAGTCAACAATTGTTGATGCGACCTCTCCTGCACTTTTTTCACGGATAACGTCGAACCATTCTGTAAGATTTTCCGTAACTGAAGCTTCAAATCTGTCGGGAAGAATCGGTACAATACCGAGTGTCCAATTTTTCACATCTTCAACAAGAGAAGGGAAATCCGAAATCTTTGCCGAAACAAAGGAGAAAAGCGCCTTGACCGAATCCACAAGCTTAATGCCGATAAGTGAAACAACGCAACCGATTGTGACATACAGAAGAAGAACGAAGAAAATTGAAACCAACCCGCGTTTTATGGGAAGTTTTTTAGTTATAAGATTAGTCGGCTTCTGTACGATTGTCGCAATGAAAAAAGCAAAAATGAAAGGGGCTAGTGCCCAGAAGCAGTATTTGAAAAACAAATACGAAAGACCGAGAACGATTGCAAAGTAAACAAAGTTGATAATTCGTTTTCGTCTTAATTCAATAACGTCCATTTAAAAGAATACCTCTTTGTTTTTATTTTTTTAAATTACGCAGTTTTTTCAGGTTTTCACCGCCGATGATTTTCACAAGAGCCTTTTTGACTTCTGTTTTTACTCTGACACTCTTCGGCAGCCAAAGCTGAGCAAAATGATGAATTGCAACGCTGTCATCTGTGATGTAGCTGATGCCGTTGATGTAATCGTACGGGCTGAAAAACGTCCTCGGATAAATTGTGATATCGCCGACGGTCTGCAGCTTATCGTTACGCTGAAGACCTCTTTCTTCAAGAAGCTTTGTAAGAAGAACAACGTTTGTGTCTGTATATTTTGTGCCGTCCTCGTTAAAATACGTCAGACCGTCATAGTGAGAAAGATATGTCTGCATAAGCTCGTGACCTTTTTCCGTACCCATAACGCAGGTGCCGACGAAATTGCCCTCTTCAAAGCCGAGGAACATCGTGTGGTCAAGGAATTTGTCGAAGCTTCCAAGCACCTCAACGTCCGTGTCCATATAAATTCCGCCGTAGTTGTAAAGCACATAAGCTCTTACATAGTCACTTACAAAGGCGAAATTTCTGTCGCTGTATGCTTCGGCAATGAAAGTGTTTTTTGAAAGGTCAAAATTGTCCTCGTTCCATTCAAGAATACGGTAGTCGGGAAGATTTTTCTTCCAACTTTCAATACACTTTTTAACAAGAGGCGGTTTTTCGCCTCTGCCGAACCAGCAATAATGAATCGTTTTTTTCATCACGGACAGCTCCTAATCTGTTTTCTACCTTTATATTATAACAAATCAGGTACTATTTCAATTAAAAAGATGTTAATTTTTTTAATTTTTTTTGAAAATTCTCTTTATTATTTCAGTTCTTTATGGTAAACTATTCGGGTATATCCGGTTATAAGGAGATGGAATTATGGAAATAGCAATTATGGGTTACGGTGTCGTAGGCTCAGGCGTTGCGGAAGTTATTGCGATGAATAATGAAAGCATTGCCGAAAAAAGCCTTCAGGACAGCGTAAATGTTAAATACATTCTTGACCTCAGAGATTTCCCGGGCGACGTAAATGAAAGTAAGCTCGTGAAAGATTTTAATGTAATCGTCAGCGACCCCGAGGTTAAGGTTGTTGTTGAAGCAATGGGCGGAACAAACCCTGCTTTCGATTTTGTTTCAGCTTGCCTTAAGGCAGGAAAAAGCGTTGTTACTTCAAACAAGGAGCTTGTTGCTGCAAAGGGTGATATCCTTCTTAAACTCGCTGAAGAAAACAATGCAAACTTTATGTTTGAAGCAAGCGTCGGCGGCGGTATTCCCGTTATCCGTCCAATGGCTCAGTGCCTTGCCGCGAACAGAATTGATGAGGTTGCAGGTATCCTTAACGGTACAACAAACTTCATCCTGACAATGATGATTTTTAATTCAATGAGCTTTGAAGATGCTCTCAAGCTTGCACAGGATAACGGCTATGCCGAAAAAGACCCGACAGCAGACATCGAAGGTTTCGATGCTTGCCGTAAGATATGTATCCTTGCTTCACTCGCTTTCGGAAAGCACGTTTTCCCCGAAAGTGTATATACTGAGGGTATCACAAAGATTACTCTTGAAGATGTTGAATATGCTCGCTCATGGGGCGGTGTTATCAAGCTCCTCGGAAGAGCAAAGCGTGTCGGCGACAAGATTTCAGCAATGGTCAGCCCTGCGTTTGTTGCAAATTCAAGCATTCTTTCAGGCGTAAACGATGTTTTCAATTCAGTTTTCGTCCGCGGTAACGCTGTCGGTGATGTTGCATTTTACGGCAGAGGCGCAGGTAAGCTTGCAACTGCAAGTGCTTGCGTTGCAGACGTTATCGACTGTGCACGTCACCTTGAAAAGCGTAAGGCTTTCGGCTGGGGCGATGCAGTTGAAAATTACGTTGTTGACCATAACGATGTTGAAACTTCTTTCTACGTAAGAGCAAAGGGTGACAAGATTTTCGCACTTAAAAAGGCAGAGGAAATCTTTGGTGATATCAGCATTCTCACACGTGAAAATGCTCCCGAGGATGAATTTGCTTTTGTTACTCCCGTAGCAAAAGAAGGCGAGCTTGTTGAAAAGCTCGGAAAACTTGAGGATGTAGAAATCCTCGGTAAGATAAGGGTAGAAAATTATTGATATAAAGTGGTGAATTATTATGGGACTTATTGTTCAGAAATTTGGCGGTAGTTCAGTTGCAAATGCAGAGCGCGTTATGAACGTTGCAAAAATCGTAACTGATACTTACAAAAAGGGTAACGATGTTGTAGTTGTTGTTTCAGCTCAGGGTGACACAACAGACGACCTTATCGCAAAGGCAAAGGAAATCAACCCCGGTGCTGCAAAGCGCGAAATGGATATGCTTATGGCAGCAGGCGAGCAGATTTCAATCGCTCTTCTTGCAATGGCTATCGAAAAGCTCGGTTATTCGGCTGTATCTCTTCTTGGCTGGCAGGCAGGCTTCAGCACAGACTCTGTTTACTCTGCAGCAAGAATCAAGAAGGTGGACACAAAGCGTCTTAAGACAGAGCTCGGCAACAAGAAGATTGTTGTTGTTGCAGGCTTCCAGGGTCTTAATAAGTATGACGACGTAACAACTCTCGGCCGCGGCGGTTCAGACACAAGCGCAGTTGCAATTGCAGCAGCTCTTCACGCTGACAAGTGCCAGATTTATACAGACGTTGATGGCGTTTACACAGCAGATCCGAGAAAGGTCAAAAATGCACAGAGACTTTCTGAAATTACTTATGACGAGATGCTTGAACTTGCAACTCTCGGCGCACAGGTACTTAACAACCGTTCAGTAGAAATGGCTAAAAAATATAATGTGGAGCTTGAGGTTATTTCAAGCCTTAACCCGATTCCGGGCACAATGGTAAAGGAGACAGCTAAAATGGAAAAAATGTTAGTAAGAGGCGTAACCAAAGATACAGATGCTTCAAGAATTTCAATCAGCGGACTCAACGATGTTCCCGGTGTAGCTTTCAAGATTTTCTCAAGCATGGCTGCAAAGAATATCAACGTTGACATCATTCTTCAGTCAGTCGGCCGTGACGGCACAAAGGACATCGCTTTCACAGTAAGCGAAGCTCACGCAGACGAAGCAATCGAGGCTATCAATAAGCTTCCTTTCATCGGCGATGCAAAGGTTGTCCGTGACGACACAATCGCTAAGATTTCTGTTGTCGGTGCAGGTATGGAAACACATCCGGGTACAGCTTCAACAATGTTCGAGGCTCTCTTCAATCAGGATATCAACATCCAGATGATTTCAACAAGCGAAATCAAAATTTCAGTTCTCATCGACCAGAAGGATGCAGACAAGGCTGTTGCAGCTGTTCACGAAGCTTTCTTCGGTAACGACTGATTATATCGAAAAATAAAGTGCTGTTTTGTTTTTACAAACGGCACTTTTTTCTTGCAATTTTTTTAAATTTTGGTTATTATATTATTGTGAAAATTTATGCAAAATTTGGAGGAATACTATGAGAACTGTAACAAAGATTAACGGGAACTGGGCATTCTCTCTTGAAGCAAAAGCTGTACCTGCATCCTATCCTTCCGATTGGAAGGTGCTTGACCTTCCGTACACATGGAACGGTGAAGACGGTCAGGACGGCGGCAACGACTATTACAGAGGTAAGGGCTATTTTGCAAAGGAGCTTTCAGCTGCGTATTTCGGCACAAACGATGTGCATTATCTTCAGTTTGACGGCGTAAATTCATCAGCTGAAATTTATTTCAACGGCAAGAAGATCGCAGAGCATCACGGCGGTTATTCAACCTTCCGTGTAAAGGTTGAGGATATAAAAGAAAAAAATCTCCTCGTTGTTGTTGCAGATAACACAGCAAACGACAGAGTATATCCGCAGACAGCTGACTTCACTTTCTACGGCGGTATTTACCGTGACGTGAAGATCGTCAGCGTCGGCAAGAAGCACTTTGATCTTGATTATTACGGAGCACCCGGAATTAAAGTTACTACGAAAATCAAGGGTGCAGATGCTGAAATTGAAGTTGAAGCATTTGTAAATGACGACGACAATTGCAAGATAAAATATGAAATCGTCGCTGACGGCGAGGTTATCGCAACAAAGATTGAAGACGGCGACGACGAAGCAGAGTTTGAAATCAAAAACGTTCATCTCTGGGACGGTCTTAAGGATCCGTATCTTTATACAGCAAAGGCAACTCTTATCGTAGACGGCGAGGAAGTTGACGAGGTTTCAACACGTTTTGGCTGCCGTGAATTTAAGATTGACCCTGAAAAGGGCTTCATCCTTAACGGCAGAGAATATCCTCTCCGCGGTGTATCACGTCATCAGGATAACCCGGGAATCGGTAACGCTCTTCTCTACGAGCATCACAAGAGAGACGTTGACCTCATTGTTGAAATGGGCGCAAACACAATCCGTCTTGCTCACTATCAGCATTCACAGGATTTCTACGACCTTTGTGACGAAGCAGGTCTTGTTATCTGGGCTGAAATTCCGTATATTTCAAGACATATGGTAAACGGCTACGACAACACTATTTCACAGATGAAAGAGCTTGTTGCACAGAACTATAATCACCCGTCAATTGTTGTATGGGGTCTTTCAAATGAAATCACAATCGCAGGCGCAAATGACCCGACACTTATCAAGAACCATAAAGATCTTAATGATCTCTGTCACAAAATGGACAAAACACGTCTTACAACAATTGCAGCAGTTTCAATGTGCGAGATTGATGCGGAATATATCCACATCAGCGACGTCGTTTCGTATAACCACTACTTCGGTTGGTACGGCGGTTCAACAGAAATGAACGGACCGTGGTTTGATGAATTCCATAAGAAGTATCCGAAGACACCTATCGGCTTGAGTGAATACGGTTGTGAAGCTCTTGACTGGCACACATCCGAGCCTGTTCAGGGCGACTACACTGAAGAATATCAGGCATACTACCACGAAGAGCTTATCAAGCAGATTGCTGACAGACCGTATATGTGGGCAACTCACGTTTGGAATATGTTTGACTTTGCTGCCGATGCACGTGCCGAGGGCGGTGAAAACGGCATGAACCACAAGGGTCTTGTAACTTTCGACAGACAGTATAAGAAAGACTCTTTCTATGCATATCAGGCATGGCTTTCAGACAAGCCGATGATTCACCTTTGCGGTAAACGTTACATTGACAGAGTTGAAGACAAAACAAAGGTAACAGTTTACTCAAACTGTGATGAAGTTGAACTTTTCGCAAACGGTGTCAGTGTAGGTAAGCAGAAGAAGGGCAAGTATCCGTTCTTCTACTTCGAGGTTGAAAACAAGGGAGAAACAACACTCGTTGCAAAAGCAGGCGACCTTGAAGACAGCGGTACAATCCGTAAGGTTGACGAGCCGAACGAAGCTTACATTATGAAAGAGGAAGGCTCAGTCATCAACTGGTTTGAAATCAATACACCCGACGGATATTATTCTATCAACGATACAATCGGCGACATTATGTCAACCACAGGCGGTAAGATTGCGGCTGTAAGAATCATTCTCAAGGCAAAGAAAGCACTTTCATCCGGCAAGGACGGTAAGGCAGATGTTGCGGGATTCGATGTGTCGGGCGTCAAGATTAACAAGTCAATGCTTAAAGGCTTGTACGCTATGGCATCAGGCTTCACGGTCAAGAGAGTTTTCTCAATGATTGGCGGCGGCAAGTTTACAAAAGAACAGATTCTCGAAATCAATGCAATCCTTAATAAGGTTAAGAAAAAGAATAAGTAAAAATCAAACGATAAAAGCTCTCTGAAAACGGAGAGCTTTTTCTTTGTTTCCTTGACTAAAGTATGGCAGAATGATATAATTTTTCTATATATTCACAGAGGTGATTTGATGAAATATTCAGATGCTTCACTTTCTCCTGAAGAAAGAGCAGAAGACCTGCTTTCGAGAATGACTCTTGAGGAAAAAGTGGCACAGCTTGACATTTTCAGAGGTGTTGAATTCACAACAAAGCCTCACAAGGTACACAATTGTTCGCTTGATGACGATGCAGAGCCTGACTATGAAAAGCTCGAAAAACTTCTCGGCAACACGGGCATCGGCTTTATGCACGACGCTTACACAACGCCGACGGTTTTTAATAAATATCAGAAATTGATTATGAGCAAAAGCCGTTTCGGAATCCCGTGTATTTTCACGGGAGAGGCTCTTCACGGAATAAGCTGGCCGGGTGCAATGATTTTCCCTGTACCTCTTTGTCTTGCCGCTTCGTTCAACAGAGATATTGTTAACCGTACAGGTAAGGCAATCGCCGCAGAAACCCGTTCAATCGGTATCCACGAGATTCTTGCTCCGAACCTTGATGTTGCACGTGAGCCTCGTTGGGGTCGTGTTGAAGAAACCTTCGGCGAGGATACATATCTCTGTGCTGAAATGGGTTATCAGATTATCACGGGTGAGCAGAAAAATGGAGACTTCAGGCGTGACGATGCCGTACTTACCGAGCCGAAGCACTATTGTGTTCACGGTATTGCGGAAAACGGTATCAATTGTGCGAATGCAAGAGCAGGCAAGCGTGAAATTGAGCAATGCTATCTTCCTGTTTTTGAAAAAGCAATCACAAAAGCCGGAGCGAACAACGTAATGGCTTGTTACAATGCAATCGACGGCGAGGCTGTTATCAGCTCAAGATATTATCTTTACGATATTCTTCGCGGCAGATATGGTATGAAGGGCTACGTCCGCGCGGACTGGGGTGCAATTGAGCGTCTTGTTGAGGCTCACCGCACAGCCGCAAATCACGTTGATGCACTCCGTGATGTTATTAACGCAGGAATGGACGTACAGGGTTGTTGCACGTATACCAACGAATTCCGTCAGAATACAATTGTCAACCACGTTAAAAACGGTGAAATTCCGCAGGAGCGAGTTGACGAGGCTGCATACAGCGTGCTTCGCCTTAAATTTATGCTCGGTCTTTTCGAAAATCCGTATGCAGACGAAGAAAAATATAAATCAGTTATCCGTTGTGACGAGCATAAGGCTCTCGGTCTTGAGAGTGCAAGGCAGGGTATGACGCTTATTGAAAACAACGGCATACTTCCGCTTGATAAAAAACACAAGAAAATCGCACTCGTCGGCCCGTCATCTGCAAGACAGCGTGTAGGCGGTTATTCTTCCGTTCCTTACGGATATGAAATAAAGAGTGTTTACGATGAGCTTAAAGAAGCACTCGGCGAAGACTATGAAATAACACAGGCTTCAGGTTGCGGAATCCCCAAGGGAGTTCAGGCAATTAAGGAAGAGGACGGACAGTTCCACCTTGTTGAAGTCTATGATGAGGACGAGAACGCAAACTTTGAGGATGCAATAACAGCTGCAGAAAACAGTGATGTTATTATCTTTGTCGGCGGTGACAACACTTCTACAAGCGGTGAGGGTCACGACCGTTCCGACTTAAGACTTGCAGGCAGACAGCGTGAGCTTATCCTCGAGCTTGCAAAGACAGGCAAACCGCTTATCATCGTTCTTGAAAACGGCAGAAGTATCGACCTTTCAGCAGAGTGTGAAGTTGCGGATGCAATTCTTCTTGCGTGGTTCGGCGGTGAATTCGGAGCTAAAGCGATTGTTGACACACTTCTCGGCAAAAACAATCCTGCGGGCAGACTTCCTGTTTCTTTCCCTGCGGATTCATTCAGGATTCCCTGTTATTACTCAAGACTTCCCAATCGCTTTGAAGATATGTTTGAGGGTGACCGTGCGGCGCGTTATCCCTTCGGTATGGGTCTTTCGTACACAAAGTTTGAGTATTCCAACCTTGTGATTGAAAAGACGGGTAAGACGGACTTTAACGTTAAGGTGAACGTTAAAAATATCGGTGATGTTGACGGTGACGAGGTTGTTCAGCTTTATGTAAACGACGTTGTTTCGTCAGTTATGACACCACTTAAACTGCTTCAGGGATTCGAAAGAATTTCACTTAAAGCAGGCGAAACAAAGATGGTTGAGTTCAGACTGGATTTTGAATCGTTCAGACTTCTTAACATAAATTACGAATGGGTTGTTGAGGACGGCGACTTTGAAATTATGATCGGTGCATCCTCAGAAGATATAAGACTTAAAGAAACTGTTAATATCACAAACAATTAAGGAGTGTTTTAAATGTATTTTGATTTTATTGATAAGATTAAGTATGAAGGACCGAAGACAGAAAATCAGTTTGCCTTCAAGTTTTACGATGCTGACCGTGTAATCCTCGGCAAGCCGATGAAGGAACACCTTCCGTTTGCAATGGCTTGGTGGCACAACCTTGGTGCAAACGGTGTTGATATGTTCGGCCGCGGCACTGCAGACAAATCCTTCGGTTCCGTTGAGGCTACAATGGAACACGCAAAAGCTAAGGTTGATGCAGGCTTTGAATTTATGCAGAAGCTCGGTGTCGAGTATTTCTGCTTCCACGATGTTGACCTTGTTCCCGAAGCAGACGACATCAAGGAAACAAACCGCAGACTTGATGAAATCACGGACTATATCCTCGTTAAAATGCAGGAAACAGGCATCAAGTGCCTTTGGGGTACCGCAAACATGTTCTCAAATCCTCGCTTTATGAACGGTGCAGGCAGCACAAACAGCGCAGAAGTTTATTGCTTCGCAGCTGCACAGATTAAAAAGGCTCTCGAGCTTACTGTTAAGCTTGGCGGTAAGGGCTATGTTTTCTGGGGCGGACGTGAAGGTTATGAATCACTTCTTAACACAGACGTTAAGTTCGAGCAGGAAAACATCGCTCGTCTTATGAAAATGGCTGTTGAGTACGGTAGAAAAATCGGTTTCACAGGCGATTTCTTCATCGAGCCGAAGCCAAAGGAGCCGATGAAGCACCAGTACGATTTCGATGCTTCTACAGCAATCGGTATTCTCCGTCAGTACGGACTTGACAAGGACTTCAAGATGAACATTGAAGCAAACCATGCAACACTTGCAGGTCATACCTTCCAGCACGAGCTTCGCATCAGCGCAATCAACGGTATGCTCGGTTCAATCGACGCTAACCAGGGAGATATGCTTCTCGGCTGGGATACAGACGAATTCCCGTTTGATGTTTACGAAACAGCAATGTGTATGTATGAAGTTATCAAAGCAGGCGGTATGAAGAACGGCGGATTTAACTTTGATGCAAAGAACCGTCGTCCGAGCAATACAAAGGAGGATATGGTGCACGCATTCATCCTCGGTATGGATTCATTTGCACTCGGTCTTATAAAAGCTGCAAAGCTTATCGAGGACGGCAGAATTGACAAGTTTATCGAAAAGAAATATTCAAGCTTCAACGAAGGCATCGGCAAGACTATCATTGACGGCACAGCAACTCTTGAATCGCTTGCAGAGAATGCAGAAAAGCTCGGTGCTTGCACAGACCCGGGTTCAGGCAGACAGGAATATCTTGAATCAGTTGTTAATCAGATTTTCTTTGGTGAATAATTATGAAATATGTATTGGGAATTGACCTCGGCACATCCGCAACAAAAACCGTACTCTTTGACGAAAAGGGTAACGTTGTTGCATCCGCAAGCCGTGAATATCCGCTCTCTCAGCCTAAAAACGGTTGGGCTGAGCAGGAGCCGACAGATTGGTACAATGCAGGTATAGAAACAATCGAAGAGGTTGTTTCAACAAGCGGAATTGACAAGGACAATATTGTTTCTCTCGGAATTTCGGGACAGATGCACGGCCTTGTTATGCTTGATGAAAACTGCGAGGTGCTTCGTCCGTCAATCATCTGGTGCGACCAGAGAACAGGCAAGGAGTGTGACGAGCTGACAGAAAAGCTTACACGCGAAAAGCTTATTGAAATTACGGCAAATCCTGCATTGACGGGATTTACCGCTTCAAAAATTCTCTGGGTTAAGAATAACGAACCCGAAATTTTTGAAAAGTGCAGACACATCCTTTTGCCGAAGGACTATCTCCGATTCAAACTTACAGGCGACTTCGCAACGGAGGTTTCCGACGCATCGGGAATGCAGATTCTCGACGTGCCGGGCAGATGCTGGTCACAGGTTATGATTGATGCACTCGACATCAAGGAAGAATACCTTCCGAAGGTTTACGAATCTCCCGAGGTTACGGGTAAAATCAATAAAGAAACAGCAGAAAAAACAGGACTTTCAGAGAATACTCTCGTTGTCGGCGGTGCAGGAGATAATGCTGCAGCGGCTGTCGGAATGGGTGTTGTACGTGAGGGCAAGGCTTTTACGACTATCGGCACTTCGGGCGTTGTTTTTGCACACACGGACGCTCCGATTATCGACAAGGGTGGCAGAGTTCACACATTCTGCTGTGCTGTTCCCGGCAAGTGGCACGTTATGGGTGTTACTCAGGGTGCAGGACTTTCTCTTCAGTGGTTCAAAAAGCAGTTCTGCCTTGAAGAAGCAAATAAAGCTGAAGCGGAAAATCGTTCAGCTTACGATGTTATGACAGCAGAGGCGGATAAAATTCCCGTCGGCTGTGACAGACTTCTTTATCTCCCGTATCTTATGGGCGAAAGAACACCGCATCTTGATCCCGATTGCCGCGGAGTTTTCTTCGGAATGTCCGCGATGCACACAAGAGCACACTTTATAAGAGCTGTGCTTGAGGGTGTCAGCTATTCGCTTTATGACTGTGTTTGCGTTCTTAAAGAGATGAATATTACCCCTGCGGAAATGCTTGTCTGCGGTGGTGGCGGAAAGAGCGAATTCTGGCGACAGATGCTCTGCGATATTTTCGCTGTTCCTGTTAAAACCGCAGAATCGAGCGAAGGTCCTGCTTTGGGTGTTGCCGTGCTTGCGGCTGTCGGCGCAGGAATCTACAAAAGCGTTGAAGAAGCCTGCGAAACAATGGTTCGTTACAACAGCGGCGTTTCTTCACCCGACAGCGAAAAAACAGCACAGTATATGAATTATCATAAAATATACACAAAGCTTTACTTCGACCTTAAGGATACATACAAAGCTCTGGCTGAAGTTTAATTGGACTTTGTCAAAGAAAACCCCCGACAATTCGGGTTTGTCTATTTCTTTGTTACCACCTCATCCGCCTTGTTCCTCGGCACCTTCTCCTCGGAGGAGAAGGCTGAGAATATACGTAAATTTAAGGCTTCTCCTCAGAGGAGAAGCTGTCACGAAGTGACTGATGAGGTGTAGGTTGCAACGCAACCGTTATTATGATCAGCGGCGCAGACCCGCTTTTTCACTCTTACTTCTTACTTATTACTTTCGGGATTCATCCCGACAAACCCGAATTTGTCAATCTCTTTAACATGATATATCACCTTGAATGATATTCGGGGTGATATTTTTTAGCTAATCGTTGAAATGAGGAAATTTTTCACTATTGAAAGGAACAGATATAAATTACTACTTCTGAAAACATAATGGCCATAGGGTTGTATGGTCAAATGACGGGTTTATGTTTGCTATTTATGAACACTATGAAACTTTTACTGAAATAACATAAGGAGAAGGTTTTATGATAACAACAGCATTGGATTTTACGGGATGCGAAGAAAAGGAAGATTTTTACGATAGAATAATAGAGGCACTTGGAATAGGGGGATATTGCGGCACAAACCGGTCAGCAGACGACATCGCAAGGGTTGCAGAAATAATGCCTTATAATACAAAAACGGTGGCGGATTTCCGTCACCGTTATTTTTTGAGATTTATTATTTAATCAAATCGTGTTCTTTGATAAAATCAACAACCTCGTCAACAGTTGTGAATGCAAGAGCAACGCTTGTGTCTGCCGCACCGTAGTAGATTGCGATTTTTCCGCTTTCGCTGTCTGCAAGTGCAGCGCAGGGGAATACAACGTTCGGCACGTCACCAACACATTCGTAAAGCTCGTGCGGAGCAAGGAGGAAGCAGTCAGCTCTGTGAAGAACCTTCCAAGGCTCGTCCTTGTCAAGGATTGCAGCACCCATAGCATATGTAAATCCGTTACAGCTTGTAAGAACACCATGGTAGAAAGCGAGCCAGCCGTCCTCAATCTCAATGGGAGTCGGGCCTGCGCCGACTTTTGTCATTTCCCAATTCTTGACGGGTGACATAACAAATCTGTGCTTGCCCCAGTATGTAAGGTCCTTACTGTGACTGAGAAAAATATCGCCGTAAGGTGTATGACCTCTGTCACAGGGACGGATAAGAAGAAGGTATTCGTCGTTAATCTTTCTCGGGAAAAGAACACCGTTTCTTGCAACGGGATAGCAAGCATCCTCAAGCTGTGTCCACTCTTTGAAATCGGTTGTATATGCTATACCGATTGTTGTTCCGTGCGGTGTAAGGTTAACCCATGAAAGGTAGTATTTACCCTCAATTTCGCAAAGACGGGGGTCATAGCCTCTGAAAATAACCTTTTCTTCAAGCTCCCAGTTGATTGCATCCTTGCTGTAGCCGACAACGAGTGTGTGGTCGCGGCAGATATCGTCAACTCTGAAAACACCTGCGAAGCCGTCGCCGTAGGGAACAACTGCAGAATTGAAGATGCTGTTTGCCATATAAAGGTTATCTCTTGTGATTATGGGATTGCCGTCATATCTCCATACGGGATATCTGTAGCCCTCGGGCTTGTCCTGCCAGGGGATATTGGGGATTTTTGCGCCTATAATTTTAGCCATAATTTTTCTCCTTTATTCTTTATAGGCTCATTATACCATATTCTTATACGGTAAACAAGCATACTTTTATTTGTTGACCGAGCGCAGTATTGCGTTGCCGTCACGGGTGTACTGTACCACCGTCATTGAGATATTTTCAAGTGCAAATCTGAATACGTGGGGCTTTACACCGATTGCCGTGGGTATAAGATATTCAAGCATTCCGTGATGGGAAAATACCGCAACACGCTGTCCGAAGGTAAAGCGGTCCTTTATATAAGAAATAACCCTTTGGGCGCGAAGCACATTGTCTTCATATTTCTCACAAAGGAAGGAATATTCTTCTGTTCCGAAAAGCTTTCCGCACATTTTCGTGTTGTCGTAATATTTTTTTAGATATTCCTCACTGCAGCCGTAATATCCCACACTGCAGCCGCACTCAACAAGCTCCGGGCAGATTTCCAGCACAGGATGCTCCTCTTTTGCACTGCACACACCTGCTGCCGTTCTGAAGCTTCTGAGAAGCGAGCTTGTAATATATGCATCTACAGGCACATCCCGAAGCCTTCTTCCAAGCTCCCGGCACTGCTGTTCTCCCTCCTTTGTCAGCTGTCCGTCGCATTGGTCACGATCACCGGTGTCATCATAATCCGTTTGAGCGTGGCGGATAAAAATTATTTCAAGAATGTCTTTATTTTCCATTTGCATCCTCCGTCAGCAACTGCTGTTCCTTATAGAATTTTCTTACATTTATAAAAGCACTTACAATACAGTAGAAGCAATAAACTGCATAAATAAGGTAGGTTGTCTGCTTGTAATCGACAATAACCATCTGCGCGGACAAAAGAAGTGTAACAACCGCTGTCACTATCCAAAGATATGTATATTCAACGTAGGCGAGCATTGTAAGGACGGGCACAACGAAGCCGAGAATAAAGGATATGCTGTCAAGGACAGCGTATTCGTAATCAAGGTGCATAAATACCAAAGCAAGCACTGACCAAAGGGCAAGAAGCACCGCTGACCAGAGAATACGCATTTTGTTTGACATGCGCTTGAAAACCGCCGTCTTTTTATAGGCATTTTTCTTCCAGCGGAAGAAGGTCATAAGCTGTACGGGGAAGCTGAAAAGAAAAGCCGAAGCGGCGGAGGCGTACACACCCATATAAATATAGGCACCCGTGTATATGAGTGAATTTACCGCACCGCAAAGTGCACCCACACGGTTTGCCTCTGACTGAAAGCCCATAACAAAAAGGGATATAAAAAGCGGTATCATAAGAAAGAATTCCTGCCGGCATAATATACC
>JAZSQQ010000085.1:0-10951 GCA_045538055.1 Acutalibacteraceae bacterium
CAACTCTGTCCCCAAACCAAAACTGTAAACTGTTTTAAAATATCGTTTTGGTTTGGAAGGAGATGCCTACCTGCGAATTTTAAAACAATTCGCATCTCACGGCATCTCAGCGGACGAACAATACTTAATGCATATCCGTATCGCTCCTCCGCCCACAAGCGACAAGAATCTGTCCTTGTGTGAGAAATTCCTATAGCCTGTGTCTTCATATTTAATATGTAAGATGAAAAGTTTTTTAATAAAAAAGAAAAACCTGAAGCCACAATGCTTCAGGTATAGAAAAAGGATGACAGAGAAATCTGCCATCCTTTTGAGTTTAATTAACTTTTAATACCAAAGCCAACCGAAGAGAACAATAACAATAATCCACTGCCACCATGTGTACGTTACTTCAACGTCACAGGTATCTGTTACCGTGTTCCCATACTCATCTGTTGCAACACAAGTAATTTTTGCTCTACCTCTACCAGATGCATAAACATTGCCGTTTTCGTCAACCCGAGCAACGGAATTGTTGGATGATCTATAAGTTACAGTATAATTTACTCCTGAATCTACAATAATATTAGGAATAATCGTAGTACTATTCTTATAATTCATGTTGATATCATCAATTGTAATTCCATTAACCTTACCAGTTGCCGGTATTATTTCTGTTCCGAGCACGGTATCACACTCAGTACAAAACTGTGTTTTAACACCACTCTGAGTTGATGTTGCAGATTTTGTTACAACCCACTCACCCGGAGTATGTGACTTTACTGGAACTATATCACCAACATAGCTGTCACCGCAGGGACAAGTATAAGTTGTGTAACCCTGTTCTGTACACGTAGGTTCTGTTACCTTTGATTCATACTGATGCTCAACAAGCTTTTCAATAACTTCAGTATATGTGTCACCACAATGACAAGTATAAGTCTTAACACCTGTTGTTGTATGTGTTGCAGGAGTTGTTATCTCTGATGTATGACTATGTTCTGTTTCGTCAACATAATCTGCAACATAACTATCACCACATAAACATGTATATGTTGTATAACCCTGTTCTGTACATGTCGGTGCAGTTACTACTGCGGTATAGCTATGTCCTATAACATCAGTTTCTCTAGTCTCGAATGCATCGCAACGTGAACAACTTCTTGTTTCTTCTCCTTTTTCTGTACATGTTGCAGAAGTTGTTTCCTCCCAGTCACTGAAATCATGACCGAGAGAATCTACATAATCATCAACATAACTGTCACCACAGGGACAATTGTATGTTGTGTAACCCTGCTCCGTGCATGTAGGTTCTGTTGCTTTTGTTTCATACTGATGCTCAACAAGCTTTTCAATAACTTCAGTATATGTGTCACCACAATGACAAGTATAAGTCTTAACACCTGTTGTTGTATGTGTTGCAGGAGTTGTTATCTCTGATGTATGACTATGTCCTGTTTCTTCAACATAATCTGAAACATAGCTGTCGCCACATTCACAAGTGTAGGTTGTGTAGCCCTGTGCTGTACAAGTCGGTAATGTTACTACAGTTGTGTAGTTGTGATCTGAAGCTTCAATTACTCTTGTTTCAAAAGCATCACAATGTCCACAGTCTCTACGTTCTTCGCCATCAGCAGAGCATGAGCTATCATTAATTGTATACCAATTACCATAACTATGTTCAGTGGATACCGGAATCTTGGTCACTTCTATTCTTGAATCACAACGAGTACAATGTTTTGATTTTTCACCTGAAGAAACGCAGGTTGCAGGAATATCAACAGACCACTCATCCGAATAATCATGACTGAGAGCCGAAATTATTCGTGTTGAAACTATTGCACCACAAAGAAGACATACTTCATTTTCGCTTCCGCCTTCTGTACAAGTAGGTTCCACAATAATCGTTTCCGTCAACATATCGTCACTGTCAACTGTAACAAGTTCTACATAATCGCACTTTTTACATTTATACTCCAGCGTACCGTGTGCGGTGCAAATACCGTCTTTATGTACAATTGACATTTTGTGACCTGTAGGTGAAGTATAATCACAAATAACAGTTTCTTCACAATCTGAACATACTTCAATAGTATAACCCTTTTGCGTACAAGTTGGCTCAACTATTTTCTTAACATAATTATGTGTATCTTCAATTGCTCCAACTTTCTCTTTTGTCTCTCCGCAGTTTGAACAAGTGTAAATTTTACGTTCAGGATTATTACATGAACTCGGTTCGGTAGATGTCAGCTCAAAATTATGTTCCAATGCTGGTATAGATATTCTTGGACTTAACAACAAATCACAGTCATTGCAATACAAGCTTGGATAATATCCATTCTCAGTACATGTCGGTTCCAATCCCTCGTCGTATTTTATATCATTTTCAATATCAAAATTAAAATGAATATACTTTGAATTTTTTACCGAAGAATTTCCTGAATTCCAAGTGATGGCTTTCCAATCATTTTCACTTCCTACATATCCAACGTGTATATTCGCCGGACATTCCGAAAATGCGTCGTAGCCAACCTTTGTAACAGACTTACCAAAAACTATTGATTTTAGATTACCGCAATTTTCGAAAGATGAACCATAAATACTTTCAATATTTCCTAATATTTCAACATATCTTAAATTAGCACAAGTATTAAAGGCTTGATTAATTGTAACAACACTACTCGGTATTCTTATTGAAACGATATTATCGCTATACGAAAATGCAGAAGATTCAATTTTGGTTACACCTAACGGAACATCAAAACAAGGATTTTTCTTTCCTATAGGATATTGAAGTAATATTGTTTGATCTTTGTTGTACAAAACACCATCCTCATCACTAGAATAGTATTCATTTTCAGCATCTACAACAAAAGAGAGCATTCTCTTACAATCAGAAAAAGCCAATAATTGTACGTTAGTTACATTTTTACCAATATATACTTTTTCTAAACTGCTACAACCATAAAAAGCTGCTGAACCTATATCAATTACGCTATCCGGAATAATAATTTCTTTTAAACTTGAGCAATCCTGAAATGCCCATGAGCCTATCTTTGTTACTCCATCAAGATTTATATCTGTCAAGTTATTGCATGATTCAAAAGCACCATTTGCGATGTTAAGCGAAACAGACAAGTTTTTTACTGTTTTAAGACTATCACAATTCCTAAAAGCAGCAAACTCAACAGATGTTATACCCTTCGAGATTACAACTTCATTTAAATATTTTGCACAATCGAAAGCCAGTTTATCAATTTTTATCACGCTTTCAGGGACGATGTATATTTTATCATTTTTTTGAGAAGGATATCGTAATAACACTTCTTTATTCTTGTCAAACAAAATCCCGTCAGTATCACTATAAAAATACTTGTTTTCAGGATCAACATAAAAATGTTCTAATGATAGACAATTCGAGAAAACATAACCTGCTTCTAATTCATTTAAATTTTTTCCTAATTGTACTTCTCTTAAGCCGATACAATTGTCAAACGCACCACGTTGGATCAGCTTCACCTGATCAGGAATATTAATATAAGTCAAACTGCTGCAATCCTCAAAGGCAGAAAAACCAATACTCAGTAAACTATTGGGAAATTTAACCGTTACAAGATTTTCTAACCCCCAAAACGTCCGATCTCCGATTCTAGTAATCCCTTCGTCTATTTCCAGTTTTGAAATTAATTTCTGCACCGATTTCCATGGTAGCGCATATGGCACGTCTGAAGAAGCGAAATCTGGTGTTTCGCCTTTTCCTTCCAGATGCAACGTTCTTGTTTCTATATCAAAGTTCCAAACAATATTTTCACCACAAGAACCTGAAGCACCGTCTCCTGTAACCGTAACTTTGCACGAAGCCACGCTATCAAACAAAGAAACCGTTATAACTGCAGTTCCGACATTTAACCCCTTAACGGTTCCGTATTGATCTACAATCGCAATATTTTCATCAGAGGAAGACCATTCTAATCCCAATTCATTTGCTAAACCGAGGTTATCAACTGTGGGTGTTAAAGTTACATTGCCAAACACTTCAACAGATGTTTCTAATGTGTTCAAACTGACGGTAATATTCGTTGAATCGTATTTATCTATATTGAGAACATCACTGTCGTACAATACTACTTTTTCTTTTTGATTGTTTAGCACAGATTTGTAAAAATAAATGTCGCTATTTTCAATCGAAAAGTTAGTAATTGAAGCTTTGCTTACTAATGTTCCAGACTTGTATTGTGGTAAGACATATACCAAATCTTCAGCTTTTGTGTCTAAGTCATAGCGATATACACACCGTCCGTTTGAATAATAAAGGTTCCCATTATAACAATCTATAGAAACAGCGTTAACACTACACAAATTCTGTTCGTTTTTTCCGTATACATCTGAAGAATAGATTCTGTTTCCTTCTAAATAATACCATTTGCCATCATCATATTTTTGTTTTACATCATAATCTCTTGGCATAGTTGAATAATTAGTACTATTAGCTTTATATTTACCCGGAGTCCAAGAGTAATGGCTTAATTGCATTATTTCCTCATCGGTACGAAGAAAATATCTTCTTCTCGCTCTGCCGTATGTATCAGGCACAGGGTCATCCCAACAACAGTCAACATGATACCAGTTGCCGTAAATCTTAACCATATTCCAAGCATGATTCATCTGACTACTAGAAAGATATAAACATTCCATACCTGCTGCATTTAATATTGCACGGTAGGCAAGCGCATAGGAGCCACAAACGCCCGTTCCGTTTACAAGAACAGAATATTCCGTATATTTTTCGCTTCTGAGTTCACCCGACAACGTTCCTTCTGTTTCAAGAATCTCCAAAAGTTCAAGATCGTATTCACAATTTAAAACAATATAGTCATGAATATACAAAGCTTTCTCGAAATCATTCATACCTTGTGTTTTAGAAACAAGTTTGCTAATTTCTGAATTAAGATCATTAACTCGCTTTTGATATGTCGTAAGGTTAGCATCTTCTCCATAGTAGAACCTTATTTTAAGTATCCTATCAAGGTTTGGACTTACAATAATCTTATATGTAAAATCTCCACCGACAATCAAGCTGTATTCAACAGGGTATTTCTTTGATACTGCTGAAAACAATGCTACTGCATCGTCTGCACAAATATCGTAAGCCGAAAGATCTACAACCGATTTCATATTGAACATAGTTTCTGCTACTAAGTCGATTACAGATGTCGAGAAACCATCAAAAAGTTCTTCGGCAACAATAACATCGACTATGTTATTCTCAATGTTGGGTAATGAATCATATGTGTAATTAATTTCAGTTCCGTCACCTTTAATTATGTTGTAACATTCTGCATCGATTTGAACTTGCTCAGGGATCTTCGAATAGTATTCTGCATCTTTTTCAATTTCAATGTTTAAATATTCAACAGAACGTAAAACAGAACCACCTAAAATTTCTGAAACTTTATAATCCATTGTTCCGTTATCGGTTCCAACTATTTTTACATTCAACTCTGAATCACAACAATATGCAATGTTTTTTTCACCATTATTAACCGATATAAACACATTGTTAGCAAAAATTTCAGCTTCATTATCTATAACACTAGCAACAATATTACTATTTTCATCGAATAAATATACATCTGTTGGACAATGCACTTGAATAATTTTAATTACACTATTTTCATCAATAACAACATCACCATTCTCAAGACTCTTATTAACATAATAGATATATCTTCCGTATGATTCTACTTGTGCTACTTTGTTATCGTTACCATAAAATAAAATAGCTCCGCCACATAACGAAGATTCTGCCTTACCTATATTCATAAAAGAATCTATTACTTCGCCAGCACCCTCAACATCAGAGAGACTTTCTTTCAATGCAAAATTATTGATATATATTGAGATATATTCGTAGGGAGCCTTATTCGCTGAAGACCAAACATAATTAAAAGCATCTAACCCTGCTTTTAACTTTTCAACCTTTCCTCTGATCGAAGATATGGATGAATAAGCTGAACTGATATACTCTAAATTTTCTAATATGGTTTCGTCGGCATTACCCAATGTGCAAATAATACTTACAATTGAATCTTTTACAGAGTCTAAAGTTGAATTAGCTAATCCATCATCTATATCACCACCAGCTTGATCAACTAAATATTCTAATAGGCACGAATAAGCATTATTCATTACAGCTGAGTAATTATTAACACATTTTGTTATATTACTTTCGGCGGTAACTAAAAACGAAATTTTAGCACACAATTCTTCAACTGAACCTCTCTCGTATCCCCCAGTAAGAAAAGTATATAAATTACCAGCATTCATCATTTCATCACTAACTTTACCAGTATCATAAAGAAATGCAATAAATCCTTTCGCTTCATCTGGGTTCATCGCCCAATATGTTTCACCAGTTGCCACCGCCGCATCAGCCTCAACTGCAAATAAATCTAAAAAATTAAATTTTTCAAAGCCCTGCAGTGGTGCTGATGTCAACAACAGTAACATAACTAAACAAAAGGAAACAATTCGTTTAAATGTTTTTTTCAATACAACCATCTCCAAACAAAAAGTGCGCAGCCGAAGCTACGCACTAAAACGCCTGCTTCAATTCTGCTGCAACACAAATCATTACTCATAGAAGTAACAATCAAAGTGTACGTTTTTCAAAAAACATACACCTACAAGTAATAATTCAATTTGTGTTGCAAGAATATTAAACCACATAGGATTTGCTTTATATTTCTATTTCAGAATTATCGCTGTTTTTTATAAACATTTGTATATTTTGACAAATATTGTTTTGTTCGTTAAATGTGTCAAAATCTCATTTGTGTCTAAAACACCTATATAACATTGCACATATATGCAAAAAGCACCACTATGGGTGCTTTTTCAATATCAATTCTGTTTTAGATGTTTATATCTGATCTCTGTATGATAAGGCTTCTTTTTTCTCGTAGATATCTCTCACATATAAACAAAGAATCCGAACGTCTTACCAATCGGTAAAATGTTCGGATTATCCTTTGCTGGTGGGTGAGGGTGGATTCGAACCACCGAAGTCACTGACGACAGATTTACAGTCTGTTCCCTTTGGCCACTCGGGAACTCACCCATATAAAAATAATGGAGCTGGTGGACGGACTCGAACCCCCGACCTGCTGATTACAAATCAGCTGCTCTACCAACTGAGCTACACCAGCGTCTCAACGCTCGTATACTATACCATACGAAAAAACTTTTGTCAACACTTTTTTCGAAAAATTTTGAGTATTTTTTCGATTTATTTTTTGTGTTTATTTTTATTGATATATATGCAGATTTGTGCGACTTTAATGGGTCGTTGTCCCCTTCGTGATTGCCTGAAATCGGGTTTTACAGGTGGATATATCATCTGTGTTATTAAAACAAAGCTCCCTCTTCAGCTTTCACCGAAGAGGGAGTAAAAACATCAATCAGTTGTTGTAAAGGCTACGCTTAACGTATGATGTGTGAAGGATTTCGTGAGCCTTGTGGCTACCCGGTTCACCGAAGAATTCACTGTAAGCGCGCTTAACAGCTTCGTTATCGTGTGACTTACGGTTAGCGTTGTTTGCATCTGAAGCATAAAGAGCTGATGCACGCTTTGCCTTGAAGTCTTCAAAGTTGCGTGTTGTTGCATCTACGATCGGCTGACCGCCACCGTTGATACAACCGCCGGGACAACCCATGATTTCGATGAACTGATACTCGCTTGTACCGTTCTTAACCTGCTCCATGAGTGTCTTTGCATTAGCTGTACCGCTTGCAACAGCAACCTTAACCTGAAGGTCACCGACTGCATAAGTTGCTTCCTTAACGCCTTCCATACCGCGAACTTCTGCGAAGTCTACGCTGTCAAGAGTCTTACCTGTGATCTTCTCAACTGCTGTACGGAGAGCTGCTTCCATAACACCGCCTGTTGCGCCGAAGATAACTGCAGCACCTGAACCCTCGCCAAGAGGATTGTCAAATGCTTCCTCGGGAAGGATGTTGAAGTTGATACCTGCGCCCTTGATCATTCTTGCAAGCTCACGAGTTGTAATTGAATAATCAACGTCTGCTACGCCTGCTGCATCCTGATCGTCACGGCTGATTTCAAACTTCTTAGCTGTACAAGGCATTACGCTGACTGAAACAATCTTCTTCGGGTCGATGCCCATCTTTTCAGCATACCATGTCTTGAGTGTTGCACCGAACATCTGCTGTGGTGACTTACATGTTGAAAGGTGGTCAAGCTGCTCGGGATAGTAGAACTCGCAGTATCTGATCCAACCCGGTGAGCATGATGTGATCATCGGAAGCTTGCCGCCGTTTGTGATTCTTTCGATAAGCTCCTGTGACTCTTCCATAATTGTAAGGTCAGCAGCGAAGTTTGTATCGAATACCTTATCAAAGCCAAGGCGACGGAGAGCTGTTACCATCTTACCCTCAACGTTTGTGCCGATTTCGTAACCGAATTCTTCACCGAGAGCTGCACGGACAGCGGGAGCTGTCTGAACAACAACGTACTTTTCGGGATCATTGATAGCTGCAAGAACGTCTGCTGTGCTGTCCTTTTCATAGAGAGCACCTGTCGGGCAGCTTACGATACACTGACCGCAGGAAATACATGAGTATTCCTGAATCTTCTTCTCAAACGGAGAAGTGATGCATGTGTCAAAGCCACGAGCGTTTGCGCCGATAACTGAGATACCCTGATTGTCACAAGCTGCTACGCAACGACGGCAAAGAATACACTTGCTATTGTCACGTACCATATGAGCCATTGAATCGTCAAAGTTGAACTCAGGAAGAACACCGTCAAAACGGCCTTCATCCTCAACGCCATACTCTTTGCAGAGCTTCTGGAGTTCGCAGTCGCCGCTTCTTACGCAAGAAAGGCACTTGCGGTTATGTGTTGAGAGAATGAGCTCAAGAGTAGTCTTTCTTGAAGCACGAACCTTCTCTGTGTTTGTGAAAATTTCCATTCCCTCATTGATGGGGAATACGCAAGCTGAAACAAGGCTTCTTGCACCCTTGACTTCAACCATACAGATACGGCAAGCGCCGATCTCGTTCATCTTCTTAAGGTAGCAAAGTGTAGGAATTTCGATTCCTGCATAACGAGCAGCCTCAAGAATTGTAATACCGTTAGGCACACTGTAGGGCATGCCATTTATTTTAATATTAATCATTTCCATATCTGACACACTCCTTATTTCTTAATAATTGCACCGAACTTACATGAATCCATACAAACGCCGCACTTGATACACTTTGATGTGTCGATTGTATGAGCTTCTTTAACTTTACCTGAAATTGCACCAACCGGGCACTTTCTTGAGCAAAGAGTACAACCCTTACACTTGTCAGCTTCGATTGTGTAGCTGAGGAGAGCCTTACATACGCCTGCAGGACACTTCTTATCAACGATATGAGCAATATACTCATCCTTGAAGAAGCGGAGTGTTGCAAGAACAGGGTTGGGAGCTGTCTGACCAAGACCGCAGAGTGAGTTTTCCTTGATGTAGTAAGCAAGCTTCTCAAGCTCGTCAAGATCAGCAAGAGTTGCCTTGCCGTCTGTGATCTTTTCAAGGATCTCCATCATTCTCTTTGTACCGATACGGCATGGTGTACACTTACCGCAAGACTCATCAACTGTGAAGTCGAGGAAGAACTTAGCGATATCAACCATACAGTTGTCTTCGTCCATAACGATAAGTCCGCCTGAACCCATCATACAGCCGATAGCTGTGAGGTTGTCGTAGTCAATCGGTGTGTCCATAAGGGAAGCAGGAATACATCCGCCTGAAGGACCGCCTGTCTGAGCAGCCTTGAATTTCTTGCCGTTGGGGATACCGCCACCGATATCTTCGATAACTTCGCGGAGCGTTGTACCCATCGGAACTTCAACAAGACCTGTATTGTTAATCTTACCGCCGAGAGCAAATACCTTTGTACCTGCAGATTTCTCTGTACCCATTGATGAGAAGAACTCTGCACCGTTAAGGATGATCTGCGGAATGTTAGCAAATGTTTCAACGTTGTTTTCAGTTGTCGGCTTGCCGAAGAGACCCTTTACTGCCGGATACGGAGGACGGGGACGCGGCTCACCGCGGTTGCCTTCGATTGAAGTCATAAGAGCTGTTTCCTCACCGCAAACGAATGCGCCCGCACCGAGACGGATGTGAAGATCGAAATCAAAGCCTGAATTAAAGATATTTTTACCGAGAAGACCGTTTTCACGAGCATCCTTGATAGCTTTGTCAAGACGGTTAACAGCAATCGGGTACTCGGCACGAACGTAAACGTAACCTTCAGTTGCACCTGTTGCATAACCGCAGATTGTCATAGCTTCAACGATACAGTGCGGGTCACCTTCAAGAACTGAACGGTCCATGAATGCACCCGGGTCACCTTCGTCAGCGTTACATACAACATACTTCTGGTCAGCCTTGTTAGCAGCTGTGAAGCTCCACTTGAGACCGGTGGGGAATCCGCCGCCGCCACGTCCGCGAAGCCCTGAATCCTTGACTATCTGGATTACCTGCTCGGGAGTGAGTTCTGTCAGACACTTTGCGAGAGCCTGATAGCCGTCGTATGCGATATATTCGTTGATATCTTCGGGGTTGATAACACCGCAGTTTTTAAGAGCAACTCTTTCCTGAGTCTTATAGAAATTAGTTTCGTTGAGAGATTTAACAACATCTTCTGAAACTGTTTCATCGTAAAGGAGGTGTTTAACAACACGACCTTTGAGAAGGTGTTCTTCAACGATTTCAGGAACATCTTCAACCTTAACCTGGCTGTAGAATGAACCTTCGGGATAAACGATCATAATCGGGCCCAGTGCGCAAAGACCGAAACAACCGGTCATAACGATCTTGACTTCTTCATCAAGACCTTTCAGCTTCAGCTCTTCGGCGAGCTTGTCAGCGATTGCACGGCTGCCGGAAGAGGTACAACC
>JAZSQQ010000060.1:0-8996 GCA_045538055.1 Acutalibacteraceae bacterium
CGAAGCGACTGAGGGATTGTCAAAAATCCTTGAATTATCAACAATCCTCCCGTCACGGCTACGCCGTGCCACCCTCCTTTACACAAGGAGGGCTGACTAGACTCTACCAACTTTTAAACACCTCGACAAACCCGAATTTGTCGATACTTTTAAATAAATTCATTATTCATTATTCCAAAGTGCAGAAAACTGTTCGGTAATTTTTGTTTCATTATTGACAGGGTGCAAAACTTGCACTATACTGATTTTTAAGGTGTAAATTATGAGCGAAAGGACAAATCAAATGAAAAGCTTATGGAAATATATAGTTGTACTTCTTGTTACAATCATATTTACTGTTTTGCATGGCTTTATCGTTGGCGAAGAGCTGACATTGTGGTTTGGATTTGTAATTTTCTCGGTTTCAACGATCGTTTTAGTACTTTTTGACAGAAAACCATCCGCTGAAAAAATACTTGGCAGGATTTTAAAAATCGTAGTAACAGCTACAATAATGGTTGGATTATCTGTCGGTTTATACGGTATGTTGAATGAGAGTTCGTATACTTTTATTGATGAATATGAAACTGAGATAACTGACGTATGGCTTCACGGTGGACGAATTGATTTCAATGACGTAGATTTGTTTTTTGTAACACCGGACGGGGAAGAGAAATTTGTTACTATATATTCCGAAACTCCTCCTTCTCAGGGCGATAAAATTACAATTTACGAATACGAAGGTTTATTTTGGGAGCACTTCTACCGTTACCACGGCATAGCAGAATAAACAAAGACTCAACACTTTTTGAAGTGCTGAGTCTTAATTTTTTATTCAACCAAATCATTCTCCCTGAACTGAAGAGAATAAAGCTTCTTATATGTTCCGTCGGCTTCGATAAGCTCATCATGTGTACCGCGTTCGCGGATTTTACCGTCTATAACAACCGCAATCTCGTCAGCGTTGCGTATTGTTGAAAGCCTGTGTGCAACAACGAGCGTTGTTCTGCCCTTGCAAAGCTCATCGAGAGCGTGCTGGATAAGAACTTCCGTTGTATTGTCGAGCGCACTTGTTGCTTCATCAAGGATAAGGATTGCAGGGTCTTTAAGGAAAACTCTTGCAATGCTCAATCTCTGTTTCTGTCCGCCCGAAAGCTTGACACCGCGTTCACCGATTTCCGTATCGTAGCCGTTTTCAAGGGTTGTGATGTATTCGTGAATATTGGCACGTTTTGCAGCTTCCTCGATTTCCTCCTGAGTTGCATCGGGTCTGCCGTAAAGAATATTGTCGCGGATTGTTCCTGCAAAAAGGAAAACGTCCTGCTGAACGATACCTATATTCTGACGGAGTGATTCAAGAGTTATGTCGCGGATATCCGTTCCGTCAATAAGGATTGCTCCGTCTTTTTCGTCAAGCTTATAGAAGTTCGGAAGAAGGTGGCAAAGTGTTGTCTTTCCGCCGCCCGAAGGCCCGACAAGTGCAACCTTGCGACCTTTTTCAATCTTAAGGTTAACGTTGTGAAGAACACCCTTTGAAGTTTCGTAGGAATAATTTACGTTTCTGAATTCGATTTCGCCTTTTACGTTTTCTAAAGTCTTTGCATCGGGTCTGTCCTCTTCGGGAGGCTCGTCCATAATTTCACAAAAACGCTTGAATCCGCTGACACCGTTCTGGAACTGCTCCATAAATCCGATAAGAGTATTTACGGGATTAATAAAGAGGTTAACGGAAACAATGAACGTTGAATAGTCACCGAAAGAAATTCTGCCCGAGTAAAGGAAAAGTCCGCCTGCGATGAGGATGAATACATTGAAAACTTCCGTGATGAAAGTTGTTGATGAATGGAACTTTGCCATTGCATTGTATGCACGGTATGATGAATCGACAAACTCCTTGTCACCTTTTTCAAACTTTTTGATTTCGGTTTCGTAATTGGTGTAAGCCTTTGTAACGCGGATACCCGTCACACTGCTTTCAACTGCAGCATTGATGATGGCATTGCTTTTTCTTCTGTCCTGAAAAGCTGACTTCATTGCTTTGCGCAGTTTGATTGTCACAAAAATGAGAATCGGGACACAGGTGAAAATTATAAGCGTGAGAATCCAGTCAATTGTGATAAGGTAACCGAAAGAAAGGACAATCATAATTGAGCTGATAAGAACGTTTTCCGGACCGTGATGTGCAAGCTCAACAACTTCGAAAAGGTCGCTCGTAAGGCGTGTCATAATCTTACCTGTTTCGTTGTTGTCAAAGAAAGTGAAAGGAAGCTTTTCAAGGTGAGCGAAAAGGTCTTTTCTCATCTGTGACTGCATATGAACACCGATAACGTGACCGTAGTACTGCACGAAATAGTTGAGTGCCATTCTCGCAAAATAAAGAGCAAGAACAATTGCACCTGCAATAACAATGGTCGTATACATCTTGTTCGGAATGTACTCGTTGAGCATCTTGTTCGTAACGACAGGATAAACCATACCGATGACAGAAATCATCAGCGCGGCAAGCATATCAAGAGTCATCATTTTCTTGTGCGGTTTATAGTAACTTAAAAAACGTTTTAACAAAAACAACACCTCGCTTTTACGAAAAAATATTATACTCTCTTTTGTTTAATTTAGTCAATTGGTAATTTAAAAAATTTGTACAAAAATCACCCTGAGCCGTAACTCAGAGTGATTGATTTTTATTGAATCAGAAACCGCGGATTGCCTTAACAACCTTTGTGCAGTCCTCTTTGTCCATAATCTTCGGAACGGGATAAAGCGGATTGCCTTCCTTGAGTGCACGTTCAACGATTGTCGGGATGTCTTCATCCTTGATAAAATCGAAGTGCTCGGGGATATCCATATCTTCGTTCATTTCCTTGATTTCTTCGATGAACTTCTCTGCCTTTTCCTTGTCATTGTCACCGTCGATACCTACAATGTCAGCAAGCTCTGCAAGCTTCTTGTATGCTGTTTCACCGTAGTACTCAAGAACGTGAGGAAGAATAACAGCATTTGCAAGTCCGTGAGGTGTTCCGTACATACCGCCGAGGTTATGTGCAATTGCGTGAACGTAACCGACATAAGCTCTTGTGAATGCCATACCTGCATAGAAAGAAGCAACGAGCATATTTTCACGAGCTTCGATGTCCTTGCCGTCTTCATAAGCCTTTTCAAGGTTTTCAAAGATGAGCTTTGTTGCCTTCTTAGCGTAATCGTCTGTGCTCTTAACGCCACTCTGACCGATGTAAGCCTCGATTGCGTGAGTGAGAGCGTCCATACCTGTTGTTGAAGTAATCTTCTTGGGAAGACCTGTTGTAAGCTCAGGGTCAAGAACAGCGTACTTCGGGCGGAGCTGCGGGTCGTTGATTGCATATTTTTCGTGTGTCTGCATATTTGAAACAACAGCTGCAAGAGTTGTTTCTGAGCCTGTACCTGCTGTTGTGGGAACAGCGAAGAACGGAGGAATCTTTTTAACAACCTTAAGAAGACCTCTCATCTGAGAAACGGATTTGTTCGGGTTTGCGATTCTTGCGCCGACAACCTTTGCACAGTCCATAGGTGAACCGCCGCCGAATGCGATGATACCCTGACAGTCGTTCTTGAGGTAAATTCTTCTGCCTTCCTCAATGTTTTCGATTGAAGGATTGGGCTGAACTCCGTCATAAACAGTGTACTTGATACCCTGCTTTTCGAGAGCCTCAAAAAGGCTGTCAAGAAGATTAAGGCTCATAAGACCCTTGTCTGTAACGATAAGTACATTTGTAATACCCTTTGATTTTACAAGTGCGGGAAGGTCTTTGATTGCACCGGGTCCCTTGAGAAGTTCAGGTTCGTCCCAATTGAAAACGGGCATAACCATTTTGAATGTTTTCTGATATACTCTGCAAAATGCATTATTAAGGATTGCCATAATTAAGACTCCTTTACGTTTGATAGTAATATTCTAACAGAAACCGCCACTCCTTTACAAGAGGGAAGTTAAATTATTTATGATAAAGCTTTTTCGTCTGATACTGCGGTTCGCAGGTAAGGTTTACACCGAATTTCTTGAACATTGATTCATCACCACTTGTGAGAATAACTGTTGCGTGAGCCTGCATACCGCGAAGCTTCGGGATTTGCTCAATTGCGAGCTTTGCTCTCGGGTCTGTAGCAGCCGAAACAGAAAGAGCAATAAGCGCTTCGTCAACGTGAAGACGAGGATTGTGGTTACCCATATATTTCACCTTAAGTTCCTGCACGGGCTCAATAACCTCGGGAGCTATGAGAAGTGCATCCTCTTCAATTCCTGCAAGCTTCTTGAGAGCGTTGAGCACAGCTGCTGCGCTTGCACCCATCAAAAGCGAGGTTTTACCTGTAACAATATCGTTTTCGCCGATTTCGATTGCAACTGCGGGGCCGCCTGTTTCTTCAGCTCTTTTAAGAGCTTTCGCGATTACGGGACGTTCATCAACAGTGATTCCCGTCTGCTTCATAATGAGCTTGAGTTTTGTAACCGTTTCCTTACTGCCGAGACCTTTCTTGACCGCACAAAGCTCAGCATAATAACGGCGGATAATTTCCTGACGCGATGCTTCACAGCAAGCATCGTCATCAAAAATACAGTTACCTGCCATATTTACACCCATATCCGTGGGTGACTTGTACGGACATTCACCGTAAATCTGGTCAAATGTTGCGGCAAGAACAGGGAAAATTTCAACATCGCGGTTGTAGTTGACCGTTGTTTCACCGTATGCTTCAAGGTGGAACGGGTCAATCATATTAACGTCGTTAAGGTCAGCTGTAGCTGCCTCGTAAGCAAGGTTTACGGGGTGCTTGAGTGGAAGATTCCAGATCGGGAATGTTTCAAATTTAGCATAACCTGCGCTGACACCTCTCTTGTGCTCGTGGTAAAGCTGAGAAAGGCAGGTTGCCATCTTTCCGCTTCCCGGACCGGGTGCAGTAAGAACAACAAGAGAACGTGAGGTTTCGATATATTCGTTTTTGCCGAAGCCGTCATCACTGACGATTTTTTCAATATCGGACGGATATCCCTCAATCGGATAATGATGGTAAACCTTAATTCCGAGTGAAGAAAGACGTTTACAGAAAGCATCTGCGGCAGGCTGTCCTGTGTATCGCGTCATAACGACACTTCCGACGTAAAGCTCAATGTTTCTGAACGCGTCGATAAGACGGAGTACGTCAAGATCATAAGTGATGCCGAGATCACCGCGGATTTTATTTTTCTCAATATCCGCAGCGTTGATTACGATAACAACCTCTGCCTGATCCTTAAGCTGTTCAAGCATCTTGATTTTACTGTCAGGAGCAAAACCCGGCAAAACCCGTGATGCGTGAAAATCATCAAAAAGTTTACCGCCGAATTCGAGGTAAAGCTTACCGCCGAATTGATTGATACGCTCCTTGATGTGCTGAGATTGCAGTTGGAGATATTTTTCGTTGTCAAAACCTTGTCTGGTCATCTGAAAACACCCTCAATTTCAAAATACGTGTTTATTATAATATAATAACGGAATTTTTACAACACAATTCCACAAAAATTTGCACAGTTTTTTTGTTTGACTAAAGTACGTATTCAATGTATAATAAATGTAATATGTGGCAATTTGCCTTAGGAGGATTTGCTATGAGTACAAAAATGCACAAATGGGAAAACCCTTTATTTTTCAAGGAGAATAAGCTCGACGGACACAACCTTGCTTTGCCACTTGATGCAAGAGATAAAGCAGCGTTTGACGAGTCAAAATATAAGCTCAGCCTTAACGGCATCTGGAAGTTTTATTGGCAGATGGGAATAAAGGCTGTTCCTGCCTGCTTTGAACAACCGGGTTTCTACGATGACGAGTGGGATGAAATCCCCGTCCCTTCAGTATGGCAGAGCTTTGGTTACGGCAAACCGATTTACCTTTGCTCTTTTATGCCTCCTCAGGTTTCAACTGTTGAATGTGAAATCCCGAAAGTAAGCCATTGCAGAAACGAAATCGGTCTTTACAGAAAGACTTTCACAATACCTGAAAACTTTGACGGCAGAAGACTCATTCTTCACTTCGGTGCGGCTAAGTCTGCTCTCTACGTTTATATTAACGGAAAATATGTCGGTTATTCGCAGGGTTCAATGACCCCTGCAGAGTTTGATATAACAGATTATGTTGTTGACGGTGAAAACATCCTTGCCGCAAAGGTAATGCGTTTCAGCGATGCTACCTATCTTGAGAATCAGGATATGTGGCAGCTTTCAGGTATCTACCGTGACGTTTATATCGTCGCTGAGCCCGAAACAACCATTGAGGATATTTATGCCGCCGCAACTCTTGACGAAACAATCACAGACGGTATTCTTGACCTTACGGTTACTCTTAACAAAGAGGCAAATGTTACTTGTAAGGTTAGCCTTGACGGCAAAGTGATTTATGAGAAAAAGTCAGACGAAAAAATAATCAAAATTAATCATATCGAAAAGAATGCACGCAAGTGGTCAGCAGAAACTCCTGAGCTTTACAAGCTTGAGGTTGCAATTTACGATTCGAGGAAGTGTATTGTTAAAAAGCAGATAAGAATCGGCTTCAAGAGAGTTGAGATTATCGGCAACGTTTATTATGTAAACGGTCAAAAGGTTATTATCAAGGGTGTAAACCGTCACGATTTCCATCCTGATAAAGGCTGGACAGTGCCGAAGGAAACATTCATCACTGACCTTCATCTTATGAAGAAAGCAAACATCAATGCTATCAGAACGAGCCACTATCCCGATGATCCGTTCTTCTATGAGCTTTGTGACGAACTCGGTTTCTACGTAATGGACGAATGTGATGTTGAAACTCACGGCGTAAGAAGAAAGAACGTACCCGGTGACAATCCTCTCTGGACAGCGGCAGTTGTTGACAGAGCAGAAAGAATGATTATGCGCGACAGAAGCCACGCTTGTATCTGCTTCTGGTCGCTCGGTAACGAAGCTGGTGACGGCACAAACTTCAGCAGAATGAAAGAAAGAATGCTCGAGCTATGCGATTTGTATCCGATTCACTACGAAGGTGATTTTGATTTCACAAAGTCAGATTTCATCAGCCGTATGTATCCTACAGAGAGAATTGTTGAGGATCTCGTAAATCAGCGCGAAATCAAGACAACACTTTTTGACAACGTTGCAAATGCACTTGCTGCAGATAACAAGCCTGTTCCCGAAAAGATTTTCAAGACACATCCCGTTATCTACTGCGAATACGCTCACAGTATGGAAAACAGCCTCGGCAATCTTAAGGAGTACGTTGATGATTTCGAGATGTACGACCATATGACGGGCGGATTCATCTGGGACTATGTTGACCAGTCAATCCGCGTTGTTGAGGACGGTCAGGAGAAGTGGCTCTACGGCGGCGACTTCAAGGAAGGCAATTCAAGCTATTATTTCTGCGCTAACGGTATTATCGGTGCTGACCGTGTACCGCATCCTGCATACTACGAAGTAAAACAGGTTTATTCAAATATCTGTGCTGTCGAGATTGACAAGAAAAATCAGATTTACGGCATAAAGAATAAGAACTACTTTGACTCTCTTGATTATTGCTACGCTGTGTGGGAAATCACACTCAACGGCAAGAAAGTCGAAGGCGGTAAGCTTAACCTTGACGGTACAGCTCCGCAGACTCAGAAGAGAGTTGCAATTCCTTATAAGAAAAAGTTCGGTGTCGGTGAATACATCCTCACAATTTCTTTCCGCTACAAGTCAAAGAACGAGTGGCACGCAAAAGATGAGGAAATCAGCTTCAGTCAGTTTGTTGTAAGCGATATCAAGGAAGAAGAAAAGCTCCTTCAGGGTGTTGTTACCTGTAAGATTATTGACGGTGTTTATAACATCAAAGCAGGCGAAACAACTGCAAGATTCTATAACGGTGAGCTTGTGGCTCTCGATTTCGGTAAGGGCAATGTGCTTGATACAAGCCTCACTCTGCGTCCGAATTTCTTCCGTCCGCTTACGGATAATGATACGAATTATTTCAACTTTGCCCCGATGTTCAAGCGAATCAATCCGCTTTATACCTGGGATTGTGTCAGCCGTATGTTGAAGCCGAAGCACTTTGAGGTATGGGGGCTTTCAGGTTCAATCTATGCTCTTACAAAGTGGTCAACTCCGCTTGCAAAGGACGTTGAAACTCAGTTTATTTTCCACGTTGACGGAACAGTTGAACTCAGCCAGAGCATGACAGGTCTTGTGCTTCCGATGGTTAAGGCAGGCATAAGACTCGGTCTTTCAAAGGATTTCACAAATGTGGAATGGTACGGCAGAGGCCCGCACGAGGCATACATCGACAGAAAGACGGGTCAGAAAATCGGTAAATACACAGCAACTCCCGAAACTCTTGAACACAGATATATGCGTCCGCAGGAAAACGGCAATCGTACGGATACAAGAAGCCTTACAATCACAAATGCTCAGGGCTACGGTTTTGAAATTTCTGCAGACAAGACATTCGATTTCAGCCTTCGTGAATATTCACAGGAGAAACTCGAAAGTGCGAAGCATCTTTACGAACTTGTAAAGGACGATTATCTCACACTCAATATCGACCACCGTCAGAGAGGTGTCGGCGGCGATATGCCGGGCAACGCTTGTCTTCACGAGCCATACAAACTCAAGGTCGGCACATACGCTTACAGCGTGAAGATCAAGGGAGTGAAATAAGGATTGTTTTCGGATATCGGTATTGTTATTTTAATGTCAGCTATAATAGTTTGCGGTATTTCTTTTCCTTCTTTGGTTATTATTCCGGTTGTGGTTAAGTCAATGAAAGAAGCAAGAGAAGAAAAAGAATATCAGGAAAAGAAGAAAAAACCCAAAAGTAAACCTAAAGCGAGTGCAAAATGCACTCGCTTTTTAAGCAAGAAAAAACCTCGGAGAATCTCCGAGGTTTTTGTGTTGGATTGTCAGATAGCGTAGTAATTAAGCTCGCCGGCTTTGATCCATGCATTGTTGACACGTATCTTTACGATGATGTTGTTTTCACCCGAATGGTTTATCCATACAT
>JAZSQQ010000056.1:0-7676 GCA_045538055.1 Acutalibacteraceae bacterium
CGTAGCGACTGAGGGATTGTCAAAAACCCTTGAATTATCAACAATCCTCCCGTCACGGCTACGCCGTGCCACCCTCCTTTACACAAGGAGGGCTTGGGGTTACTACCGACTTTCAAACATCCCGATAAACCCGAATTTATCGATATATATATAAAAGAGGTTGCAAACGCAACCTCTTTTATATTGTTAAGCTTATGCCTGAACCTTGTGGAAAATCTTCTTGCCCTTCTTGATGATAACCGGTTCAGCCTTGAGCTGATCTGCTGTGAATGAAAGACCGATATCAGAAACTTTTTTATCATCAGCCGAAACACCGCCCTGCTGAACAAGACGTCTGCCTTCACCGCGAGACTTTGTGATTCCTGTCTTTACAAGAACTTCAAGAATATCAATCTTGCCGTCTGTGAAATCTTCGTCAGCAAGCGTTGTTGTCGGCATATTTTCGCTGTTCATTCCGCCGCCGAAGAGAGCCTTTGAAGCTTCTCTTGCTTTTTCAGCTTCTTCCTCACCGTGAACAAGCTTTGTAAGCTCATAAGCAAGGATATCCTTAGCTTCGTTAAGCTGGCTGCCTTCCCAATCGTTCATTGCATCAATTTCTTCAAGCGGAAGGAATGTGAGCATTCTGATGCACTTGAGAACGTCCTGATCACCAACGTTTCTCCAGTACTGATAGAATTCATACGGACTTGTCTTTTCAGGGTCAAGCCAAACTGCACCCGATGCTGTTTTACCCATCTTCTTACCTTCAGAGTTCATAAGAAGAGTGATTGTCATTGCGTATGCATCCTTACCGAGCTTCTTACGGATAAGCTCAGTACCGCCGAGCATATTTGACCACTGGTCATCACCGCCGAACTGCATATTACAGCCGTATTCCTTGAAGAGATGATAGAAGTCGTAGCTCTGCATAATCATATAGTTGAACTCAAGGAAGCTGAGTCCCTTTTCCATTCTCTGCTTGTAGCACTCAGCGCGGAGCATATTGTTAACTGAGAAGCATGTACCAACCTCACGAAGTACATCAACGTAGTTAAGGTCAAGAAGCCAGTCTGCATTGTTAACCATCATGGCCTTGCCTTCGCCGAATTCAATGAAGCGGCTCATCTGCTTTTTGAAGCAAGCGATGTTGTGGTCGATGTCTTCCTTTGTAAGCATCTTACGAAGGTCTGAACGACCTGACGGGTCACCGATCATACCTGTACCGCCGCCAAGAAGAGCAATCGGACGGTTACCTGCCATCTGAAGTCTTTTCATAAGGCAAAGAGCCATAAAGTGACCTACATGAAGGCTGTCTGCTGTGGGGTCAAAGCCGATGTAGAAAACAGCTTTACCGTTGTTGATAAGTTCCTTGATTTCATCTTCGTCTGTAACCTGAGCGATAAGGCCTCTGGCTACGAGCTCGTCATAAATTTTCATAACGATTTTCCTTTCTTGTTTACGTTTTGTGACAGAAAATAAAAATACCCCTGTCATAGGACAGAGGACGAATTAACGTGTTACCACCTCTATTTATCATACCCTCACGAGCATGACCTCGGCGAGTGCAAATACACTCTTACGCTTTAACGTGCGCACACGGTGCAGCCTACTGAAATATCGATTCGTTCAGTGCACAACTCAAGGATGTATTTCACACGGAAGCTCACGTTTTCTTACACCGACCGAAAACTCTCTTTGCTTTACTGCCGTCCTACTTTTTCCTGTCACAGTCATTGTTAGTGATTATATATTGAATTTCAGTTTTTGTCAAGTAATGAGTTGACGAAGGGGCGAAAATAAGTTAAAATATAGCGAATATTAAACGGACGGTGAGAGCACCATGAGAATGAGAAAAAAGAAAAACCTTGAAAGCAGACTGAATGAGTGCAAAGATATTCTTTTTGAAATACACTCAGACGATAAAAATTTCAGCACAGCTATCAATACCAAGACGTATTTTGAATATAAAGAAATTTTCGGGAACGATAATCCCGTACATATGGAAATCGGTTGCGGCAAGGGACAGTTTGTATGCGAAATCGCAAAAAGAAACCCCGACATCAACTATATCGCAGTCGAAAAAAGTGCAAACGTAATTGTTCAGGCTTGTGAAAAGGCCATTGAAGCAGGGCTTAAAAACGTGTTTTTTATAAAGGGCGGTGCAGAGTATCTTCCTTGCTTTATCCCTGATAAAACAATCGAAAGACTGTATCTTAATTTTTCGTGTCCGTTCCCGAAAAAGAAATATGCAAACCACAGACTTACAAATAAAACCTTCCTGAAGCTCTACGAAATGATGCTTGTTCCGCAGGGTGAAATTCATCAGAAGACCGACAATATGCACTTCTTTGAATATTCAATCGGCGAGTTTTCGGACTTCGGTTTTACAATCAAAAATGTTTCGCTCGACCTTCATAATTCAGGTTTTGAGGGCAACATTGTTACAGAATACGAAAAACGTTTCTCTGACCTCGGTCAGCCGATTTACAGACTTGAAGCTTATCTTAAATAATTTAAAATCCTGCAAGGCTTGGTGCTTTGCAGGATTTTTTCGATATTATAACGTACTTTCAAGAATTTCGAGTTTTCCTTCAACGGTATATTCACCGCTTGATGCAGGAATGAAAATGCTTTCACCCTTTACGAAAGAAAGAGTTGTGTCACCGCAGGTAACCTTACCCTCACCCTCAAGACAGAGGAGAGAAACAAAGCTTTCGTCATCTGCAACAGCTGAATATTTGCCATCAACGTCAAGCTTATACATTGTGAAAAGGTCGCAGGTTGTAAGTTCGGCTCTTGTTGCATTTTCAAACTTTTCAGTTTTTCTCTCTGATGAATCTGCAATAACCGGCGGACAGCGCTTTGTAACATCAGCCGCCTTGTCAACGTGGAGCTCACGGGGCTTGCCGTCGTTGCCGAGTCTGCCGTAGTCATAAATTCTGTATGTTGTGTTGGAATTCTGCTGAACTTCAGCAAGGAGAATTCCCTTACAGATAGCGTGCATCGTACCTGATTCAATAAAGAAAAGATCACCCTTCTTTACCTTGATTTTGTTGCAGATATCCATCATTGCGTCGCTTTTTGCAGCTTCCTTGAATTCCTCAACACTTACTTCACGGTTGAAGCCGAGAATAAGCTCTGCATCGGGATCGCAGTCAAGGATATACCAAGCTTCAGTTTTTCCGTATTCGCCCTCAACACGCATTGCGTATTCGTCATCGGGATGAACCTGAATTGAGAGATTCTGTTTTGCGTCGATGAACTTTATAAGAAGCGGGAAAAATTCAAACTTTTTGCCCTTTTTACCGCAGATAGATTTATCTTCGAGATAAACATCCTGAAGAGTCTTTCCTTCGTATTTGCCGTTCTGAACGGTAGAAGGACCTGCAGGATGGCAGGAAAGCACCCAAGCCTCAGCGGCAGGATTTTTATCTGTCTTGATTCCGTATTCTTCAATAAGTCTTGTACCGCCCCAGATATTGTCTGCAACGGACGGAGTAAGCTTTACAATTTCCATTTCAAAACCTTCTTTGCATAAATTTACTCATATATAATACTATATAAAATTATCATTGTAAAGCAAAAAAATCTTGACAAGTAGAACAAATGTTCTCTATAATATATAGTGTGGTGCTATGGAGGTGCATAAGGAGAAAGTAAAATGATAAAATACGATTTAACGCTTGAAAAACAGCGGCTTATCGGCGCGGGCAAATTTTCGATTGCGGCAAATGCAAACGAAACAGTTTGTCTGTGTTTTCATTTTGACCGCAGTTGGCGTCGATTTGATTCTAAGGCTGCCGTTTTCAGAAACAACGTGTCGGAATATTATATTATCGAAATTGTAGCTGACAGAGCAAAGGTGCCTTGGGAGGTGCTGACTCATCAGGGCGAATTTGAGCTTTCTGTTATCGGTTTTGAGGACGAAAAGGTGATAACATCGGATAAGGTTGAAATTCTTGTTTCTGAAAGTCTGTTGCCTGAAGACTGCAAAACCTTCAGTCCTTCTGAAGTGCTTTTTGACCGTTTCAAACGCGAATGTATTGCTCAGGCATATCTTGACTACGAGGACGAGATAAATGAGCTGAAAAAGGCTCATATTGCCGAAAAAATGCTTCTTAGTGAGCAAATCAATGAAGCGAATGAACGCACAAAAGCTGTAATCGATGAAAAGAACAAAGAGATCAGAGAACTTGAAATTTCTCATAATGTTGAAATAGCAGGTCTCAATACTAAGATAGCACAGCTCAACAATGATATTGCTTTTTATAAAGAAAAAGCGGAAAAGTGGGATAAGGTTGACTACGCAATAAGTCTTAAAACCTCACCAACACAAACTTTGTGGGCAGGAGGGACAAAAGAATTCTCTCTTCCTATGCTGAATACGTCATCAATATCTGTGTTTACATCAAACAATTTCAGCTCGAAACTTAAAGAAATCGGACTTGATTTGTCATCAGTTAAGAACTTTTCTTCTATGTTTGCTTCACATAATGTTATTGAAAAAATTGAACTCAGGAACACTCAGAACGTCGAGAGTTTTGCGAATACTTTTGAAGCGTGTAAAACAATTCAAACAGTTAGCATTGGCAGTTTGGAAAAGTGCAATACGATGAACAGATTTGCAAATGGTGCTACGTTACTTCAAGTGGTTAACTTCGGAACTGTTTCTGCAGCAGGAAATTATGAAAGAGCATTTTCAGGCTGTACTCTTTTAAAGGATATTAACGGTTGCTTTGATATGAGTTTAGCTACCAACGCATCATCAATGTTTTCGGGTTGCTCAAGCCTTGAAACAGTTAGATTTGTAGAAAATACTATTGGTGTCAATGTAGATTTTTCATCATGCGTAAGACTTTCAAAAGAAAGTATGTGTAATATTTTCAAAGCTCTATATCCTAATGATCTTTGCACTCTTACTGTTTCAATTTTTGCTTTTGAAAATAACTTTACAGAAGAAGAAAGAGAAGAGTGGACTGAGTTTGTAACTAAGACAAAGGGTTGGGAACTCAGCATAGTTTAAAATAATAATCATATTTGTCCTGTATCTCTCATAGATTTAATAAAGAAAATCAAAAAGAGAGGTTTTAATATGAGCATTGAGCTGATTACAAGAAACATAGGGACGAGTGAAATTTATTACGATAATTATGTCGAGCAGAGTGTGGATTGCGATGTCACCCTGCCCGATTATTGTCCCGATATAATGCGGATTATAAAATGTACCGTGTCAACTTCGATAACAGGCTCCAAGCTGATTGGCGACAGGGCAACGGCTGACGGTAACGCTAAAATAAGAATTATATATGCTGACGAGAAAAACAAGGTGTTCTGTTATGATCAGGACTATCCTTTTTCGAAATATGCGGAGCTGAATTCTGCTTTGGATGATGCTTTTCTCAGCTGCAGCGCAAAAACGGAATACGTGAATTGCCGAGCTGTCAGCAAAAGAAGGATAGATGTACACGGTGCTTTGAGCATCCGTTTAAGGGTGTTGGGAAATAAAAACAAATCGCTTATAAGTGAAGCCTGCGGTGATGGAATACAGCTTAAAAGAAAAGGCCTTGATATTGATGATGTTGTTGCAGTCGCAACGAAGGTTTTTGAAATTCCGCAGGTTGAAAACGTCGGCGATAACAACGCGGGAATAGGTAAAATTCTGGATGTATTCGCTTCGCCGATACTCCACGAAAGCAAAATAATCAAGGGCAAAATCCTTCTCAAGGGTGAACTTGCCGTGAGGGTGCTTTATTGCTCAGATAACGGTAACAACGAAACGTGTACACTTTGTACAAATGTTCCGTTTAATGAAATCGTTGAAGCTGCAGCGGTGACGGATGAGTGTAAGGTGGATGTCAAAATGCACGTTACGCGCCTTACGGCAGAACCGAAAACGGATAACGACGGCGAATACCGTTACATGAACATCAATGCCGAAATCCTTGCACAGGTTACAGCGTTCATAAATCAAAACATAAAAATTGTGACGGATGCCTATTCGACAGAAAAAGAAATCAATACAACATACACTCCGATGGATTTCCAAAGGCTTGAAAGCACAATAAAAGAAAGCCTTATCTGCAAGCAAAGCCTTGATGTATCTTCAATGAAGCCGCAGAAGCTGTATGCTTTTTCGGTTTCTGTACCCGAAAGCAAAAGCCGTGCTGAGGGTGACAGAATAATAATCAGCGGCAAGGTTCCCGTTAATCTTATTGTTATTGATTCAGAGGGTGTTCCCGTGCTTTGCGAAAGGGAAGCAGAGTTTGATTTTTCAAAAGCAGTTGATGATGTAAATTCGGTCTGCTGTATTCCTCAGGTTTCTTTGGGCGGATGCTCGGCAAATCTTACAAGTGACGGCAAGGTCGATTTCAAAGCGGAGCTTTTTATAAATGCAACCGTTACAAAAAATGTTAAAGAGAAGGTTCTGACTTCTCTTGAGGTTGAAGAAGGTAAGGGTAAAAAAGATAAAACGCCTTCGGTTGTAATATATTTCTGCTCCGGCGGTGAAAGCATCTGGGATATCGCAAGGAAATACAATACGACCGTTGAGGAAATTATGCAGGAAAACGAACTTGGTGCGGATTATCTCGAAAATAAGAAAATGTTGCTTATCCCTGTAAAATAAGTGTTGCAAAAATTCCTCTTTAATGGTAAAATAAACAAAGCGGATATTCCGTAATCACATTTTGAGGAGATTTAAAATTATGGCTACAAAAAATACTGAAAAGAAAGCCGGCGGATTGAAGAGTATCGACAACGCGGCTGAAGAAAAAGGCTCACTCATCGTAACTATCTGGCAGTTTGTTAAGTTTATCGTTGTAAGCTTGCTCGCTATGATCGTGCAGTTTGTTCTTCTTAACACACTTCAGCTTATTCCTGCAATCAAAGAACTTTATGTAGAACCTTTCTCTTGGTGGGTGTTTGTTTATCCGGTAGCAGTAGGCGGTCTTGGTTACTTCATCGTAAGTAATGTGGCAAACGTCATTGCACAGATCGTTGCATTCTTTGTTAATAAAGAAAAGACATTCAATTCAGGTGCAAATGTTGCGGTTGCTCTTCCGATTTATATTGTTTTCACAATCGCTCTTATTTTCTTCTCAGCATGGCTCAATCCGACACTCAAAGAAGTGTTTGTTGGTTGGGAGCTCAATGAAGCAGCAGCTAAAAATATCGCAACAATGATCTGCTCGGCAGTTCAGTTCTTCCTCTACTTCCCGGTAGACAAAATCCTCTTCCACAAGAAAAAGGAAGAAAAATAATCAACACAAAAACCGTCCGATTCCTCGGACGGTTTTTTATATCCAAATATTCAGATGATTCGGGTTTGTAGATTCCTTTTACAAAGATTAAAATCGTGCGCAGCTCCACTTGTCAGGGGAGCTGTCGAACGCAGTGAGACTGAGAGGGCCACCCGGCACAGTGTATAATCTTGCTTCACTCCCATGGACTATAACAACAGAATATGGTATAATTTATCAAAATAAGTAACACTGAGGTATGTCTTATGATTACAGTCGAACTTAAAAACAGAATTGACAGTCTTTGGGACATATTTGCCGCCGGCGGTCTTGTTAACCCTCTGGATGTTATAGAGCAGGTCACTTATCTGATGTTTATCCGAGACCTTGATGATACCGACAATCTCCGAGCCAAAGAGAGTGAAATGCTTGGGCTGCCTCATAAAAGCATCTTTGCGG
>JAZSQQ010000012.1:0-7089 GCA_045538055.1 Acutalibacteraceae bacterium
TCTCTGACGGTTGTCATTCCGAGCAGTCCCGAAACTGCACCGAGCTCCATAAGTCCGTATTCGAGAGGAATTACGGTTTCTTCCATTCTTACATTGAGTACGGGTTCAACGGGTTTTGCGTTTTCTTCCGCTTCAAGAATGATTCTTGCAAATTCATAGCCGAGTTTCTTTGCCTGCTCATAATCCTTTGCTACGGGGTCGGCTTCAATCTCTTTAGCGATTTCATCGAGAATTTCCTCGTTTTCAACTCCGCCTGCGTTAACCGAAATGGGCGACTGTGCGCCCTGAATGAACATAAAGTTCATACCCTCGGCATTCATTTTATATTCAATATAGTTAGGGTAATCAGCCGAAAGAAGCTTTGTTTCCCTGTTGATTGTTGTGGGGTGACCGCCGACATTTGCGAAAACAGTGGGAGCCGATTCGGCATTATCGGGAACAAATTTGAAGCAGGCGATAATGTGTTGATAGCCTTCCATATCATATCTCTTGTTGAAAATATAGCCGTATTCATCGTCCATATAGTTGTTGTTTCTCTCGCTTCTTCCGATGCCCTTGGTTTCGAAATAAAAGAGTTCACCGGGTTCTTTATTCATATATGCTTCAACGATTGCATCGGATGCGCCGTCAATCATATACTCATAAAATTCGGGGTCAATGCTCCTTGTTTTTTCAATAAAAGGAAGGAATGAGAAGAGATTCTGGAACACGGTTTTGATAAGTGGTTCAAGACCGAAGCCCTGAGTATCTATAACTGTGTGGCAGTGTGTGCTGTTGATATTGATTGCAATAATATCGCTTTCAACGCCCTTATCCTTGAGTTTTTGTTCTGCTTCCGCACGGATTGTGCGAACATCCGCATTGCAGACGCCGATGCCGTCAATTGCCGCCATAATAACCGTGCCTCTGCCCGAATTATCGCTGATTGCTATTGCGTTTGCACCCTGATCATCATAAACTCCGTTGATTTTCTGGGTGAAATATCCGCCTGTGTAGTATTCCTTTGAACCGTCTTTAAGATTTTCGGGAACCATACTTGCCTTACCGAACCCAAGATGCCACTTTGCATTTTCGGCAGGTTCGTTAATGAAGATTTCTGTGCCTTCATAGAAGTTTTCGCTTTCATAATCCTCAACGGATACAAAATCCTTGGGGAAAAGTGCACCGAATCCCATAAAAACGGCATTAAGAAGTCCGTTTATTGCATTGGTGCAGAACATTATTCCGCTGTTATCCGCCGCGCCGTCATCTGCAGAAGCAAAAATCGGGCCGCTGATAAGCATGGAAACTGCAAGAATAACGGAAATAGCTTTTTTAAATGTGTTTTTCATGGTTTTCTCTCTCCTTAACAAGTTTCTCAACTGTTTTTTTGTATGAAATTCTGTCGCACAGACTTCTCAGAATATAATAAAGCTCATCGAATGCATATTTGTTATGAAAGTCTCCGATTTTTACGCTTATCGAATATGTTCTGTCAATAAATTTATCAAGAATTTTTTCGACGATGTTCCTGTTCATATGTTTTACCGCATAATCAGAAAACTTATAGTCAAATTCTCTTTTTTCAAGAGTATCGAATTGGATATTCCCCTTTGAGAATACTGATTTCTTTTTAACTGCGGTTGCGGCAAAAATCACAATTTCACCGTCAACTGGAAGCTTGATTTTTGTTCCGCCCTCGAGGGGTATTTCCGCATCGAAGATATAAAACTGCTTTGCGGTCATATTACGTTTTTTTGCATGGGTATGAGATAAAGCAATCGCCTGCGGAACAGATTTTATATAGCCCGTTTCACCGAGCATCATAAAATCCCATTGGCCGAGAGCCTCAAAGCAATCGGGCACGGTAACTTCTGCGATTTTGTTTCCGCATTCAAAGGTGATTTTCTTGTCACCGTTAAAGGATGCAACAAGCAGATGAACGCTTTCATACCCTTCGCCGACCTCAATTTCACCGCCATCACATACAATGCAGTTTTTTTCTTCTGCTGAAAATGAATACTCCACCCCTGCAAAAAGCAGCTTTTCCGGAAGAATTTCGCGAGGAATTGAAACTCCTTTTATGAGAGTTGATTTATGGCGGTTTGCGTCATCGGTTATGCCGATTGCATTGTAATTCAAAACAACTGCATCACCGCAATCAACTGTTTTCTTTTCTTTTTTGAATATCATAGCAAAGCTTCTGATTGAATTGTGACCGATATCAAACCGAAGTTTTCCGTCGGTTACTTCTGCTTTGCCGATAACGGCTTCGTCGCCTCTGATTTCGTATGCTTCGGATATCAATTCTGAAAATTCAACTTCAACTCCGCTTTGGTCAACGCCCGAGCACTCCGCAACACGAAGGATTATTTCATCCGAATGCTGTGCTTTTTTAACGGCGGTAATTCTGACAGCATCGTTATTCAGTTTTACAAAGGAATAATCTTTTCCGAGAGCACCCGGATGCTTTTCGGTGATAAAGGTATGCATCGGCTGACAAAAAGCATCCGCAAGGGCAGTAACGGTTTCGGGATTGCCCGAATGCCCCGCCACAGCAAATGAATAGCGGTTAAGACCCATGTCCATAACGTGCTGTGAGCATTCGTGGCGGTAATTCGCCATCGGCGTGTGAACAACGGTTAACCTTAACGTTGAGCCGTCGGGTTTATCCCAGCCGACTCTTGAATCGCTGAAAACCGAAACGCCGTAATCACCGCTTTCGTCCGTGATATCCGCCCATTTCTGCGCAGGCACTTCGTAAAGCTTTTCTGTGTTTGTTCCCCTTTTGATACTGCCGATGCCGATATCATAATTTGCATTTTCATTTTCAGCGGTAAAAGTGAATTCAGCTTTCAGAAGGGACGCTTCCTCACGCCAATCCGTTTCGTTATAAACGGAAACGTAACTGCTTTCACAGTCAAGCGAAACAATCTGCGTAAATACGGATTTGCCTGCAATTTTTGTTATTTCAAGCGAGCAGACAGCCGCACCGCTATCTTTTATTTTAATTTCGGGATTACCGGCATACATATAAGGCTTTTCGCATATATCCTCATATTTTATTTCCCATGCAGGCCAATCAAAGCTGTGGGTATTATTGAATACTGCGAATCTTATCGGTCTTTTGAGAAGCTCTTTGCCAAGCTTTTTATCAAAAATACTGCAAACGTCACCGTTTTCATCGATCTTCACTGCAAGATTTTTGTTTTCAATGCTTTTTTGGGTTATCTTAAGCTCCGTTGAAAGCAAACTTTTTTCCGACGATTTACGCAAATCATAAACCGCAAGTCCACAGGAAGGAGCATCTGCAATAAACACAATTTCTCTTCTGTTATCACCGATTATCCGTGTCTGCGAGGGTACTTCCTCATTGTTTTTATCAAAAACTCGGAAATAATCCGAATCAGAATTAACGGTAACCCTTACTGCTTCTTTTCTCGTTGTTGAGGTTTGCAAAGGATTTGATACAACAACGGGTATCCCCTCCGCAAACGAGGTGTCAAGCTGCTCCGAAACCGATTTGCAGGCGGCAGTAAATTCCGCCGAAAAAGTGTTCATCGCCTGAACGTAATCGTTGTGGGTTCGCTTATAGCATTTTTCAAAAGAAGTTCCCGTTATATCATCGTGAAACTGATGGGCAATAACTTTTTTCCATGCGCTGTCAATGCCGTATTGAGGGTATTCCGAAAGTCCGTTAATGAATGCGGCGGAGGAAAATCTTTCGGCGGCATCAGCAAGAAGCTCGCACCTTCTGTTCCAGCGCTTTGTTACCGTTCTTGAGGTGTAACTGCCTGCGCCGTGTGCAGTAAGCAGAAATTCGCCGTCATAAACGGGCATTGATTTCTTCGTTTCTTCGGGCATGGCTTCAAGAATATCAAAAAATTCTTTTGTTGTTGCGGAATAAAATTCTGTTTCGGAATTATCATTGTTTCTCTGCGCATTCACGACATTCTTAACCGAGGATTTATGCGGTGAGCCGCCTCTGTCACCAATCCCGTGATACGCAAAGGTGAATTCAGGCAGATTATTCTTTTTGCTGTTTTCGAGCTTTTCAAGTATTCTGCGCGCCTTGCTCATTTTTCCGAATGCAGTTGTGTAGGAAAAAGGCATAAGAGATGCCCATATACCGTTACCGTCGGTGCCAATCCATTTTCCGTAATCAAACGGAATCTGAACCGAGCTTCCCCAGAAAAGCTTTCCCGTCGAAAAACCTGTCAGACCCGAATGGGCGGCAATGCTCGGCAATGCCTTGCCGAAGCCGAAACAGTCAGGAAGGAAAATATCGTTTGACTCAACACCGAATTCTTTTCTGAAAAATCCGTTTCCGTAAAGAATGTTGCGGATAAGAGCCTCGGGCGAGGGAATGTTCACGTCGCCGTTTTCATAACACGCACCACAGGGATTCCACCTGCCCTCTGCTATGTGTTTTTTCAGTTTTTCATATTCTTCGGGATAATATTCCCTGATAAGCTCATATCTGTAACTGCCCTCAAAATTGAATTTATATTCGGGATATTTTTCAAGCAGTTCAAAATTCTTTTTCAGCGTATCGGGAAGATACTCATCAATTGTCTGTTCAAATGTCCATAGCCACGATGTATCAAGATGCGCTGTGGCTATGGTATATATAGTTGGTTTTTTGTTTTTCATAGACTTATCTCACGCTGTCAAAAATTTCATAGAAGTTCGAGATAAATGCTGTTGCGGCACCCTTGCCATATGAGATAAGGCACCATGTATCGCTGTCATAGTCTTCTCTTTCCTCGTTATACTGGATGCCGGCAAGGCAGAAGTTGGCGGGGTTTGCAACGTAGCCTGCCGCGTCATTCATAAGGTCCATAACGATAATATCTTCGCCCGTATACTCTCTTACGGGGGCAAGTTCAAAGCCTTCTGCACCCTTACCTCCGAAAACAAGCTCGCCAAAGGTTTCACCGGGGCTCATATAAACCTTCATTTCATCGCCGATTTCAAGATAACCCACTTCGGAAACGGTGTAGTATCTGCTGAAATTATCTTTGAGAATAAAGTTATCGGCAACGGAGGTTTTGCCCAGAAGAACAATAATGTTGTTTTCAATCTGCATGGTGAACTGCTTATGTTTTATGTTAAGAACAGGCTTAACTTCTTTTGCGGGAACGGTTTCAAGACCTTCATACCATACTGTGTATCTGCCCTGACCCTTATATTTTGCAATATCAAGTCTGTCACCCGTATCTTCGTTAAGCTTTATTCTTTCTTCCTCGGTCATATTCATTCCGAGAAGGATATATGCCATTTCGTAGCCGTAACGGACCGACGTATAATGTGCATTGCCGGGGAATTCGTCAACACCGTCGCCTGTGTTATATCTTCCTGAGGTGACCGTTGAAACGTTACCCTGAAGGAAAATGAAGTTGTATCCCGCATCATTCATTACCATCTCTGCACTCCAGATGAAGTCGGGAGAGAATTTTTTATCAAAGGAGAGCTTCTTTTCGGGATCTGCGTTTGCCCAGTCGTAGCTTGCGGATTCGGGGTGGCAGCCGAAGGTCGCAATGATTGTGGGAGTTTTATCTGCATCCGAAGGCTTGAATTCGAGCTTATAAATGTTAGGGTCAAGAGAAATGGGTGCAGTCCTGTCGATAAAATAATCCCCTGCTTCAATTTCCGAATAGTAGAGCTTACCCTCCGTCATATCTGCAAGTGCATCCTCAACGGCTTTCTTTGAACCGTTGACAACAGACTCAATAAATGAACGCTCAACGCCGTATTTCACGTTGCGTGTAATCTTGCTGAATGAGTTGTTGATGATGCAGCCGATGGGGTCGGTCCATACACCCTGCGAATCGATACCCGTATGTATATGAGTGCAGGAAACGTTGATGCTGACAATGTTATATTCCTTTGCAAGGTCTTTGAGACCCTCGCGCACCTGTCTTACGTCTGCATTGGCAAAGCCTATTGCATCAAGTGCAATAAACACAACGTTACCTCTGCCCGAGCCGTCATTCATAACAACAGCCCTTACCATAAGGTCTTCCTCATTTCCGTCCTCATCGGTATACATTTCGTTGCCGAAAATATAGGGGACATACGCACCCTTGGCATACTTTTTTTCACCGAAATCAGAAGGAAGTACGGAAGCCTTACCGTAGCCGAGACTCCACACTTTTTTACCCTGAGGCTCATCAATGAAGGTTTCTGTTCCTTCATAAAAATTATCATATTCATCAATATCAAACTTCTCATAATCGGCAACCGCCGCCGAATCGGGAATAATCAATTTAAGCACGGTGCCGAGAAAATCGTTTATGACAAAATTGCTAAGACCGTTGACAAATCTGCCAAATCTGATTTTTGAATCTGTTTCGTCATTTGACTGAGCATCAGTAACATAATCCATAACGGAATCATAGCTTGTCTGACTATCTGCCGCCGCATAAACCGAAGGCATCATAATGCAGATAACCAACAAAAGCGAAATAACCGTCATAAGCATTTTCTTCATAAATCAAAACCTCTTTCCGTAACAAAGTGCTGTTGTTATTTCAATATTAACATCATCATAATAGAAAGTAAATAATTTTTTGTGCAATATTTCAACGCATCTGTTGCAAAAACGGTCTTTATCCCCCGTCAGAACCGTTTTTTCACACTTGAACGCACAAAAAAGAAACAGACAACATCTTAAAAATGTTGCCTGCTGAACATTTATCTCATGTCAGATAAATCCGTGTAGTCTGTGCTATATCTCAAATCTTCAATTTGTTACGGAATTTTTTCCTTATTAAACTATTAAATCCATTGAAATAAAATGCTTATACTGCAAGAACTGCTTCGTATGTAATCTCTTTGCTGTGACCGTCAAGCCAACGGTAATTGCGGGTAAATTTCATAGTTCGTACGGGCCAGATGTTCTTAACCATCTGACCGCCTACAGAACCTGCTTCCTTGGAAGTGAGGTCACCGTTGTAACCCTGCTTAAGGTTAACGCCAACTTCTCTTGCAGCTTCCATCTTGAACTGGCCAAGAGCGGCTCTTGCCTGAGGAACAACTGAATTATTCTTTGACATTTCGTAAGTCGGAGGCCAAGCGGGCTTAGGAAGACAATCCTTTTGTACAACT
>JAZSQQ010000072.1:0-7288 GCA_045538055.1 Acutalibacteraceae bacterium
CGGGATACCGTATTTTGATAGAAGTCGGTGTCGATAGCGAAGAGGGTCCACCCGTTCCCATCCCGAACACGGTAGTTAAGCTCTTCAGTGCTGAAAATACTTGGCGGGCAGCCGCCCGGGAAGATAAGGCGACGCCGACATATTTTTTATTCAGAAACAGAAAGAATATTTTTATTTCTTCTGCATAAAATCAAAATATGCCTCAATAGCTCAGCTGGCAGAGCACGCGGCTGTTAACCGCGGTGTCACAGGTTCGAGCCCTGTTTGAGGCGCCAAAACAAAACCATCCGAACTTCGGATGGTTTTTGTTTTGGTATTTCAGATAGTGTTCAAATTTGCAATGCCTCGTTAGTTAACATCGCGGCTGTTAACTGGTTCGCAGGCTTGCGCTGTCGGTGGCAGATACAGCAAGCCGAGAAGAGGAAGAAACACGAGCGATACGAGTGCTCCAAGCGGAGTAGCGCGACAATATTTCTGCACAGGTTCACACCCTTTTGTCACTTCGTGACATTTCCCCTGTCAGGGGAATCTTCTGTTTGAGGCGCTACAGGTAACGAATCTAAATTTTTCATTCTATGGTGAAACATTCAGTTTTTTTAATTATATATGACAGAGGTTTTCTATTTGTTTATTGTATTTTCTATATTTCAATGCTATAATTGCTTTATCGGAAATCAAGGAGGTATTGCAATGAAAAAGCTTTTATCGGTAATTATTGCTGTTATGATCACTTTGAGCATGATACCATTTGCGTTTGCTGCAGGAACGACTTACTATATTGACAGTATATCCGGTGATGACGAAAACAATGGTTTATCCGAAGCTAATGCTTGGGAAACCGTTGATAATATCCAATCGTTAACGCTTGAGGCAGGGGATAAAATTCTCTTTAAGTCAGGCGGAGAATACGACTGCGCAATTACGCTGACCTGTTCGGGAACGGAGAATAATCCGATTGTTATTTCAGCTTACGGTGAGGGAGAAAAACCACATCTCAATACCGATGCCAGAGATGCGGTCATGAAGCTTTTTGACTGCTCTTATGTAACTGTTTCCGGTTTTGAAATTACTGCACACAATGGTGGCGGTATCTGGGTTGACGGAGTTACAAAAGAATCAAAGGGTGTCAGAATAGAAAACTGCGAAATTCACGATATGCAGAACTATACTGTAACCTGCCGTGATAATTATACTGAAGGTCCCATTTCAGGCAGAGCAGCGATTGTTATCAAGCGCTACGGCGGCTCACCGTATCCTGTTAACGATTTTCAGGCGATAAACTGCAAAATATATGATGTAGGCAACGGTATTTTTTTCACAGGCTCTCAGGATCTGAACAAGAATGCACTTGTAAAGAACTGTGAATTTTACAATATGGACGGCGAAGCAGTTGTTCTTGAAGGCTGTGACGGTGCTCTTGTAACCCATTGCCGTGCCATAGACTGTTGTCAGGGAGTCGGTCTTGATGAAAACGGAGAAATCCTGTATTTTACCGCTGCTATGTGGACTCATTATTCATCAAACTGCACTTTCAGCTACTGCGAAATAGCAGGACAGAAAAACTATGGCGACGGAATGACGGTTGATTTTGATCACGGCTCATACAACTGTACATACGAATATATTTATTCGCACGATAATATGCGCTTTATGTGTAACAATCCTGCCAGTGGCGGTAACAGAGGCAACACGGTAAGATACTGTCTGTCCGTTAATGACAATCAGGGCAGAAACAAAATCGGCGTGTCTGACGGTGAATGGAATTTTAGTTTTTACAATAACACGATAATCAATTGTCCTGAGTTTCAGATGACTCAGATTTATGATTCATTGTTTGCTAACAATATTATAGTTTTTAAAGACGGACACAAGTTTTATTATGTAAACAGCGAAATTAAGAATTCGAATAACGTATTTGCAAACAACTGTTATTACAACACCTTCAATCCGGCATTTGATAAGGATGCGTTGAACACGCTTCCGGGCTTTGTGGGTGGCGATGACCCGACAAAAGCATATCAGCTTGCAGAGGGCTCACCGCTAATCGGTGCAGGATTTAAGGTTGAGGACGGTTGTATGACAGATTTCTACGGCAACAAAATAACGAGTACCAACATCGGTTGTTATTCTGCCGAGGGAGAGAATGGTGAGCTTGAAACGGAAAACTTCTTTGAAAAAATCGTAAGAGTTATCCGACAGGCATTTAATATCGCGGTCGTTGAAATCCGCAAGCTGATTATTGACATTTTTGAATGATGAGTTTATTGATAATCTGAAATCAGCACAAGAAGAGGATTACTATATATTCTCAAAACCGTATTATATTTATAAAGGAATCGAGATATAATGGGGTTCAAAAAAGGGTATGAATCCCCAAAGAAGAAATCACTCAGCCGAGTGGTTTCTTTTTTAATTGTCCTGGTTTATTGACATTTAAGTGACAATAATATATAATACTTTCTGTAAATTTTTATAGGAGCGTGTAATTATGCCATTAGTAAATGCAAAAGAAATGCTTACAAAAGCAAAGGCCGGTCACTATGCGGTTGGTCAGTTCAATATCAATAACCTTGAGTGGACAAAGTCAATTCTTCTCACTGCACAGGAAATGAATTCACCCGTTATTCTCGGTGTGTCTGAAGGTGCAGGTAAATATATGTGCGGCTACAAGACAGTTGTAGGTATGGTTGAAGGTATGCTTGAAGGTCTCAACATCACAGTTCCTGTTGCTCTTCACCTTGACCACGGTTCATACGAAGGTGCAAAGGCTTGTATTGAAGCAGGTTTCAGCTCAATCATGTTCGACGGATCTCATTATCCTATCGATGAAAACATCGAAAAGACAAAGGAACTCGTTGCAATCTGCGAAGAAAAGGGACTATCAATCGAAGCTGAAGTTGGTTCAATCGGCGGCGAAGAAGACGGTGTTGTCGGTGCAGGCGAATGTGCTGACCCCAACGAATGCAAGATGATTGCTGACCTTGGTGTTACAATGCTTGCAGCAGGTATCGGTAACATCCACGGTAAGTATCCTGAAAATTGGGCAGGTCTTTCATTCGAAACTCTTGCAGCTGTTCAGGAAAAGACAGGCACAATGCCTCTCGTTCTTCACGGCGGTACAGGTATTCCTGCTGATATGATTCAGAAGGCTATCTCTCTCGGTGTTTCTAAGATCAATGTTAACACAGAGTGTCAGCTTGCATTCCAGGAAGCAACAAGAAAGTACATTGAAGCAGGTAAGGACCTTGAAGGTAAGGGCTTTGACCCGAGAAAGCTTCTTGCTCCGGGTGCAGAAGCAATCAAGGCTTGCGTAAGAGAAAAGATTGAACTCTTCGGTTCAGCTAACAAAGCATAATTTTGCGTAAATATATTAACGGCCATCGTCATCCGACGGTGGTCGTTTTGTCTGTATAGGATTACTACCGTCACCCTAACAAGCTTGATTACTTTTTTTATAAATGATATATTATGAATATGCAATAATTTGTCCGATTCAATCGTGTTATATATGAAAGGAGGAATGGTCATGACTGTTTTTATTAAGGGAAAGGACGCTTTCTCGTTTGCCTTCAAGCAATACACCGACACTGTTTACCGTGTTGCCTTACATAACACTGCAAATTTTTCTGATGCGGAGGATGTTACACAGGAGGTTTTTGTCAAACTTCTTGAAACAAACAAGGCTTTCCGGGACAGTGAACACCTTAAGGCATGGCTAATCAGAGTTACCATAAATCTGTGCCGTGACAAAAAGAAAAAGTCAAGCCGTGAAACTCTTGTTGAAAATATTTTTCCATATAAAACCGGCGAAGAAAAAACTGATGTTTTAGAGGCTGTTAAAGCCTTGCCGGAAAAGTATCGAAATACTATTTATCTTCATTATTATGAAGGATATACCGCCAAGGAAATCGGGAAAATTCTTGATGCGAAAGAAAACACGGTTTTGTCATGGCTCAGCCGCGGTCGTGATGCCTTGCGAAAAGAACTTGACGGAGGTTTTGACGATGAATAAAAAAGATTATATCAAAGCGGTTGATAATATTACCGCACCACAGGGGCTTGTTGACAGAATAGAAGCTCTTGAACAGCCCGCAAAGAAAAAAACACCTGTCTGGAAAACCGTAACAGCAGTTGCCGCTTGTTTTGTTGCCGTAATAATTGCTTTTTCGGGAATAGTCGGCGGTTCGCTTAAAGCCGAGAGCGAAGATATGTCGATGGAAAACGGCTTCCGCAACGATTTTTTAGCTGATTCGTACGGAGACATTAAAGATGATGTGTCCGAAAGTGTTACAAGCGGTTCTGCTACAGGAGAAAAAACTAACCGCAAAATTGTAAAAACTGCAACACTCAGCATAAAGACAAAGAACTATGAAACATTTATGAACGGTGTTAAGCAGAAGATTGAGCAGTATGGAGGATATATCGAGCAAAGTCAGGAATATAATTACGATAACGCTTCTAACAGAAATGCCAATATGAATGTAAAAATTCCTGCCGATAAGTTGGAAAAATTTGTTGAAGAGCTTGCGGCAATCGGAACAATAACCTCAAAAACGATTGCAAGCAACGACATTACGGATTCATACATTGATGTTGAAAGCAGAATCAAGGCACTTGAAACAGAGGAAGAAACTCTGCTCGGACTTCTGAAAAAAGCGGAAAGCCTTACCGATGTTATTGAACTTCAGGAGAGACTTTCAACGGTCAGAGCGGATCTTGAAAGGATAAAGGCGCAGAAGCAGAGCTATGACGGAATGGTTGCTTATTCGGGAGTAACCCTCGACATCAACGAGGTTGAAAGAGTTGTGGAGGGCGACGATACCTTCTTCGGTGAGGTTAAAGAGAAGCTGATGAACAACCTCTACGATTTGGGTGACTTCTTCCGCGAGTTTGCTATAAATTTCATTGCAGCATTACCGTATATCGCAATTCTTGGTGTGGTTGCTGTAGTTGTGATTGTTATTGTAAAAAAAGTAAGAAAGAGATAAAATAACATAAATCCGAACACATCTATTCTTAGTGATGTGTTCGGATTTGTTGTTATATTTCGAGTATAAAGAGTTCTTCAACTGTTGTATTTAAATATTTTGCAAGTTTCATTGCCAATTCAAGAGTGGGATTATATTTATTATTCTCAATAGCTATAATCGTTTGACGGGAAACATTTAATGCTTCCGCCAGATCTTCTTGTCTGTATCCGTGTTGTTTGCGTAATTCCTTTATTCTGTTTGTCATGACTTCATCACCCAAATCATAATTACCGTATTTAAAATTATAAGGGTAATTATCGAAACGATAATACATATCAAAACAGTTTTGAATAGTGGTGAAGCCTTAGGCGATTCTTCGTCGCCTTTTACCGCATTATGGGTCATTATTAACTGTGATATATTCTGAATAATCAATCCGCCTGCTGCAAGCATTGACGGTAAAATATTAAGGTGTGTGTGATATGTTAAAACCTTATAGCTTTCATAAAAAGCCCATATTATCAATGCAAACTCAAGGAAAAAGAAAGCATTTCTCTGTGCTTTGAACATAATGCTTTGTTCCATTTCATCCATTTTGTGAAATCCTAATTTTTTGAAAAGATTCTTCATATTAACACCTCCTTGGAATGTAAAGAACTCTTTACATGTTTATTATATTGATTTTCGGATAAATGTCAAGAGGTTTTAACATTTGGCTCCCTATCTGAAGTGTCATATTGAGGGCAACAAGCAAGATTTCTTGCACACGATTTATTTATGTGGTATAATCAATATTACAAATCGGAACATATAAAATATATAACCCGGAGGTAATCTTATGAAATACCGTGAGGATAAATACGGAAACAAGCTGTCTGTTCTGGGCTTTGGATGTATGCGTTTTAAAAAGAAAATGGGCAGAATCAATATGGCAGACGCGGAGCGTCAGGTGATGGCAGCTTTCCGCAACGGCGTTAATTATTTTGATACGGCTTTTATTTATCCCGGCAGCGAATCGACAATCGGAGAGATTTTTGAAAAGAACAACATCCGTGATCAGGTGTATATTGCAACAAAGCTTCCGCCGCAGCTTATGCGCAGCACGGAAATTCTTGACAAGCTTTTCAATGAACAGTTGAAAAGACTGCGTACCGATCATATTGATTTTTACCTTATGCATATGATGGCGGATATCAAGGTCTGGGAACGCTTAAAAAGTATTGGCATTGAAAAGTGGATTGAGGATAAAAAGGCAAGCGGTGCAATACGTCAGGTCGGTTTTTCATACCACGGTAAATCGGATATGTTCTGTAAGATTCTCGATGCTTACGAGTGGGATATGTGCCTTATACAGTATAACTATATGGATGAGCATACTCAGGCAGGACGAAAGGGTCTTCTTCACGCTTATGAAAAGGGGATTCCTGTTATGATTATGGAGCCTCTCCGCGGCGGCAGACTTGTCAATAATCTCCCGGCAGAAGCTAAAGAAGTTTTTGCAACACATCCTGTTCAGCATACTCCTGCTCAGTGGGCTTTTCGCTGGCTTTGGAATCAGCCTGAGGTTGCCGTTGTGCTTTCAGGTATGAATTCTGATGAAATGGTAGCGGATAATATCAGAACTGCATCCGGAACAGAAATCGGTGAACTTACGGCAAATGATGAAGAGATGCTCAAGCGAGTTGTTAACGCTATCAATTCCAAAATGAAGGTTGGTTGTACAGGGTGCGAATACTGTATGCCCTGTCCCCAAAATGTTAATATCAGCGGAACTTTTTCTGCATATAACCGACACTTTGCTGACGGTAATTCTGCAGGATTCAGAGAGTATGTCAAATGCACAGCTTCGGGTAAATTTGCTCCTGCTTCAGCGTGTATAGGTTGCGGAAAATGTGAAAAGCATTGTCCGCAGGGTATTGAGATACGCAAACAGCTCAAAGAAGCTGAAAAAGTGCTTGAAGTTCCTGCATATAAAAAGATCTATAAGATTACTTCGGTTTTCAGAAAGAAAAAATAAAAGGGTATTTGACGAGGTGTTTCTGTGATTCGCAAAGCAGCAAACTGAGATTTTGTAGGGACTTGATGAAACAAACCGCAATGCCTGTTTCAAGAAAAAACTGTAATCAGGTTGAAAAATTCGGGTTTGTCGGGATGTTTGAAAGTCAGTAGTAACCCCAAGCCCTCCTTGTAAGCGGAGGGTGGCACGGCGTAGCCGTGACGGGAGGATTGTTGATAATTCAAGGGTTTTTGACAATCCCTCAGTCGCTACGCGACAGCTCCCTTTACACAAAGGAGCCTGAACAGGTCAGATACATAAA
>JAZSQQ010000015.1:0-16619 GCA_045538055.1 Acutalibacteraceae bacterium
CTGTCGCGTAGCGACTGAGGGATTGTCAAAAACCCTTGAATTATCAACAATCCTCCCGTCACGGCTACGCCGTGCCACCCTCCTTTACACAAGGAGGGCTTGGGGTTACTACTGACTTTCAAACATCCTGATAAACCCGAATTTATCGGGACACGTAAAACCATATAAACTTTATCCCGTCAATCCTCAAAGAAAATCGGGTTTGTCCATGCCTGTTTGCCGTCATTGTCGATGACATAAGCACGGATGTATTTGTAATTTTCGGGGTCGATGTCCGTTTCTGCGTGTGTAATCAATCCGTCCTCATTTTTAAAAATCTCTGTCGGGTGGCAGTCACTTATGAAACGGATTTCCTTGCACGGTTCACAGTCAAAATAAATTTTGCCGTTTTCAAAATAGAAATCCTTGATAACTGGGCCGCAGGATGAATAGAACTTTCCTTCCTTGATTGCTTCCAGAATAGACTTCACATTATTCTCTGCATTAACCATTACCCAACCCTTACAGTGGTGGTGAGGCTGATGTCCGTCATCCGTAGCAACACCCCAGAGCTTTATACCCTGACCGAGAAGATCATCCCAGTAGAGTGCATTTGTGTCCATATAATTCTCATCTGCACCGCCTGAATTCCATATTTCCATTGCGATGTTGCCCTTGAGCTTATCAAAATATCTCGGCGGAGTCGAGCTCCATTCAGGGTGGCAATAGAACGTGATATTGTTATTCGCATGAATTTCGTCAAGATACGGCTGATATTCAAACTGATCTCTTGCAGCTCCGTTCGGAAGACGCTGATCCTGCTCATATCCGTTGGTTTCATCGTCCGGACCGAGGCAGACATGGTGGAATGTGCGGAAGCCTTTGATTCGTTCAAAGGTATTGTCAACCTCCATTCCCGGAATAATCGTCATTTCAACGTCTTCAGCGTAGTTTTTATAGTTATATATGTTATGGTCGGTTATCGCCATAAAATCGTATCCGTTTGCCTTGTGAAGGCGGATAACATCATCAGGTGCAACCTTACCGTCAGAACGTGTTGTGTGGCAGTGCAAAGCACCTTTAAGAAGCTTGTTTTCGACTGTAAAAGCTTTCTGTCTTATAAACATTTTAACCCCTCCTTTTTTGAAAATTATAACAGAATGCATCCGCTTTTTCAATAAATTTTCTTTTCGACTTGCAAAAACGGAATATTTTGTATATACTTATTTCATTAAAGATGAAAGGACATACAGCTATGCAGATTTTATCATTCCTTCTTGCACTCATAATGACACTTGTGCCTTTTGTAGGCAGAGAAGCAAAAAATCCTGACGAGGTTCTTCTTAATGTATCAATCATTTCAGACACTCATCTTGATGCACGTTTCCCCGGCGGCAAGCTCAATCTTGAATTTGGTCTTCGCGACATGAATAAGTTTGACAACGATGCAATTGTTCATGTCGGTGATATAACAAACTACGGTGACGAGGCATCTGTCAAGTACTTCTATGATATTATGCGAGAAAACTGCGACGCTGAAAAATGGGTCGTTGCAACAGGTAACCACGAAATCGGTCATCCTGAAGAATTCACAAACGAAGAAGCAAGACAAAACTTCATCAAATACCACAACGAATATACAGGTCAGGGCATTGAAAACGCTTATTACAGCGTTGACGTTGACGGCTACACATTCATCGTGCTTTGTGACCAGAGCGAAGACAACTGGGACAGTTGCGATATCTACGAGGATCAGGTGGCTTTCCTTGATGCTGAGCTTGCAAGAGGCACAGCAGAAGGCAAACCCGTTTTTGTTGTTTGTCACGTTCCCGTTGAAGGTGCAAACGGTCAGGATATCATCTACGAAGACGGCGGTCTTGACGAGTATTCAGACGTTGTTAAGAGCACAATGGAAAAGTATGAAAACGTTTTCTTTATCAGCGGTCACGTTCACACAGGTATCAACGGATATATTTCAAAGGCACTTTTTGACATTTCCTGCGTTGAAACGGAAAACGGCGTAACTTACGTTAACCTTCCCACATACGGTATCGTTAACCGTTACGGTATCCCCTGGAACGGTATGGGATTCCAGATGGAAGTTTACGAGGATGAAGTTATCTTCAGAGCAAGAAAGTTCAATACTTCAAGATGGTACGGCTTCTACGAATTCGCCATCGACCTTGTATAATTCAATATTACTTCAATCGGCTTGCAGTAATCTGCAAGCCGATTTTCTTGTTGTTTTAAAGGAACTTTTATGTTAATATTGAAGCAATAAGTTTTACGGAGGTTTTGAAATGACTCTGAACAAAAAATTAGATTCACTCGGTCTTTATGCTGCATCACCCGCACCGTCAGCACGTCAGATTGAGTGGTTACAGCGTGAAAGGTCGATTTTCTTCCATTTCGGTATGAATACATTCACCAATATGGAATGGGGCGACGGAACGGAAAGTCCGTCAATCTTTAACCCGGAACAGCTTGACTGCAGGCAGTGGATAAAAACTGTTAAAGACGCAGGCTTCAAGGCGGCAATTCTTACGGCAAAGCACCACGACGGTTTCTGCCTCTGGCCAAGCAAATTGACAGAGCATTCCGTCAAAAATTCGCCGTACAAAAACGGTAACGGCGATATCGTGAAAGAATTCACGGATGCGTGTGCCGAATTCGGCATCAAGGCAGGTATTTACCTTTCTCCTTGGGACAGACACGAAAAAACATGGAGCACTCCTGATTACGACGATTTTTATGTCGGTCAGCTTACAGAGCTTCTTACCAACTACGGAAAGATATGGGAAATATGGTGGGACGGCTCGCAGAGCAAAAATATTACATATGATTGGAAACGCTATACAGACACAATCCATAAGCTTCAGCCTGACGCAGTCATTTTCGGCTCGCTTGGTGCCGAGCCGTATATCGAGGCACGTTGGGTCGGTAACGAAAGCGGTTTTGCCGGAGACCCGTGCTGGTCAACGGTTGACTCGGAAACAATAGTAAAAGAAACCACAAGCGAACTCAACAGCGGAAAAATTGACGGAAACCGTTTCCTTCCTGCAGAGGCTGATGTTTCAATCCGTCCCGGCTGGTTTTACCACAAAGAACAAGACAACGAAGTTCGTGACGTAAAAAATCTGCTGAAGCTTTGGTTTTTATCCTGTGGAAGAAACGCAAGTATTCTTCTTAATCTTCCGCCTGACAGACGAGGACTCATCCATGAAAATGATGTTGTAAGCCTGCTTAAATTCAACGAGGTTCTCGAAGAATCTCTCAGCCTTGACTTTGCAAAAGGAGCTTTTGTTACAGCTAACAGCGTAAGAAACATCACCTGCGCTCCTGAAAACATTTTAAATGACGATAGAAATGAATTCTATGCCGCAGAGGACTGTTGCACAACTCCTGAATTGATATTTGATCTTGACGGTGAAAAAACATTCAACACTTTCATCCTTGAAGAAGTGATTGAACTCGGCCACCGTGTTACAGGCTTTGAAGTAAGTGCATTTGTCGATGAAAGCTGGAAACAGCTTTACAAAGGAGAGTGCATCGGCTACCGCAGTGCTCAGCACTTTCCGACGGTTACAACGGATAAAGTCAAAATAAAAATTACGGATGCACTGCATGCACCCGTACTACGTAAATTCAGCCTTCACAAATTTGACGAAAGCTTACTTTTAGAAAAAGAATACGCTTTAAGCGACGCGAATATACTCGACAGCTCAACAGCAAAAATAAAGCATGAAGGAAACGAATTTGACCTGCACCTCGGCGGAATTATCCCATTTAACCTTATTACAATTGAAGCTCCCGGATGCAAAAAGTGCAACATCAGCCTTTACAACGGTTTTGATTTTGAGCCATGTAATGCAACCGTAACCTACTCCGATTCAGTAATAAAAGCCGTATTTGAAAAACCGATCGGCTGGTGTTACAGAATTAAAATCACATTAACGGATGAATGTAAGAATTACGATGATTTCAAATTAGGAGTTTATCTGAAATAACGACAAAAGTAACGCACCGCTGACGCGGTGCGTTTAATCTTAATGGAAGAACCAATAAACAAGCTCGATTACGTTGAAAAGCTTCATAAAATACGGGTCGATGAAATCCCAATAAACTTCATCATAAAGCGTTGTCCACTTGAACGGGGCACGGATGTAGTGAAGTATCTGACAATCTGAGAAATCTCTCTGTCGTGTTCCCTCGCCAAGCACCTTAACGTTCATTTCAATGAGGTCATCATAAAGGTCGTCCTGTGCTGTCATCCATTCATACAACGGATTAAGACGTGAGAATTCTCTCTTTTTATTTGCACATTTCCAATATCTCCACGAAAGCTCCGAACGCTTGACTTCAGCCTTCTGCTCCTCTGTTTCAGCCTCTTCGTATGCTTTCGTCCAAAGCTCGTCGCAATGCCTGATATCCTTGTTTTTCATTCCGTAAAGAGTTTTTTCGGATTTCTGATAAATTGAAAGGTGCTTGCGGTTTGTGACTGCGTGCTCTGTCATAATATCGATGAATTCGCGGATATACTTTCCGCCAGGTCCGTAAACAGCCTCAAGGTATCCGTCCATTTCTGCGTAGTAATCCATATACGGGTCTTTAAGAAGCTGAGAAAGAAGATATGTTCTCATCTCGCCGAATTCAGAGTCACAGTCAGCGATGTAATAGTTGCCCTCTTCGTAAACACCCTTTACATTGTTTTCAGCAAAAATCTGCACATTTCTCTGCATAACTCCGAAATTCGGGAAGATGCAACAGGTTTCGCTGTAATTATTAACATAGTCCCAGATGTAAACTCTGTCACAGATTTTGCCCCAGTCGGAAAGGTCCTTCATAAAATCTTTGTTAAGTTCGCACTTTTCGTCGTCCAACGTGTGACCGAAGCAACATTCGATTGAGCAAAGTCTGACAATAACATCTTCTCTCGGAACTACTTTTGAGGGAGTTTTTCTTGTGTACTGATAAGCAAAAGTATCAAAAACAACGTTATCGTACTTGCCCGTTGCCTTTACTCTTTGGGCAATTGTATTTACAAAAGTTATCATTGTGCCTGCGTGCGAGCCGTTCTCGTTATCAATAGCCTTGCAGTTTTTACATTCGCAGTATTCCTGATTATCGTGCTGTGTGAGTGAAAGAATCTGCATACTCTTTGCAGGATCATGCTCTCTTTCAAGGATTTCGATGACCTCGTTATAAACGACGTCAATCGTATCAGGATTAGTAAGGCAGAGCTGTTTCGGCACTCTCTCACCGCCGTGAAGAGCATAGTATTCGGGATGTGTTTCAAAATATGTTTCAGCCTTGCAATAATATGTTACAAGTGTGTGTGCAAACGAGCTGATATATCCGACATATCCGCCCTGTTCATCTGAAAGATAACGGTAAACTCCGCCATTCTGACCGTTTGCAATTGAAAACTCAGGGTCTCTTGAAGACATTGTGTCTGTTTCCGTGTATTCAAAATACGGAGTGTATTTCACATCGATTCCGTTTTCAACTGCAAGGTCTGAGTTTTCAGGGGTTTTAATAATGTTTGTCTCATACCATCTGCAACCGCAGAAATCTTCAAGGAAGGCATATACGCCGTAGATTGTTCCTCTTGTGTCGTAGCCTGCTATAATGAGTTTGTTTTCATCTGACTTGATAACATAGCTTCCGTTTTTCGGATTTTCGAATTCAACTGTTGCTCTGTTTGTTTCGCCGACAACAATTTCTTTCGCATTTACCGGAGAATCATCGGTTACAACGGCGATATCCGCACCCGTTATTTTTTCAAGGTAGTATTCGAGCTTTTCGGCCGCATACAAATCTGTTGATACGGCATTTTTACCGACAACAATTACCGCATCTGCAACCCTGAAGCCGTCACTCTCTGCGCTTGCAAAAACAGAAAGTGAAAAAACGATTGCAATTGCCAATAAAACTGATACAAACTTTTTCATTTCAAGACCTCCCGTTTATTTGAAAATAAATCTGTAAACATCATTTAAGATTTCAAGGACAAAGAAATAAATATTATAGAATGTATTCGAAACATGTGTCCGTATTCCTCCAAGGAATTCATCTTTTTCGAACTGTATATAATTTCCCGTGTCTTCAATCGGAATGAATTTTGCCGTTTCAAAAAGTCCTTCCGAATACTCGTTAGGCGAATGGATTGACATCATAAGCTGACCTTCAAAGGTTTCAAAAATCATCGGGTGTCCGCCGTTGAGCTGTTTTTTTGTCTTCTTATAAAAAGCTTTCGGATGATGAAGCCAGTTGCCGTCGATTTTTCCGTTATCCGAAACAGCCATTCCTACGGCATATCCGCCTGAACGGGCATGGTTTGACCAAAGCATAATAAGCTTACCCTTTGAAGTTTTATAAACAAACGGACCGTCGGTAACTCCGCCGTTTGTCCAAATATGCTTGTTCGACCTGAAAATCATTTTCGGCTCGGATACGAAATGTGTCAGGTCATCGCTGAGTTTTGCAACGGACATCTCACCCATTCCGTCAGGGCTTGATGTCCATTCGTTTACGAAAACCATCCAAGGCTGACCGTCTTCGTCAACGTAGAGCGTACCGTCAATACAGTCCGTGTTTTTCGGAGTAACATGACCGTCAGAAATCTGCTCAAACGGACCTGTAGGAGAATCGGATTTAAAAATAGCCGTGCCTCTTTTTTCGCCGGATCTTGAACGATAGGTCGCAAACAGATAAAACGCACCTTTATAATAATGGCACTCAGGTGCCCAGAAATCAGCGTAGCCGTCGAAATTTTCATCGGGAGAAAAAATCTGAATTCTCTCTGACCAATTTTCAAGATCTTCGCTCACAACACATCCGTAACCCTCACCCTGACTAAGGCAGGTACCGTACATATAATACTTTCCTTCATATGCAAGAACAAACGGGTCACGCACCTGCAGATTTTCTCTTTTTATCGGGTATTCTTCTGCCGAAGAAGGCATCGCAAAACAGGTCAAAAGAACAATTACACTTAAAAGAACAGCTATAAATTTCTTCATTGCATCTCCTCCCCTCAGTTTATGTTTTCATTTTAGCATAATAATTTTATATTTTCAATAACATTTATCTTTCATTATTGAAAAATTATGTTCAATTTGTTAGAATATTAAAAAACATTAGGGGCTGATTTTATGGATAAAAAGTTTTTTGATTATATTATTCACGGTGGTGACTACAATCCCGACCAGTGGATTGACACCCCCGAGATTTGGGATAAAGATATGCGACTTATGAATCTTGCTAACGTAAACAGCGCAACCGTCGGCATTTTTGCATGGTCAATGCTTGAGCCTGAAGAGGGCGTTTACAACTTTGAATGGCTTGATGAAATCCTTGATAAGCTTCATGAAAACGGTAAGGATGTCATTCTCGCAACTCCGTCGGGCGCAAGACCTGCGTGGCTTGCACAGAAATATCCCGAAGTTTTACGCGTTAATGAAAATGGAATCCGAAACGAATACGGCGTGCGTCACAACCATTGTATGACATCGCCGATTTACCGCGAAAAGGTCAGAAAAATCAACACTCTTCTTGCAGAGAGATACAAAAATCATCCTGCCGTTAAGATGTGGCATATCTCCAACGAATACAGCGGCGAGTGCCACTGTGAGCTTTGCCAGGAAGCTTTCAGGAATTGGTTAAAAAATCAGTACAAAGACCTCGATGAGCTTAATTTCAAATGGTGGAACGGATTCTGGAGCCATAAGATAACGGATTGGTCACAGATTAATTCCCCAAAGGACAGAGGCGAAAACCACGTTATTGCGCTGAATCTTGCATGGAAAAGATTTGTTTCCGACAGTCATATCTCATTCTACGAAAACGAGATTGCTCCGCTTCGTGAAATCACTCCTGATATCCCTGTTACTACCAACTTGATGCGAATGCATGTCGGAATTGATTATCAGGATTTTGCAAAGCATCTTGACCTTATTTCGTGGGATAACTACCCTGCCTGGGACAGGGGCGCAACACATAGCGAGGCTGTTGAAACAGCATTTGTTCACGATAATTTCCGTTCGCTCAAGGACGGTCAGCCTTTCTTCCTTATGGAAAGCACTCCGTCAATTGTTAACTGGCACGATATAAACAAAATCCCGAAGCCTTTCAGGCAGGAACAGGCTTCAATTCAGGCAGTAGCCCACGGTGCAGACAGCGTACAGTACTTCCAATGGCGAAAGAGCCGCGGAGGACACGAGAAATTCCACGGTGCCGTAGTTGACCATTGCGGACACGAAAACACAAGAGTTTTCAAGGAAGTTTCGCATCTCGGCACTGTACTAAAAAAACTTGACGGCGTTGTCGGCAAGGGATACAACGGTAAAGCTGCAATCATTTACGATTGGCAGAACAAATGGGCAACAAGCGTTTTCTGCGGATACAATAACATTGAGCGTAACTATTTGGGCGAATGTCTGAAGTGGTACAAGCCTTTGTGGGAAAAGGGAATCGCTGTTGATATTATCCCGATGGATGCAGATTACAAGAAATACGACCTTATAATTGCACCGTTCCTCTATATGCTAAAGGACGGCACAATTGACCGTATTGAAGAATACGTTCGAAACGGCGGTAATTTCGTCGCAGGGTACCTGACGGGTATTGTTGACAAGGACGATTTATGCTACCTCGGCGGGTTCCCTGCCGGCAAACTTAAGGATGTTTTCGGAATCTGGTGCGAGGAGACAGATTCTATCCCCGAGGGAATGAAAAATTCAGTTTCATATAATGGCAAACTTTACGATGCAATCAATTTCTGCGACATTCTTCACGCGAATACGGCTGAAACCCTCGCCACATACGAAGATGATTTTTACAGCGGTTCACCTGCCGTTACAGTTAACAGCTACGGCAAAGGCAAGGCATATTATGCTGCATTCTCAAACGAGGGCAGCTTCTTTGATGATTTTATCGGTGAAATTTCAGCAAAAATTGATCTCGGTGCTTCGCCGTTCACTACACCCGAAGGTGTCAGCGTTGTTAAACGCGGAGATTATATTTTCGTTATGAACTTTGCTGATGACGAAAAGTGCATCAACCTTGACCGCGAATATGAAGATGTATTAAACGAAGAAAAGGTTTCTTCTCTCACTCTGCCCGTCTGCAGTTATTCTGTAATCAGATAAGTGGTTTTTACAAAAATTAAATTTAAAAATATACTTGATTTTTAGGTTGTTGTTAGTTATAATAATATGGCTGTAAGGCAGATACGGAGAGTTGTCCGAGCTGGCCGAAGGAGCACGATTGGAAATCGTGTAACAGCCATAAACTGTTCGAGGGTTCGAATCCCTTGCTCTCCGCCAAAAAAAGAAAAGTCGCACGATAGTGTGGCTTTTCTTTTTTTATTATTCATTATTCAATATTCATTTTTCATTTTTCATTGTTGTTATGCGACTTTTCTTAATGAATAATGAAATCGCTTCGCTGATGAATAATTAATAATGAATAACGGACACCCGCACCCGATTGTAATTTTAGATTATGTGTGATATAATCAGTTTGATAAATAAGAATTTGAGGGTGGGATATTATGGATAACAGCAAAATTGCAGAATTTATCAAGAAACAAAAAGTTGCTTTTATCTGTTCTGTTGATGAAGATGGATTTCCTAATGTAAAAGCGATGCTTAAACCGAGGAAAATCAATGGTTTGCACCAATTTTATTTTTCAACAAACACTTCTTCTATGAGAGTTAAACAGTATATGAATAATCCAAATGCCAGCATTTATTTCTACCATAAAGGATTTATTAAGTACACTGGTGTTATGTTAAAAGGTAAAATGGAAGTGTTAACCGACCAAAAGACGAAAGATATGATTTGGTGCAAGGGGGACACTATGTTCTATAAAGGCGGAGTTACTGACCCTGACTATTGTGTTTTGAGATTTAACGCAGATAGTGGAAGATATTATTGTGATTTGAAAACAGAGAGTTTTTCAATAGAGTAATATAAATTCCAATTTATCGGATTGTTACTAAATTGAGCTGTAAACACAAAAATCGACGAATTTCGACAATAAGTTCGTCGATTTTACTTTTTACTTTTTACTTCTTCACTAAACTTCGGATCGATTTTGGGGAAGCAATAAGTAAGAGTGAATAAGTGATGGCGAGGTAGTCATCAAGGAGAAAGAAAAACCTCTCCCAAAAATGTTCTTTACTTGTTTTTTCATCACTTATACATTATAATGATTAAAATAATATTTAAGGAATGATGATATGCTTGGTGCTGCGAGATTCTGGAGTACGGTTGTTGCAATACTGTATTATATTGCTTCTTTTGGAGGGTTAATTCCGATTGACGAGGGCTATATAAATACGTTTGAATCTAAGAGGGCTATTATGTTTGAAAGTATCAGTGCAGAAAAAATGAAGCTCACCGACGAAGAAAAAGAGCTTTGCGAAAATTGGTTCAGTAATAATCTTTCAACTACGGCAGAAAATTATCCGTTCACATTCAAGGTTAACGGCAGAAAATTCAAGCCTGATGAATGGGAAAAGAAGCTTGATGATTCAGCCGAGTTCGGCTCTGTCTATCGTGGCGGAAAAACAGAATATCTGATTCTCACAAACAATGACGAAGGTCTTGAAGTTACTGTTGAAGCAACTGTTTTCCCTGAAAACGCTGCTTGTCAATGGACGGTTTACATAAAAAACAACGGCAGCGACAAATCGGGCGTTATCAGCGATTTCTGTGCGATTGATTCATCCTTACAAACAGGAAAAGCAAAGCTGTATTATTCAATGGGAAGCAACACAGCACAAAGCGACTTTTCATTGATAGAGAAAAATCTGAACGGTATCGGAAAAACATTTACAGGTGTTGACGGCAAGCCGACTGAAAACTATCTGCCTTATTTCAACCTGAACGGAGAGGATTTCAGCGTAATCCTCGGCATTGGCTGGACAGGACAGTGGAAAGCAAAGCTTTCGGAGCTTAACGGTAAATCCGAAATCATGGTTAAGCAGGAAACGCTGAGAGGATATCTTCTTCCGGGCGAAACAATACGTTCTCCGTTGGTTTCTCTTAATTTTTATAAAAACGATAATCCGCTTAAGGGCTTCAATCTTTTCAGAAATTGGATAACGGATTGTGTTTATTCCGAAAATATTACTAAAAAAACTTACACCGCAATGCAGGTTGCAGGTCCTGAATCAACGCTGACAGCCGACGAGATAATTGATATTCTGGATAGTCTCGATGAGTCTGTATATGAGCAGTGTGACCTTTTCTGGATGGATGCAGGCTGGTACAAATATAACGAAGGCTGGCACGACGGAGTCGGAAGCTGGATACCGGACGAATCACGCTATGATAACGGTATTTCAGAGCTTTCGGACTATGCGGCAGAGAAAGGTCTCGGCTATGTACTCTGGTATGAGCCTGAAAGGGTATACGAAGGATCACAGTTCTATATTATCGGTTCTCAGAATGAAGGTTGGTTGATAAGAACCGAACACGGCGACTTAATGTGGAACCTTGCGAATGAAGATGCTTTTGAATTCTTCTGCGAATATATCCTGAATTCTCTCAGGGAAAACGGAGCAACGGTTTACCGTCAGGATTTTAATTTTGCTCCGCTTGATTACTGGAAGACGGCAGACAAAAAGTTATACGGCGGCAGAAAGGGAATCTGCGAAAATCACTACGTTACAAACCTTTACAGGTTCCTTGATTACCTGACAGATAACATTGACGGACTGATAATTGACAACTGTGCATCAGGCGGAAAAAGGCTTGATCTTGAAATGACCTACCGCAGTGTTCCGTTCTGGAGAAGCGACTATAACTGCAGTTATCACCCCGATTTATTCAATGCAACCCAGTCGCATAATTACGGAATTTCATTCTGGTTGCCCATTCACGGTTCATCTCTTTATATGCAGAATGAATATGCCTCAAGGTCTGATATAATGCCGTTTATGCTTATGGATTTTTATTCACATCAGCATCCTGAGTTCGGATTCTACAAAGAGCAGAGAGCATTGATGACTGCTAACTATTATCCGCTTGATTTCGGCAGTTACGACAGCGACAGAATGATGGCAATGCAGTACTCTTTGCAGGATGCTTCAGAGGGCACGGTATTGATTTATAAACGTGCAGATGTTGCGGACGATGAATATACCGTTAAACTCAACGGGCTTGTGCCGTCAGAAGTATACAATGTTTATGACATTGATAATCCCGGAACAATCCGCAGTTTTACGGGCGAAGAGCTTATGAATAACGGTATAACACTTCCGCTTCCCGAAGGAGAAAAAGCAATTATACTGATGTTTGGTGCTCAATAATTTCAAATTCTATATAATAAAGCCCTTGAGAAAAATCTCTTCTCAAGGGCTTTAAAAAATTTCTGCTTTGTTGATTATGCTGAATTTACAGGTGCTTTTTAGTGGATTTGATTATATTGTTTTTTTCGCTTTATTGTAGTAAAATATTACTATTAAAGAAATAAGGAGATGGAAAGACTATGGTGAAAAACAAAAAGGTTTCCGCCAAAGCTCCTGCAAATGCTCTGCCGTCAGGTATGGGCAACAGCGTTACAAAATTTGAATATGTCTGCCTGATGCTTGCACGTATCGGCGGAATGTTCGGAACAACTCTTACAGGTACACTTGCTGCAGCCTTCCTGCACGAGCTTTATTATGGTCCTGTAGGCGTCAATTCGGATGAGATTGCAGAAATCCTTGCTGTTCAGACAACACTTACAACCGTTCTCGGTATAGTTGTCGGTCTTATATCAGCTACAATTGTACAGAAGTGGAAGACACGTTGGGGCAGATACCGTCAGTGGTACATCATCTGCCTTTTGCCGATGTTTGCACTTACGGTTCTCTACTTCTACGTTCCGCAGGGTTGGACTGTCCAGCAGATGACATTGTTCCGTTACGGAATTGCTTGCTGTCAGACAATCTTCAATGCATTCAACAACCTCGGACAGAATGTTGCTCAGGTTATTTCTCCGAACCCGAAAGAAAAGAAAACTGTTGCAACAATCTGGCAGCTTTCATACTATATCGGTTACGGCGGAGCATATATTGCAACAGCTGTTTACGGAATTTTCAGTGATGATAAGAATCAGATGTATATGACACTCGGTGTTGTTGCAGGTGTAGTTACATTGTTCGGTAACCTTATGTGCGGTCTTTTCTGTAAGGAAAGAATCGAGCTTCCGAAGAAAGAAAAGGTCAAAATTTCAAAGACTCTTCTCACCCTTTTCAAATACAGAAACTATCGTGCATATCAGTATATGGCATGGGTTAACAACTTCGCTGTGCTCGGCAAGATGTCAACATTCCTTGCAGCAATTACCGTCGGTTCAGCAAACAACCTTCTTCTCACACTTCCGACTGCAGTCGGTACGGTTGTGGGTAATCTTATAACAACAAAGCTTTCCAAGAAGCACGAGCCCACAAAGCTTCTTAAATTCTGCGGACCGTACTCTATGGTTTCAGCAGGCATACTTTTTGCAATCTGTTTTGTTGAAGCAAAAATGGGTATTATGTTCTTCTCAGGTTGGAACAGTGTTTTCTTCTATGTATTCTATTTCCTCTTCGGTGTAGGTATCGGTGTTCAGGAGCTTTCAAAATCTCATTTTGATGTTGAATATTACGACTATCTTGAGTGGCAAACCGGTGACCGTATCGAAGCTATTCAGGGCGTTATTCCGGGTTGGATCAATACAGCAATCAACTATGCAAGAGAATTGATTATTCCGTTTATGATCGCATGGGTTGGTTATGAGTCTTCAGCAGAGGGTAACCTCGTTGCAACAATGCAGGCAAAACCGGATTATCTGAATACTTGTCTGTGGATTCTCGGTTTCCTTCTCTTCGGTTATACTCTCAGTAATGTACTCAAAGCAATTATCCTTAAAACACTTTATGATGTTGAAGGGGAAAAGAAAGAGCAGATGTATCGTGAGCTTGAAGAAATCCGTGCGAAGCGTCACGAGGAAAACAAAGCTATTGCAGGCAAATAAAGAAAATGAGGAATTTTTATGGAAATGTATGATGTATTAATTGTCGGTGGTTCTACAACAGGCTGTTGGTTTGCAGAAAAAATGGCTGAAAACGGCAGCAAAGTTCTTGTTATTGAAAAACAGCTACCCGATGATGTTTCCAGAACATACGATATCTTCCATATGGGTGAAGGAGAAATGGAGCGTTTCGGGCTTGATACCCTCAGTGAAGATAACCCCGTGCGTGAATTTCGTTTTGAAAGCTCATCTATGATTTCACCCTACGGTACATATTACAAAAGAGGCGCTGACTCGCCCGTAATCGGTCTGCATAAGCACGATTACATTATGCTTATGGCTGAAAAAGCAAAGTCAAAGGGTGCAGAAATTATTTACGGTGCAGACTTCACGGATTTCGTTTACGATACTAACGGAAAAATCGCAGGTGCGAAATTCACAACAGCTGACGGTGAGCAGACAGCTTACGCAAAAATAGTTGCAGACTGTTCGGGTATTCCGTCCGTTGCAAGACGTAAGCTTCCCGATTCATCACCCGTGTGTAACTTCACTATCACGCCAAAAGATATACTTTACGTTGTGCTTTATTACATCAAGTATCTTGACGAAAACGTAAAGCCGCGTGAATACGACGGGTTCTTTATGCAGTATAAGTCATGGTCTGCCCCTGCGGGTAAAGACTATGATGCAATATTGGGTATCGGCGGCAGCTATTCTTATGAATATGCCGAGGAAGTTTTCAATACGCAGTATTCAAAAAACGTGAAGTACCCCGAATACGAAATCAAAAAGGTTGAAAAAGGAATGACACCGTATCACCGCTCGGTTTATTCTTTTGTTGACGACGGATTCATCGTAATGGGTGATGCGGCTTGCCTTACAAAGCCGACCTGCGGTGAGGGTTGCACATCCTCTCTTGTGCAGGGTGAAATCGCCGTTGAAGTTATCTCCAAACTTCTTAAAGAAAATCTTCCGCTTACAAAAGATAATATGTGGAGCATCAACTCAAGATATATGAAGGCTCAGGGTAAAGACTTTGACTTTATGCGGCCGCTTCTTATGGGTGTTGTTTCCCTAACCTATGACGAAGCTGAGTATATGTTTGCAAACGATATCGTTTTCAGCGAAGCTCTTTTCGGCGGAATGGAGGACAACAACCTCAGCCTCAAGGGAAGCGACGTTGCTTCGTGGCTCGGTAAAATTGCTGCAGCTGTTGCAAAGAAGAAAATCAGCACAGCTTCAATCGGCAGTATAATTAAGGGGCTCAAACAGGCTGTTGAAATCGGTGCCCTTTACGATAAATACCCCGAACTTCCCGAAGATTTCCCTGCATGGAAAGAAAAGGCAGACAAAAAATGGGCAGAAATCGGCACTCTTGCCGACACCTGCGACCCTGAAATCCTTAAAAAATTAGGAATAGCATAAACAAGTAAAGCACTTGCTTCAGTCGAAGCAAGTGCTTTTTGTATCAGATTACGCTTTTTAAGAATTCATAGCCTTTCGGGACACCCGTAAGCGGGCTTTCCTGTCCTTCGTATTCAAGAGTTACCCAGCTGTCATAACCGACTCCTTTGATTAACTCAAGACATTCCTTAACGGGCACAACACCGTCACCGAGAACCGAACCGCAGAGATGATTGTCTGCTCTTGTACGGAAATATCCATCAGGACGTTCTTCGGACTTGTCTTTATAATAAAAATCCTTAACGTGTGCATATGCGATGTAATTCACACCGACCTTAACGGCATCAAGCGGATTTTCATCGGCACACATAAAATTTCCGATATCAACAAGCCAACCGAAATTTTCGTGATCAACCGCTTTCATAAGAGCTTCAACACGGTCGCTCTGCTGACAGTAGTAGCCGTGGTTTTCAACAGAAGTCCTGATTCCCTTTGTTGCCGCATATTCAGTAACTGCACGGCAGCCCTTTGCAAGTGTCGGGAGATATTTTTCGAAACCGTCAAGAGCAAATCTTTCTTCTTCGGGACCTCCCGTTGCATCGTGGCGCATAACCTTTACACCGAGGATTTCCGCGATATCGATTTCTCCCTTAAGACGTTCAATCTCGCTGTCGCAATCCTTGTTGATGAAATCCGCACCGATTGCATAGTTTGTTATCGGAAGTGAAAGCTCGTCCGAAAAAGCCTTCAGAGCCTTCGCGTGGTCGATTTTTGCTACGCCTTCGGGAGGATTGATTTCGGCAAATTCGATGCCGTCAAAGCCCATTTCCTTTGCCTTGTCGATGAGACCGAGATAACCCAGTCTGTCTTCGGAAATATAACCGCCGAAGCTGTAGGAAGTAACGCTTGTTTTCATGATGATTCTCCTTGATTTGATTAAAGGAATTGCCGGTTATGAGTTTCGGCAATTCCTTTTGGTTCATATGCTTAATTCATGTATGCATTTAATAAGTAGCATGTATAAGCCAAATTCATTTTGTCACATACATTGAAGCTACTTGTTCTGTTTACAGGTGCGAGATTCTTTCCTAATGACATATAAATATCGTACATTGCATCAAGTATTATCTTTTGTCCGTCAGTGAATGTGTTATAAATAGCAGGGAGGTTATTAAAGTCATATTTTGTGGAATTACTGTTATCTGAATTATTTTTCACATACATATTT
>JAZSQQ010000013.1:0-12629 GCA_045538055.1 Acutalibacteraceae bacterium
AGCCCTCCTTGTAAGCGGAGGGTGGCACGGCGTAGCCGTGACGGGAGGATTGTTGATAATTCAAGGGTTTTTGACAATCCCTCAGTCGCTACGCGACAGCTCCCTTTACACAAAGGAGCCTGAACAGGTCAGATACATAAAGATTTTAAGAATTCTACAAACCCGAATTTGTAGAGCAATTATAAAAGGATAGAATAACCGACCTTTCCGATATCTGCAGATTGATTTTTCATAGTAAAAATAAAGAAATTGCCCTAATATGTGTTACATTTTATATCGGAGGTGATGAGTTTGGATAATATTTCGTTGATTGATTTCAATTTCAAGGTGAATACAGAATTGGATGTTCAAGGTATTAAATTTTACGATATCAAGCAACCGCCGTTTAAAATTTACGGTGTGTTTTATGAATCGGGAAAATTCAGAAGACTTCCTGAAAGTGTTGCAAAAACCGTTAACGACGGTGTTTACAGTCTGCACACTCATACTGCGGGAGGTAGGGTGCGATTCCGGACGGACAGTCCTTATGTTGCTATACACACGAAAATGCCGGTTATAGGAAAAATGCCTCATATTGCTTTAACGGGTTCAGCAGGATTCGATTTGTATATCGGCAAAGAACCTGAAAAGTATGGTGGGACTTTTATTCCTCCGTTTGAGATTCGGGACGGTTATGAAAGTGTTATCCGTTTTGCTTCTTCGGAAATGCGGGATATAACCGTTAATTTTCCTCTTTACAGTGAAGTCTCGCAGCTGTATATCGGTGTAAGCGAGGATGCTAAGTTATGTCCTGCCGAGCCGTACAAATTTGAAAAACCTGTTGTTTATTACGGCTCTTCAATAACACAGGGAGGCTGTGCTTCCAGACCGGGAAGCTCATATGAAAGCATCATATCCCGAAGGCTCAATGCTGATTATATTAATCTCGGTTTTTCGGGCAGTGCAAAAGGCGAAGATGAAATTGCAGAATACATAAGTAAGCTGGAGATGTCTTTGTTTGTGTACGATTATGACCATAACGCACCGACGGCACAGCATTTAAAAGAAACGCACGAAAAAATGTTTAGGCTGATTCGTAAAGCAAACCCCGATTTGCCGATAGTATTGCTTTCAAGACCCAAGTTCGCCTTAACCGAAGAGGAAGAAACCCGTCTGGATATAATTAAAGCAACATATCAGAACGCAATCAGAAGCGGAGATAAGAACGTATATCTGATTGACGGCAGAGAGCTTATGAAAACGGCGGAGGACGATGGAACGGTTGACGGCTGTCACCCGAACGATCTCGGATTTATGTCTATGGCGAGAGAGCTCGGAGAACTTTTGGAAAAAGTTTTATAACAGATTAAATCCGAACACATCATTTGTGATGTGTTCGGATTTTTATATAACCAAATTAAATTTAAAACGAATTATTTATCCAATGCCCATTTTTGCTGCATTATAACTGCAGGAACATAATCATTCTCTCTTGTATAGAAAACGGTCAGCATTTCTCCGTCGGAGAGTTCAATTGTTGACGGATAGCCGAGGTCGTCGGTGTCTTTGCCTTCGAAGATAACGCTTTCGTCGCTCCAGGTCTCGCCGTTATCGTCACTGAAAATTGCCCATATTCCGTAAGGCTTGCTTCTGTGTGAAAATGTTGAAATCAATGTACCTGAGGAATGCATAAACAAGTGTCCCGGTGCACCGCTGTCGTCTCCGATAATCTGTACGGGCTTGCTCCACGTTACACCGTTGTCAAGTGAAACAGTCTGATAAAGAGTGAACAGCGTTTCGTCCGCGTTTTCCGTACGAAGGTGACAGATTATCTTTCCGTCAGCAAGCTGAATCGCGTGAGGCTCGTAAAAATAGGTGTCCTTGAATTCGTCGTATTTGTAAATTCCGAGTTTTCCTCGGAGTGTCATTTCACCTGTTTCGGGGTTGACAACGTGTGCCTCAATGTGGTTGTGGATGCCAAGCCTTCTGCCGACCCACAGAACAGTGCCGTCGTTAAGTACCGTGGGACCGTGCGGTGACGAAACGGGAGATTTATATATTCTGCCAAAAGTTTCACCGCAGTCGCTACTGATTCTGAAGCTGATTCCCAAAGCCTCAGCCTCGTCTTCCGCCGAAACGGAATTTATGTAATCAAAACATTCCTGAGTCTGCGGCATGTTTTCTCTTTGAAATTCAAGGGTATTGTTAAAAGAAGTTGCAATAATACCGCTTTTGCCAAAGACGGTAAGTCCCACGTCCCTGTCATCAAGCACAGTGTCAAAAACGGGAACGGGCTTTGTGTAAGTTTCGCCGTTATCGTCACTGAAGGCTAAAACACCCTTGCCGAACGGACAGATATGCTCAACGCGGTAACCCGAAGCACCAACGCAGATTTTTCCGTTCTGAAGCTTTGCAACAGTCGGCCAGGCAAAATATGCGTGGTGGCTTTCTGTGTTCGTCATAACAATTTTCGGCGAGCCGATTAACCTGATTTTCAAAAGAAATCACCTCTTCAGCAGTTATGGTTTTATTCTATATAATTATAGCGGTTGTGTCAATTCTTTCGCAAGTGTTTTAATATTTTTCTGATTATTAAGAATTGCAGATATTAAAATTTACTAAATGTTGAATTATAAAAAGTTTTATGATAAAATTTTAATCGAAAAATCGGAGGATACACAAAATGCAATTTCTTTCTGCAAATACAAGTGTCAAATTGTCCGAAGAGCTTTTTCTCTAACAAAAATATTATTCTGATTTATAAAAGGAAGCATTATGAAGAAAAATAATTTATTTAAAATGATACTTTCGGCACTGTTCCTGGCAATTGCTTATGTGATGCCTTTTCTTACGGGACAGGTTCCTGAAATCGGAGCAAAACTGTGCCCGTTACATATTCCCGTACTTCTCTGCGGATTTTTTTGCGGATGGCCTTGGGGTCTCGCGGTCGGTTTTGTTGCACCGCTGTTCCGTTCGCTGACACTCGGAATGCCCCCGATTTTTCCGACTGCCGTCTGTATGGCCTTTGAGCTTGCTGCGTACGGTGCAGTCGCCGGGCTGATGCATAAAAAACTTCCGCGGAAAAAACCGTACATTTATTGCTCTTTACTGACGGCGATGATTGTCGGCAGATTGGTCTGGGGTATTGCGATGTTTGCCGTTATGGGAATCGGCGGAGGCGCGTTCACTTTTACCGCGTTTGTTGCAGGGGCTTTTACAAATGCAATTCCGGGCATTGTTGTGCAGCTTGTACTTGTTCCGATTCTTGTGATGATTCTTGACAACCCGAAAATTATGAAAAAGAGAGATTGATAATGGAACAAAACGAAAAAACGCGCGAAACGCTGATGATACATTGCCGGACACATCCCGATTTGCAGGTACAGGATATTTTTAAGTTTCTGTATCAGAGTTCTTTCGGCGGTGAGCATATGGTGTCTTCCTGTGAAAAAGTTACAGCTTACATCAAAGAGGAATTTGAGCGAGGCGTTGCGGACATCCATCCGTATGTTGAACCGCTTGACGGTGATTACAGCCGTGTCGGTTTGTCGTATCTTAATCTTGGCTTAAGTGCAGAAACTTTAGGAAGACTGTTTTTTCTTTCTGCAAAAAAAGAAGAGGACGGCGAAGCTCAGCTTATAAAAAAGCTTGATGTTGCAAAGGCACTTGTAAACGAAAAGAGAATTCCGGTTTCAAACTCTGATTTTGAAAAAGAAACTGCACGTTGGGAAGCGGACGGATATCCTGCAGTTCATCACTCAGAGATTTTCAGAAAAAAATATGCTCCGTCTTACCGCGTGATTGCGAACAGATTTGTTCCGTTTCTGCCTCTTTTTACAGAAATCGACAAACGTCTTTCAAAGGGTGCGGTAAAGGTTGCCGTTGAAGGAGGAAGCGCAAGCGGAAAAACGACGCTCGGAAAAGTGCTTGAGGAAGTTTACGGTTGCACGGTTTTTCATACAGATGATTTCTTCCTGCGGCCTGAACAGAGAATGCCCGAAAGATTTGCTGAAATCGGCGGAAACATTGACCGCGAACGTTTTCTTGAAGAGGTGCTTATACCGCTGAGCGAAGGCAGAACTATCAGCTATCGCAGGTTTGACTGTTCGGAAATGAAGCTGCAGGCTCCGATTGAAATTAAACCCGAAAAACTGACGGTGATTGAAGGCGCATATTCCATGCATCCTGCATTTTCAGAGTATTATGATTTCTCTGTTTTTCTGGATATTTCAGCTGATTTGCAGAGAGAAAGAATTCTCAAACGCAATTCACCGCATATGGCAGAACGCTTTTTTAATGAATGGATACCTCTTGAGAACACATATTTTTCCGCTACCGATGTAAAGAAAAGGTGCGGAATGTGTATAGAGATATGCACGGAAAACTGAGGTAAAGCAGGTGTATTATGACAAATCTTACTATAAAACAGCTCCTTGATGCACAGTTCAGGGTGAGTGCGGAAAGTCCCGTGCTTAAACCGTTTGACGGCTCTTTCGTTGTTGCAGATCCGTCTCTTCTTACGCCCGACGTAAGCCACGACGGAAAATGGCATATGTTTCTGCACACAACGCTTGCTGTTTATCATTTTATCAGCGATGACGGCATAAAATTTGAAAAGGTGCAGAAGGTTGTCGGCAGGGCGATGCGCCCGAATATCAACCGCGTGGGCGATACGTATTATCTTTTTTACGAAAGAACACGTCCGCTTTTTATGAACGCGCTGAACGTTGTGAATGCGGCAAAGTGGAATTCGGAGATTTATGTTGTTCAGAGTAACGACCTTGTGAATTGGTCAAAGCCGAAACTTGTTCTCGGCAATACGAAAGATTTTGAAATCAGCGAAAGAGGAACAGCGCTTTCAAATCCGTTTCTTCTGCAGGAAGACGGAATCAACAGGCTTTATTATTCGTGCGGAATGACGTATATCGACGACTGCAAATTCTGCGAGCCGACACATATCAGCTACGCGGAAAGCAAACAGATAACGGACGGATATATTGCTGCCGAAAAGCCGTTGATTTCACCCGATAAAAACAATCCGTATCTCAATCTTTGCAGCGGATGCCTTAAGGTTTACAAGCTCAGCGACGGTTACATCGGCGTGCAGAACGGACTTTATGAAAAGGACGGCAAAAGCCATTCTGCAATCTTCCTTATGTCCTCGTCCGACGGACTTGATTTTAAGTTTGAAAAGATGTTGGTTGAGCCCCATGTCGTTGACGGCAAGGATTGGATGAAGCAGTTTGTTTATGCAAGCCACCTCGTACGGCAGGGCAACAAACTCCGTCTTTACTTCAACGCAAGGGATACCTCAAACCCGATTCTGGGACGTGAATGCATAGGTTTTGCAGAAGCGGAAATCTGATTCTTATAATTCTGAACAGGAATTTTGTGGTGTTAACAGCAAGCAATTTGTTCAAAATTCACAAAAATATACAGATGCAATTGGTGAATATACGCTTTATGGTATAAAACTCTTGCAAAAATGACGTAAATAGGTTATAATATTCCAAATCTTTAAAAAGTCCTTTGAGGGGCTTTGAAAATTTTATAAACGGAGGTTTTTAAAATGAAGAAAAAAATAGCTATCGTTGTTTCAGTTCTTCTTGTTTTCGCAACTCTTCTTTGCACAGCTTGCGGTAACAAAGAACCCGAAGCAAACAATCCGCAGGAAGGTCTTTCATCAGTTGAAATCAACGTAGGCACAGGCGGTACAACAGGTACATACTACGGCTTCTGTAACACAGTTGCTACAACTCTTAACGAAAAAGTAGGCGCTAAGCTTAAGGTTATGTCTTCAGGCGCTTCAAAGGCAAACATCCTCGATATCGATGACGGTGTTGTTGATATGGCTATCGTTCAGAACGACGTTATGGACTATGCTTACAACGGAACCTCTCTCTTCGAGAAGGACGGCAAGTTCACAAGCTTCTCAACTCTCGGCGCAGTTTATGCTGAAGTTTGTCAGGTTATCGCAAGAGCTGACTCAGGCATCAAGACGGTTGCAGACCTCAAGGGTAAGAAGGTTTCAGTAGGCGACAGCGGTTCAGGTGTTGAATTCAACGCACAGCAGATCCTCGGTGCTTACGATATCACATTTGAAGACATCAACAAGCAGAACCTCAGCTTCCAGGCATCAGCAGATGCTCTTAAGGACGGCAAGATTGATGCTTTCTTCTGTACAGCAGGTGCTCCCACTGTTGCTATCACAGACCTTGCAACAACAACTGAAATCGTTATCGTTGAAATCGATGCTGAACATCTTGCATCTCTTCAGAGTGATTATGGCTTCTACGCTGAATACAAAATCCCTGCAGGCACATACAAGGGTGTTGATGCAGATGCAACAACAGTTGCAGTTAAGGCTACTTTCATCGTAAGCAACGACCTTTCAGAGCAGGTTGTTTATGAGCTTACAAAGGCCATCTACGAGAATAAGGACGAATATGCACACGATAAGGCAAAGGAAATGAGCCTTGAATATGCAGTTTCAAGCGTTTCTGTTCCGTTCCATCCCGGTGCTGAAAAATATTTCAAAGAGGTTGGCGCTATTAAATAATGAGCCAAAGGCTTTCGAATAAATCAAGAAAGTTAATCGCAGCAGCCGTTCTGATGATTTTCATTACAGCGGCTGCTGTTTCTTTCAAAGCTCTGTCAACAGATTATCTGGTTTTATACGATTCTGATACCGGAAAGACTCATATGACCGTCAAGGCAGAGGAAGGAATGATGTTTTCGGTGGAGTTTATCCATTCCGTAAACCAGACCCCTTTAAGAGATACTTATATAATTGAAAATGGAGAGATCCGTGCACATTCCACTCTTTACCGTTCTTTCGGTGCCGGGGTGCAGACGGCGCTTGAGGGCGACCAGAAAATGAACTTTGACGATGAGGGGAATATGATTATAACGGGTTTTGACATAACGTATGACCCGTTGAGGTATATTGTCGGAACGGTTTCTGACCATATACTTACTCTGGACGGCGAGGAAATCAGCCTGCGCGATACCTGCGGAAGAAACGCAAGGGTGGTTTTTGAAATCGTCACAGGATTCGAAATTCTGACGAAAGGACTGTAACAGATGTCAGATGTAAACACAAAGCCCATCACCATGTCGGCTGATGAGGACGAAGTTATTGACGTTGACCAGTTGATGGCGGACTTTGACAAGGAGTCAAACACCCGTCATTTCAAAGGTATATTTGAAAAGATTATTAAAATCGCGATGGTTCTTTTCTCTGTCTATGTAATGTTCGACGGTTGGACAGGTACAATGGAGGAAAGACAGAAAATGTCGTGGTTTATAGGTATTATCGTCTTTATGGCGTTTATTATCTATCCCGTAAGAAAGAAAGAAAAGAAAAGAATCAACCACGTTCCGTTCTACGATTATATTTTCGCGGCTGTCGGCGCAGGTTCATTCTTCTACTATGCAATAAATTGTCAGGCGATTGTTGACAGGGCTTCAAGAATCAACGAGCTTGACATCGCAATTGCGATTATCGGTACGGTGCTTCTCTTTGAAGCCTGCCGACGTGTTGTCGGTCTTCCGATTGTCTGTGTTTCGGCGGCGTTTATCGCATACGCGTTCATAGTAAACGATACGAAGTATCCGTTGCGTATGATTATGTATAAGCTTTTCTATACAACGGAAGGTATCGCAGGCACTCCGCTTAATGTCTGTGCTTCATTTATCGTATTGTTCATTATTTTTGCTTCATTCCTTGAGCAGTCGGGTATCGGCGCATTCTTCGTTGACCTTGCAAACTCAATTGCAGGTAAATCAACAGGCGGTCCGGCTAAGGTTGCTGTTATCTCAAGTGCGATGGAAGGTATGTATTCAGGCTCTTCTGTTGCAAACACAGTCGGCAGCGGCTCCGTTACAATTCCCACAATGAAGAGATGCGGTTACAAGCCCGAATTTGCCGCAGCGGTTGAGGCAGCTGCTTCAACAGGCGGACAGATTATGCCCCCGATTATGGGTGCGGCAGCCTTCCTTATGGCAGAAATCACAGGCTATGATTATGCAGTAATAGCTGTGTCGGCTATTTTACCCGCTATTCTTTATTTCACAGGCATTTTCCTTATGATTCACTTTGAGGCTAAGAAGCTTGGTCTCAACGGTCTTCCTAAGGATGCACTTCCTAAGTTCTGGAAGCTGATATTAAGAAACGGATATCTTCTTTTGCCTGTTGTTGTTCTTGTTTGGGCAATGAATAAGTACAGTGCAGGACTTTCAGCTTGTCTTGCAATTATGACATCTCTCATAGTTTCAATGATTCCTACCAGGGTTTCAATGGAAAATTGCTTCACAATAAAGCTTGCTGCTAAGGAAATACGCATTTCCAAAGAGGCTCTTGTCAAGATGATATATCCTCTCATTCCGACAGCGATATTTATTGTTATATGGCAGCTGATGGGGGATGAAGGAATCAGCACTGCAATCCTTGTTACAATGATTGCTACGGTAGCTCTTTCCTTTGCAACTAAGAAGCATGCGACTCTCAGCCCTGCTGTTATTGTTGGCTCCTTTGAAAACGGTGCAAAGAATACAGTCGGTGTTGCAGTTGCTTGCGGTATGGCAGGTATAATTTCCGGTGTTATAACAATGACCGGTCTTGGCCCCACGCTTCTTTCTGCTCTTACCGGTGTTGCAGCTAACAACAAGTTTCTTGCATTGTTCCTTACAATGCTTTGCTGTATCGTTCTTGGTATGGGCGTGCCCACAACAGCTAACTATGTTATTATGGCAACAATTACCGCACCCGTACTTCTTGAAATGGGAATACCGGTGCTTGCGGCCCATATGTTCGTATTCTACTTCGGCATCGTTGCCGATATCACTCCTCCGGTTGCACTTGCAGCCTATGCAGGCTCGGCGATCGCTAAGAGTAATCCGATGAAAACCGGTGTCACTGCGACCAGATTGGCAATTACAGCCTTTATCGTACCCTTCATTTTTGCATATAATCCTCAGATGCTTTTCATTGATACAAAGTGGTATGAGGTTGTTACTATTGCCATAACCGCTATTATCGGTATTTATGGCGTATCGGCAGCTATGGAAGGCTATATGTATGTGAAGATGCCCTGGTGGCAGAGACTTCTTTGCCTTGCAGGCGGTATGCTTTGTATTGTACCCGGTATTGCCTCGGATGCAGTTGGTATTATATGTATCGCCGTGGCTATTCTCATTCAGAAACTGAGCGAGAAGAAGCACAAAGCAATCACTGCTTAAATTAATCAAGCCTGCTACGGTTATCCTGTAGCAGGCTTTTATTGTGCTATTTCTTTTGAATTTGTTCTTTTTTAGCAGTGTATTCAGCAACTGTTTCACACTCGGGTGAAATCAGCTTAAGCTTTTCGTAAGCCGCATCTGAAACGTCGAATTGTCTTCGGTTGAGAGCAAGGAAAATAAGTATATCGAGTGTTCTTTCGTCGTTGTCAAAGTTTATTTCTGTTGATTTTAAAAGGTGGTATGCTTCATCGCCTTGTTTGCTTTTTGTGAGCATATAACAGTAATAAAACAATGCGTCAGGATTATCAGGCTCGAGCTCAAAAGCTGATTTTAGATGTAAAACGGCGGAATCAAGTTCTCCTGTGTCGTAGTAGCAAAGACCGATGTTTATATGGGTATTGCAATCAGGTTTTATCTTTAAGGCTTCATCATAAAATGCTATTGCTTTTCCGGTATTATTCATTTTTTCACTGCAAAGTCCAAGGAAGAACAATGTTTCAGAGTCTTCAGGAATCAGATTGTTTGCTTCTGCAAGATTTTCAAAAGCTGAATCAAAATTATCCTGTTGGAGATAAGCAACGCCGAGATAGTAAAAGCTGTCAAATAAATATAAATTATTTTCTGCTGCTTCGGTTGCTTTTTTATAATATGTAATTGCTTTGTTGATGTCATTAAGCCTTCGGTAGCACTCGCCGAGCTTGAAGTATGCATCACCGTTGTCGGTGTCAACCTCTGCCGCTTTTGTATAAAGATCTATTGCTTTTTCATATTCTTCACGGTTATAGTATATTCCCGCAAGGTTGTAGAGAGGAGCTTCCCATTCGGGGTCAATTTCGATTATACATGTATATACTTTTTTTGCCTCATCATATTTTCCGAGACTGTTGAGACAGTTTGCATATAACAGTGCGGCATCGCCGTCAGAAGTCTCTTTCCACAGCTCTTCAAAGAGGGACAGGGCTTTTTCAAAGTAACCGTTATCGTAGAACTCTTCGGCTTTGTTGAATTTTTCTGAATAAGTACTCAAATGTTACCTCCATATTTATTAAACAGTCAAGCCCATCACTTATGTGATGGGCTTATGTATTATATTATTCTTCCATATCCTTCTTAGCTTCTTCGATAACCTTCTGAGCAACGTTCATGGGAGCATCCTCATAACGTGCAAAGGTGAGTGTGAAGTAGCCTCTGCCTGCAGTCACTGAACGAAGTGTTACGGAGAAGTCGCCCATTTCAGCCATAGGAACTTCAGCAACAAGCTCCTGCATCTTAGGCTCGTCAGCTGCACCCATACCGAGAACACGGCCACGGCGCTTTGTGATATCTCCCATAATATCGCCGAGGTTTGCGTCGGGCATATAAACCTTAAGCTCACCGATAGGTTCAAGAATTACGGGGTTAGCCTGAGCCATACCGTTCTTATAAGCAATCTTAGCGGCGGTCTTGAATGCCATTTCGTTTGAGTCAACGGGGTGGTAAGAACCGTCATAAAGAACTGCCTTAAGACCGACAACGGGATAACCTGCAAGGGGACCCTTGAGGATAGCTTCCTGAAGACCCTTTTCAACTGCGGGGAAGAAGTTTTTGGGAACCGAGCCGCCGACAACCTCTGTTTCAAAGATAAGATGATCTTCTGTATGGGGCTCGAAGCGGATGAAAACATCACCAAACTGACCTGAACCGCCTGACTGCTTCTTATGGCGTCCCTGAACCTGACATGACTTGCGGATAGTTTCTCTGTATGCTACCTTGGGAACCTTAAGGTCGATTTCAACGCCGTACTTTGTCTTAAGCTTTGAAACAACAACCTCAAGATGCTGCTCGCCGAGACCTGAGATAACCATTTCGCCTGTTTCGTGATTTGTTGCGAAAATAACGGTGGGGTCTTCACTTGAAATCTTACGAAGACCTGAAGCAACCTTATCCTCTTCACCCTTTTTCTTAACAATGGCAGCCATTGAAAGCGAGGGAGCGGGGAAGTCAACGGGAGCAAGGTTGATGATATCCTTTGCACTGCAGATTGTGTCGCCTGTTGCAAGGTCGTCAAGCTTAGTGATAACGCCGATATCACCGGTTGCAATTTCACTGATGTCTTCCTGCTTGATACCCTTAACGGCTACAAGCTTGCCCATTCTCTGGCTCTTGCCTGTTCTTGCGTTGTAGCAGGGTGTATCAGATGTAATCTTACCTGAAATTACCTTAACAAAGCTCATCTTACCTACGAAGGGGTCAGCGATTGTTTTGTAGCAAAGCGCGGCGAGAGGACCGTCGGTTTTGCAGGCAACTTCGATTTCTTCGCCGTCGCCGTTTGTTGCGATTTCAGCGTTTGCCTTATCGGGTGAGGGAGCGGAATAAACGATAGCGTCAAGGAGCATATCGCAACCGTCAACCTTTGTTGCCGAACAAGCGTATACGGGCCAAATTTCACCGGTTTCAACGCCCTTTGTGAGACCTGCGATGATTTCTTCCTTGGTGAGAGGCTCGCCTTCAAAGAACTTTTCCATAAGCTCTTCGTCAACTGTTGCAACTGCTTCTTCAAGAACGGCTCTCATGTTGAGAATATTGTCGTCGGAAACAAGGTCGATTTCCTGAGGACGGCCGTTGGGATATTTGAAAGCCTTGTTTGAGCAAAGGTTTACGAAAGCCTCGCAAACGGGGCCGTTCATATAGGGAACAACAACAGGGCAAAGCTTGTTGCCGAGCTCTGCTCTGAGAGCTTCGAATGTTTTATAGAAATCACGGTTGTCTGAGTCAACCTTGGTGATTGCAAAGAATTTAGCGATACCTCTCTGGTCTGCTGCCTTGATAGCCTTTTCAAGACCTACGTCGATACCTGAGCCTGCTGATGTAACGATAACTGCACAGTCAGCGGCACGCATAGCTTCTGCCATACCGCCGGCGAAGTCAAACTTACCGGGAGCATCAAGCACGTTGATTTTTGTATCTCTCCATTCAAGAGAGGCCATTGCAGTTGAAATTGAGCACTGGCGCTTCTTTTCTTCTGCATCATAGTCCATAATTGTATTTCCGTCTGCAACCTTACCGAGTCTGTCTGTTACGCCTGCAACATAGAGCATTGCCTCGGAAAGAGCTGTTTTACCCTTACCTGTATGACCTGCGATGGCGATATTTCTGATGTTGTTTACTGTGTAGGATTTCAATTATATTACCTCCTTGGACCCCATTATTACAGAGCCCGAATTTTGCTACATTCAAATAAAGTTATTTCATTTGACGTTAACATTTTATATCTTACCATAAAATAACCAAAAAAACAACGGATTATTAACTAATTTTGTGCATTTATTTTTGTTTAGTCTGTATAAATCTGGGAAGAACTGTGCTTTAATTGCTTTGGAGCAGGGCAAAATCAACAAAAAACCGCATTATATATATTGTATAGCGCAAAT
>JAZSQQ010000032.1:0-8272 GCA_045538055.1 Acutalibacteraceae bacterium
TGTACAAAGCTTAAGACTGTTACTTTCACAGCAGGCTCAAAAGATGCAACAATCGGTACATACACATTCAGAAATTGTTCATCATTACAGTCGGTAACTATTCCCGGGAATTACACAAAAATAGACAGAGCAGCGTTTGAAAATTGTATTTCTTTGAAGTCCGTAATTCTTAAAAAATCAAGTGGATCAATTGCAAATCAAAGCATTGGTTTGGATGCATTCAGTAATTGTACAGCACTTGAAAGTGTATCATTGCCTACAACATTGAGTGTTATCGGCGAGGATGCATTTGAAAGCTGTGCGATAACAACGCTTGTAATTCCTGAAGGTGTTACAACAATTGAAGATGGTGCGTTCAGAAATAACACATACCTTACAAGCGTAACATTGCCGAGCACATTGACCCGAATCGGTACCCAATACTCGACAGATTACGGTGCATTCAGCGGATGTACAAAGCTTAAAACTGTTATTTTGGGTGAAGGTAATAAAGATTTAACTGTCGGTCAGTATACATTCAAAAATTGCTCTAGCTTAACTACAGTACATCTTCCTTTGAATGTTGTAAATGTTTATGCTTCTGCTTTCGACGGTTCTAAAACAAACCTCACAATCTGCAGTAAGTCAAACTCATCATACGGCAAGACTTATGCTGACAACAACTCAATTAAATTCAAGCTTTGCAACGGTTCACACACAACTACTCCGACTACCACATACACAGTTACATACAACGCTAACGGCGGCAGTATTTCTCCGTCAACTGTTTCAGTCAAGGCAGGCGAGTCAGTAAGCCTTCCTATCCCGTCAGCAAAGACATACACGATTACATATAACGCTAACGGCGGTTCAGGTGCTCCTGCAGCTCAGAGCTTTGCAGTAGCTTGTAAGGGTTGGTCAACAAGCAGTACAGCTACATCAGCATCATATTCTTGCGGATCAAAATACACTCCGACAAAGAACGTAACTCTTTATGCTGTTTGGAACAATGCGACGGGTGTAACAGTTTCGACCAAGATTCCGATGAGAGCAGGTTATTCCTTCCGTGGTTGGTCAACAGTAAGCAACGCAACAACACCTACCATAGGTGTAGGTTCAGAATGGAGCATTACAAGCAATATCACTCTCTATGCGGTTTGGGAGAAGATTTCAACACCTGCACCTTCTTATACGGAAGAAAACGTATCAATGAATTATAAGGATACGATGTACGTAAACGGTGCAGTTTCAGTTGAGACATCGAACTCAGGTGTCGCATCAGTATCAGGCGACAAAATCACGGCATCAGGCACAGGTTCTGCAGACGTTACCGTAACATATGAAGACGGCAGTGTATGCGTTTATCACGTAAACGTTTCCTACACATGGTGGCAGTGGATTATCGTTATTGTACTCTTCGGTTGGATTTGGTACTGATAACTAAAAGGGAAAATTGATATAAACGAAAAAGGGACGGCAGAGTTTTCTGTCGTCCTTTTTCTAAACAAATTCGGGTTTGTGGAGCAGAATATTCAATTAACGTCGTAGGGGCGACCATTGGTCGTCCGAGGACATTCGGTGCTTTTGACGGACGCGCAATGCGCGCCCCTACGGACAAGATTCAGGTATCTGCGTAGGGGACGACGTCCTCGACGTCCCGTTCAAATTTATTCTATTTTAACAGTCGATTCGTGAATCGACCCTACGTTTTTTTATTTAAAACACCCCGACAAACCCAAATTTGTATAACAAAAACCGGCAGAGGATTTCTCCCCTGCCGTTAGCTTTGTTAAGATTAAATTACATAAGGCTGTTGTAAAGAGCTGTGATTTCCTCAACGCTTGTGTCGCGCGGGTTACCCGGACGGCAAGCATCGTCAAATGCTGACTGTGCAAGGAACGGAATATCCTCTGCCTTAACGATTTCCTTAAGGTCTGCAGGAATACCAACATCTGCTGAAAGCTTCTTAACAGCATCAACAGCTGCCTTGCGGTACTCTTCAACGCTCATATTTTCTGTACCTTCAACACCCATTGCCTTTGCGATATCTCTGTACTTCTCGCCTGTTTCGGGAGCGTTATACTCCATAATTGTCGGAAGAAGAATAGCGTTAGCAACACCGTGAGGTGTGTCATAAAGTGCACCGAGAGGATGAGCCATTGAGTGAACAATGCCGAGGCCAACGTTTGAGAAGCCCATACCTGCAACGTACTGACCGAGAGCCATACCTTCTCTGCCTTCGTCTGTGTTTTCAACAGCACCGGGAAGACTCTTTGCGATGATTTCGATAGCCTTGATGTGGAACATATCTGAAAGCTCCCAAGCACCCTTTGTGATGTAGCCTTCGATTGCGTGTGTAAGAGCGTCCATACCTGTTGCTGCTGTAAGACCCTTGGGCATTGAAGCCATCATATCGGGGTCAACAACCGCTACAACGGGGATGTCATGAACGTCTACGCAAACCATCTTGCGGTTCTTTTCAGCGTCTGTGATAACGTAGTTGATTGTAACCTCAGCTGCTGTACCTGCTGTTGTGGGAACTGCGATGATGGGAACGCACTTGTTCTTTGTGGGAGCAACGCCTTCAAGTGAACGAACATCTGCAAACTCGGGATTTGTGATAATGATACCGATAGCCTTAGCTGTGTCCATTGAAGAACCGCCGCCGATTGCAACGATGCAGTCTGCGCCTGCTGCCTTGTAAGCTTCAACACCTGCCTGAACGTTTTCGATTGTCGGGTTTGGCTTGATTTCGCTGAACATTACATAATCGATTCCTGCAGCTTCAAGAACGTCCGTAACCTTCTTTGATACGCCGAACTTGATAAGGTCGGGGTCAGAAGCAACAAAAGCCTTGTTAAAACCACGTGCTTTGATTTCATCGGGAATAGCGTTGATAGCACCCTTGCCGTGGTATGATGTTTCGTTAAGTACAAATCTGTTCATTGGTTATCATTCTCCTTAATGCCATTCGGCTAATTTACAAGTATATTATAATACTTCCCGAGCGAAAATTCCATTGACAAATTGTTAACAATCCGTATAGTTTTTATGTTTATTTTGCCGATTTTTCATAAGAGGTCTGACGAGCCACCACATCTTGTATATTATCAAAAAAGAATAACTAAACTGAATTTATTTTAAGTAAAAAGATGCCGAAAATGCTTGACTTTATTCACTTTTATATGTATAATATCAAGGCTGTGAAATTTTCAACACAGCATCCTTGCCACTTCGGTGGCCAAAAGACCAGAAGGAGGTGCTTTTAGAATGGCAGTAGGTAACTATGAGGCAATGCTCGTTTTCTCCGTTAAGGAGAGTGAGGACGCTGCAAAGGCTTTGGTAGAAAAGTTCAAGGCTCTTATGGAGAAGAACGGTGCTGTTGAAAGCGTTGATGAGTGGGGCAAGAGAAAGCTTGCTTACGCAATCAACTACGAAACAGAAGGCTACTATGCTCTTTACAACTTCAGCTCTGAGCCGGAATTCCCCGCAGAGCTCGGCCGTGTTCTCAACATTACAGACGGCGTGCTTCGTTCACTTATAATCAAGAAATAAGGGAGGAAGCGACATGATTAACAATGTAGTATTAATGGGTAGACTTGTCGCAACTCCTGAGTTGCGAAATACCCAGACAGGTGTTGCCGTAACGTCTTTCACTCTTGCAGTTGAGCGTTCATTCGCTCGTGCAGGTGAGCAGAGACAGGCTGATTTCATCGACTGTGTTGCATGGAGAAATACCGCTGAATTTATCTCAAGATATTTCCAGAAGGGTTCTATGATTGCAGTTACAGGTTCAATTCAGACCCGTACTTATGACGACAAAAACGGTAACAAGAGAAAGGCAACGGAAATTGTTGTTGACCAGGCAAGCTTCTGCGGCTCAAAAGCAGAAACAGGCACATCAGGTTATTCAGCACCGTCTGCTATGCCTGCAGCTCCCTCTTTTGCAACAGCAACTGAGAGTGATTTCGAGGAGATCGCAGGTGACGATGATTTGCCGTTCTGAGCAAGTCATCTTTCTAATTAATTTAGGAGGTATTTCGAAATGGCTTATGATAAGAACAACGGCCGTCCGAACAGAAAGGGCCGTAAAAAGGTTTGTTCATTCTGCGTTGAGAAGGTAGAAGCTATCGACTACAAGGATATCAACAAGCTCAACAAGTACACTTCAGACAGAGGCAAGATCCTTCCCCGTCGTGTTACAGGTACTTGCGCTAAGCATCAGAGAGAGCTTACAACAGCTATCAAGCGTGCACGTCACGTAGCTCTTATGCCTTACACAGCAGACTGATTGAATTAACAATCATCACACCGCAGTTTCTTCGGATTCTGCGGTGTTTTTATTTTTTCTCCCTCCCCTTTCACGTTGACTTTTATGCTCGTTTTTTGTATAATTTTCTTGTACTTTTCAGAAAGAGGTTTTAAAATGTCCGAAAATATCAAAGCAAGTTTATCTGCGGTGTTGGAAGGTTTTTCAGCTGCTGTTGACTTTACCAACGACGCACTTTACACTTACATACTTATCATCCTTCTCGTTCTTGCGGGACTTTACTTCACGGTAAGAACGCGTTTTGCTCCGTTCCGCCTTTTCGGCGAACAGATCCGTGCTGTTATGGAAAAGCCCTCTGACGGAAAGAATGTTTCTTCTTTCCAGGCGTTGATGGTTTCAACCGCTTCGCGTGTCGGTACCGGCAACATTATCGGTGTTTCAACCGCTATCTGCCTTGGCGGTTTCGGTTCGGTTTTCTGGATGTGGGTTATCGCAATCATCGGAAGTGCTTCCGCTTTTGTTGAAAGCACACTCGCACAGATTTACAAAAAGAAAGGACCCGACGGCTGTTACGGTGGCCCTGCATATTACATTCAGAGTGCGCTTAAAAACCGTCCGCTTGCAATAATCTTTTCCGTTCTCCTCATCGCCACTTACGGTGTCGGCTTCAATATGCTCGCGTCGTACAATCTGCAGTCCACATTCTCTGCATACAGCTTCTATAATGCATCGACAACTCCGTGGATTATCGGTGCTGTTGTTGCAGGGCTTGTTGCCGTCTGTCTTTTCGGCGGCGGTAAGCGAATTGTTAAAATCACAAGTTTCCTTGTGCCGATCATGGGTGTTGCATACATTCTTGTGGCTCTGGCTGTTACAGCAATTAATTTCAAGATGCTTCCGTCAGTTTTCTCTCGCATATTCACAGAAGCTTTTGATTTCAATTCAATCTTCGGAGGCTTCACGGGTTCATGCGTAATGTTCGGCATCAAGCGCGGTCTTTTCAGTAACGAAGCAGGTGTAGGCTCCGCTCCCAATGCTTCGGCATCTGCAGACGTCAGCCACCCTGCAAAACAGGGTCTTGTTCAGGTGCTTTCAGTTTTCATTGACACAATCCTTGTTTGTTCCGCAACAGCTTTCCTTTGTATGTGTTCAGGCGTTGAGCCTACAGCAGAAATTTCGGGTGCACCGTTTGTGCAAGCGGCACTCAGCACAACACTCGGCAAAGCAGGTCCGATTTTCATAACTGTAGCAATGATTCTTTTCGCTTTCACTACCCTTCTCGGCAATCTTTACTATGTTGACCAGGGAATCGCTTTCATCAACGGCAAAATCCCCGGCAAGAAATTCACAACGTTCTACAGAATCGTCGCTTCGCTCCTCATCTTTATCGGTGCAGGACTTAACGCAGGACTTCTCTGGAATGTTTCGGACGTGCTTATGGGCGCAATGACGATCATCAACATCCCCGTTATCATAATCCTCGGCAAATATGCAATCCGCACACTTAAGGATTACGAGGTACAGAAAAAAGCAGGAAAAGACCCTGTATTCAAAGCAAAAAATATCGACCTTCCGCACGAGGTTTATTATTGGAAATAAAATTCAAGCGGCTGTGAAAACAGTCGCTTTTTATTCACAAATAACTCTTTTATTTTTCATAAATATGGTGTATAATGCAGATATAATCTTTTAAGGAGATTTGTGTATGAAGAAAAATATTCTCGTTACCGGCGGTGCCGGTTTCATCGGAAGCAATTTCATCTATTATATGCAACGCAAGCATCCCGACTACCGTCTTGTGTGCCTTGATGCTCTTACTTATGCTGGAAATCTCTACACTCTTGACGATGCAAGAGGCGGCAATTTCCGCTTTGTACTCGGAGACATCTGCGACCGTAAGCTTGTTTTCGACCTTTGCGAAGAGGAAAAGTTTGATGTAATTATCAACTTCGCGGCTGAAAGTCACGTTGACCGTTCAATCGAAAACCCCGAAGTTTTCCTTAAGACAAACATCCTCGGCACACAGGTGCTTCTTGATGCTTGTAACAAATTCAACATTCCCCGTTTTCATCAGGTTTCAACAGACGAGGTTTACGGCGACCTTCCCCTTGACCGCCCTGACCTCTTCTTTACGGAGGACACACCGATTCACACATCGTCACCCTACTCTGCAAGTAAGGCTTCTGCAGACTTGCTCGTAATGGCATATCACCGCACCTTCGGCACACCCGTTACAATCTCTCGTTGTTCAAACAACTACGGTCCGTATCAGTTCCCCGAGAAGCTGATCCCCGTTATGATTGCAAAGGCTCTTGCTGACGAGAAGCTTCCCGTTTACGGCGAAGGTCTCAACGTCCGCGACTGGCTTTACGTTGATGACCACTGCAAGGCAATCGATATGATTGTTGAAAACGGCAGAATCGGTGAGGTTTACAACATCGGCGGACACAACGAAAAAGCTAACATTGACGTTGTCAAAACAATCCTCAAGGCTGTCGGCAAGGATGAAAGCCTTATCACATTTGTTAAAGACCGTCCGGGTCACGATATGCGCTATGCTATCGACCCTGCCAAAATCCACGCTGAGCTCGGTTGGGAGCCCGAAACACTCTTCAACGAAGGTATTCAGAAGACAATTGAGTGGTATCTCAACAACCGCGAATGGTGGGAGAAAATCCTCAGCGGCGAGTATGTTAACTACAGAGGTTGATTTTATGAAGAAGATAATTTCAATTTTGCTTCTTGTTGCGGTTTGCTTCACTTTCTTCGCTTGCGGTCATAAGGACGGCGACCTCGGCAAGCAGACAACGGTTGACGAGCAGAACGGATACACAATCACCAATGAAGTCAAGAATTTCCAGTTCAAGCTGGAAGAGGATGCACTTGAAGAAAACGAAAATCTTCGCAAGGACGGATTCAAGGTTCCCAAGGAAAATGCAAAGGGAAAGATTATGTCCAAGACAGGTGCATTTGACATCGCGCTTCAGGAAGTTACTGTTGATTTCAACACCGTTACTGCATATTTCGACAGAACAAGAGGTATCTGGAAAGTCGTATTTTCCGACGTTACAGAAACAACAGCTGAAGACGGAAGTATTTCACGCGAAAGCGTAACGAAAGAATCCGTTTACGTTGATGAAGAAGGCTACACACTTTTCGCTTATACCGAATAATTTAAACGCCCGAAGAATCGGGCGTTTACGTTTAAAGAGGCTATTTATGAAAACTATTGCAAAAATAAGAACTGACTTCCCGACAAAGTTCGGTATACCGCGGCAAAGCGGACTTGTTGACGAATTGAAGGGAACGGTTATATTTGAGCCTGAATACAGAAACGCCGATGCAATCCGCGGACTTGAGGATTTTTCACACATCTGGCTGTTATGGAAGTTTTCAACAGGTGAAGACGAAAGCTGGTCACCCACAGTACGTCCCCCAAAGCTTGGCGGAAACACAAAAATGGGAGTTTTTGCAACGCGTTCGCCCTTCCGTCCGAACTCAATAGGTCTTTCCTGCGTCAGGCTCGAAAAAATTGAGTTTACTGAAAATTCGGGTGCTGTGCTTCACGTTTCAGGTGCCGACCTTATGGATAAAACAGAAATTGTAGATATCAAACCGTATATTCCTTATGCCGACTGTCACCCTGATGCAACGTGCGGTTTTTCCAAAGATGCAAGCAGTCCGCAGCTTAATATTGATTTTCCTGATGAATTATTATCCTTGGTTCCTGCAGATAAAATTTCAGCTCTGAAAAAAGTTCTTGCTCTTGACCCCCGACCTGCCTATCACAACGATGAAAACCGTGTTTACGGATTCGGCTTTGCAGGAGTTGAAGTTAAATTCACGGTCAGCGGAAACGACCTGCACGTCTGCGCAATTGAATAAAATCATAACCACTAGTAAACTAGTGGTTTGCACAGCCCCTATAAGGGGCACCTACAGGCAAAGCCCCTGAAAGGGGCATAGAAGTTTGACAACGCATTACTATTTCAAGCAGCCGCTCACGTGCGGCTGTTTATTTTT
>JAZSQQ010000021.1:0-67020 GCA_045538055.1 Acutalibacteraceae bacterium
CTGTCGCGTAGCGACTGAGGGATTGTCAAAAACCCTTGAATTATCAACAATCCTCCCGTCACGGCTACGCCGTGCCACCCTCCTTTACACAAGGAGGGCTTGGGGTTACTACTGACTTTCAAACATCCTGATAAACCCGAAATTGTGGAGATGGTTTGTATTGTTTTTTATGAGCAACCGAAAGTCATCGGTGATTCATTAAGATTAGTAAGTAAAATGCAAAAATATGCAGAAAATTTGGATTTATGCAGCAATTATGAATAATATTCAAAAACAGAAATGCAACGGAAAATATGTGAAAATTTCTTATATCAAATTTGCCTGAAAGTGTTGAAATCGGGCGAAAAAAGTGTTATATTTATATGAACTCGTAAATTTGCATAGATTATTCGCTTTCTTTTGCGGTGGCTTGTGCAGGTTTACAAAAAGTGATTTTTTATGAAATTTCTGTTGCATATTTATGCACAATGTGCTAATATATGTGCATAAATGTTGGCAGAAATGCATATTGGAGGTTTTATTATGAATAAAGAAAACATAAAGAAGGTTGTCCTTGCTTACTCAGGCGGTCTTGATACATCAATCATTATCCCTTGGCTTAAGGAAAACTACAACAACTGTGAGGTTATCGCAGTTTCAGGTAACGTTGGTCAGGCAAGCGAGCTTGAAGGTCTTGAAGAAAAAGCTATCAAGACAGGTGCTTCAAAAATATACATCGAAGACCTCACAAAGGAATTCCTTGAGGAGTATGTATTCCCGGGTATCCAGGCAGGTGCTAAGTATGAGGATTATCTCCTCGGTACAGCCTATGCTCGTCCTCCCATCGCAAAGAGAATTGCTGAAATCGCAATCGCTGAAGGTGCAGACGCTATCTGCCACGGTTGTACAGGTAAGGGTAATGACCAGGTAAGATTCGAGCTTGCTATCAAGGCTTTCGCACCTGATATGCCGATCATCGCTCCGTGGAGAGAGTGGGACATCAAGTCACGTGAGGAAGAAATCGAATACGCTGAGGCACACAACGTTCCTCTTAAGATTAACCGCGAAACAAACTACTCAAAGGATAAGAACATCTGGCACCTTTCACACGAAGGTCTTGATCTTGAAGATCCTGCAAACGAGCCGCTTTACAATAAGGAAGGCTTCCTTGAAATGGGCGTTTCTCCTGAAATGGCTCCTGATGTTCCGACATACGTTACAATCCACTTTGAAAAGGGTGTTCCCACAGCAATTGACGGTGTGGAAATGGATGCAGTTGCTCTTGTTGAAAAGCTCAATGAGCTTGGCGGTGCAAACGGTATCGGTCTTCTTGATATCGTTGAAAACAGACTCGTTGGTATGAAATGCCGTGGCGTTTATGAAACTCCGGGCGGTGCAATCCTCTACAAGGCTCACGAGGTTCTTGAAACAATCACACTTGATAAGGAAACAGCACACTACAAGGCACTCGTTGCTCAGAAGCTTGCTGAACTTACATACAATGCACAGTGGTATACACCGCTTACAGAAGCTATCCTTGCATTCGTTAAGGAAACACAGAAGACAGTTACAGGTGACGTTAAGCTCAAGCTCTACAAGGGTAATATGATCAATGCAAGCGTTACATCACCGTTCTCACTCTACGATCCCGAGATTGCAACATTCGACGAGGATAACGTTTACAATCAGGCTGACTCAGCAGGATTCATCAATCTCTACGGTCTTCCCATCAAGGTTTATGCTAAGATGAAGGCTAAGAATAACCTTAAATAATCAATTAATCAATTCGGAGAAGTTACTATGGAAAAAATGTGGGCAGGAAGATTCCAGAAGGCTCTTGATAAAGAGGCAGACGATTTTAACTCTTCCATTCATTTTGACTGCAAAATGTATAAGCAGGATATCACAGGCTCGATGAAGCACGCGGCAATGCTTGCTATGCAGGGCATTATCAGTGATGACGACTGTGATAAGATAACCGCAGGTCTTCAGTCTATTCTTGACGACCTTAACAGCGGTGACCTTGCTTTTGATATGGATGCTGAAGATATTCATATGTTCGTTGAATCCGAGCTTACAAAGCGTATCGGTGACGTCGGCAAAAGACTTCATACGGCAAGAAGCCGCAACGATCAGGTTGCGGTTGATATCCGTCTTTTCCTTCGTGACGAAACAAACGAGATTATAGCTCTTGTCAAAAAGCTTCTTGCGGCAATTCTTGTTCAGGCAAAGGCTCACAAGACTTCCATTCTTCCGGGATATACACACCTGCAGAGAGCACAGCCGATTACATTTGCCCATCATCTTCTTGCTTATGCAATGATGTTCACACGTGATATCGGCAGACTTGAGGACGCTATGAAGAGAATGAACTATTCTCCGCTCGGCTCATGTGCTCTTTCAGGTACTACATATAACACAAACCGTGAATTCGTTGCTGAGGCTCTCGGCTTTGACGGCATTACTCTTAACAGTATCGACGGTGTTTCCGACCGTGATTTTTGCGTTGAGCTTATGGCGGCTTATTCAACGATTATGATGCACCTTTCACGTTTTTCGGAGGAAATCATCCTCTGGTCAAGCTGGGAATTCAAGTTCATTGAGCTTGATGACAGCTACACAACAGGCTCAAGCATTATGCCGCAGAAGAAAAATCCTGATATGGCAGAGCTTGTCCGCGGTAAAACGGGACGTGTTTACGGTGACCTTTTCACAATGCTCACGGTGCTCAAGGGTATTCCGCTTGCTTATAACAAGGATATGCAGGAAGACAAGGAATGTATCTTTGACAGCATTGACACCGTTAAGAAGTGCCTTAAGGTGTTTGCACCTATGATTGAAACAATGACTGTGCTTACGGACAATATGTACTCAGCCGCACAGAAAGGTTTTATCAACGCAACTGACCTTGCAGACTATCTTACAAAGAAGGGTATGCCTTTCAGAAGTGCATACAAAATCGTCGGTCAGATTGTTGCATATTGCATAGATAATAATTTAGTGCTTGAAACAATGTCACTTGAGGATTATAATAAATACAGTGAACTTTTCTGCGAAGACCTCTACAAAGAAATATCTCTTGAAACCTGCGTTGCTAAAAGAATCTCTGCAGGTGGTACAGGTATTGACTCTGTTGAGAAGCAGATTGAATATGTAAGCACTTTTATCGATTGATAAAAAGGGGTGGATTATTTTATCCGCCCTCTTTTTCGAATATTGGAGGACTATAAATGGTAAACTTGAAAGGCAGAGATTTCCTTAAACTGCTTGATTTTACAAGCGAAGAAATAGGGTATCTTATCGACCTTGCCGCAGAACTTAAGGCAAAGAAAAAGGCAGGAACAGCTCACAGAATCCACGAGGGCAAGAATATTGCTCTCATCTTTGAAAAGACGAGTACAAGAACGCGCTGCAGCTTCGAAGTTGCAGCAAGTGACCTCGGTATGGGCTCAACTTACCTTGCTGAGGGCTCGCAGATAGGCAAGAAAGAAAGCATTGCAGACACAGCAAGAGTTCTTGCAGGAATGTTTGACGGAATTGAATACAGAGGCTACGGCCAGGAGCTCGTTGAAGAGCTTGCAAAGTATTCAAAGGTTCCTGTATGGAACGGTCTTACAAATGAATTCCACCCGACTCAGATATTAGCCGATTTCCTTACAATCAAGGAACATTTCGGTTACCTTAAAGGTATAAATTTCGTCTATATGGGCGATGCCCGTTACAATATGGGTAATTCACTTATGGTTGGCTGTGCGAAGATGGGACTTAACTTCACGGCAGCCGCACCTGCAAAGTACTTCCCGGACAAGGCACTTGTTGACGAATGCCTTGAAATCGCAAAGGAAACAGGCTCTGTTATCCGCTTCTGCGAGGACCCGATTGAAGCTGTTAAGGATGCAAACGTAATTTATACGGATGTCTGGGTTTCAATGGGTGAGCCGATTGAAGTATGGCAGGAGAGAATCAATGACCTTGCACCGTATCAGGTGAACAAAACACTTATGGATGCGGCTGCGGAAAACGTTGTGTTTATGCACTGTCTTCCCGCTTACCACGACCACAAAACAGCGGTAGGTAAGGAAATGGGCGAAAAATTCGGTCGTGACGCAATGGAGGTTACGGACGAGGTTTTCGAAAGTGAAAAATCAATCGTTTTCGAAGAGGCAGAAAACAGAATGCATACGATCAAAGCCGTAATGGCGGCGACGCTTTGACAGGTTAGTAAATAGGAGGTTTTCGGATGAAAAAAGTTTACATTGTACTTGAAGACGGCCACGTTTTTGAGGGTGAAAGATTCGGAGCTGAAGGCGAAGTAACAGGCGAGTTCGTTTTCACCACAGGAATGGGTGCTTATGTTGAAACACTTACTGACCCGACATATTACGGACAGATAGTAATGCACACTTTCCCGCTTATCGGAAACTACGGCATTATGGAAGAAGATTTCGAGAGTGACAAGTCATACATCAAGGCTTACGTTGTCCGTGAGTGGTGTGATGTTCCCTCAAACTTCAGATGTGAATATACTGTTGACGAGTACCTCAAAAAGCAGGGGATCGTTGGTGTCTGCGGTGTTGATACACGTGAAATCACACGCGTTATCCGCGATAACGGTGTTATGAATGCAACAATCGTTGACGACCCGTCAACTGTTGATTTTGATGAACTCAAAGCTTATAAAATCACAGATGCAGTTGCAACAGTAAGCACAAAGGAAGCTTACACGGTTGAGTCAGAAGCACACAGCAAGAAGGTTGCAGTTGTTGACTTCGGAAAGACTAAGTCTGCGGTTGCTGAGCTTACAAAGCGTGGTTGCGACGTAACAGTTGTTCCTTACAATACATCTGCGGATGAAATCCTCGCACTCGGTGCAGACGGTATCGTTCTTTCAAACGGTCCTGCAGACCCGAAGGATATCCCGGATGCGATTGAAGAAATTAAAAAGCTTATCGGCAAAGCTCCGATGCTCGGTATCGGTCTCGGCCACCAGCTTGCAGCCCTTGCTCTCGGCGGCGAAACAGTAAAGCTTCAGTACGGTCACCGCGGTGCAAATCAGCCGGTTAAGAGCACAGAATCAGGCAAGACTTACATCACAAGCCAGAATCACGGCTATGAAGTAGTTGCAAAGAGCCTTGACTGTGGTTTCGAAAGCTTTGTGAATGCGAACGACGGTACCTGCGAAGGTATGAAATATGCGGACAAGCTTCTTACAACAACTCAGTTCCAGCCCGAAGCTTGTATCAGCCCCTTTAACACACACTACGTTTATGACGAATTTATCACTATGATGGGAGGTAAAAACTGATGCCGCTTAATAAAGACATAAAAAAAGTACTTGTTATCGGTTCAGGTCCGATTGTTATCGGTCAGGCTGCCGAGTTTGACTATGCAGGCGCACAGGCTTGCCGTGTCCTTAAGGATGCAGGTCTTGATGTTGTTCTTGTTAACTCAAACCCCGCAACGATTATGACCGACAGCGCACTCGCAAACGAGATTTACCTTGAACCCCTCACAGTTGAAACAGTAAAGAGAATTATTGAAAAAGAGCGTCCTGACTCAATTCTTGCAGGTCTTGGCGGACAGACAGGTCTTACAATCGCTATGCAGCTTGCTAAGGACGGCTACCTTGAAAAGATGGGCGTTAAGCTTCTCGGTACAAACGCTGAAGCTATCGACAAGGCAGAGGACAGACAGATGTTCCGCGACACAATGCTTAAAATCGGTCAGCCCTGTATCCCGTCAGATATCGCAACAACAGTTGACCGTGCTGCTGAAATCGCTGAAGAAATCGGTTATCCCGTAATTCTTCGTCCTGCTTTCACACTCGGCGGTGCAGGCGGCGGTGTTGCTTACAACGAAAAGGAACTCCGTGTTATTACATACAACGGACTTATGCTTTCTCCCATCACTCAGGTGCTTGTTGAGAAGTACATTGCAGGTTGGAAGGAAATTGAATTTGAAGTAATGCGTGACAGCGCAGGAAACGCAATCGCAATCTGTTCAATGGAAAACATCGACCCTGTCGGTGTTCACACAGGTGACAGTATCGTTGTTGCTCCTGCAATGACACTTTCAGACAAAGAGTATCAGATGCTCCGTTCAGCATCACTTGATATTATCACAGAACTTGGTATCGAAGGCGGATGTAACTGTCAGTTTGCACTTGACCCTGAAAGCTTTGAATATGCTGTTATCGAGGTTAATCCCCGAGTTTCACGTTCGTCAGCTCTTGCTTCAAAGGCAACAGGATTCCCGATTGCAAAGGTTACATCAAAGATTGCTCTCGGTTATACTCTTGATGAAATCAGAAACGATATCACAGGTAAGACTTGCGCTTGCTTCGAGCCGACAGTTGACTACTGTGTTGTTAAATTCCCGAAGTGGCCGTTTGATAAGTTCGTTTCAACAAGCCGTAAGCTCGGCACACAGATGAAGGCAACAGGCGAGGTTATGGCTATCGCTCCTTCATTCGAAATGGCTATTATGAAGGCTGTTCGCGGTGCTGAAATCGGTCTTGATACACTTAACTACAATAAATTCCCTGAGAATATGGACGTTATCGAAAAACTCCATGACCAGGATGATATTAGACTTTTCACAGTTTTCAAGGCTCTTAAAGAGGGCGTAAGCATTGATGAGATTCACTCAATCACAATGATTGACGAATGGTTCCTTGCAAAGCTCAAGAATCTTGCTGACTACGAAAAGATGCTTGAAAGCGGTGACCTTGACGAGGATTACTACATCAAGGGTAAGAAATTGGGCTATAAGGATTCAACAATCCTCAAGTATGCCGGTAAGCTTCCCGAAAAGACACTTGATGCTGTTTACAAGATGGTTGATACCTGCGGTGCTGAATTCAAGGCTGAAACACCGTATTTCTACTCAACATATGATACAGAATGTGAATCAAGAGAAATCAAGCGCGGTGAGAAGGAAACTATCATCGTTCTCGGCTCAGGTCCGATCCGTATCGGTCAGGGTATTGAGTTTGACTACTCATCAGTTCACTGTGTATGGACTCTTAAGGAGCTTGGTTACGAGGTTGTTATCATCAACAACAACCCCGAAACAGTTTCAACAGACTTTGATACAGCTGACAGACTTTACTTTGAACCCCTCAACGACGAAGACGTTATGAACGTTATCAAGGTTGAAAATCCCGTTGGTGTTGTTGTTGCTTTCGGCGGTCAGACAGCTATCAAGCTTACAAAGTTCCTTGACGAAAGCGGAATCAAAATCCTCGGTACATCAGCTGAAGGTATCGATATCGCAGAGGACAGAGAGCGTTTTGATGCTCTTCTTGAATCCTTCAATATCAAGAGACCGCAGGGTCTTACAGTTATGAATGTTGACGAGGCTCTCAAGGCTGCTGACGAGCTCGGCTATCCTGTTCTTCTTCGTCCGTCATACGTTATCGGCGGTCAGAATATGACAATCGCATACAACGAAACAGACGTACGTATCTATATGGACATCATCCTTGCTCAGAAGATTGAAAACCCTGTTCTTGTTGACCAGTATCTTATGGGTGACGAGCTTGAAGTTGACGTTATCTCTGACGGTAAGGATGTTCTTATCCCGGGTGTTATGGAGCATATCGAACGTGCAGGTGTTCATTCAGGTGACTCAATTGCAGTTTATCCTCCTTATAACATTCCCGACAAGATGCTTGACAAGGTAATTGAATGTTCAACAAACCTTGCTCTTGCACTTGGTACAAAGGGCCTTGTTAATATCCAGTATCTCATTTTCCGTAACGAGCTTTACGTTATCGAGGTTAATCCGCGTGCTTCACGTACAATTCCTTACATCAGTAAGGTTACGGGTGTACCGATGGTTGAACTTGCAACAAAGGTTATGACAGGCACTCCGCTTAAGGAGCTTGGCTACGGTACAGGACTTTACAAGATTCCGCCGTATTTCGCAATCAAGGTTCCCGTATTCTCATTTGAAAAGCTCAGCGATATCAACTCAGAGCTTGGCCCTGAAATGAAATCAACAGGTGAGGTTCTCGGTATCGGCAGAACTCTTAATGAGGCACTCTTCAAGGGACTTGTTTCTGCAGGCTTCAAGGTAGGTCTTGAAAGCACATACCACGATAAGAAGTACAACGCAGGTGTTCTCATCAGCGTTCACGATAAGGACAAGCCCGAAATCGTCGGTATCGCAAAGAAATTTGCAGACCTCGGTCTTAAAATCTACTCAACAGCAAAGACAGGTGTAGGTCTCCGCGCAGCAGGTATTGAGGTTGAAACAATCGGCGACTTCAACGATTGCAGTGCTGTTCTTGATGTTCTTGAAACAGGCAAGATTGACTATATCGTTTACACAGGTTCAACAAAGCAGGCAACAATCCAGAACTTTATCAAGATTCACAGACGTGCTGTTCAGCTTTCAATCTGTACCCTTACATCTCTTGATACAGCAAACGCTCTCTGTGATACTCTTGCAAGCCGTTTCACTCAGAGAAACACAGAGCTTGTTGACATCAACAACCTCCGCGAAGAGAAGATGCAGCTTAAGTTCACAAAGATGCAGGCAACAGGAAACGACGATATTTACTTCAACAACTTCTGCAAGATTATTCCGTCGCCTGAGTCACTTACAGTTAACTTCACAGACCGTCATTTCGGTATCGGTGCAGACGGTGTTGTTCTTCTTGAAAGCTCAGACATCGCAGATGCAAAGATGGTTGTTTACAACAATGACGGTACACAGACACGTATGGCAGTAAACAGCATCCGTTGTGCTGCGAAGTATCTCTACGATAACGGCATTGTTCCGAAGACAAATATGACAATCGAAACAAGCAGCGGTGTTATGAAGGTTAAGCTTTATACATTCAACGGTGAGGTTCGCTCAGCAACAGTTGATATCGGCAAACCCGATTTCGATCCTGCAAGTATCCCGATGAATATTGATGCAGACAATGCAATCGGCTATGAAACAGAAATCGGCGGCGAGAAGTATACACTCAACTGTGTATCAGTCGGTAACCCGCACTGTATCGTATTCAGCGATAACATCGACTCTGTAAACATTAATGAGTTCGGCGATATGATCAGAAACTCTGACCTTCTTCCCGAATATATCAATACAGGTGTTGCAAGACTTATCGACAAGAACACAATAAAGCTCAGATGTTACGAGCGTGCAGTCAACGGCGAAAGCCTCAGCTGCGGTGCATCAGCAGCAGCTTGTGTTGTAGTTGCAACAGAGCTTGGAATGTGTAAGAAGGGTGAGGATATCACGGTTAAAATGCCGGGCGGTGACCTCGTAATCACATACACAGACGAAACAATCCTTGTAAACGGTGATACACACAAGGTTTACGAAGGTGTTGTAGAGTATTAATTCGATAGAAAAACAGTAAAAAACCGAACTAACAATGTGAGCGTTGTTAGTTCGGTTTTAAATTTATTTAAACTTTTTCTAATACATCGAAATACAGTTTGCCGTCAATCAAGAGCATAGGGTAATCGTTTCCGTCGTTGTTCAGCCAAAGGATATCGTTTTCAAGCTTGTATGTACCTTCATAAGTGTCCTTTTTAACAACTTCTCCTTGTGTAATGTAAACTTGCATATCGTTAAGCTTATATGTTCCGTCTTCGTTTAAAATTAATCCTAATTTCTTGACAAGCATACTTGATTGATCGATAGTGTCGTAATTTGCAGTAAACGATTGATTCGAACGTCCATTTGTGTCAAAAGAAACTTCCAGACCGTATTCGTCATCTGTTTCAAAACAGCAAATTAAATTGGTTCTGTAATAATAATCTCCTTCTTTGGCGAAAACTTCTTCGTGTGAACTGTTGTTTTCGCTTAATTTGAATCCGTTTTTGGAAGATGTTTCATAAGTACCCTTCATGTTTGGTTCTTTATCAAATGTACCGTTTTCGTTCAGATGATATGTATTGTTTAAAAACATACTTGAGCTTTGATATGTTCCGATCAGATCTTCAGCTTTAGTGCCTCCGCACGAGCACAGGCTGAAAAGCATTGTGAATACGAGTAATAAATAAAATGTTTTTTTCATATTAGTAATTCCTTTCTTTAAATAATTTCTAAAACAACAGTTTCTCCTTTCTCTATTATTATGCAATAAAAAATGCGCCTACCGAAGCAGACGCAAAAAACGCAAACTCCGATAGTCGCCAAACTAATTGAAAAGACAAGAACAAAGCCGTATCATCTCAAAAGGAATTCGCATTTTTATCAAATTCTTGACGAGATAACACAGAAAATAAACTTATCTTTTATAAAAAAGAAAAAGTTCCTGTCTGATAATATTCAATTAGTTTGGCATATTTATTATACCACGAAGATTAAGATATTACAATAGTTTTGTTTAAACAGCAAATTATGCAACAAGTGCAAGTGTTTACGGCATATCTGAAAAATTCAGAAAATTTTGAAATATTATTATTAAAAAGGCGGAAATTGCCGTTTCCGCCTTTTTAAATGGTTATATTTTAGCAAACGTTGCTTATTGGTTTTATACCGTACCCGTAACGGTGAGCGTTACTGTACCGGGAGTGATTACAAATGCACCTGTTTCAGGGTCCTGAGTGTAGGTTGCCGCAGGAACGGTAATCTGACCGGGTACTGTTGCAAAAGCACCTGTTGCTTCATTGTAGGTGTAGTTTGTGCCTTCTGTCCAGGCTGTGCCGTTGAAATTGACGGCGGTGATGTCAATAATCGGGTCAAATGTGTCTGTAACGGTAAGGTTGTCGTCAACTGTTGCGGGTTCACTGCCTGTGTTCTGAATAACGAAAGTATAGGTCAGCTGTCCGTTATCGGCAACAGTTGTGGGGTTAAGTGACTTTGTAATAGTCAACGAAATTCCTGTTGTTGCAGGAATTGTTGCTTCAGCTGTAATGTCTTCACTGATTCCTCCACCCGTAACCGTTGCAGTATTTGTAATAACTCCGTCTGTTCCCAAAGGCGCAAATTCATTCACTCTTGCCGAGTAGATAATTGTTGCGTTTCCGCCTGCGGGAACGGTGATTCCGCTTACGGTAAGCGGAGGTCCTGCTGTTACAGTCGGTGCCGCTGTCGGATCACCGTTTACAAAATATCTGATTGAACCGTCAATATAACTAAGCGGTACAAGTGTTGTGTCACCGAAGGTATATGCACCGAGGTCGTCCGTTATCGTAAGACCTGAGAAGTCTGTTGTGCCGGTGTTTATAATGTTAACTGCATAGCTTACAACGTCGCCTGTGGTGTAATCGCCAGTAAGCGCTGTTTTGGTCGCAGAAAGAACCTCAACAAGCTCACCTGTAACGATATTTGAATTAACCGAAGTGCCGTTATAAGTCAGTGTTGCCTGATTAAAAAACGTTGCCATTTTTCTTCCTCCTTTTAGTTTTTGAGGTAAATACCTCATTAGTTATAATATGAAAACAGGTTGGAGGATGACACAGCAAAATAAGTATATATCGCAAATCCCGACGAAATGTTACTTGTTAATATAGATATAAATAAATTCGGTTTTGTAGAGATCTTATGATTTTGATCCAATTTTAATTAATGCGTAGCTCCCTCTGACGAGGGAGCTGGCGAGCGTCAGCGAGACTGAGGGAGAGAAAATCGAAAATCAGTTGTTTTTTGATATTTCACTAAACTACCCCTCCGAGTTTTGCTACGCAAAAACCACCTCCCCTGACAAGTGGAGGTTCGCAAAACTCAAGCAAAAATGTAAACCGAAGACCCCCACAAACCCGAATTCGTCGGGATTGGGCAACGCGACATTTTCTGCGCTTTGTATTGAATAAACAAAAATAAAATGTTATAATTAAATGAAAATTACTCAATTCAGGAGGCGCAGATATGAAAATGAGAAAAGCAATTGCAGTCGTGCTGACACTTTCAATGATGTTTAGCTTCAGCTTTTTATCGTTGTCACAGCCTGCTTTGCAGAAAATTTTTGCGGATTTGTTCACCGTAAGTGCATATGCCGTTGACGATGTTATTTCAAAATATGCACCGGACGGCACACGTGATGTTGTAGTCGATGCGGCAACTACGGCTTCGAGCAGCTATACATCAGGCAACGGTCAGTGGGAACTCGCAAGAGTCAATGACGGCTCTCTGGTTTATAATGGCGGTGAGTTCGGCTATAACGGAAATGCAGGTTTTACCTCTCATCCCGACGAAGTGCCGTATCATCCGACGAATATGACGCAGGAGCAGAAGGATGCTGCTGTTGCAGAGTCAAAAACAAAGCCTTTGTGGATTGCTTTTGATCTTGAGGGCTTTTACGACATCAGCAGAGTAACTCTTTTCCGCCACGGTGCGTTTCCCGATACATTTGAAATTCAGGTTTCCGATGACGGCGTTAGTTATCGTACGGTTGCAACAAAAAGCGGCTATGCAGGTTTCGGACAGGAAGCTCTTTCAATCGATTTCGACGTTGTAAGAACAAGATATGTTCGTGTTTACGTAACAGTCCGCGGCAACCTTGACGGTAACTATATCCACCTTGTTCAGCTCGGTGAAATTGCTGTATTCGGAAAGGAAGTTGTGGCAACAGATACAGGACTTGAAATCAATACCTATGCGCCCGAAAACTGTATCAATCTTGCAATTGACAGCAAGGTAACAGCAACCGAAAGCTATGAAGAGGGCGAAAAATGGGGCGTTCACAACATCAATGACGGTGACACTCAGCGAAACGGCGGTTATTCAAGTGAACCGTCAGACCGTCCGATGAACATAGATTTCAAGCTTGGCAATACCGCAGAACTCAAGCGTATTGTTATCTTTCCGAACGGTGTTGCTCCTTCATCATTTGAAATCCAGACTTCATTTGACGGTGTAAATTATAAAACAGTTAAAACTGTTTCAGGTCTTGCGCTTTATCCTAATTCTCCGATAGGTATTGATTTACCGGCACCGACATTTGCTTCATATGTACGAATCAATGTTACTGAAAGGCACGCTTCTGAAGGTTATTACGTTCAGCTTGCTGAAATCGGCATTTACGGAATCAAGAATGCGTATAATGCTGTTCTTAACAAAACAAAAATCAAGCTTACTCCCGGAAATGATCTTCAGCTTGAATTAAGAGTTGATCAGCTCAATTCATTCGACCCGTATGAACACAAGCTTACCTGGACATCACTTGACGAGGCTGTTGCGAAAGTTAATTCAAACGGTCTTGTAACCGCGGTTGCAGAAGGTGAAACAAAGGTTACCGTTACTAATGAATCAATCGGCTATTCAGCTTCGGTTGATGTAGGCGTTTATAAAACAATGCCTTATGCTCGTGACGAGATGACAGTTTCAATTTTTGCGCCTCCTCTCGGTGATCTTTTCACTGATGAGCAGTATCAGCGTCTTGCGGATGCAGATGTTGACCTTCTTCTCAATACATACAATGTATATACTCTTGAGGATAACCTTAAGCTTCTCAATATGGCTGGAAAGTACGGAATGAATGCTGTTGCCGCTGATATGCGCTTCAGAGCAGAAGCTCCTAATGTTTCAAAGGAGCTTGTTGAAGAAGTTTATAAAGATTACAGCGGTATTTCAAATCTCGAAGGCTTCTATATCTACGACGAGCCGTGGAATCCGAATATCTATACTGATATGGCAAATAACATCGCTTCAACAGTACCCGGAGGATTTATATATCTCAACCTCTTCCCGGGATTCGTATACAATTCATACGAACAGTATCAGTACACGGCTGACGACCTCGCTGCACTCACAAACGGTGATGTTGAGCTGATGTTTGACGTTTATCCGTTTATGCAGGACGGCTCAACGGACTATAAGCTGATGTTTGATTCGCTTGATTCAATCAGACGTTCAGGCCTTAAATACAACGTTAATACTGCGGCATGTGTGCAGACAATCGGTTACGGCCCCATAGGTGGCGAGCTTGTAAAGAGAATTCCGAACAAAGAAGATATTCTTTATCAGAATATGGCTTATCTTGCATACGGTGTCAAGCATGTTTCTTATTGGAAGTACAGTGCCGAAGCGGATAACGGAATGGAAAATTATTCCGTATGCCCGATTGACGAAAACGGTAATCCGACAGCGGTTTATTACTATATGCAGGAAGTAAATCCCATAATCCATACTCTTGGTGAAACACTCATCAACTGTGATGCAAAGGAAGTTTACCTCGCAGGTAACAATGTTTACGGCCAGAGTGCCGTACCTGCTGATTTCTTCGTTCAGTCAACAGACAGCACAAAGAGCCTTATTCTTTCATATCTTGCAGACCGTGATACAGGCAGAAACTATCTTATGGTTGTAAATAATGACCTGAGCAAGGATGTAACCGCAACACTTAAATTTGCAAACGGCATCAACAATGTTCAGCGCCTTAATAACAGCACGGGAGAATGGATAACATCTTCTGCAAGCGGAAATTTCTATCTCAATCTTGAGAAAGGAGGAGCTGCTCTTATTGCTCTTCCTGAAAATTATCGCTACGAGGAAGCGAAGTCAGAAGCGGGCTCAAATGAACTTTACCACGCAACAGTTTACGGTAACAGCTCACTCGGTACACCAGGCACGCGTGACGAAATGCTTCCGGGCTGGTACTTAAGCTGTCTTACTGACGGTTACATCAGTGCAAATGCATCAAAGGGACTTAACGGATGGTGTTCAGAGCTTAAGGACGAATCTTTCGAAACATTTGTAAAGCTTGACCTCGGCACGGTTAAAACTCTTAATTCTCTTACACTCCACGGTGTCGATTCTTCAACGGGCTACAGCGGATATTTCCCGAAATCGTTCACTGTAAGCTCCTCAAAGGACGGCAAAACGTGGACAACGCTTGCAACTAAGACAGATGTATCTGTCAGCGATTATATGACGGTTGATTTTAATTCAACGGATATGAGATATATTAAAATCGATATCACGCAGATGAACGCAATCGACGGTAAATATGCTGCAGCACTGGCTGAAATCGAAACGAACGGTGAGGTTGCAATTACCCGATTCAAGACAATCGCCGAAGATGAAAACGGTTTCTACGCTTATATGAACTGCGTTAACACGGAGTACATCAAAACTCCGACATGGACGGATTATAACGGACAGGACGATATAATCTGGCACGAGGGTGAGCGCGGAAACTGGACAATCAACGGCTTTACCTATAACTTCAGAGCATATATCCCGATTTCTGCACACAACAATGAGCGCGGAAAATATACGGTTCACCTTTATGCTTACAACAGCAAGGGAGAAACCTCAAAGGGAACCAACTTTGAATTCTCTTCAAATGTTATTTTTGATATGAATTACGGCAATATTTCGCCAAACCTTATGGCAGGTCTTGATTCGATTTCATCAGGCGGCGGAGTGACTGCATCTTATAATGCGAGCGATGAAACCGTCACCCTTAACGGTACACTTACGGGAAGTATCAATCTTCAGCCTTATGTTGAAATCAATGCAGATATCAAGGCGGGAGATATTCTCCGTGCAACACTTGAGCCTGTCAGCGGAAGTATGACAAACGGAATTATTGTTCTCGAATTTTTCAACGATGCACTTGCAAATCCTGACGGTAAACGTCATCCGATTGATATTGTTTCGGCAGGACAGGTTGATCTTCCGATAACTACAGACAAGGCGGCAAGTGAAATTTCGAATTACAAATTCTGGCTTTATCACGATGGCAGAGGACAGAGCTTCAATAACTACAAATTCAGAATCAAGCTTGAAGTTGTAAAGGGGGACAGCGTTTATTCTCCTGCAGGAAAGAGCCTTGGCTACGGTGAGGCTTACGGCACTCTTTATCAGCCTGTACGCGACGATGCTGAGTTTGTCGGTTGGTTTACTCAGCCGACGGGTGGCACACAGGTAACGTCATTAACGATTAATCACAGTGTAACGGACATTGTTCTCTATGCTCAGTGGAAGGAGCTTGAGGCAGAATATCTTTACGGTCTTTACGCAGGTATAACGAAAGACGTGCTTGAACGCGATTATCTGAAACACGAAAATGTGACGTATGAGTATGAGTTTATGAACGATACTCAGGTTATCGGCACGGGAACAAAGATTTCCGTGACGGATAATTCGACGGGCAAGGTTATCGCAAAATATGAAGTTGTTATCTTTGGTGACGTGAATTCCGATGGCTGGTATGACGGACAAGATGCGGTTTATGTTGATGCGATTATCTCAGGACTTCTCACTGAAGATATAATCGGCGGTGCAAGGATGCTTGCGGCTGACTGTACACACGACGGAAACATTACAACTCACGATACAGATATCCTTTCAAAAGCAGGTCTTCTTCTTAATTCAATCGACCAGAACAAAACGATTGAAGAACTTCAGACAATGTCCGAGTGGAATGAGTATGTAAGCCTCATTTCACAGGAAGCTGAAATTATTGAACCTGAAGAAACAGAGCCTGAAGAGGATGATTTCTCCGTTGTCAGATTAATTATGAAATGGATTAATTTTGTTTCAGGGATTCTTGATCTTATTTGGAAGTTTTTAGTTAAATAATTTTAAAAAGGAGCTGTTTTGCAGCTCCTTTTTAAATTACAAGTTGACATTTAACTTTTTTAGTGTTATCATTCATTTAATAACTGTGACGAAGAGGGCAGAGCCTGAAGTTTTAAGAGAGTCAGCGGACGGTGCAAGCTGATAACGGATTCCTCAATGCCTATGGCTTCCGAGTTGAAAGCCTGAAATTAAGTAGGGTTTTTCGTTCTACCGCGTTAAGGTATAGGACTTGTCAGAGTCTAAAGGTGGCAGTGTTTACTGCAATTTGAGTGGTACCGCGGGTATATTTCCCGTCTCAAAGTTCTCAGCTTTGGGACGGTTTTTATTTTCTTTTGGAGGTAAATTATTATGAGCGATTTAAGAATTGAAACCAAATGCGTTCAGGGTGGCTACACACCGGGCAACGGTGAACCCCGACAGATTCCGATTATTCAGAGCACAACTTTCAAATATGCTACAAGCGAAGATATGGGTAAGCTTTTTGACCTTGAGGCAGAAGGCTATTTCTACACAAGACTTCAGAATCCGACAAACGATGCAGTTGCAAGAAAAATTTGTGAGCTTGAGGGCGGTACAGCTGCAATGCTTACTTCTTCAGGTCAGGCAGCTTCTTTCTATTCTGTTTTCAATATCGCATCCTGCGGAGATCACGTTGTTTCTTCTTCAACAATCTACGGTGGAACATACAACCTTTTCGCAGTTACAATGAAGAGAATGGGTATCGACTTCACTTTCGTTGAGCCTGACTGCTCAGACGAAGAGCTTGAAGCAGCATTCAGACCGAATACAAAGGCTGTTTTCGGCGAAACAATTGCAAACCCTGCTCTCAATGTTTTTGATATTGAACGTTTTGCAAAGGCAGCACACGCACACGGTGTGCCTCTTATCGTGGATAACACATTCGCAACTCCCGTAAACTGCCGTCCGTTTGAGTGGGGCGCAGACATCGTAACTCATTCAACAACAAAGTATATGGACGGTCACGGCGCAGGTGTCGGCGGCTGTATCGTTGATTCAGGTAAGTTTGACTGGACGAAGTATCCCGATAAGTTCCCGGGTCTCTGCACTCCCGACGACAGCTACCACGGTGTAACATATACCGAGCGTTTCGGTCTTGAAGGTGCATTCATCACAAAGGCAACCGCACAGCTTATGCGCGACTTCGGTTCAATCCAGTCTCCGCAGAACGCATTCCTGCTCAACCTCGGCCTTGAAAGTCTTCACGTAAGAATGGCAAGACATTGCGAAAACGGTCTTGCAGTTGCAAAGTTCCTTCAGTCAAGCGACAAGGTTGACTGGGTAACTTATCCGTCACTTGAAGGTGACAAGTGCTACGACCTTGCACAGAAGTATCTCCCGAAGGGTTCCTGCGGTGTTGTAAGCTTCGGTCTTAAGGGTGGCAGAGCTGCTGCAGAAGTATTTATGAAAAATCTAAAAATTGCCGCAATTGAAACACACGTTGCAGACGCAAGAACCTGTTGTCTTCATCCTGCAAGTGCAACTCACCGTCAGATGAACGACGAAGAGCTTGCAGCAGCAGGTGTACCGGCAAACCTTGTACGTTTTTCGTGCGGTCTTGAAAGTGCCGAAGACCTCATCGAAGATATCGCACAGGCACTTGAAAAAGTTGCAGACTAATAGTTGATTAAGAGTTGATAATTTATGCCGATTAAAATTCCCAATGAGCTACCTGCAGTAAAGGTGCTTAATGAAGAGAATATATTTGTTATGACGGAAACGCGTGCCATAACGCAGGATATCCGTCCGCTTAAAATCCTGCTTCTTAACCTTATGCCCAAGAAGATTGAAACTGAAACACAGTTTGCTCGTCTTCTCGGTAACTCTCCGTTGCAGGTTGAGCTGGAGCTTATTCACACAAGCTCTCACAAATCAAAGCACACATCAGCCGAGCATCTTCTTACATTCTACAAGACTTTTGAAGAAATCAAACACAAAAAGTATGACGGAATGATTATAACGGGTGCTCCCGTTGAGCTTATGGACTTTGAAGAGGTCGAGTATTGGGATGAGCTTTGCGAGATTATGGAATGGAGTAAAAAACATGTTACAAGCACATTCCATATCTGCTGGGGAGCTCAGGCAGGACTTTACTATCATTTCGGTATCGACAAGTTCAGACTTGATAAGAAGATTTCGGGCGTTTATCCGCATACTGTTGAATACAAGCGTTCAATTCTTTTCCGCGGTTTTGACGATGTGTTTATGGTGCCGCAATCGCGATACACATCAATCAGCCGTGAAGAAGTTGAAAAGGTTGAAGAACTCAAGATTCTTTCTTCGTCAGAAGAAACGGGAATTTATGCGCTTTCAACTGAAAACGGAAAGCAGATTTTCATAACGGGACATTCCGAGTACGATGCAACGACGCTTCGTGACGAATACTTCCGTGACAGAGAAAAGGGTCTTGATATACAGATTCCGAAGAATTATTTCCCGGATGATGATCCGACAAAGATGCCGCTTGCAACGTGGCGTTCACACGCAAACCTGCTTTTCTCAAACTGGCTGAACTATTTTGTTTACCAGACCACGCCGTACGATATCGACAGCATATAAAAAATAAAGGAGTCGTGAATCACGACTCCTTTTTCTTATGCACGATTTTCGTAATTATTAAAATAAATAAAAGAAAAATTCCGATTCCCGTCATAACTCCACAGGTGTCGATAAACATATCGAAAACACGGCAAGCTCTTTCGGGAACAAAGTGTTGATGCACCTCATCGCTTACAGCATACAGAAAACAGGGGATAAGAGGCACATAAAATTTTTGTTTGCCGAACGTGTAGCGGATTGCACCCGACACGCAGAAACCGAGAGCTGCAAATTCGCTGAAATGTGCGAGCTTGCGAAGGGTGTTGTGGGAAATAAAGTTCCCGATAAATTCGATAATTTTATCAAGCAGATTCTGACTGACAGCTTCAGATTCGTCTCCCGTTGCGGCTGAAAACATAAAAATCAGAACCATAACGATAACGCTTAAAAGCCAGAAAATCCCTGCAAGAAATTTGTTTTTGTTAAGAAAAATCAATCAGCTCAGCCCTCCGCTTATGAAACATATATTTTCAAAAACGGGTGAAGAATAAATACCCGTTGATTCACTGCTGAAGGCAAGGTAATCACCGTGATTGTGAAGCGGAAGAAAAACAGCACTGTCGAGGAGCATCTGCTCAGCTTTCTTGATGTCTGCAAGGATTACGGCACCTGAAGAAGTGCGGATAATCTTCTCAAGAAGTCCGTCAAATTCGGGTGTTGAATAGCCGAATATATTTTTGCTGTTTCCTGTTGTAAAAATCTTCAGTGTATCGAAGGGTGTGGATGAATTTGCTGTGATTTCGGTCACGGCGAGCTGATAGCTGCCGTTTCTGACGGAATCCTTAAGAGTTTCCGCGCTGACTGCTTCAACCTTTGCGACGATTGCAGTACTTAAAACTCTCTGCCAGTTCTGAATGATACCCTGCATAATGCCGAGATATTCCTGCGGACAGACAATTTTTATTGTAGCAGACTCTTTTTCAATTTCTTTAAGGCCTTTATTCCACAGCTCGAGAGCTGCTGCCTCGTCGTACTTCGGTACGGTAAGGTTTCCTGCAGCCTGTCTGTATGATGAGTTTGCGTAACGGCAGGCTTCGGGGATAATACCTCCTGCGGTGTCAATTGCCTGATGAGGTATCTCAACTCCTGCGGTTTTTGTAATCATAACAAGAGCTTTTCTGAGATTTTCGTTACTGAGAAAAGTATCTTTACAGTTAAAGGAAATTCCGTAAACGGAGTTCTTGCTTACGGCGAAATCCATTTTTGTGTCTTCAAGAGTGAATCTTGCCGTGTCTGAAATATAAGCTGAGTGATAATCGTTCTGCTTGAGCTTGGAAATAACAGATTCTTCTTCCTTGTTTATGTTGAAATAAACTGCCGTCGGCTTGACTTTTTCGTTACCCTTGTAGCTTTCGTTTCTGTACATAACAAGCGAATGGTCAACCGTCCATCTGCCGAGGTAAAACGGACCGTTGCAGAAAGTGTATTTCAGCTCAAGTCCGTATTTTGCGTGTGTCGCTTTGAAAAACTCTTCGTTGCAGGGCATACAAAGCGGAAGAGTAAGAATACGGAGAAAATCGGGATTGGCTCTTTCGAGAGTTATAACGAGTGTGCTGTCATCTTTAGCCTTAACGCCGAGAGTGGATTTGTCCGCTTCACCGTTGTGGATTTTTTGTGCGTTTCTGATACAGTAGAGCTTATCTGCATCGGGAGAATCCGTGATTTTATCAACAGCTCTTTTAAGACCGAATTCAAAATCGCGTGCCGTAACCTGCGTTTTGAAATTCTCCATATAGTTTTCGTCATCAAGCACGTCCTTGTAAGTCTTGAGAAGCTGCCAGTTGGTGTCTTCACGGAGTTTGAAAGTGTATTCAAGTCCGTTATCGGAAACTGTCCAGCTTTCTGCAACACCGGGAACAATCTTGTGCTCTTTGTCGAGCCGTACAAGACCCTCATAACAATTGTTGATGATTGTTTTTGCTGTAAGCGTTTCTGCAATCTGCGGGTCAAGGCAAAGCGGGTCGGATGAAATCGGCATAACAAGGCTTATGTCGTCATCATCTCCGCAGGCGCTGAATGTACATAAAAGCAAAACTGCAGAAAGCAGTATGCAAAGCAATTTTTTTATCATAGAAAAACCTCTTTTACACTAATGAAGTTTTGTAATAAAGCCAAAATTTAACAGAGATATTATAACAAAATAATTTCAAAAAAGCCATATATTTTTGAGAATTTATATTGTTAATTGTGAATTAATTTGGTATAATGTATTAAATATTTTTCAACGGAAGTGATTATTTGACAGATATACTTGCTTTGATTATCACGGTTTTAGCTGTTGTTATAGTTGCTTTGCTTTTTGTTGTTTTAAAAAGTGTCAGATCGGTCGGAGATTCGCAAAGGGTTGCCGAGCTTGAAAAGCAGGTTTCTGCACTTTCTATGTATCTTCAGCGTGTTATGGGTAGTAATGCCGAAGAGTTTGAAAGAAACAGACGTGAGCTTAACGAAAGCCTTCATTTTATGACTTCAAAGCTTGACGAAATGACAAAGCAGAATTACGAAACGCTTATCAAGCTTAATAAGGATATGACGGATTCTCTCAACCTTATCCGTACAAGCAGTGCAGAGCTCAACGAAAAACAGACACGCACTCTTGATGCCGCAATCGGAAGAATGCAGGAAAGTAACGAAAAGAAGCTTGACCAGATGCGTGAAACCGTTGATGAAAAGCTTACGGCAACGCTTTCAACAAGGCTTGATTCTTCGTTCAAGACTGTTTCGGAACAGCTTGAAAATGTTTATAAATCTCTCGGCGAAATGAAAGAGCTTTCAACGGGTGTTACAACAAACGTAACTGCGCTCAACCGTGTTCTTACAAACGTTAAGGCACGAGGTACCTGGGCGGAAATTCAGCTTGAAGGTATCCTTGACCAGACAATACCGAATATGTACGTCAAAAATTATGCGGCTGTTCCGGGGTCAAGAGACCTTGTTGAATTCGCGGTAAAAATCCCGTCAAGTGACGATTCTTCAAAGATTACATATCTTCCGATTGACTCGAAATTCCCGATGGAGGACTACAAGCGAGTTTGTGAAGCCGCAGATAACGCTGATGCTGCAGCTCTTGCATCGGCAAGAAAGGCTCTTTACGACAGAGTGCTTACGGAAGCGAAGACAATCAAAAAATACATCAATGTTCCTTCAACAACACCGTTTGCAATTATGTACCTTGCAACTGAGGGACTTTACGCGGAGATTACATCATCAAGCTCGGATATACTTGATAAAATCCAGCGTGAAAATATTATGGTTGCAGGACCGACGACTATTATTGCTTTGCTTAATACCTTGTCGATGGGCTTCAAAGCCGTTGCAATCAATGAAAAGGCGAATGAAGTCCGTCAGCTTCTTGCAGTAACAAAGGCACAGTACGAAAAATTCGGCACGGTGCTTGAAAAGGCAAGAAAGAAGATTGACGAAGCGGGCAAATCCCTTGACGAAGCTCAGGACAGAAACCGCATCATTCAGAAGAGGCTCAAGAACATTGAGGAAATCGACACGGCTGCGGCGGAGGATTACCTCGGCATCGGCGAAAACTTTACTCAGGCTTAAATTAATCAGCATAAAGGAGAAAAACTATGAGAAAGTCAACACGAATCTCAAGAAAGATTCTGTCAGCAGTTTTTGCATTGGTATTGGTACTTTCAGTAATTCCGATGAATGCAAATGCTGTGGACAGCATCAAATCAGCGGTTCTTCCGGAGAAAACATTGAGCATCGGTGCAATTTCCGATATTCACTATTATCCCGTAGAACTCACAGGCAACTATTGCGATGCTTATATGGATTCTCTTAAGATGGCAATCGGCAGAGAAACCTATGAAGGCGAAGGTCTTCTTAATTCAGCTTTGGCTGCTTTTGAGGAGCACGCAAAGACAAACGGCATGGAATACGTTATCGTTTCAGGTGACCTTTCAGCAGACGGTCAGTATCTTGCTCATGTCAAGCTTGCAGAAAGACTTGAACAGTTTGAAAAAGATACAGGGCTCAAGGTTATTGTTGCAAACGGTAACCACGATATAAACCGAACAGACGTTGCTGACACATTTGAAAACGGCTACGAAGAAAAGGCAAGAGCGATAACTCCCGAAGAGTTCCTTGAAGTTTATGCCGAACTCGGTTATGACCTTGCTTATCATACATATAAACCTTCTTCAGGCAAGGGAAATATGCTGTCTTACTCTGTAAGCGATAACGGCTACAGAATCGTTATTATGGACGTTTCAAAGTACAGTGCAGATATGACAAAGGACGGCACGGATGTCGGCGAAACATCAGGCGCGTTTTCTGAAGAATTCCTTGAATGGGTATTCGATGAAATTGAGGACGCAAAGAGCAAGGGCGAAACTGTCCTTGGTGTAATCCACCACAATCTTGTTCCTCACTTCGCAAATGAGTACAAGATTATGCGAGGCTTCAACGTTGACGGTTGGAACGAGATTGCGGAGCAGCTTGCAGATGCAGGTATGAATTTCTCACTCACAGGTCATGTTCATATCAACGATATTGCTGAAATCGTAAGCGATAACGGTGAAAAGCTTACTGAAGTAAGTATGTCTTCCATAACATCTTTCCCTAACTATATCCGTGAGCTTCAGTTCACAACCGACGGTGCAGATAAAACAACACTTGACGTTGAAAGCTATGATATCGACTGTGTACTTCCCGTTACAGTTAACGGAGTAACATATGAACAGCCGTTCCGTAAGGAATCAATCAAGATTTCGTACTTCGACGAAAGAGGTTTTTCAGGCTTTGCAAGCGATTTCCTTGGCGGTTACATTATGAAGTTTGCTCCCATTTTTGCAGAAAAAGGTGTTCTTCCTGCACTTAAGGATATGGGTCTTGACCTCGAAGAGCTTCTAGGCGGTCTACTCGGTGACGGTATCAAGCTCGGACCTATCGGCATCTTCACAACGGAAAACCTTATGTCTTTCATTGAAGATTTCCTCGGTCAGGTTCAGGAGCTTTATCTCACAGATCCGCAGGCTACGGCAGATTTTGTTGATGAAACACTCGCAAAGCTCTTCAACATCAAGATGTCAGAGCTTCCGAACTCGGCTTTCTATGAAGAGTACGGCCTCGGCAGCACAACAGAGCCGGGCACATTTGCGGATGCTGTTATGAACACAATCCTTTATACATATGAGGGTACACTTGACGTCAACCGCGATGCATTCCTTCTTGACACTATGTACAACCTCGAAAATAAACCTGAGCTTGCAACTGAAATCTTTAATGCTCTTTTTGAGATTCTTGTAGAAGATCTTCTTAAGGATCACCTTCTTAACGATGTTGAGCTGAGAGTTGATACTCTCTTCCCGTTTGGTCAGTTCGGTTTCGCCCTTGGCAAGACTCTTGATGTTGTGCTTAACGTTGCATTCCTTGGCGACACAACAATCCTCAATATCGCAGACAAGGTTATGGTTCTTCTTGATGCATTCGGTGTGCTTGAAGGCGGTTCAGTTATGGGCGTTGTTGAGCACCTTATGGAAGAGTACATTACTCCGTCCTTCCTTGACGGTATCGGCGATTCTCTTGCGGGTATCGTTCGTGATTTTGCAACAGATTATAATTTCCCCGACGATTACAGCGCAACAATTGTTTACGACGGCAAAGTTCCCGTTGAAGCTACAAGAGAGAATTACAGACTTCCCACAGCTCTTACCGTAACTCTCGGCGAAGATGCTTCAGAAAGAAACATCAGCTGGTATACAAAGTCATCCGTTAAGGGTACTGACATCCAGATTGCTGAATATTCAGATTCAATCACATTCACGGCTGAAATTCCTGCAGATATCACACTTGAAACAAAGAGTGAACGTGTAATCAGAAGCTATCCGGGTATCGACTTCGGTCTTATCGGTATTATGCAGTATGAAATCCCGATGACAAGACACACAATCACAGTTTCAGGTCTTGAAGAAGGCAAAAAGTATGCATTCCGCGTTGGCGATGCTTCAAGAAACTGGTGGAGCGATGCAGGTACATTCGTAATTGAAGACGGTTCAGATGCAGTATCGTTCATCCACGTAACAGACCCGCAGTCAATGTCAGCACATCAGTACGAAACATTTGCAACTGTAATCGACAAGGCTTATGAAATGTATCCGAATGCAGGTTTTGCAATCAACACAGGTGACCTTGTTGATCACGGTGACAACTTCAACCAGTGGCAGTGGCTCCTTGACGAATCTTCAGACACTCTTATGCATTCGGCAATGATGCCTGTTTCAGGTAACCATGAAGGCCACGGCACAAACGCAACAGTTACAAATTATATTGTTCCGAACGCTCCGGAGCAGAATGTTGAGTCAGGTGTTTATTACTCATTTGATTACAATAACGTTCACGTTGCGGTTCTTAACACAAATGACCTTAATGACGATGATGCGTTGTCAGAAACTCAGATTGAATGGCTCAAGCAGGATATGAACGCAAGCGATGCCGATTGGAAGTTCGTTGCATTCCACAGAGCTGTTTATTCAAACGGTTCACACTACGATGACGGCGATGTTGTTGCAATGAGAGAGCAGTTCTCTGTTCTTATGCCCGAGCTTGATATCGATATGGTGTTCCAGGGTCACGACCACGTTTACCTTCGTACAGACTCGATGATTGATAACAAGGTTGAAAAGAATCTTGAAACATCAACAACAACGTTTGACGGCAAGGAATACAAGGTCAAAGAAAATCCGCAGGGTTCAATTTACGTAATCAGCGGTTGCTCAGGTGTTAAGGTTTACAAGCAGAAGGATCCGTCACTTACAGACAAGCTTTTCCCGAGAGCTGAGGCTATCAGTGATGTTGAATACTCAGTATTTTCAGGTATTAAGATTGTAGGCGACACACTTTACTTCGATGCTTACGAGGTTAACCCCGAAACAGGTGAAACAGAGAATATTGACTCTTTCGCAATTCACAAGGACCTTACAGAAAACGTTGAAACTGAAGATGATTGCTTCATCAAGGTTGCTTTCGACAAGGTTGTAGGTTTTGTGACAAACATTTTTGATAAGATTTTCTTCTTTATCTGATAACAGGATAAATTTTAAAGCCTATCGTTTCGTGCGATAGGCTTTAGTTCTTATTATTCAGCATCAGTCCTTGACATTATGTCGAGGGCTTTTCTTATAACAGAAAGTTGGTCTTCACCGACATTGACCTTAATTGCAATGTGCGGTTTTCCTGCAGCAGAAACCGTTATTCTGCCGGGCATATATTTTGCGAGCTGAGAAATCTTTTCCATCTGCAGGCTTTCAATGTAGAGTTTGACGTTGTTACCTGTTCTGCCGATTTCGTAAACACCCTGCAGAAGTGCAGAATTGCGGAGAAGAGAAACAGTTATAAGTCCCATTACGCAGGCGGGCGGTTCGCCGAAACGGTCAATAAGCTCGTCGATAACGTCGTCTGCGTCGTCCTGATTTTTGATGTCTGCAATTCTGCGGTACATCTTCAGCTTGTGCGGAACGTTTTCAATGTAATCCGCAGGAATATGAGCATCAATCGGAAGGTCGATAAGACATTCTTTTTCGGAAACCGGCGGTGCTTCGCCCTTTTCTTCGCTGACGGCCTGTTCGAGCATTTTAAGGTACATATCGTAGCCGACAGCTTCCATATGGCCGTGTTGCTGTGCTCCGAGGATGTTGCCTGCACCGCGGATTTCAAGGTCACGCATTGCAATGTGGAAGCCTGAACCGAATTCGGTGTATTCACGGATTGCCGTAAGACGTTTTGCAGCGATTTCCGTAAGCTCTTTGCCTCTGCGGAAGGTAAGGTATGCGCTCGCTCTTCTTGCAGAACGGCCGACTCGTCCTCTTATCTGATGAAGCTGTGCAAGTCCGAGCCTGTCAGCATCTTCGATGATGATTGTATTAACGTTCGGAACGTCAACGCCTGTTTCAATAATTGTTGTACAGACAAGAACGTCGATTTCGCCTTCAAGAAGCTTGCGCCAGATTTCACTCAATTGGTCTTCAGACATCTGTCCGTGAGCGACGGCAACGTTATGGTCAGGAAGAAATTCCTTGAGCTTTGCAGCTGTACGCTCGATTGTTTCCGTACGGTTGTGCAGGTAGTAAACCTGACCTCCGCGTCGCAACTCCGAATGAATAGCCTGAAGAATAACCTCAAAGTTGTATTCAACAACGTAAGTCTGCACGGGGTGTCTGTCGTGCGGAGCTTCTTCAAGGATTGACATATCTCGTATTCCCGACATTGCCATATTAAGTGTACGCGGAATGGGTGTTGCGCTCAACGTAAGCACGTCAATATCAGGATAATTTTCCTTGAGCTTTTCTTTCTGTGCAACACCGAAACGCTGTTCCTCGTCAACAATGATAAGACCGAGATTACGGAATTCAATATCCTTTGAAATAAGACGGTGTGTGCCTACGATGATATCAACAAAGCCTGATTTCAGCTGTTCTTTAATTTTCTTCTGCTGAGCTGCAGGGACAAAACGTGAAAGCATCTGTGCTTCAATAGGGAATCCCTCAAAGCGTTTGCAGATTGTCTGATAGTGCTGTAACGCAAGGATTGTTGTCGGAACAAGGATTGCGCACTGTTTTCCGTCTGCAACACACTTGAAAGCGGCACGAAGCGCAACTTCCGTCTTGCCGAAGCCGACGTCACCGCAGAGAAGTCTGTCCATCGGGTACGGCTTTTCCATATCTTCCTTGATTTCGTAAATGCACCTGAGCTGATCTTCAGTTTCGTCAAACTCAAATCTGCGCTCAAAGTCATTCTGCATATCAATATCGGGCGAGAAAGCGTGACCTTTAATCTGTGTTCTTTTTGCGTAAAGGTCGATAAGCTCTTTCGCGATATCCTTGACGGCACTGCGTACTCTTGAGCGCGTTTTCTGCCATTCCTTACCGCCGAGCTTATTAAGCTTGACTGTTCCGTTTTCACTTCTTGCACCGATGTATTTGGAAACCTGGTCAAGCTGAGTTACGGGTACGTAAAGCACGTCGCCCTTGTCGTAACGGATTTTGATGTAATCCTTGATTTTGCCGTCAGCCTCAAGGCTTGTTATGCCGTCAAAAAGACCGATACCGTGAGCCGTATGCACGATATAGTCGCCCTTGTGCAAATCCTCAAGAGAGTTGAACATATTCGCTTTCTTAACTTTTTTGCTTGATTTTCTGATAGGTAAGGAGGCTTTGCTGCCATACGTGATAACGGTCAGCTTTGCATCGGGATATTCAAAGCCTGCCGAAAAACCGCCGGGAAGAACAATGACTTTACCCGGCATGCACTCTTCGGGAGGAGAAGCAAGATACATTGCGGAAATGCCTTCGTTTTCGAGGTCGGATGCAAGTGCGCTTGCCGATTTTTCCGTACCCGCAACAACGAAAACAGCGTTTCCTTTCTTGCCGTAAACGGGACGTATATCGTCAATCAGCACGGAGAGCGAACCACTCCACGGACTGAATTGTTTTGCGTTGAAAGTGATAAGACTTTTGACGGGAGTGTCAAACGAGCCTCTCGTCATATTGTCAAGGTAAACAGCACCGAGATCCTCATAAAGACCGAGAAGCTCGGAAAACTCCATCATATATTTGTCAAGACCGTTACAGATTATGCCGTCTTCAAGGTATGCCTTCAGATCCTCGTGAAAAATCTTAAGGCAGGCATTTGCTGATTCTTTAACGGAAAAACTCTCTGTTATAAAAACAAGCGGTTGCTCAATGTAGTCAAAAATCGTAGCAGGGTAGGGATAGATAAGAGGAAGATACCTGTCAATATTCGGCAGGTTGATACCGCCCTCAAGCTTTTCAAGGTCAAGTTTAATGCTTTCTTTGACCTTGTTTGTGCCCTTGCCGCGTGCGTTTTTCATAAAGTCCTCAAGCAACTCGATGAGCATCACGGGACTGCAGCAGATTTCATTTGTGGGTGTGATTGTAATTGAACGGGTTGAATCGATTCTGCGCTGACTTTCAACTTCAAAAGTGGAAAGGCAGTCAATGTTATCGCCCCAGAATTCAATTCTGTACGGATTTTCACAATCGGGCGAGAAAATATCAATAATACCTCCGCGGACGGAAAACTGACCTGAGCCGTCAACCTGTGCGCTTCGGGTGTAGCCTGCATTGATGAGCATTTCGATAAGCTTATCCTGTTTGATTTCGTCGTCAACGCTGAGCGTGATTCTTTTTGCTATCAGCTCCTCGGGCGGAATTGTATACTGTAAAGCTGCTTCAACAGAGCAGACAACAGCACGGATTTTGCCGTCAACAAGGTTACCGAGAACACTCAGCCTTTTATGCTCGTATTCACGGGATTTAACGTTATCGGGACGCAGAGTGATATCACCTGCAGGATAAAGCTGTGCATCGCAACCGAAGGCATTGAGATCCTTACAAAGCTTTGAAGCCTGAGCCTCGTCGGGTGTGATGATAATAGCCCTGTGCGGTGCTAAATCCTCACAAGCTGCGCTGATAACGTGAGCCTTATGTATAGCCGAAAGACCGACAACTCCTGCAGGGAGGCGTCGGTTGTTAAGGTCATAAACAATTGACCGATATTCATTTAAGCTTTTCAGAGCTTTGGTAAAACAGGACATATAGGCACCTTTAAATATTTACGTCTGCGTCTTGCAGAGAGTTAATGAGTTCTTTTATATTGTGTTTGCTGAAACAATGTGCGGTCATTCCGATTTCATTTGCCGTTGCAACATTTGCAGGGGAGTCATCGATGAAAAAGCATTCCTCAGCTTTAAGCGAAAATTCATTAAACAGAACGTCAAAAATTTCTTTGCCGGGTTTAATTAAATTATACTTCGCAGAAATAATAAATCCGTCGAAAAAGTCAAATGAGGGAACACTTTTTTTGAATTCGTCAAACCACGAAGGACAGTTTGAAAGAAGATAGATTTTATATCCGTTTTCCTTGAGTGTTTTAACAATTGAATACATCTCTTCAATCGGAGGCATTTCACCCTCGTGGTCAAGAATCATCTTGCTGACTTCTTCGTGGAAATCCGCAGGCAGGTCACGGCACATAATTTCGATTGCTTCCTCAACCTCAAAGTCGCCTTTATCCATAAGCTTCCAGGTGTGGGACGCAAAGGTTTTTTCGTTGATAAGCTCGTGATATTCGGGTGCGAAATGAGTTGTAAGACTTCTTTTTGCATCAAAGTCAACAAGCACACCGCCCATATCGAAAACAATTGTCGTAATTGCCATATAACCACCTCTAAAGCACTATTATACATCAGAACGCATATAAAAGTAAACACAAATATCAGCTTTAATCTTTCAAATTAGTTTGAAATTCGTCAGGATTCCAGACTAAAGGATTTGATTCAATGTATTGCCAAATTTTCAGGTAATCTTTTTCGTTTCTTATTATGTGATCATAAAATGAAGATTGCCAAAGTTTTGAACTTTCGGAATGCATAAATGCATTCCCTACTTTTCGGGTGACTGCTGCCTTGAATTTGCCTACAACGTTTGGAATATCGTATTTTATCGTAGGGCAGGGATTCATCCCTGCCGTAAAATGCGGTTCACTGATGGCTATAATCATATGCAAGTGATTCGGCATTATTATATATTTATCAGTTTTGATGTTTGGGTAGTGCTTTTCGATATTTTCAATTTCATTTTTTACAATTAAGCCAATATTGCTAAGCTTGATTTCACCGTTTCTGACGGTTCCGAAGAGATTCATTCTTTTTTCAGTGCATACTGTTACAAAATATGCACCCGGTGTGCTGTAATCAAACTCTTTAAGTCTTATAGATTTTCTTTTTGGTAAACTCATTTTTTACTCCATAAAAAAGGCAAGAACTTAAAACAAAGTTCTTGCCTGAAATAGTTGTAGGATTAAAGTGCAGCATTAAGCTCATCAACCTTATCTGTCTTTTCCCAGGGAAGGTCAATGTCTGTTCTTCCCATATGACCGTAAGCGGCTGTCTGCTGGTAAATCGGACGGCGAAGACCGAGGTTGTCAATGATTGCAGCGGGTCTGAGGTCAAACACCTTGTTTACTGCATCTGCAAGCTCAGCGTTTGAAACCTTGCCTGTTCCGAACGTATCAACCATAACAGAAACGGGTCTTGCAACACCGATAGCGTATGCAAGCTGAACCTCACACTTGTTCGCAAGTCCTGCAGCAACGATATTCTTTGCGATGTAACGGCACATATATGCTGCTGAACGGTCAACCTTTGTCGGGTCCTTACCGCTGAAAGCACCGCCGCCGTGACGTGAATATCCGCCGTATGTATCAACGATAATCTTACGGCCTGTAAGACCTGAGTCACCCTGCGGACCGCCTGTTACGAATCTGCCTGTGGGGTTAACGTAAATCTTTGTGTTTTCGTCGATGAGTGAAGCGTCGATTGTCGGCTTGATTACAAGGTTGATAACGTCCTCACGGATTTTGTCAAGCTCAACGTCAGCACTGTGCTGAGATGAAACAACGATAGCGTCAATTCTTACAACCTTGTCGTCATCGTATTCAACAGTAACCTGAGTCTTACCGTCTGCACGGAGATAACCGAGGTTGCCGTTTTCTCTTTCTTCAGTGAGCTTAAGAGCAAGCTTGTGTGCAAGTGAAATCGGCATCGGCATAAGTTCAGGTGTTTCGTCACAAGCGTAACCGAACATCATACCCTGGTCGCCTGCACCGTGAAGGTTGTACTTGTCTTCTTCGCCGCCCTTGAGCTCGAATGAAGCGTCAACGCCCATTGCGATATCGCCTGACTGCTTGTCAAGAGATGTGAGGATAGCGCAGGTGTTGCCGTCGAAGCCTTTTTCTGCGCTGTCGTAACCGATGTCGCAGATAACCTTACGTGCGATTGCAGGAATGTCGATGTTAGCTGATGTTGAGATTTCACCCATTACGAGTACCATGCCTGTTGTACAGCATGTTTCGCAAGCAACACGGCCGTTCGGGTCCTGTGCAAGGATTGCGTCAAGCACTGCGTCTGAAATCTGGTCACAGATTTTATCGGGATGTCCCTTTGTTACTGATTCTGATGAAAAAAGATGTTTTGCCATTTTAAAAGTCCTCCTTTGTCGAAAAAAACGCTCCCGGTACAAACCGAGAGCTTTAAAAAACTTATCTTTCGGTTGCACCGCAGGATTTAGCACCTTGCTTAACGCAGGTTGCTGAGCTTCATAGGGCCTGTTCCCTCAGCTGCTCTTAATAAGTGTTGAGCGCTATTTAATTTATTGCGTGAAAATTATATACTAATATCAGTTACAAGTCAAGACTTATTTTGCAAATTACCCTTAAGAATCGGAGAAAGTTTACGGTAAATAAGGAAAGTTATGATAACGCTGGCAAGACCTTTCGCAAAAGTGAAAGGCACGTTGAAAACAAGGATTGATTTCCAGATTGAATCCATTGAGGGAAGAATAGCCTGATACATTCCTAAGATAACCTGCTCGGGAATAAGAATTTCCATATAAATCGGGTAGGTAATATACATGTTGATAAGAAAACAGGAGATTGCCATTGCGAGGTTACCAACCATTGCACCTATGAAAGCGAAATTACGGGTTTTCCTGATTCTGTAGAAAAGACCTGCAACAAAAACGAAAACAGCGCCCATAAGGAAGTTTGAAAGTTCTCCGACAAATTGCGTTGAGCTTGTCGGCAGGTGAAGCGCGTTTTTGATAAAGCAAACGAGTACGCCGTACTGAGGACCGAAAGCGAACGATGTTATAAGTGCGGGAAGTTCCGAAACGTCGAATTTGATGAACGCAGGCATAAACGGCACGGGAAAATCAATCATCATAAGTGCAAAGGATAATGCGGACATGATTGCTGTTACTGTGATTTTTCGAATCATACTTACACGGTTTCTGTTGTTAATAGCTTTTGCCATAAAATTCAACTCCTGATAATTTTCAGCGAGAGTTATCAACGAAAAAGCCCCGTACCAAAATGTACGGGGCTGATTTTAAAAAATAAATCTTCTCTCATCCGGACTTTACCGTCGGCTCCGGAATCTTACCGGATCAGCAAATGCTCACGGGCTTATGGACAGAAGGTCCAAACACCGTCGGTGGGGAATCTCACCCCGCCCCGAAGATAACTGTTCACTTGAGATAATTATATCATCTTAAACGTTTTTGTCAATACAGTAATAACTTTATTGATTTTTGCTTTACCGTATAGTATAATTTATAATGGTTTGAAAGGTGGCGAAACTGTGCTTAAAAAGAATGACGAAATTCAGCTTACGGTTAAAAGCTGTACGGTACAGGGCAGCGGTGTCTGCGATTACAACGGAATGACGGTTTTTGTGCGCGGTGCCGTAACGGGTGACCACGTGATTGCGCATATCATAAAGGTAAAGAAAACCTATGCCGTAGGTATAATCAAAAAAATTACTCAGCGCTCACCGATAAGAATAAATTCTCAATGCGCGGTTTCCGAAAAATGCGGCGGATGTTGTTTTGCTCATATTAAATATGATGCCGAGCTTGAAATCAAGCAGACTCAGGTTGAAGATAATTTCGAAAGAATCGGCGGACTTGATGTTAGAATTAATCCTATTATCCCGTCACCTGAATCTTCTCGTTACAGAAATAAGGCACAGTATCCCGTTGGTTCAGACGGCACATTTGCTTCAATCGGTTTTTATGCACCGATGACACACAGAATTATTGACTGTGCAGATTGCTTGCTCCAACCCGAGGATTTCAGAAGAGTAGTCGATGTTTTCCGCGATTGGATAAGAGAAAAGAAAATAAGCGTTTACAATGAATTCTCGGGCGAGGGTCTTATCCGTCATATTTATGTAAGAAAAGGTTTTACAACAGGTGAGGTTATGGTCTGCGTTGTTGCGAACGGAAGAAAAATCCCGTTTGCAGATGAACTCGTTGAAATGCTCAAAACTGAAATCGAAGGACTTAAAAGCGTAATCCTTAACATAAATACGAAAAACACAAACGTTGTGCTCGGAAGCGAATGTATCACGCTTTACGGCTCGGATTATATAGCGGACGAGCTTTGCGGTCTGAAGTTCAATATTTCTCCGCTTTCATTCTACCAGGTCAATCACGACGGTGCAGAGGTTCTTTACAACAAAGCGAAGGAATATGCGGCTCTTACAGGAAATGAAACCCTCATCGACCTCTATTGCGGTACGGGCACGATAGGTCTTACAATGGCGAGGGATGCAAAACAGCTTGTCGGTGTAGAAATCGTTGAGCAGGCGATTGAAAATGCAAAGAAAAATGCTGAACTCAACGGAATTGAAAATGCACGATTTATTTGCGGAGATGCTTCAAAGGCAGCTGAAATTCTTCTTGAAGAAGGCATTAAGCCTGACGTTGTAATTCTTGACCCACCGCGGAAAGGCTGCGACGGTGCACTCGTTGAAACCGTTTCAAAAATGTCGCCCGACAGAATTGTCTATGTTTCCTGCGACAGTGCAACTCTTGCGCGTGACTGTGCGCGTTTCCTTGAAGTCGGTTACGAAGTCAGCGAGGCAACACCTGTAGACATGTTCCCGCGCACCGGAAATGTAGAGGTTGTCGCAAAGCTTGAACGTAGAAGGAAGAAATGATGCTCACAGGAGAATGTTTATGAAAAAACAAAGAGTGATTTATTACGATTATCTGCGAGTTTTTGCAATAATTGCGGTTATTGTTATTCACGTTTCTGCTCAGGAATGGTCAGATTTCGGCGGCAGAAGCTTTGAATGGCAGATTTTTAATGTCTACAACGCAATATCAAGATGGGGCGTGTCCGTTTTCCTTATGATAAGCGGTTCGCTCTTCCTTTCAAGGGATATTGAGATTAAAACGATATACAGAAAATATATACCGCGAATGGTTGCTTCGTACTTTGTATGGTCAGCCTTGCATGCTGTTTTTGCACCCGGAAATGTTTATAATCCCGATTTCATGGAGTCATTTTCTTTCGTTGATTTTATTCAGAAAACGTTTATAGGCCCCGTTCATCTGTGGTTTATCCCGATGATAGTCGGAATTTATATGTGTCTGCCGATTATCAGGCAGTTTGTTGTTTCACAAAAAATTCTTAAGTATTATCTTTTGCTCGGTTTTATTTTCGGTTATGCCGTTCCGCAGGTAGTTTATATGGCAAAAGACTTTACATCGGGAAATGTACAGGAAACGTTGCTTGCCGTGAATACTCTTGTTTCAGATATGAATGTGCGTGTTGTGGTAGGCTTTGCTTATATTTTTGTTCTCGGTTATTTTCTTGCGAATACTGAGTTTACGAAGAAACAGAGAAAAATCATCTATTTTCTCGGAGCAGTCGGCTTTTTGGTGTCGGTCTTGTTCAATGCCGTTGCAGGTTGGAAATTGAACACAAACAGTACAAACTATTTGCAGACGTTTACCGTAAACGTCCTTCTTGAAGCGGTTTCTGTTTTTGTTTTCTTCAAATACAGAAAATTTGACAAAGAGAAGATAAATGCGGTGATGTCAAAGCTTTCGCAATACAGCTTTGGCGCATATCTTGTACATATACTTGTTATGTCGGTTTATAAATTCTGGGGATTCAATGCGGTTGCCTTTAACCCTGTTTTCTGTATTCCCGTACTGACATTAGCTACGGTTACAGTAGCGTTTTTGATATCGTTTCTGCTTAATAAAGTGCCGTTTGTTAATAAATGGCTTACCTGAGTATTTGAGGGCGCTCTTTGTAAATAAATTTCAAATAGCACTTGATTTAATTTTTTGAATAGTATACAATCTATGTATAATGCTTTGGAGGTAAACCCATGGATGAACTTAAAAACATGAATGTAAACTCTGCTGAGGATAATAAAGTCAAGATAGACTTTTCAAATATTGAATCAACTGAAAGCGGCTTTGCATCAACCGATCGTTTCGGAGTTGCAGAGGAAACTGCAGAAGCTCCCGTTGAAACAGCACCGCAGCCTGTGACACAGATGCCGATTCAGCCGCAGACCCCTGCTGAGCCTGAAAAGAAGAGCAAAAAGAATGTTGATCCTGAAGTTGCAAAGGAAAAGAAGGCAAAGAAAAACAAGAATCTCGGAACGTTTATCCGTGTGTTTGTAATTACGCTCCTTTCAGTTATAACTCTCTGGACGGTTATGTATACTGTTGACCATTCTCTTGCGGCACAGGGAATTGCACCGCTTTTCTCAGTGTCTTCAACAGAGTATAACGTTGCTTATCTTAACATAGATGAGCCTGCTGCATTCAGCTATAAGTGTTTAGGATACAAAGTTCAGTTCCTCACTAACGAAAATTATCAGCTCACACAGGATTGTGTATGGGCTTGGGAAGACGGCCCGAACGATATTCTTTTCCAGAGAGGTCAGCTTTTCCCTGTTGGTGCAGAACAGTAATATTTTAGGGATGCTTACGGCATCCCTTTTTTATGCTTCTAAAAGGCAAAATGCCCTAAAAAGAGCTGTGATTTTTGAAAAAATTTACAAAAGGTCTTGATAAATCTTTCACAGATTGATATAATAACTAAGATATAAAGATTTAAGCGCAGTATGGTTTCGCAGTCATACGCGCGTATTTCAAGATGAAAAACAGTTTGATGTGCCGAAAGGTTTAAATTTCAGGCATACGGGGTTCAAATCTTTATATCCTAAGGAATGGCGAAAGCCAAAAAGATGTATATAGAGGCGAGGTCAAAGACCGGACCTATATAAACCGAAAGGAGATTTACAACATGATCAACTATTCACGTGAAGTAGAGGAAATGTGCTGTGTAGCTAAGGGCCCGAATCACGGTCCTGCTCCGATCCCTGAAGAGGGTAAGTGGGTTAAGGCTTACGATGTTAAGGATATTTCCGCTTTCACACACGGTGTGGGCTGGTGTGCACCTCAGCAGGGCGCTTGTAAGCTCTCACTCAACGTTAAAGAAGGTATTATTGAAGAGGCACTTGTTGAAACAATCGGTTGCTCAGGTATGACTCATTCAGCTGCTATGGCATCTGAAATTCTTCCCGGTAAGACAATCCTTGAAGCTCTCAACACAGACCTCGTTTGTGACGCTATCAACACTGCTATGCGCGAGCTCTTCCTTCAGATCGTTTACGGCCGTTCACAGTCTGCATTCTCAGATGACGGTCTTTCAGTAGGCGCAGGTCTTGAAGACCTTGGTAAGGGCCTCCGTTCACAGGTTGGTACAATGTACGGTACAAAGGTTAAGGGTGTTCGTTACCTCGAAATGGCTGAGGGTTACGTTACACGTATGGCTCTTGACGAAGACAATCAGGTTATCGGTTACGAGTTCGTTTCACTCGGCAAGATGACAGACTTCATCAAGAAGGGCGACACACCGAACGACGCATACAACAAGGCAATCGGTACTTACGGCAGATTTGCTGACGCTGCTAAGTACATCGACCCGAGAAAAGAATAAGTAAGAGGAGGAAATTACAATGGCATTATTTGAAAGCTACGAAAGACGTATTGATAATATCAATGCTGTTCTTGCTGAATACGGTATTTCTTCAGTTGAAGAATGTAAGGAAATCACTCTTGCAAAGGGTATCGATTGCGACAAGATCGTAAGAGAAACACAGCCGATCTGCTTCGAAAACGCAGTATGGGCTTACACAGTAGGTTGCGCTATCGCAATCAAGATGGGTTGCACAAAGGCTGCTGATGCAGCTGCAGCTATCGGTATCGGTCTCCAGGCATTCTGCATCAAGGGCTCAGTTGCTGACAACCGTAAGGTTGGTCTTGGCCACGGTAACCTTGGTAAGATGCTTCTTTCAGACGAAACAGAGTGCTTCTGCTTCCTTGCAGGTCACGAATCATTCGCTGCTGCTGAAGGCGCTATCAAAATCGCTCTTAACGCTAACAAGGTAAGAACAAAGCCTCTCCGCGTTATCCTCAACGGTCTTGGTAAGGATGCAGCTATGATCATTTCAAGAATCAACGGCTTCACATACTGCAAGACAGAGTTTGATCCTTACTCAGAAACAGTTAAGGTTGTTGAAGAGAAGGCATACTCAAACGGCCCGAGAGCTGACGTTAGATGCTACGGTGCTGACAATGTTCCCGAAGGCGTTGCTATCATGAAGCTTGAAAACGTTGGTGTTTCTATCACAGGTAACTCAACAAACCCGACACGTTTCCAGCATCCCGTTGCAGGCACATACAAGAAGTGGTGTGTTGAGAACGGTGTTAACTACTTCTCAGTTGCATCAGGTGGCGGTACAGGCCGTACACTTCATCCGGATAATATGGCAGCAGGCCCTGCTTCATACGGTATGACAGATACAATGGGTCGTATGCACTCTGACGCACAGTTTGCAGGTTCTTCATCAGTTCCCGCACACGTAGAGATGATGGGTCTCATCGGTGCCGGTAACAACCCCATGGTTGGTATGACAGTTGCTTGCGCAGTTGCAGTTGAAGAGGCTTCTAAGTAAGCTGAAACCCTTATATATCAACAAAAAACGAGCTCTATCTCATTCCGAGATAGGGCTCTTAATTTTTGCTTTTGACCGTTAAACAAAATAGATAACAGTTTTGACATATTGTATTAATAGTGATAGAATAAGTTGAAAAAAGAAAATTTACCCATTTCAGACCTGTAAAAGGCGGTTTCAGGCCGTTGGTTGTGCCAAAACCGCAAAAATCTGTATAATAAATATGGGTTATTGTTGCCTTATAATGTTAAATGAAAGGAAGTCTAAAATGAAACACATTTTAAAAAAGGGTATTGCAATACTGCTTGCGATATTATGCACACTCAATCTTACTGTTGTGTCCTTTGCGGAAGAGACGGTGGTGACGGGCACCTGTGGTGAAAATGTAAGCTGGTCATTTGATGAAGGAACGGGAACTCTCACTATCAACGGTGAGGGGGCTATGTATGATTTCGACGGTCCGTTAAATATGCCTTGGAATGAACATCTTGCATCAATTAAAATGTTGATAATCGGTAACGGTGTTACAAGCATTGGTTCTTTTGCGTTCAATTCTTGCGAAAAACTTATAAGTGTCGAAATTCCTGAAAGTATCACAAAAATCAATGGTCATGCGTTTGCTTATTGTGATAGTCTTGCAAGCGTGTCAATCCCAAATAGTGTCACAAGTATAGGCGATTACGCATTTATTTCTTGCGACAAACTTGTAAATGTAACAATTGGCAACAGTGTTATTAGTATAGGAACCTTTGCGTTTGACTATTGTCTTAGTCTTAAGACCATAGCGATTCCTGACAGTGTTACAAGTATAGGTGATTATGCATTTAGTTCTTGCACTAACCTTATAAGCGTCGATGTTTCGGATGGCGTTACAAGAATTAGCAGCCATATGTTTTCTTTTTGCACCAAACTTGAAAACATTGTAATCCCTGATAGTGTCACAAATATAGGTGATTATGCATTTTATGAGTGTGACAGTATTACGAGTGTAACAATACCGGATAGTACCACAATTGTCGAGGATTGGGCGTTCAATCAATGTGACAGTCTTACAAGTGTAACAATTGGAGGTAGTGTTACGAAAATAGGCGATTGTACGTTTGATAGTTGCCCAAATCTCACCACAACCTACTACCCTGGTACAGAGGAACAGTGGAATGCAATTACAATCGGAGCAGATAACGAAGATCTGACTAAAAACATAGTTTTTGATTATAAAGAAACTATTACCGGCACTTGTGGCGAAAATGCAACGTGGAGCTTTGACGAAGTAAGTGGAAAACTCACAATAAGCGGTTATGGCGAGATGAATGATTATGCCATAAACAATAACAGTATACCGTATTATTATCCTGTACCATGGGCTGACTATAAACCGTATGTGAAATCAATAGAGATAAGTAGTGGTATTACATACATTGGCATGAACACATTCCGCGATTGTACTGAAGTGACTGAACTTGTAATCCCGGAAGGAGTCAGCAAAATCGGAACATCAGCATTGGGCGGATGTAAAAAGCTCTATAGTATAGAGATACCTGAAAGTATAACTGTCGTTGATACAAGTGCATTTCTTAATAGCCAAGAGATAAAAGAAGTATATTATGCAGGCAGTTTTGAAAAATGGAATGCAATTTCTTTTGCGTCTAAAGAATCAAATCCGCTGAGATATGAAGGAAAGCTTTATTTTAATGGTGACCTTGTTGAAGATTTGATAATTCCCGATGGTATAAAAGAAATAAACAAAAATGTATTCAGTAATAATAGCTGCATCACAAGTGTGACGATTCCGGATAGTGTTGAAAGTATTGGTGAAAATGCGTTTATCAGTAGTGATAAATTAGAAGTGACCTACTACACCGGCACAGAAGAGCAGTGGAATGAAATTGCTATTGCTTCAGGTAACGATGCATTGACACGAAATGTCGTTTTCAATTATGGTAAACCTTCCAATATCTGCGGTGAAAATGCAACGTGGGTATTTGACGAAACAAGCGGAACACTGACAATCTCGGGCACAGGTGCAGTCAGCGATTATTCGGGTTGGGAGAATTTAAAAGACAAAATAACTTATATTGAAATAGATGATGGTATTACAGTTGTTGCAGCAAATGCATTTGCAGATTGTTCTTTAGTTGACGGGGTAACATTACCGGCCTCGCTTGAAATAGTTTACCAGGATGCTTTTTTGCATTGTGATTCTTTAAAGGATGTATACTACCTTGGTAGCATAGAAGATTGGTGTGAAATTAATTTTGCCCATTATTATGGAAATCCCAATGTTTATGCTGATAATTTTTATATCAATGGTGAACTTGTTGCCGGTGATTTTGTAATTCCGGAAGGACCGGAATATATCGGTGTTTATACTTTTACAGGTTGCGAAGATATAATAAGTTTGACGATTCCAAACAGTGTGATACAAACCGAATCACATGCATTCTATGCTTGTAAAGGATTAACAAGTGTGACACTTCCAAATACTCTGAAAACTTTGGGTGAATTTACTTTTAGTGGATGTTCAGCGCTTGAAAATGTGGTGGTTCCTGAAAGTGTTACTAAAATCGAAAACGATGTATTTGGAAACTGCACTTCTCTCAAGTCGGTTGTTTTGCCAAGCGGAATAACTGAAATTAGCACCCAATTGTTCCGAGAGTGTAGTTCACTTGAAGAAATAACTATTCCTTATGGCGTAACAAGAATAAAAGGTTTAGCTTTTTACAGGTGCTATTCACTTACGGAAGTTGAAATACCGCCAACTGTTACAACCATTGACTCAAGCTTTCAAGAGTGTAGCAATCTTGAAGAGGTTGTGATTTCTCATAGTGTAACAACAATTGGAGACAGAGCTTTTACTGATTGCACCAATCTTGCTACAACCTATTATACCGGCACAGAAGAGCAGTGGAATGAAATTGCTATTGCTTCAGGTAACGACGCATTGAAACGAAAGGTTGTTTTCAATTACGGGAAACCAACTAATATGTGCGGCGAAAATGCAACGTGGGTATTTGACGAGACAAGCGGAACTCTGACAATCTCAGGTACAGGTGCAGTCAGCGATTATTCCGGATGGAACGAGATTGCAAGTGCAGTAACTTATATTGAAATAGGTAACGGTATCACGACTGTGGGCGAAGGTGCTTTCAACGGATTTACTGCACTTAAAGAAGTTTATCTTGCTGAAAGTGTAACTGAGCTTGGAGCCGATGCTTTTAAGGACTGTTCAAGGCTCGCAATTGTTACTGCTCTTTCAGATGATTTGAGTTTCAGCAATGCTTTTTTGGGCAACGATTCCCGTCTTTTCTTTGTTGCAAAGGCGGGTTCAGGTACATACACTGCTCTCAAATCAGCAGGTTTTACTGTTAACGGAACAAGCACAGATAAAGAAAAAGACGGTCACAAGGTGCTTTCGTTCGACGGTAAAACAACCATATATAATAACCTTGATTATAACTATATTTCAAATCTGATTGCCGATAATTCAGATACATATTATTTGTATTTCGACAAGATAACCTTTGACGGAATATCACCTGATATAATTATTATTGATGAAGAAAACCTTGACAGCGCAGAAGAATATTTTACTCTCAATGAGGTTTATATCAGCGTTTCTGTTAACGGTAAGACGGTTACGTTGCCCGAGCTTGTTGAGTTGCTTCAGAGTGAAGATGTAGACGGAATTATCAGCTTTGAAGAGAAGGAAGGCGAAACGTTTTTTGAAAAACTTTCGGATTTCTTTGAAGAAACGGTCGGAGAATTTGTAACCCAGGCGTTTAAAGTAATCAAAAACGTTATAAATGCAATACGTAGACTTTTTAGATAAGAATAAGTCCAATTCGGCAGGATTTGCTTCGGCATTCCTGCCTTTTTTGATTTTTAGCATAAAAATCAGGTTTTAAGATATTTCAGGTCGCCAAAACGGCATTTCAGGTCTTCGTGTAAAAAACATTGCTTTTAAAATGATAAAATCTATGCATCATAGCCAAACAGGAAGGCGTCTGAATGGCTTTGATTTAATTATTGACTTTCAAAAGTTAAAGCGAGGAGATTTTTATGAAGTATTGTACAAATTGCGGATCACCAATGGCAGACGATGTTTATACTTGCGGTAATTGCGGATGTGGTCCAAAGGCAGCACCACCGCCTGTTGCTCAGCTTAAGACAAGCAGAGGTGCACTAAAGGCGATTTTGCTGTCCATTGTGACTTTGGGCATTTACGGCCTTGTTCTGTATTATAAAATGTCGTCTGAGCTCAATATAACAGCCTCGAGGTATGACGGAAAAAAGACGATGAATTTTGCATTGCTGTTCTTTTTGGTCGGTCCGCTTACTTTTGAAATTGCAACCCTTGTGTGGTTCCACAAGTTCAGCAAGAGAGCAGGTGCCGAGCTTCGCAGAAGAAATATCGATTATTCTTTCGGTGCAGGCTCTTTCTGGCTCTGGAATGTGCTCGGAATACTTATCATTGTTGGCCCGCTTGTGTACCTCCATAAGGTAATCAAAGCGATCAACCTTATAAATGCAGACTATAACGTTAACGGTTAAGGAGGAAGCTTATGTATTGCAACCATTGCGGAAAAGAAAACCCCGACGGCAGTAAAGTGTGCAATTCCTGCGGTCTTGAAATTCAACGTACGGAGGATGCGGTGATACCCGTGGCTCAAGCTACACCGGGTGCAACGTCAACCGCTTCTGCAAATCCAAACGAAACCCTTGAAAACATAAAAGAAAAAGCACTCGATATATGGTCAAAGCTTGATAAAAAGAAAGTGTTTACTTTTGGCGGAATCGGCCTTGGCGTATTAGCTATGATTATTCTTGTGATTGTTATAGCTTCTTCGGCAGGCTCAAAGGTTTCTCTTAAAAAATATGTTGCTGATGAGCTTGTTTGTTCGGGTATCAACGGATACGGCATTGTCGAAAACATAGATACTCTGATAAATATGGATGAGCTTCAGGAAGATATTGCAAGCAATAAATATGAAGATTACGGTTATTATTACTACACTTCGGTCAGAGATTACATTTCATATGAAATCACGTCCGAAAACAACGGAATGCTTTCAAATGACGATGAGGTAGTGATTACTGTCAGAATCAATCAAGAGGGAATCAAGGAAAACCCTATGTTCAAAAAGAAAATTTCCGGAGATGAGGAGCAGGAGTTTAAGTTTACTGTTTCCGGTCTTGAGGAAGGCGTTGCAATTGATGTTTTTGATGCAGTCGAAAGCGTTGCTGTTGATACGACAAGCTACAATAACCTCACAATCAATCTTAAGAAAGATTATATCAAGGATTACGGAAAAGATGGAATAAACGTAAAGACGGAGGATAACAGAATCCGTGTATACGGTGACAATTTCCAGTCGTTTACGCTCGGTGTAAGCTCAATGTCCGATAACTTTGATCAGTCAAAGGGCACACATAAGCTTGTTGTTTCAGCTGAAGCAGACAGGTATAAAGAGTACGGAATAGTTCTTGCAAAAACAGAAGCAGAGGTCAAAGCATCTTTCATTTCTTATGTTACGGACAATACTATTCCTGCTGCAGACCTTGCAAAGCTTACTCAGAAAGCAAAGGACGATATTAAAAACAGATTCCCCGACCAGAATTGTACTCTTGAAAAGACAGTGCTCTATATTTATGACGGCACACGCTACAACAACTCTGTTGTTTATTTCTTTAAAGGTACCGAGTCTTATTATGCAATATGGCACGACAATCTCAAGCAGAACAGTGACCACAGCATAGTTGACATTGATGAGCTGAGAATGGACACCAACGCATGGTATATGGCGTACGGCTCCCTTGCAGAGGCGGAACAGGATATGCTCAAGCCCGTAAAACAGTTTACTCTTTCAGCTTTCTGATGACGAAGTAGCAGGAGCACAAACGAAAAAACTATTAATTATTATTTAAGCCAAACGGCAGAAAGAAGTTGTTAGAATGAAAAAAATATTATCCGTTTTATTGGCGATTCTCTGTATGATGAGCCTGACCACGGTTTCTTTTGCAGCAGAGGACGTTTCATACTTCGACGAAGAAACAGGCACATTGTATCTGATGAACGAAAATTGGGATAAAGATTTGGAGATTGGAGAAACTGAAGACGAGATATACGCTTTTATTGAAAAGGTAAAGGTTTTGTATTTTGATGAGGGCTTTGACATTGATAGTAATGGTACTATTTGGCTTAGTTTTTCGAATTTGGAAAAAATTATAATCGATGAAGATATTACCGAGTGGTTTGTTTACGATAATGCACTTTATTATAACTATAGCGGTGATGAAGGTGAAGCTTGCATTTTTGCATACTATCCGCCAAAATGTAAGGACAAAGATATCGTTCTGCATCCGGATGCAACACAAGTAAGTGCAGATTCTTTTCAGATTTGGGACTATATTAAAGGAGAATTGTTGCCTTACACTAACGGATATAACTTATATATTGTTGGTGAGGGACAGTTTGGCAGGCTTAAAAGTGACCATACAGTAATAAGTCTTCTATCTATTAAGTTTACTAATATTTATGTAAATGATACACAGGAAAGTATAGATGAAATCATTAAGCCCTATGGTTATACACTTGATGTATTGAATAAAAATTTGACTTGTAGCATTTTTAGTGCTTACTACTATTATCGATATGCTTCAGAAAAGTATAGTGAATATAGCGATGCTTTGTCAAAAATATACGAAGAAGTTGAACAGCCTCAGGACCAGGAAGATTTGACAGCAGTGAATGAGTACAATGATGCAATATTTAGCAAGCGCTTGGAATATATAGACAAATATGAGTATACAGAGTTTACGGAAGAAGAATATGCATTGACCGGAAATCAAGGTGCAGATTATGCATATATGAAAATGATGGTAGATTATTATTATGATCTATATCTCTATTACAACAACCGCGGCAATCCTGTTAAGCCTCTCTCAACTCTTACTTCAGGCACTTGCGGTGATGGTGCAGAATGGGCAATCGACCGTGAAAACGGTGTGCTTTCAATCACAGGTAACGGTGCAATCGCCGACAATTATTCAGGTTTTGATGTTTTCAAGGGTATCGTTACAACAGTTGAAATCGGCAACGGTATTACAGCAATCGGTGAAAATGTTTTCACAGGCTTTACAGCTCTTACAGAAACAAAGTTTGACGGCACTCAGGCACAGTGGGATGCAGTTACAGTTGCAGACGGTAACGAGGATTTAACGAAAAATGTTACTGTTATTCCCGAAACACCTGATACTCCCGACACTCCTGACACACCCGTTACACCCGATACTCCCGACGAGCCTGCAGAACCGACATTCGGCGAAAAGGTTGCCGAGTTTTTTGAAAAGGTTAAAGATTTCTTCGTTGGCATTTACGAATGGTTTGTAAATCTTTTTAAGTTCTGATAAAAACGGATAAGACTTGAAAAGAAGCAAAGTATTTGTTAAACTGTAATTGATATTATTGGTAAAGGAAAGAATAAAATGAAAAACAAGTTAATTAAAATTGTTTCGGTACTGCTTGTTTTCTCTGTCATTTTCGGTGTAACGGCAACTGCACAGGAAACATTAATTGAAGAAACTACAGCAGCTTTTGAAGAGCTGACTACGGAAATAGTTACAGAACTGACAACGGAACCAACTACAGAGCCTGTTTCAGAACCGTCGAGCGAACCGTCAACGGAACCGACCGAACCGACAGAACCTGAACCTCCCACAGAACCCGAACCGACCAAACCCACTTTCGACGAAATACCCGGAGATACAATCGTAGGCAGAATGTATATCTGCTCGGAAATCGTTTTCCTGGGTCACTCGTGGATTTACATTGAAAGCACATTTGACGGTGAAATGCCCGTAGGCTGTTACACGGTTGCACCGTTCGGCAGTGTGTCTGTCGGTACATTCCTGATGACCCGCAGAGACGGTATGGGTGTTTACTATAATGTTGAGCGATACAGTGCGACAAAATTCGGTCTCAGAAGCGCGAACTGGTTGGGAATGGATATTACAAAAGACCAGCTTGTGAAAGTAAACAAAGAAATCAAAGGCTGGAATTACTGGGATTTGTATTTCAACTGCACATTCTTTGCATCAAAGGTATGGAACAGCGTTTCCGATGAATTCTTTATGCCGATGATGTTCCCGATTTTCACTAAAGCACAGGCAAACACTAAAGGCGGAAACAAGAATGTAGCAATGCAACCTCACGATAATCCCGATGATTGTTTTAAACAGCGCGGTTCAGGTAACGGTGCAAAACTCGAAACCGTAAGCTCAGGTTCACTGAAAACACGAATCGGCTAAAAGGGAAAGAAAAACATAAAGTAAAAAATTTATTGCCATAATATAAGGAAGAGCTGTGGTTTCAAATTGAAATCACAGCTCTTCTCTTGCTTGTTAAAACAACAGACCGATTTTAATTGAAAATTTATTGTCAGTACTGTTAAGCGTTACAAAACCGTTATATTTTTGTGCAGTTCTCTTTATGTTACCGATACCGAAGCCGTGGCTTTCGGCATCTTTCTTTGAAGTTCTGATTGTGTTGTTTTTGATTTCGACTTTTTTTGCTACGGGGTTCGTAACGGTGACTGTAAAACCTTTTTCGTTCGTTGAAGCTTCAACGTGAATTGTACACGGTGACAGCGGAGCGCTTGCCCGTATTGCATTGTCAAGGCTATTCGCAAGGATTGTGCAAAGGTCGCTGTTGTCAATTTTGTCGGGATGAATGCTGCCGTGGAATGTTATTTGAATATTGCTCTTTAAAGCTTCGTCTGCCTTGTGAGCGATGAGAGCATCTGCGAAATAATTGCCCGTTGCAAACTTTGTTTCGGTTTCCTTGATTTCTTCCGTCAGCCGTGCAAGGTGCTTTTTCGCATCGTCAAGCTTGTTTTCGTCAAGCATAACTCCGAGCATAAAAAGGTGGTTTTTGTAGTCGTGTCTGAAACGGCGGATATCTTGGCTCTTCTGAGCAAGCTCTTCATAATGCTTAATCTGCATATCGAGTTGTTCAAGAGAGTCTTTTTCTTTGAGTGAAACCGTAATGTATTTAAATACCATATACGAAAGACACACAAGAATGAATCCTGCGGAAACAATCAGCAACAACTGAGCCACGTCAGCATAAGACGTTGCATCCTGTGAAAGGGTCAGTGTATACTGTGTAGCAACACACGCAACGAGAATGACAAAATAAAACAAAGACGGTATGCTTTCAAAAAAGTCAACGGGAACAACGAAATTCCGCTTGTAATATATCGCAGTCACAACTATCAGAAGAATGGCAAGAATACCTGCATATATCCAATTCGTTGTTACTTCCGATGTGATGTTTATTGTAGTGGTTATAACGGCAACCAACAAATCAAGAAGCAGATTTAAAATTAAACCGAAAAGGAAGAATATCTTTTTCTTAGTCGGCTTTAAAACACAGTAGGGAAAAGCTGAGAACAGAAGCAATGTTGAAAGGTCGGCAAGAGTGAACGCTAACTCAGCATCATCGAGAGTTAAAAACGGAACCGTTGACATAGCAGCCAGTGCTATGGCCGAGATAGCCGTTGCTACTTTTTTGACCTGCACTTTGTAACCTATCAGCTTATTGAGAATAAACAGAACAAAAACCGTGCCGACAATGTTCTTAGCAAAATATGAAATACATTCAATGAGCATAATATCACCCGAAATCAAGCTTCAAGAAACAACTCGCGAAGCTTTGCGTAGTTCTTTTCGCTGGTGTAAACCGTATCACCGTTTTTCATAACAGCAGTTTTACTGTTGATACTTTTGATTTTAGAAACATTTACAAGATACGAACGGTGTGTTCTGAAAAAGCCAAACTTAGTAAGCTCTTTTTCAAACTCGGTAATTGATTTGTGGCATCGCAGAGTTTCATCATCAGTATGAATGAAAACATCCTTGTGAAAAACTTCAATATAATGTATTTTGTCTGTGTCCACAAAGTGAATTTCGTTATTGATATTTACGGCTACGGTGCCTGAGTTGGTAACTGAATAAAAGTAATTATCCAATGCCTTAAACAGGTCTTCTTTGCTTGTGGGTTTACGAAGGAACCACACTAAGCCGATATCAAAAGTGTCATATACAATATCGTGATATGCAGTAAGAATGATGATGCCTTTTTTACTGTCTGATGACTTGCGGATAATCCTTGCAAATTCCTTGCCTGTCATAAGCGGAGATTCATCCGGGTTAACAATAAAGTCATCCATATTGTGGTCAAGCACAAATAGGTCGAATTCGTCAATTCTGTCCGTAAGGCTTTCATAAGATTTAAATGTTTCATAAGTCAGGTCGAAAGCCTGTGAGTTGGCATATTCTTCTATTTCGCGCGAAATTTCGTCAAGTATGACCTGTTCATTATCACATACAGCAATTTTCATTTTCTCACCTGTAAAGTTGATTTTATTAGCCTTTATTCTAACATTTTTTCGCAATAATTACAATATGATTTTCAGATGTTGATAAGGAACACTGTCAGAATAGAGCTATTGTTTTCTTCTAATTGACAAAAGTATTATAATAAGGTTATAATAATATAGATGTTAGAATAGGAGGTGATGATATGAAATACACATTGAAGCAGTACGATTTGCCGTTGCTGACCTTTGAGGCAGATAACGGTGCAGAAATGAATATCGAGGTTCTTTGGGTGAACGAGGAACATAAAGATTTGTTGCCGTTGGATTTGGCTGAAGCTTCACCAAAGGGAATCGAAAGTTGGCTCAAGCACAGAAACATTCCTCGAAACCGTGCTTATGTTGATAATCTGCTCAGTGCAATGGGTATGAGTATCAACAGACCTCTTGATATAATCAAGCTGTCTAAAGGACTTTCTCTGAATGACTGCTATTGGGTTGTGGACGAAACTTTTGAAGGCACATTTAAAGAGTGTAACCTGTACGACAATCGTTTCAGCCGAGTGCTCGGACAGATTGCTTTCACAGGTTATGGCAGCAGTACCGGTTCAATCATATCATCAAGTCCCGAGTTTACAACTAACGGTATGCTTCCGAAATGTTGGCGCAGACAGGATGGCACAATCCGTCTTTACAAAGGCGGAACGGAAGGCGCATCAAACACAGGTAATGAGCCTTATTCAGAATTTTACGCTTATCAGATTGCAGAGGCTCTCGGTATAGATGCTGTAAAATACAACCTTGCAATGTGGAAGGGTAGACTTTGCTCTCATTGCGATTTGTTTACGAGCAAAGACCTTGCCTATGTTCCTGTTGGCAGAATTGTTAAATCGGGTGGTTTTAAAGCAGTTAAAGAGTTTTATGCAAGTCTCGGAGAAGACTTCGTTAAGGCTTTGAATGATATGATTCTGCTTGATGCGGTGATATTTAATTCTGACCGACACTACGGAAACTTCGGTTTTTTGGTTGATTGCAAAACCAATAAGATTGTTGCTCCGGCTCCGTTGTTTGACCACGGAAATTCGCTTCTGAACTTTGCAGGCAGGGATGCTTTGGAAAGTGAAGAAGCATTACAGAAATATGCCGATACGATAATGCCGTGTGTATATGACGACTTTGTAGCTGAAGCTGTATCGGTTCTTTCACACGAGCAGAAGAACAATCTTCGTAAGCTTCTTAATTTCAAATTCAAGCGTCACAGTCGCTACAATCTGAGTAAAGACAGACTTACACTGATTGAAAGAATTATCCGTAAACGAGCTAAAGAAATTTTGGATAGGGGATAATCAGTTGTAGCCAAATTGTAGCCATTTACAGCAAATGGTATAGTCGAAGGTATGAAAACATCGTACAAAAATGTATGAAAAGTATCATACCATTGGGAAAAAGTTTAAAAAATTGCCTTAAAATCAGTTTAACTAAAAAGGTAACAACCCGATGGTGGGTATGACAGTTGCTTGCGCAGTTGCAGCTGAAGAAGCTTCTAAATAAGTTTCAATTTTCACAAAGAGCTTTATCGAAAGATAAGGCTCTTTTTTATCGTAAAAGTTCTGAGAGTCTGTTGCTTTATTAAAATATTGATTTCTGATTGTTGATAAGATATAATGTAGTTGCTACAATAGGGAATTTTGGGGTTGTATATGATTATAAATTCGGAGGTAGATTTATGAAAAAAATGTGTAAGAAAATAATTACCTTACTGTTGGTAATTGCAATGCTCATTCCGTCAGTTGCGATGCTTTACTCATCAGCAGCTATATCGGATTTCTCTGTTGAGCTTGCTTTCAATAACGTTTTTGTTTTTGAAAAGTGGGCAAGCAACAAATTGTCAACCACAATAGTCAACGGCGGTGTGCCGGTAGCGGATAAGCTGTCTATCGATATTGATAACGGTAGTTTCAAATTTGAAAATAAAAATTCGGGTGAAGCTTATACCGGCCACGGCATGGGTTCAGGAACGATTTCTGCTGGTAACTTCCAGTATTATATGATGGATGTTGAGCCCGGTGCGGCATATACGTTCTCATACAACCTCACAAGTCTCACCGCAGGATTGATTTTTACCCCTTATGTCTTTTTCTTTGATGAAAACGGTTCATACACCTCACTTGTTCCGCAGTCGGTTGCAAGTACAGGTAACACCGGCTTTGTTTTCTTTGTTCCTACGAATGTGCATTATATTCAAATTCGTTTCACGATTTCCGGCACCGGCTCTGCCGAAGCCAAGGATATCGCAATCCGTAAGACAGACATCTCTTCATACGGAAGCAATATTTTCGACTTTGCTTCATGGGCAAGCAATGGGATTTCAAGTAAAGTCAGCGATATGGCAGCCTACAACGGCGGTGCTGTAGCAAAGAATGCTGCAGATAACAGTGTTACTCTTACCACAGATGTAACTATCGCAACTAAAGGAGTACTTTTTACAAACTTCACATTCGGTAACGGAGACGGATATTATATGATGCCCGTTAATCCGAGTTCAACATATAACTTCTCCTACAATCTTGCCTCCTGCAACTTTGACACGGCTTTTTATCAGCCCTATGTTGTTTTCTATGATGCGAGCAAAAATTTTATATCTTATATCAATTCATCGGCTGTCGATACAGGCGTCAACAGATTTGTATTTACAACTCCCGCAAATGCCGCTTATATTCAGATTGTTTACGGTATTGTCGGCATTGCCGAGGCAGGCAAGACCTGCACGGTAAAGGATGTTGCGATTCAGAAGCTCACCCTTGCAACCGACACAAATGCAGGTGTGACTCACCGTAAGGTTTATACATATTCAAAGAGCAATCCCCGGAATTACGGTGAGCTTCCCGTTCCCTCATACGCTCCCAGCGGTTATGTTTTTGCAGGTTGGTACACAGGTGTGAACGGAACAGGTACTCACATAACAGAGAATACACCTGTTGATTTTACAAGCCATACCGTTTATCCTAAATATGAGCCTGTTGTTGACTCACTTTCAATCAGGACAATGCCTGTCAAAACATCATACACCGTTGGTGAAAGAGTCAATCCAACGGGACTTGTGCTTGAATATACGGTTGCAGATGTAACAAGCACGATTGAATCGGGCTATTACTGCACTCCCGAGTATCTGACCGCAACAGGTACACAGACGGTTACTGCCCACTACGGCGGTAAAACGGCAATATATACGGTTGATGTAAGTGCAAGTCTTTCAGAATCCGTTGTTGTTAACGGTGCAACAGTCAGTGCAAGTGTAACAAACAATACGTACACATTTGCAAGCACCGTTGCAAACTCCGACTTCCACCGCTACAAGCTGACATATTACTCCGATGCTTATGTTGAGGGAACAATAACCTACGGTGACAATACAACAGAGCAATTCTTCCTTGAGCCTTCTTCCAACTTTGATGACGGAATGGGTGAATTCACTTCATTTGTTGACGGTTACCTTAAAAAGTATGTCAATGCAAGCATGAAGATGTCGAAGGTTACAAGTAACGCTAAAAAGGGAATCAAGTCAATCAGCTTCACGCTTCTTGACAATAAAGTTGGCACCTTCAATCTTCTTTCTGTCACAACAGAAAAAAGGGCAGATATGCCCTCCACAATGACAGGCGAAGCTACTGTTATGGCAAACACGATAAAGGCCTTCCGTAATGATCAATATAAGGTTGGTATCGATATCCTCAATGGCGGTGCGGTTTATCAGCTTTACCTTCTTAACAGCAATATTGTTGCCCGTGTTTACAACGTAAATGGCAAAGATGTAACAAAGGTTGACTATAAAGATAAGCTGGATGCCACTTATGGAACAAATTACAAAAGTGAAAGCACCGAGGTCAACCTTATCAACTATTATGATAACGGTCGTGAGCTTCAGCAGTCATACTACGGTACGGGCGAAAAGCCTTATGAGCAGGGCTACTATAACTCTGCAGACTGGAACTACAACCCCGTTCAGGCAGGAAACGTAGTCGGCGAAGCAAGTAAGGTTATTGATTACGAAATAGGCGAAGATTATATTTATATCAAAGCCCGTCCGCTTGATTGGGCAAAATGGTCAGACGAATGGGCAGAAACAAACCCCAATGTAATGAATTATGAAACAGGAGAGTATTATAAGCCCATACACGGTGATGGATACGTTACCGATACTTATATCGAGGCAAGATATGTTTTTGAAAACGGATTGATGAAAACATATTGTCGTATGGTTGATTATTCGGGCTTTCCCTCAGCACAGACAACACAGGAGTTGCCTGCGTTCTATACAATCGAGCCTCTTAATCAGTATGTTTATAATGATGTAACTGAAGACAAAGCGTGGCAGGAAGAAAATCTCGTGTATGATTCAGAGCCCGAATTTTGGGGTATAACGCAGGATTACATAAAAAATTGTTACCCGAACGGCTTCTCTGCAAACAAAAACACACCCGAGAATTGGGCGGCATTTATGGCAAGTCAGGATGCAGACAGCTTCGGCATCGGTCTTTATACACCCGAGGTAACAGATTTCTATTATGGTGTTTATCCTCCGAAGCACAGCGGCGCAAGTGCAGACAATGCGCACTACAGACACGCTCAGACCGTTAATCCTGCGAAAGAGGTCAACACCTCATATATCGCACCTATCGGTGTCAGAACCTTTGAAAGCTATACACCCACCGAATATGAGTTCTATATCTCAACGGGAACCGTTGACCAGATCCGTGATTCCTTCGGAGCTGTATGTTTGCACAATAACACCCACAACGAGCACAAAGCTGCAACCTGTACCGAAGAAGGCTATGATAAGGTTATCTGCGATGATTGCGGAGAAACTGTTTCAGCGTCAGTAATTCCTACGCTTGACCATACATACGAAACAATTAAGACAGAGCCGACTTGTACCGAAGCGGGTAATACCTCTGTGGTTTGCGCCGTTTGCGGTGAAATATTCAGCTCGACCGTAATTGACAAAAAAGGACACTGCTACGAGGGCAGTACTTGTGCGGTATGCGGAGCAGAAGCTGATATTTATAAGCGTAACGATTCTGCAACGGTTATTGATTATTCGAACAGATTTATATACGGTCTTGCATCGGGATTGAGTATTGATACGGTCTTCTCTGAATATGTAACCCATTCGGATAAGGTGTATTATCAATACGGTGCAAATAAAGTCGGAACTGATAAAAAGGTAATGCTTTATGATAACAATACAAATGAACTTGTCAGTGAATACACATTTGTTATCTTCGGTGATGTCAACGGTGACGGTTGGTATGACGGTCAGGACGCAGTGCTTGTTTCCTGTCTTGTAAACGGAATGCTCACGCAGGATGATGTGAGCGAGGCTGTTTATATGGCGGCAGATTGCAACCACGACGGTGCTGTTGACAGGTTTGACGTTGCACTCCTCAACAAGGCGGGTACACTCCGTGCAAGCGTTGATCAGTCAAAGCCTGCAGAAGAACTCCTCGAAACATCATCAGCCTATGTTGATTATCTTGCCCTCATCGACCAGACACCTGAATTTGAGGTTGAGGATGAACAGGAGGATGTTATAATTCCCGATACAAATGAAGAAGTTGATTCTGATGAAACAGCAGCAGAGCTTGACTTTGTGACAGTGATTACAGGTATCTTCGATTTAATCAAGAATCTTATTTCCGTAATTTTCTCGTTCATAATCGGATAAGACTGATAAAATTTAAAGACGGTGGAGCAATCCACCGTCTTTTTATGATATCTGTTATTATGCTACTGTATCTTCAATTGAGATAAGGCCGTTGAATACGCCGACATAAGCCTTACCGTTCGGACCGATTGTGATAGGACCGTAGGAGTTGTTCCAGTTCTTACCGCTGCCTGTGAATACCTTGTAAAGTGTTTCACCTGTTCTGAAATCAACTGCTGTGAAGTACCATGCAACTGCACGCTTGGGAATGTCATCGTTCTGGACTCTTGTGTAGAGGTAGAGGATGCCGTTTTCTGTTGACATCTTGGGAACAACTGTTGCAGATGCCTCGTCGATTTCCCATACAACCTCAGCCTTTGTGCAGTCATAGTTCATATCGATTCTTGTAACACCGGGCTCACTTGTGGGATTGTTTTCAAGGAAGCCTGCACCTGATTCAGAGTAGTTGTTTTCAATGATGAATGAACGGCCGTAAGCAACGATTGAGTTTTCACTAACAGATTTACCCTCTGTGAAAAGAGGAACCTGGTCAACAATCTCACCTGTCGGACGGTCGTAGATAACGATGTTTACTCTGCCGTCGGCATTGTCTGTGATAGCGCAAAGCTCTTTAACGCCTACCTGAACAGCACCTTCGCCTTCCTTGTCGTATACGGGAACGTCAAGGAGAGTGGGAGTTGTACCTGAACCCTGGTTGATAGCACCGGGCTTGAGTGTTGTTCCGCGGTCATAAGGAGTTCTCCATGTGTATGTGGGAAGTCCGTCAGCACCGATTTCGAAACGGTACATAGCTGTGTCTGAAACGATGTAGATACCGTCGTCACAGATTGCGAATGTGTTCTGGATTTCTTCGTTGTCAAGCTTTATCATCTTAACTTCGTCTGTCTCTGCATCAATATAGCCGATTTCGCCGGGACGTGTAAGGAACCAGATATTGCCCTCAAAGTCAGGCATAGCGTCTGTGATGTGTGAGCCTTCGGGAAGCTTGTCATCAATATCCCATTCTTTTTCAATCTTCCATTCGGGTGTGCCTGATGATTCATCGATGTAGTAAATCTGGATTACGTTGTCAGAGTTACCGATGATAGGTCTGTCGCCCTTAAGGAGATGGCAGTAAGCACCGCCTGAAGTATCGGTTGAGATTGCAGAAAAGTTGAATGTCTTGATTGCTTCAAGTGTTGACGGACGCTGAGGAAGTCTTGTTTCAGCAAGGATTTCAAGTGTATCAGCATCCATAAGAAGAAGGCGGAAGCCGACGACGTTACCGCTGATGCACATGATTCTGCCCTGAGAATCAAACATAAGTGTAGCAACAAGTCCGCCGAAAACGTTCATTGAACGTGACTTAACAACGGGATTGATACCGAGAGGACCCATATAGTCGTATGTATCTGTGTTGTAAGAGTCGCCGTGCATACCGTTTGTTCCCTCGGGAGCAAGGTAGGGGTGCTGGGGAACGCCAAGGTTGCCTTCATCCTCAAGAGGATTAGCAACAGCAGCTTCACCGTAGAAAGCGGGACACCGCTTTGCAACCAGAGGCTGACGAATCTGACCGCCGGGGCTCAGGAACAGCATAAGAAATGCTGAAAGAGCTGACAAAATTTTCAAAAGAAATGGATTCATATTCTTTCTCTCCTTTTCATTAGATTGGGAATATTATACCATATTTTTGTTTAAAAGCAATATAAATTGAGAAAATATTACATTTATACTTATCTGTAGTTGAACAGTTACCTTTTTTATTAATATGGGTGGTATAATAAACGCACAATACTACATTATGAATGTTGGTGAGAACAGAGTGGAAAAGGGAACGGTGGTTAATATACAGAAATATATTATTGAATAATATTGTGAATTGTGCTATAATAAAAAGTCAAAGTAGCGAAAGAGGCGGATGAAAATGAATGAAGAAAAAACACGGTACCCGTTAATATTTGTTCACGGAATGTACGGCTGGGGTGATACCGAAGGGATAAATAAAAAAGCACCGTACTGGGGCGGTACAACCGGTAGTATTACTGAATATCTTTCCGATAAAGGTGTTGAGTGTTATGCGGCTTCTGAAGGCCCGATATCAAGCGCGTGGGATCAGGCCTGTGAATTATATGCTCAGTTAAAAGGTACAAGGGTTGATTACGGTGAACACCACTCCCGTGTTTACGGTCATAAACGATTTGGCAGAACATATAAAAAGCCGTTGTTTGAAAATTGGAGCGAAGAAAAGAAAGTTCACCTGATAGGTCACAGCTTCGGCGGTCACGTTATCAGACTTCTGACTTATCTTCTTGAAAACGGTGCACCTGACGAAGTCGCACTGAACAGGGAAGATACTTCACCTCTTTTTATGGGTGGACAAAAAGACCTTGTCTGCAGTGTATCTGCTATTTGTTCGCCGTTAAACGGAACTGATGCTTATCAATCGGTGAAAAAGTATCATCTTTTGCCTATGTTGAAATTTGTTACGTTGAATTCTACGGTGATTTTAAGCAGGACCAAATTGCAGGGCGGAATGATTGATGTGCACCTTGAGCAAATGGGAGTTAATAAGACAGAGGAGATAAAAGATACAAAGAAGTTTGTTCCTGTTATGAAGGATCTTTTCCTTTGCAAAGAAAGTATCGATTATGATATGACTGATAAAGGAACAGAAGAGTTGAACGGGTTTGTAAAGAATGTTTCGTCTGTATATTATTTTTCATATCCGTATAATTTGTTAGAAGAAAATAAAAAGGGAGAATTGGTTCCCAAGAACACAAAAAATCCGCTGATGAAGTCAACGGCAAAGCTCATGCTCAGAACAGACAAAGCTTTAAAAAAAGCTACAGTCGGAAGCGACGGCTTGATTGATGTTGTGTCTGCTATGCATCCTGCAAACGAACCGTATAAACTTTATGTTCAGAATGTACCGCTTGATGCCGGTATCTGGAATGTTATGCCGACCGGCAAAGGTGACCACGGTACGCCGATCGGACTTTTTGCGGACAAAGAAGAAACACATAAGTTTTATGACAATATGGTTATTCTGCTTAGTAGTGTGGAAAATAATATCTGAAGCGTAAATGTATTGTAAATATGAAAAAATATTGAGAAGAAAAAATTCGCAAGGCATCAGCTTTGCGGATTTTTGACTTATATCAATGAGTTGTGTTGTGTATTTAAAAAGCTGGCTTGATTGACATAAATCCTGAATTGTAATATAATCAAACTGTAAAATTTTTCAGGGAGTGATATTGTGAAAAAGACAATCAAATCAGTTTTATCCTTGGTACTTTCATTGGTAATGACATTTTCTGTCTGCTCGGTTGTGTTCGCGGTTGAAACTGTTGATGAAACGGTTGGCTTCACCGAAGAAGACTTCCTCACGGCAAAGGGTCGCAAGCTCGTTAACCGTAACGGTGACGAAATTCAGCTCAAAGGTGTCAACCTCGGTTCATGGATGATATGGGAAGACTGGCTTTCTCCTTACGAAGAAGCTACAGACCATTATTCTGTTCTTACAACTCTTGAAGAGCGTTTCGGAAGAGAAGGTGCTTACGAGCTTTTCAATACTTATATGGACAACTGGATTACAGAATACGACCTTGACGAAATCAAAAAGATGGGATTCAACTGTGTCCGTGTTCCGTTCTGGTTCAGAAATTTTTATTATGACGACAACGGCACAAAAATCCTTGATGAAGACGGTGAATGGGATTTTTCGCGTCTTGAATGGGTTGTTGAGGAATGCTCCGAGCGTGAGCTTTATGTTATCCTCGATATGCACGGTGCTGTCGGATATCACAGCGATGCTCCGCACAGTGGCAAGGGCTTATCCTGCGGTTATTACGAAGATACAGAGCAGGGCGAAAGATATCGTGTTCTTACTGATGAGCTCTGGGCAGCAATTGCAACAAAGTTTGACGGTAACCCTGCAGTTGCAATGTATGACCTTCTCAACGAGCCTATGTGCGACGTGCCGTCAGGCGAGCTTGAAAGAAGAAAGAATAACACAATGGCTTACTCAAGACTTTACGATGCAGTAAGAGCAGTTGACGAAGAACATATTATCACAATGGAATGTATCTGGACAGCATTTGCTCTTCCGCAGGCTTGGACCAAGGGCTGGGATAACGTTGTTTATCAGGTTCATTTCTATAACAACTCCAACTTTATTTTCAACCTTTTTGCGTTCTTTACAAAGTTAGTTTACTGTGATGTTCCGATGTATATGGGTGAGTTCTATCCGCATCAGAAGACAACATGGGAAAACTGCTTTAAAACTCTTGATAATCTTGATTACAGTTGGACGCTTTGGACTTACAAGGCAACAGGCCACGGAATGTGGAGCTCAGACTGGTGCATTAAGGGAAGCAAGGACGGCTTCCACAGAGCAAAGGTGCAGACAGATTCTTACGAAGAAATCGCACGTAAGTGGGGTGAATGTATCCGCACAGAAAACGGTTTCCAGGATACAGGTCACTACGAAAACAACGTAAAAAATCATCTTTAATTCCGATAAAGAAAAACGCATTCTCACAATGCGTTTTTCTTTTTAAATTTTGCAATTATTCAATTGACAATACGAAGTTAATTGTATAAAATAGAGGCACTAAATTTACAGAGGTAATTTTTATGGCAAAAAATAAAGACGTTGCGCCTAAAAACGCACTGAAGCACCCGAATGCTATAGGAATCAAGGAAGGCTTCGGCTATACACTTGGTGACATAGGTAATCTGTTGGTGCTTACATTTATCTCAACATTCCTTAAGGTATTTTATACAGATACACTTATGGCAGACCTGGGTGTTGATCCCGACAGGGTTTACAACGACATCACTGTCCTTTTCCTTGTTACAAGACTTTGGGACGCAATTAATGACCCGATGTGGGGACTTATTGTTGATGCAAGAAAACCGACAAAGGACGGCAAGTTCAGACCTTATCTGAAATGGCTTTCAATTCCGCTTTGCGTTTCAATGGCTGTCTGCTTCCTCGGAATTAACAAGTTCATTAACAATTACATAGTCATTCTTATTTTTGCATACGTTACATACACTTGTTTCGGTATGCTTTATACAGGTGTCAATATTCCTTACGGATCGCTTGCATCTGTTATCACGGACGACCCTAAAGGAAGAACGCTTCTTTCAACCTTCCGTTCAATAGGCGGCGGTGTAGGCGGTGCTGTTGTTACTCTTCTCGGTCAAATGGTCGTTTACAACAAAGTTATCGACCCGAAAACAAAAGAAGAAGTTTCGGTATTCAGCGGCGACAAAGCGTTTATCTTTGCTGTTGTTCTTGCTGCTCTTGCGATTGCTTCTTATCTTTTCTGCTATAAATCAACAAAGGAACGTGTCAAAGTTCCCGACGTTAAGAAGAAGATTAATCTTAAGCGTACCTACGGTCCTCTTTTCAAAAGCCTTCCGTTCATCACGGTCACAATTTCGGGTGTTCTTATCAGCGGACTTCTTCAGTACGGTTCTTTCAACCAGTACCTCTTTAAAAACCACTTCGGAAACTCCGATCTTTCAATCATAAATACACTCTGCACTTATGCACCGATGGCGATTATGATTCCGATTATGCCGAAGCTCGTTGAAAAGTTCGGAAAGAAAGAAATCTGCGTTTTCGGTCTTGTACTTTCATCTTTGGCAAGTATCTTCAATGCGGTATTCCTTCCGAATGTAACAACATATTTTGTTATGCAGGCAATTACAGGTTTCGGTTACTCCTTTATGAGTATAACAAACTGGGCAATCGTTATGGACGTTATTGACTATAACGAGTACACAACAGGCGAACACAGCGAAAGTGCAATCTATGCCGTCTACACGTTCTCAAGAAAGCTCGGTCAGACAATTGCTGACTCAGGCGGAATGCAGCTTCTTAAGAAAACAGGCTACACAGATAAGGTTCGTAATACAGTCGCAACGAGTGTCGGCAGCTTCGGACACAATATTTACAAGATGTGTACAATTGTTCCGGCTATCGTTTACACACTTATTCTCATTCTTACAATTATCTATCCTCTTTCAAAGAAGCGTCTTGAGCCGATACAGGCTGAGCTTATGAAGAGAAGAGCAGAGGTTGACGAAAAGTTAAAAGAACTTGAAGCTATATAAAATTAACTCGGATAAGAACAGAATCTTATCCGAGTTCTTTTTTTATTTCGATTTGAATGTCATCGGCATTTCAGTTGTTCCGAGAACTTTTTTTACACCCTTCATCAAAGCAGGCTTTGCTTTGCCGCTGTTTTTGACAAAGCTGCTCTGGTCTGCGTTCTTTGCAATGAAATCTACAAAAGACGGACTGCCTTTGAACTGAAGTTTAACTTCCTTTTCTCCGAAAGTAAATTCGATGCGCTGGGTTGAAAGCGTGTTGATCGGCTTTACAATTGCAGTAAGCTTACCGTTTTCGGTAAAAGCGTATGCCCATATTTTATACTGATATCCTTTGATACTGCATTCCGAAAAACGCGGTTCACCGTCAAGGCCGCAGTTAATGACAACTTCGTCTTCTTCCTCTTTCCATTTGACGGTGAATACATCATCAGTCAAGTGGAAAGAAACCTCATCAAGGTTCGATTTTGGTCTTTTCGCAAAGCTTGAAGTAAGCGAACGGGGGATGAGGCTTGCCGGAAACATTATCTTCGCAAGAACATCTGAGGCGGGAGTAAGATGAAAAATCTTTCCTGTCGGGATATAAGGAAGCTTATCACACTTAATTGTTTTATGATCAAGAGCTTTAAGATATTCCGTAAGCTTACCGTCCCATTCATTATCGCAAGTTTCGGCAAATGCTTTCGGCAGAATCTTCTCGAAAGCTTCCGAAAAATAATTGTCATGAACGCAACTGTTAAATCCTGCGATAACGGCATTGTGCTCTTTAAGATATGTAACTCTTTGACCGAACATACCGTCCATACTGAAGTTACCGTCAAAAATCCAGAACATATAACCGTATCCGTTTTCCTTGCTTTTACTGTGCCTGACCTTGATTTCGGTTGCTGTCTTTGTCCACCATTCAGGGATAACCTGCACACCGTTCCACTTACCGCCGTCAGCATAACACTGACAGATTTTCGCAAGGTCACGGAGCCTGAGGTGACAACCTGTTCCGCCGATGTTTTCACCGGAATAATTGGTTTCCCAAAAAGGTTTTTCAATTCCGAGAGGCTCAAAAAGGCGGGGTGTAAGGTAATCAACAAGGTTCATTCCCGAAACCTTCTGAACAGCCGCAGCTGCTACGTGTGCATCGTTGTTACTGTATAAAAATCCTCGTCCTGTTTTTCTGAACGGAGCCTCCATGAACATTCTGACATAGTCACCTGTCATATCCTGTGTAAAGCTGAATTCCTTATTGCTCTGCATCGTAAGAACGTGGCGAAGCGTCAGCCTGTCCCATTCATCATCTTTCTTATGGGGATATTCGTCAAATATATCGGTGATTTTGGTGTCGAGCGAAAGTAATCCCTCGTCAACCGCAAAACCGAAAGCGGTTGAAACAATTGATTTTGTCACGGAAAAAAGGGTGTGCGGCATATCTGCAGAGTACGGATACACGTAGTTTTCAAAGACAGTTTCACCGTCCTTGAGCATAATAAGAGCGTGGTTTTCTATATTGAATTTTTCAAGTTCCTTGTAAAATTCATAAATCGCCTTTGATGAAATTTTTGTTTTTACGCCCATAATCTGCCTCCGTAAAATTTTATGTTTCCATTATAGCACTTTGTATGAATTTGACAAGAGCAGGTTATGTTTTTAATCAGTCTGTTACGACAAATTTATTGACACCGCAATAAACAGAGAATATAATTAAAGTATCACGATAAAGGAGTTGATTTTATGATTATAACAAGACCGCCGATGGGCTGGAATTCGTGGAATACTTTTGGTGAGAATATCAACGAAAAAGTTGTTATGGAAACGGCTGATTTCATCGTCGAAAGCGGGCTCAAGGACTGCGGATACGAGTATGTTATTATTGATGACTGTTGGAGCCTTCGCGAAAGAAACGAAAAAGGCGAAATCGTACCCGATCCCGAAAAATTCCCTCATGGTATGAAATATGTTTCGGATTATGTTCATTCAAAGGGTCTCAAATTCGGAATGTACTCCTGCGCTGGAACACTTACCTGTGCAAGATATCCGGGTAGCTTAGACCACGAATTCACGGATGCACGATGCTTCGCTGAGTGGGGAGTTGATTATCTTAAATATGACTTCTGCTTCCATCCGCACTCAACATTCGGTCATTTCCTTTATAAGAGAATGTCTCTTGCTCTTGCAAACTGCGGACGTGATATCGTCTTTGCGGCTTGCTCATGGGGTGCTGAAAATACAAAGGCTTGGATAAAGGAAACAGGCGCACACACATGGCGTTCAACAGGCGATATCGTTGATACGTGGGAGTCAATTAAAGAGCTCGCACAGGATCAGCTCAAAGTGCCCGAGTATAACGGTAACGGCTGCTATAACGATATGGATATGCTCGTTGTAGGTATGAAGGGCGAGGGCAACGTCGGCTTCAAGGGCTGTACCGTTGAGGAGTATAAAACTCACTTTGCTTACTGGGCAATGATGGGTTCACCGCTTATTATCGGCTGTGACCTCAGAAAAGCTGACGATGACGCAATGGCAATTCTTAAGAATAAAATGCTTATCGAAATCGACCAGGACGAAGCACACAGACAGCCTTTCTGGGTAAATGGTGACAGGCATATAAATAAAAACCGTAAAGGCGATGAGCCTCTTTATGAATACTATCCTGTTGATGAACCGATTCTTGTACGCTTCCTTGCAAACGGTGATATTGCAATCGGCGGATTCAGCTTCCATGATGAAAAACGCAGATTTTTCGCTACTCTTGACAGCATCGGCCTTGGCGAATGTACGGGAAAAACTCTTGAGCTTACAAATGTGTGGACAGGCGAAAAGAAGATTGTAACAAACGGCACGATTCTTTTTGAGCTTGAACCGCATTGCTGTGAGGTTTACAGAGCAAGAGTTGTTGATAAATAATGAGTGCGTGTAAAAATTGCGGGAAAAAAGTCACTCCGAACGATATTGGCCTTACGAAAAAATTAATCAACAGAGGCTCAACGGAGTTCTATTGCATGGACTGCCTTTGTGATATTTTCAAGTGTGACAAAGAGCTGCTTGAAAAGAAGATAGAACAGTTCAAAAGACAGGGCTGTGTGCTGTTTATTTGAAACATTAAAAAGGAAAGAGGGGACATTATGTCGGATTTGCTTGAACAGATAAAACATACCGTGGATGCAACAATACCGGATAAGGACGAGCTTGTTCACGAGGGTCACAAGAAACGTGACTATATAATGCTGATACTGCGGAATGTGTTTGTCGGTGTGGCAGCTGTACTTTTTATATTGTCTTTCTTTTTTGATGATGTGTATCACATACTCAAAGGTGTGGCATATTTCAGCGGCGCGATTGCATATGTTTTCGAATGCCTCTTGCTGACGGATTGCTTCAAAACGAAAGTTCCGCACAAGGAAATGTTTATGGTATATTGCCTCGGCCCCTTGTATATTCTTATGGGAATAGGCTATTTACTTAAGTAACATTACATATGTTAGGCGTAACCATTGGTAATCTGATGGTTACGCTTTTATGTAATTATAAATATTTTCGACAGAAAAATGTTGATGTTGGATTTATGGTGTGATATAATTGACAGACAATATCCGTCCGTAGCATAGCTGGATAATGCAGCAGATTCCGATTCTGAAGACCGGGGGTTCGAATCCCTTCGGGCGGGCCAAACCCAAATAATCCGAACACTTTCGCCATCATCGGTGAAGCGTTCGGATTTATTGTTTATTTCTGACAGCCCTTTATTCAAAACCAAGTTCACAGATTTTGAGTGCAATTTGCTTATCAATGGTATGAGATGATTTTTAGATGATAAAGAAATAGTGCAGTGGTTTTTCACTACTGCACTATTTTGCTGTTCAAGTAACTTTTTGCGTTTTCAAACAATTCAGAACGGTTGTTGATGTTAAGCTTTTTGAAAATACTTGATGTATGTTTTTTGATTGTGCTTTCTGTTACAAAAAGTTCATCGGCAATATCTTTTCGCTTTTTGTTCCGCATAATCAGTCTTAATACCTCTTTTTCACGTTGAGAAAGAGAACGTATATTATCCCAGCTTTCAAAAATAACATCAATCTGATTTTGCTCAAAATACCTGATATTTGCTATTTGTTCGTCAGAAACAGTTTGTGCTGCTTCAGCTTGGATTGCAACAGATTCACAAGAAATTCCTTGAGTATCTGCAAGACCGTAATCCTGTAAAATCCCGTACAGGAATAATATTAAGCCCTCTGTGATTATGTAGGATATTGACATAAATTCAAATCCTGCGTTTATACCGTTTTCAATCAGCCAGATTACAATATTGCCGATAACAACGAATGCAAGAAAAATAGAGTGTTTGACAGAAACGACAGTCTTTTTTATGGCTGTGTATATGATAATTGCAATCATTGCAGAGAAATATGCAAACAGAAAGACTTTATATAAATTATGTAAAGGACCGTAATCTTTAATAAGAGTGCCGACACCGTTTATGATTTCAAAAGAAACATTTTTATAATAAATTGGTAACCATCCGCCACTTGAAACAATTAAAAGCATTACAATATTAATGACAATTAAAATTCGTGGTAACCATTTAGGATAAGTGAATCTTGAAAGATTCATAATCATCATAAGTATGGAAAAAGGTAAAAAGACACTTCCAAGATAAGCAATTCTGTTTGCCCATAAAGCAATTTCAAGATTATTTGCGACAGACAGAAGAAAATAACCCAAATCACATACAGCGACGCAAACAAAAAGGAGCAGCAACCAAATATCCCGTTTTCTGTCAACAAAAAAATATGTTGCAATCATCAAAAGAGAAATAGCAAAAATAATACCGTAAAGTGTCGTCATATTATTCCTCCTTTGTTGTCTCAATTTCAATTCCGTTACGCATACAGAATGAATAGAATTTGCCCACCATCGCAAGATGCGGTGTTCGGTTTTCTCTTTCCCAACGGCTGACGGTAGCATAGGAAATGCCGATTTGCTCAGCAAGTTCATTCTGTGTCAGTTGTAAAAGAACACGAACCATTTTAATCTGTTCAGGAAAGCTTAAGCTTTTTATATCAAGTTTCATAGTTTAACTCCGTAGATTTATATATCATAATATAGCATAATTTGAATTTTGTGTCAATTTATGCATTAATTTGTTCCTTACAGATTTGTTTATACAACATATACAATTGACCTGATTGTTTTTTGACATGGTAGCCCTAAAGGTAGCCTTCTTTTTAAGAAAGTAACCTTCAGGGCTACTTATTTTAATAAGTTTTAACAAGTAAAATTATATTGTAAATACTCGTATAAGGAGGTTGTTGAGAATGCTGAAAGCTGTAACAAAAAGGTTTACCGACAAGTCAACAATGAAGCAGTTTGAGTTTGAATTTTATTGTGACTGTTGCGGTAAACCGATAAAAACGGAGGTTCATGAATTTGTTTCAGGTTTCAAAGATAAAAAGTTTTTAAGTAATGATGAACGAGAAGCAAGAGCAATCATTTACGCAAATGACCACGGAAAAGCTTATGAACGTGCAAACAACGAAGTACGACTTGAGCTTAATAAATGTGAAATTTGCGGAAATATGGTTTGTGAAGAATGCACGGTATATGGGGCGGACCTTCAAGGAGGCCTATGCTGTAAAAACTGTGCTGAAAAATAAAATAGTTAATTGAAGGGAGAAATATAATATGGGACTTATTAAAGCAGGCGTAGGAGCACTCGGTGGTGTTCTTGCTGACCAATGGAAAGAGTTTTTCTATTGTGATTCAATAGACAAGGATGTAATGGTGGTAAAAGGAACAAAGCGTGTAGGCGGACGTTCCTCAAACACAAAAGGAAGCGACAATATCATTTCAAACGGTTCAGGCATCGCAGTTGCTGACGGACAATGTATGATTATTGTTGAACAGGGTAAAATTGTTGAAATCTGTGCAGAACCTGGTGAGTTCACTTATGATGCATCAACTGAGCCAAGTATTTTTTCAGGCAAACTCGGTGACAGCATAAAAGAATCTTTCAGGACAATCGGCAAACGATTTGCTTATGGTGGCGACACGGGAAAAGACCAGAGAGTTTATTATTTCAATACAAAAGAGCTTGTCGGCAATATGTTCGGTACACCAAATCCCGTTCCGTTCAGAGTTGTTGACAGAAATATCGTATTGGATATTGATATTTCAGTTCGTTGTAACGGTACATATTCATATAAAATCAGCGACCCGATTTTGTTCTACACAAATGTATGCGGTAATGTTGAAAGAGAATACACAAGAGAAGAAATTGATACTCAATTAAAGTCAGAGTTTTTAAATGCTTTACAACCTGCATTTGCAAAAGTTTCTGATATGGGAATTCGATACAGTGCATTGCCGGGACATAC
>JAZSQQ010000069.1:0-63811 GCA_045538055.1 Acutalibacteraceae bacterium
CGTAGCCGTGACGGGAGGATTGTTGATAATTCAAGGGTTTTTGACAATCCCTCAGTCGCTACGCGACAGCTCCCTTTACACAAAGGAGCCTGAACAGGTCAGATACATAAAGATTTTAAGAACTCTACAAACCCGAATTTGCCGGTATGATTGGATGTCAAAAAATATTCGCAACAACACAAGTTTCTTCGTCAGAGTGAGACGATTCAAAAAAATTGCTTTATAGTAAAACGAAGTCATAAATAAAGAAGGAGCTGTTTTTTTACAGCCCCAGTTTGTATAATATTTGATTTGGGTTTACCCATGGGGAGTGGTTACCCATGGGATTTTGATTTTTAGCTAACATGGAGAACCGTCTTCTGTCTTTTCTAATTTTTTTCGGTTGTAAATCACCATAGGAACTAATACCAACAAATCAACAATCCCTGTTGTTCCAGCATAGTAAAAAAACAAATCATATCCTACTTTATTGTCATAACCACTTGAAACAAAAACAATCAAACATATAGCTGCAACCAGAAAGTACAGTAAAGAGACGAACAATTCAATGTAATAACACCTTAACATTTTATCTGATTTTACACCAAAAACTTTTTTTACTATTTTGTTGACTTTTACAAATCTTTGAGGGTATGTCTTTTTTAAAGCTTCCGTTTTTTTTGCTTCATCTATCACAATCATCTTATGACCATAAAAAAAAGTAAGTGAAGATACTATAATTGCAAATGTCGCATATCTCATAGCTATGTCCTCCTAAAGTTTAACTTTAAAAATACGGACGGACAAGGGACGGTTCTGTGTCTTAGTTAAAATTTAAAACATTTTTCAACTAAACCCTTACTCGTTCCCGTCAATCTGCTGATTTGCCTAATTGACAGTCCATTTTCTTTTAAAATTGCTATAAATTCATCTCTGCTGACTGAATCTAACTTTTGGAATTCAGAAATACTTTTACATTTTGTATGCTTTTCTATAATTATCTTCGCCTGTTCATCTGTCACTCTGATTTTCTTTTCAGGTTCTATTTCAAGGCACTTGTCCGTATTTTCCGTATTATTAAATCTTTTGAATTCTTCTTTAGAAATTATTTGAAATATATAATCCGTATCTGCTAACCACGACTTTGAAACAAATTCACTATAACTGCTGAACTTGTAATCTTCAATCTTTTCACATAGACCCGCTTTCACAGGGTTTTGATGTATATACCTGATTACAGACAGTAAGTATGCATCATCCTCGACGGGCTCACTTTTAAAGCGGTCTTGGAAAAGATGTCCTACTCTTTGATACTTCACATTGTACCAATATACATATCGTCCGCAAATTCGTTTAAACACTTGTTCAATAGGCTCTTTTTCTATTTTTATTAAAATATGTACATGATTGCCCATAAGACAATAAGCAAGTATTTTATACTCACTTATTGCCTTACAGTCTTTTAATACCTGAATAAACTTTGCATTATCTTCTTCATCCTCGAAGATTCGCTGTTGATTTATTCCTCTCAGCATTATGTGATATATTCCGCTTTCGCTCTTCTTTCTTGCTTGTCTTGGCATCTTCATCACCCAACACAAGGTTATCACTTTATGCTTCTCTTGTCAAGACACAGAACCGTCCCCTGTCTTTGCTTGTGTATTTTGTCCCCTGTCTTTTTTCTTTTGCAACCTTGATTTTTATGACATTGCTTTTCTTGTTGCTCCGTACTTCACTTCAATCTCTTTCGGGAAAAGTCCGTTATCAAACTGCGGAAGCCAGTTATTTCCCTTTTCAACGCTTTCAAATGCACCTTCGTTAGCTGCAACATCAATGTAAGCGACACCCTTGAGTTCTTTGCCCTCTTTATAAACAGTTCCCCAGAATGCATGGTGGCCGATGAAATTTACACTTGACGGCACGTACATATAGCTGAGTGCCTGATTGTAGTTGAATGCATCAGTACCGATTGATTCAAGACCTTCGGGAAGTGAAAGATAAACATTTTCAGCCGAGAAATTAATCTTATCTGCACCGATTATCTGTTCACTTTCGCCTTTGTAGGTATAAATGTTTTCTGTAAGGGTTGATTCAAAGAAAGCGAGGTCACCGATTGTTTTAAGACCTTCAGGAAGATAGATATCTGACAAAGCATTGTAGTTGAGTGCAAGGTCGCCTATGGTTTCAACCGTTGACGGTATAACAATAGTCATATAATTTTTCTTGTACTCTTCATAGCCGTCATCGCCCGGCCACAAATCCACTTCAATTCCGTCCTGTTTTGCAAGATACAGGTCGTGATTTATCGGAAGACACACAAGTGTTTTCATATCTTTTGTATAAAGAACACCGTCAACGTCACAATACACGGGATTGTCCTCGTCAACCTCGATACGTTCAAGCTTCCAACAGGAATAGAAAGACTTTGCATCAATCTTAGTAACCTGAGGTCCGATGTTGATAACCTCTACCTTTTCGTCACAGTTAAATGCATACTCTCTGATTTCTGTAACAGGCTTGGTTTCATCCTTTGAAAAAACAACTTCAATTTCTTTGTTTTCAAGAACTTTCTCTTCAAGAACATCTGACACATAGTCTATATCAAGTTCTCTGATATTACCTGTGTTGCTGAACTGTGAAAGCATATATGTACCGTCAGAAAGCTCTTCGTATTCAAAAGTATCGCTCATAAGAGCAATAACGCTGAACAAGAATGACAGCGAAACAACTATCAGTACTGCAATGACAAGAAGAATTTTCTTAACGGTAAAATTCTTATATGTTTTGCCTATCATCGGTGCAGCAAGACCGTCGATTTTATAATCCCAGACCTGCTCATCAGGAATGTTGAGTTTCCCGATAATTGCTGTGGATTCGGCATTTGTTTTTACTTTTTTAGTTTTCTTCATGTCAATCCACCTTTCCTGCTTCTGCCATTACAGGCGTTTCTTCGTTCACCATTGCTTTTTCTGTTACCTCTGCTCTTCGCTGAAGAACTTGCATAACCTTATCCTGCTTTGAAGAGTCATAATCCCAGAAGATGAACGGAATTGTCATAAGGAAATATCCGATGATTTCAATAATCAACGGAACGATGATGATATTGAATCTTGATGAATCAATAAAAAGAACGTCCCAGTTGCCGTTGAAGCCCGATGCAAGAAGAAGAATCGGAATTACAAGACCGACGAAAGATGTTATCGGGCCTGTAAACCAGCTGAAGATACCTGCATAACTGTAAACACCTGAATAGTTTTCAAGACGTTCACCTGAAAGATACATCTGATAGTCCGTGATTCGCACGTTCATATCGTGTGCCGCAGATTTCGGCACGGTGCTTGTTGCTTCCATAAAGATAAGAATTACAACGCAGATTGTACCGCAAAGCACAAGATTATCACCAAAGAAGCTCAGTGCGAGAGCGATTGCCGTGTAACCGAGTGCTCTTGAAAGCTGGTAGAAAATCATAATCTGCCTGTATGTGAATCTCTTAAGGAAATACGGTGTGAAGAAATCGGGCGGAGTTCCCGCAAAGGAAACGAGTGCCACGATAAGGCTGTAAGGAAGACCGCTGAGACGGAAGGTATAAAGATAAAGAACCGTCGTAATAGCAAGCATACCGCTGCCGAGCGAGTCAAGAAGACCAACGAGAGTATTGATCCAGAGGTACTTGTTACGAAGAACACCGAACATACCGTCCCAGAAGCTGATCTGAACCTTCTTTTCAATCGGCGGCTGCGGAATTCTTTCCTGAACACGTCCCGCAAAGAACATTGTCAAGGTTGCAAAAGTAATAAACATTATCGGAATAACGTATCTGAAAACGTTTATATCAGCCCATTCATAACGAAGCGCACCGATAATTACAGGAATGATGATTGCAATAATCGAATGGAAGAGGTGTGAAAGCTTGATAGGATAAGTTCTTACAAGGATTCGTTCTCTTGTATTGGGGCTTATCGACTTTGTACAGGTTTCGAGGTTGTTTGCAAAGCCGAAAACATTGTAACAGGCAAAAAGAAGGTTTGCCACCCATACTCTTGTTGACATATCTGCAATTTCATAAACAGGAAGCCAACCGATGAGGATAACCATTATGCATTTCGGAAGATAATCGCTGTAAAGAGAATATTTGTATCTGCCGTATTTCGGGATAAGCTTCTTTCGCCAGAAAATATTTCTTGCGCCCGTCCATCCCGTATACATAAGATGAGTACCTATAACCTTGAAAAATGCCGTTGCACTCATACCGTTAAGGGTATTGAAGAACCTGACAAACGGACTGTTGATATCCATAAGCGTTACAGGATCCCACAGCAACAATGTTATACCGGCTATCAGAAACGCAAAATAAGTTCCGTAAACCTTTCTTTCCGAGTTTTTCGGAAGGAAGCCGAGGTTATCGCTGACATACCACGAGATAAGAGAGCCGATGTAATTCAGCGGCATATTGATAAGAGCGATAATCGCATATGTAAGATAAGGAAGCTCATAATGATGCATTATCAGGTAACATCCTACACCGAACGAGATGTACTCAAGCATCTTTGAACCCGCATAGTTACTGCCTACTGCAATAAATATGTCCTTATACTCTTTGTAAGGAACATAATTTCCTTCTTTTGGAGTGTTCCAATGTGTTCTGACTTCGGTGAAAAGTGACGTCACCTGGTCAAAAATCTTCGGTTTTCCACTCAAATGTATTCCTCCTTAAAAATGATATTTAATTATACCACAGTTTAAAAACGATAACAACAGCCACGAAGAAATATGCCATAAAGCACTAAAACAAACACGGACAGTTGTATAATATGACTACGCTAATTCAACCGTTTTGCCTGTATCGATGATTTTCTTGAAATCAGGTCTTTCGTAAAGAGACTGATTCGGTGTATGGAAGGTAAGATAAAGGTCCTCACCTGCTGAGAAAATCATACCGTGTCCGCCGTCGTCCTTGATAATAGGTTCAAGATGTTCAAAGTTTTCACTGAGCTCACCGTCATTAAAGCGTACAAGACACTCGCTGTACTGACCCTTGATAAATGTTGACCATATCATAAGAAGCTCATCGCCCTTTGTTCTGTAAAGGAACGGACCGTCTGTTATGAAGTGTTTACCCTCTTCAAATTCATCTGCCCATGACGGTGAAGAAGCAGAGAAAAGAGTTGTGATTTCACCCTTTATTTTCTTAAGGTCTTCCGTAAGCTCTGCATAACAGATTGTGCCGTCAAGAATCTGCACATGTTCGTGACAGAAAACAATATAGGGTTTATTATCCTTGCTGACATAAAGTGTTCCGTCAAGGCTCATCCATTCCTTCGGAGTAACCGCACCGTCGCTGTGCGGAACAAACGGTCCCATCGGAGAATCTGCACAAAGAATATATGTTCCGCGGTTATCGTTTTCCATTGTAAATGTTATGAACATATAGTATTTACCGTTGTATTTGTGTACCTCCGGAGCCCAGTTGACATCACGGTTGAGTCCGTGCTTTTCCGAATCAAACACCTCGTAGGGTTCGCTCCAGTCTTCAAGGTCAGAAGAAATATAAACATCAACTCCGCCGACTCTTGTGCCGAAGCTCTTTGCTCTTGTGCCGTACAGATAGAACCTGCCGTCCTCTACGAGCACAAAAGGGTCTCTTATATTAATATCGCTTTTTTTCACAAAACCACTCACCTTTCGTTTTTCAGTATATCATCCCGGGAAGATTTTTTCAATAAATCAAAATTTATGAAAAGCAATGAATAAAATTGTGGAAAATAATACAGATGTATGTTATAATAAGATATCAATTTGTAAAGTGGTGATTTGTTTGTCAGAAAAATTCAACAAAACATATCTCGGAATTGAGCTTGGCTCAACAAGAATCAAGGCTGTTCTTCTCGGCGAAGATTATAAACCTCTCGCTTCGGGAAGCTACACCTGGGAAAACGAATACAAAAACGGCTACTGGACATATTCTATGGACGATGTATGGACAGGTCTTCGCAGCTGTTATGCTGACCTTAAGAAAAATGTGCAGGATCAGTACGGAATCACTATCCGCCGCGTTGACTCTATGGGTATTTCAGGCATGATGCACGGTTACCTCCCCTTTGATAAGGACGGCAATCAGCTTGCAGAATTCAGAACCTGGAGAAACACAACAACTGCTCAGGCGGCAGACGAGCTTACCGAGCTTTTCGGTTTCAATGTTCCTCAGCGATGGAGTATTTCACACCTTCGTCAGGCTATCCTCAACGGTGAAGAGCACGTTAAGGATATCGATATGATCACAACTCTCGCAGGTTATGTTCACTTCCGTCTTACGGGCGAAAGAGTTATGGGCGTCGGCGAAGCATCAGGTATGTTCCCCATTGATTCGGAAACAATTGATTACGATGCAAAAATGATAGAGAAGTTTGAAGAGCTTACAAAGGATTTCCCGTGGAATATCAAGGATATTCTTCCGAAGGTTCTTCCTGCAGGTGCAAGCGCAGGTACTCTCAGCTTCTCCGGTGCTAAGCTCCTCGACGATGAGGGCGACCTTGAAGCAGGTATTCCGATGTGTGCTCCCGAAGGCGATGCCGGCACAGGCATGGTTGCTACAAACGCTGTTGCTGCACGTACAGGTAACGTTTCTGCAGGTACATCGATCTTTTCAATGGTTGTACTTGAAAAGATGCTTTCAAAGGTTTACACCGAAATCGATATGGTTACTACTCCGTCAGGCAGACCCGTTGCTATGGTTCACTGCAACAACTGTACATCTGACATGAACGCGTGGGTTAACCTTTTCAAGGATACGCTCGGTCTTATGGGACACGAGGTTGACATGGGCGAGCTTTTCACAAAGCTTTACCTCAAGAGCCTTGAGGGTGATCCCGATTGCGGTGGAGTTACGGTTTACAACTATCTTTCAGGTGAGCCTATAACAGGCTTTGATGAAGGAAGACCGGTTATCGTAAGAAGCCACGAAAAGCCCTTCACACTTGCAAACTTCCTCAAAGCACATCTTTACTCAACACTCGCTTCACTTGCGGCAGGTATGGAAATTCTTGAGGACGAAAAGGTTGCTATTGACAGACTTATGGGTCACGGCGGACTTTTCAAAACTCCCGGTGTAGGTCAGAAATACCTTGCAGCTGCAACAAACTCTGCAGTATGGGTTATGGAAACGGCCGGTGAAGGCGGACCTTACGGTATGGCACTTCTTGCAGCTTACCTTAAGAACAACGAAAAGGTTCTTGAAGACTTCCTTGCTGACGATGTTTTCGCTGATGCACCCGGCACAAAGCTTGAGCCGTTGACAGCTGACATCGCAGGTTTCAGAGATTATCTCAGACGTTTCCTTAAAGGCCTTGACGTTGAAAAGGCTGCAATTGAGACACTTTAATCGGAGGATTTTTTATGAGAAATTATGAATTCTGGTTTGTAGTCGGTTCACAGTTTCTTTACGGTCCCGAGGTGCTTGAAACTGTTGAAAAAAGAGCAAAGGAGATGGCGGAAGAACTCAGTAAGGTTCTCCCCTATCCTCTTGTTTATAAAGTTACTGCAAAAACAAACAAAGAGATTACAGACATCGTAAAAGAGGCAAATTACAACAATAACTGCTGCGGTATCATCACATGGTGCCACACATTCTCTCCGAGTAAGATGTGGATAAACGGTCTTGCAGCATTACAGAAGCCATATTGCCATTTTGCAACACAGTATAACCGTGAAATTCCGAACGATGAGATTGATATGGACTTTATGAATCTCAATCAGGCGGCACACGGCGACCGTGAACACGGCTTTATTGCGGCAAGGCTCAGAATACCGCGCAAGGTTATCGCAGGCTACTGGCAGGACGGAAAAGTTCACAAGAAGATTGCTGACTGGATGAAAGCCGCTGTCGGCGTTTCTGTCAGCAAAAACATGAAGGTTATGCGCTTCGGTGACAACATGCGTGAGGTTGCAGTAACCGAGGGTGACAAGGTTGAAGTTCAGACAAAGCTCGGCTGGCAGGTTAACACCTGGGCTGTCGGTGACCTTGTGAAAGAAATGAATAACGTAACAGAAGCTGAAATTGATGCTCTTATTGACGTTTATAAATCAAAATACGACATAGCAACCGACAATCTCAGTGCAATCCGTTATCAGGCAAAAGAGGAAATTGCAATCAAAAAAATGATGGACAGCGAAGGCTGTATGGCATTTTCCAACACATTCCAGGACCTTTACGGTATGGAACAGCTTCCCGGCCTTGCATCACAGCACCTTATGTCACAGGGTTACGGCTACGGCGGTGAGGGAGACTGGAAGGTTTCCGCAATGACAGCAATTATGAAGGCTATGGGTGAAAACGGTAACGGTGCTTCTGCATTTATGGAAGACTATACATATCACCTTGCAGAAGGTCAGGAATACAGCCTCGGCGCACATATGCTTGAGGTTTGTCCGAGCCTTGCGGCAGATAAACCGAGAATTGAAACACATCACCTTGGAATCGGCATGAACGAAAAAGATCCTGCTCGTCTTGTATTTGAAGGAAAAGCAGGAGATGCTATCGTTGTTTCACTCGTTGATATGGGCGGACGTCTTCGCCTTATCTGTCAGGATATCGTTTGCGTAAAGCCGATTATGCCGATGCCTAACCTACCCGTAGCAAGAATTATGTGGAGAGCTATGCCTGACCTTACAACAGGCGTTGAATGCTGGATTACCGCAGGCGGTGCACACCACACAGTGCTTTCTTACGACGTTTCTGCCGAGCAGATGAAGGACTGGGCAAGAATGATGGATATTGAATTTGTCCACATCACAAAAGATACAAGCGTTGATTCTCTTGAAAAAGAGCTTTTCCTCAACGACCTTGCATGGAAATTGAAGTGAGGTAAATATGTTAGAAGCATTAAAAGAGCTTGTTTGTAAAGCTAACCTTGAGCTTCCGAAATATGGGCTTGTCACTTTCACCTGGGGTAATGTTTCGGGTGTTGACCGTGAATCGGGTCTTATGGTTATAAAGCCGAGCGGAGTTGAATACGACAATATGACCGCTGAGGATATGGTTGTTGTTTCACTTGAAACAGGAGAAAAGGTCGAGGGCAAATGGAAGCCTTCATCCGATACGGCAACTCACGTTGCTTTATATAACGCTTTACCCGAAATCGGCGGTATTGTTCATACTCATTCTCGTTGGGCAACATCCTTTGCACAGGCAGGAAGAGGTATTCCCGCTTACGGCACAACACACGGTGATTACTTCTACGGTGAAATTCCCTGCACAAGGAAGATGACACCCGAAGAAATCGGTGGCGAATATGAAAAAGAAACAGGCAATGTGATTATCGAGACATTCAGAGGAATTGATGAGAACACAATTCCTGCCGTACTTGTCAACAGTCACGGACCTTTCTCCTGGGGAACCGACCCTGAGAATGCCGTTCACAACGCAGTTGTTCTTGAAGAATTGGCTTTTATGGCACTGCAGACGGAAGCACTTAATCCAAGTGTAAAACCGATGCAGCAGGAGCTTCTTGATAAGCATTTCTTAAGAAAGCACGGTAAAAACGCTTACTACGGACAAGATAAATAAGCACAGAAAACGGAGCGTATCACTGAGATACGCTCCGTTAATTTTATCTTATGTAAACAGGTATATAAGAAAGAATCAATTTTATCAACGACTCAATTAAATTGAATATCATTTCAAGCAGATTTAATTCTTCAGTATCAGTTTCAACGTCGGATATTTCTTCATCAACATCAATTTCAGGTGACTGGTCGATAAGATCAATATACTCTGAAAAAGCAGAAGATGATTCAAAGCTTTCAGGCTTTGACTGGTCAACAGAAGAAAGGATAAGACCTGCTTCGTTAAGAAGAGCGACGTCACTTTCATCAATTATTCCGTCGTGGTTACAGTCGGCAGCCATAAACTCTGCGGCTGTAACATCTTCCTGAGTAAGCATTCCGTTTGCAAGGCAGGAAACAATCAACGAATCCTGACCGTCATACCAACCGTCACCGTTGACATCGCCGAAGATAACTACCGTATAATTTGTTGTGATGTTCTTCTGCTTAACGGCAACTACCGAACCCGTACCCATAACCTCATTTTTTGACGGAGTTGCTGAAACTGAAAGATATTTGAGATTGAAATAACTCTTAATTCCATCGTCAGAAACGTTTGCGGTAAAGCCGTAGATAAATTCATCGTTAACAGTCGCCGTTGTTGCTTTTGGTGATTCACGGTAAATGCTCTGACGGCATACCGAACAGGTTGATCTGTCCGTACCGGTCTGTGTAACCGTCGGCATTACATAATAAACCCAATCGCCGTAATCGTGTCCCGCTGCCGTTACCGTTTCACCCTGAGTCAGCACCTGACCGCAGTCAACACAGCAATGGTCACCGGTATAACCGTCTTTTTCACAAGTTACATTTACTGCATTTTTAAGCGTTGTTTTGCCGTGACCTGTCGGCTCTGCAAGGATTTCATAACAGAATCTGCATACCTCGGGTTCCGTACAGGTTGCACCGACTTCTGAGGAATGATAATGCTCGGGTTCAAAAACAGCGGTTACAACAATACTTGAAGTTACGTTTGATGTATCCGTATCCCAACCGATAAAATTATAATGGTTCTGCTCGTCAGACTCTCTCTGCGGTATTTTACTGCATGTGGTCGAAGTTCCGTACGGAATATAAACAGATTCAACAAGACTTCCGTCGTAATTTTTGAACTGAACCTGAAGCAGGATATTCGAAATACCCAGATCAATCTGATCGCAAAGGTAATCGACATAAGCCTGATCATTTGCTGTTACTCGGTCTGCTTCAAGATCGGCGAAAAGACTTTCAACCGAACTCAACGCACCTTCAAGAACACGGCCCGATTCAGGATAATAATCGCCTGCATCAAGAACACGCTGAGCAAGCGCTCTCTTCTCTGAAAGTTTTGAAACATCAATAGGAGTTACCGTTGAGAGATAGCAATAGATATATTCACCGCCTGCATCTGCATTAAGCTCCGCAAGTCTGTACGGCGAGCCGAGAGTCGTTGCAACTTTATACTGTGATGTGCTTGAACTGCCAAAGCTGATTGCTTTTATCGGAGGTCCTGCATTTTCATCGTGGCAGGTGTAGGCATAAATATATTGTCCGCCCGCGCCCTTATTCAGGTCGACGTCACCTACTCTTGTGTAGGTGCACTCCTTACCGTTGACAGTAATGCTTGTTGAACTCCACGACTCTGCCTCATCTGCAACGTAGAACTTAATATCTCGTAAGGCTTTCAACGGTTCCGTCGTTGTTTTGTAGCCCATATAGATATAGTTGCCGCCCGCGCCTGCGTTGAGGTCTTTATCGATAAGTGTATAACCTCCGCTTGTCAGCGAATTTTTTGCAGACGATGCCGTAGCAGCGGCTGACACGCTGATTGAAGAAATATATTCATTGGTACTTGCTCCGCCGTAGTATTCAGATGTTTCCCAATTAAAATTGGTTTTCTTACCGTTCCATGATTCATAGTAAGTTACGGTATGGGTTGAATATGTTGAAGTATCTCTTTCATCAAGCTCGATAACGCCGTAGCCTCGGCAATTATCGTCACCGTAAGACTGGAAAGTTATACCCGGCATCTGCAAAAAACCGATACCCTTATACTTACCGTGGAATGCATTGGAATGGTCGTGACCCGTGACAACACCGAGGACGTCGCCTCTCTCATAAATCGCATCAAACTGACCGCCGTTGACAGTAGGCGGACACGGGAATTCACCAAGATAACCAGATGCATTTGAATTAAGATTCTGAGAATACTTCTTACCAAGGTATATCTTTGTTCCTGTCGAACTTTCCGTGAGTAGATTGTAGATTTCAGGCAAAGCGATGTGCTGGAACATAAGGGAGTTGACCTTATGACCAACCTGATTTTCGAGTGCAATACTCGTTTCCTTATACCACTGAATCTGATCTTCCCTTACGTGGTCATATCCGCCGTCACCGTACGTAAGTGAGTCTATCATCCAGAGGTTGAAAGCAATTTCACTGCCGTTCGAAGAATAAACAGGAATATTGCAGTTGCCGAAGCCGTTCAAGGAAGGTTTTGCATCGTATGTAAGACAGTAGCCCAATGAAGAATATACACTGTGCATAAAATCCTTCGAAAGGCCTCTTTCATCGTCGTGGTTACCGAAAGTATAGGCGTAGGGAATACCCCTGTCAATAAGTGGCTGAATTATTTTCTGTGCACCCGTCCTGAAGTTACTTTCAGTACCGACAACAATATTGTCGCCCGTAAAAACAACCATATCCGGTTTCTCATTGTCAAGTGCGTCACTCATCAGGTCAATCATCTTCTGATAAGGAGAATTATCGTCCTGACAGTCTGCAAAAACAAGGATTTTGAATTTACCGTCCGAGCCAAAGCGGAGTTTTCCGTCAAATGCTGCACCTGCAGGGGTATGCAAACTGAACGTGAGGATAAAAACAAGGGATAATACAAGCAATGATGAGATTAGTCTTTTAATTTTCATAATGCTCCACACCTCCGAAAATCATATTAACATAAAGTTTAAAATAGTTCAATATTTTTAAAAACAAAAACAAATTACAGGCGTAAACGCTGACAATGTGTTTCCGCCCGTAATTTTAAAATAAACGCAACTTTTTTAGTTTCCGTTATTATTTATATATTCTTCTGCAAAGTGTGCCGCGGTTGCTCCGTCTGAAACAGCCGTAACAACCTGACGCAAAGCTTTCGTTCTGACATCACCGACTACAAAAACTCCGTCGATATTTGTTTTTGTGGATTCGTCTGCGATTATATAGCCATGCCCATCCAGTGCAACTTTACCTTTGAAAAGTTCCGTGGCAGGTTTTCTGCCGATGCTTACAAACAATCCGTCACATTTGATATCTTCAACTTCCGACGTAATAAGGTTTTCGACCTTTATACCGCTTAATCTGTTATCGGCAATCAGCTCGTTCACCCTGCTGTCCCATATAAATTCAACATTTTCTGCCTTCTGAAGCGGCTCGTGGTAAATTTTTGTTGCCCTGAGTTCATTTCTTCTGTGAATGAGATAAACCTTTTTTGCAAGTCTTGAAAGATAAATTGCATCCTCAACCGCAGAATTTCCGCCGCCCACAACAGCAACGACCTTATCTTTATAGAATCTTCCGTCACAGTGCGCACAGTAATGAATACCTCTTCCGACAAGCTCCTGTTCTTTTTGAACACCGAGTTCACGCGGATTCGCTCCCGTTGCTATTATAACCGCTTTGGCTTTGTATTCATTTTCCGTACCCTTGACAGATTTTATTTTCCCGTCAAGGCTTACATCAATAATTTCATCATATTCCGTTTTTGCACCGTAGCGTTCGGCACCCTGTTGCATTTTAAAACCAAGGCTGATTCCGTCTATCCCCTCTTCGAATCCGGGATAATTATCTATCACGTCCGTAAGTGTCAACTGACCGCCTACCGAGAACTTTTCGATAACAAGGGTATCAAGTCCTGCCCTTGATGAATAAAGCGCTGCTGAGTAGCCTGCAGGACCGCCACCGATTATTATAACATCATAAATGTGACTCATATAAAAACCTCCTTGTTTTTTATGTTTATATTATAAAACTTATCAGATATATTTTCCGTGACTCAATCACAAAACTGCAGTAAATATTGACACTGCAAAAAAACGAAAGTATAATTTTACTAAGAAACAAATGAGGTGAACTTATGAAAATCACTTGTCTTGTTGAAAACACGACTCAGATTGACACTATTGAATGTGAGCACGGACTTTCGCTGTTTATCGAACACAACGGTTTTAAAATCCTGTTTGATATGGGACAGACAGAGCTGTTTTACGAAAACGCACAAAAGCTCGGAATCAACCTGGGTGAGGTTGACTTCGCCGTGCTTTCTCACGGTCATTACGACCACGGCGGCGGACTGAAAAAGTTCCTTGAAGTCAATGAATCTGCACCGATTTATTTAAGCAGATATACGTTCGAACCGCATTATAACGGTACAGAGAAATATATCGGTCTTGACATTTCACTCAAAGACAATGAACGGCTGATTTTTACTGACGACGAATTTAAAATCGACGATGGGATAACCCTGTTTTCCTGCAACAACAAAAAGAAAAACCGTTATCTCGGAAGCTGCGGACTTAACATGGTTGAAAACGACATTATTGTTCCTGATAATTTCAGACACGAGCAATACCTGCTTATCGAAGAAAAAGGCAAGAAAATCCTCATAAGCGGTTGCTCACATAAGGGTGTTATGGACATAACGGAATGGTTCGATCCTGACGTTCTTATCGGCGGTTTTCACTATTCAAAATTTGAGCTTGATGGTAAACTTTCGGAATATGCAAAATTCCTTGACAGTTTCAAAACTGATTATTATACCTGCCACTGTACGGGAACAGAGCAGTTTGAGTTTATGAAAAACTATATGGACAGACTCGAGTATCTGTCCTGTGGACAGTCAATTGAAATATAAAGAGGTGTAATTATGAACTACTGCGCTTTTGAAAAAGCATTTTCAGACACTTTTGATTTCTGGAATCTTATTTCTGATAACGACAAGAAAACAATTTGTGAAAACACACGCACCTTTTCATTTAAGAAAGGTACAACCGTACACGACGGCAACAGCTGTTCGGGTGTTTTTGTTATTAACTCAGGCAGCCTGAGAGTTTATGTGTTATCAGATGAAGGAAAAGAAGTAACTCTTTACAGACTTCACAAAGGAGAGATGTGTATGCTTTCAGCCTCTTGTGTTCTACAGGCAATCACTTTTGATGTTGTGATTGATGCTGAAGAGGACTGTGAATGTATGGTAATTAACGGTGATATCTTTTCACAGTTATCCGACAGGATTCCCGAAATAAAAATATTCGCTTTGGAAACAGCTTTAGGAAGATTCTCTGATGTTATGTGGATTTTACAGCAGATACTTTTTATGAGTATGGATAAGCGGCTCGCAATCTTTCTCTGGGACGAATCAACACGGTTAGGAACCGATAATATAGAATTGACTCACGAGCAAATCGCGAAATACATCGGATCTGCCCGCGAGGTCGTTTCAAGAGTTTTAAAGTATTTTTCCAACGAAGGTATTGTTGAAAACTCTCGTAAGGGAGTTAAAATTCTAGACAAAAAACGTCTTCGTGACTTAACTCTCTAAAAGTGCAAGAATCTGATTCTTAGGTCTTGCCCCTGACGAGATGCTTACAACCTTCCCGTTTTCAATAACCGCCAGCGTCGGCACACTGTAAACATCAAAAACCTGCGCCAGCTCGGGTTCATCGTCTATATTGATTTTACCTATCAGGTACTGCGGATTTTCTTGTGCAATCTGCTCCACCAGCGGTAAAACCATACGGCAGGGACCGCACCAATCTGCGTAGAAGTCAAGCAGAACTTTCTTTTCGCTTTTCAATATTTCTTCAAAGTTATTCTTATTTACTATTACAGCTGACATAAACTGCACATCCTTTCTTTTCTTTGTGGTTTTAGTATAACCGCTTTTTAAAAATAAATCTGTGACAAAGTCACAAATACAGCAAAACAAACAAAATGAGACCGTATTTTTTTACTTTAATCAAAGTTTAAAAATCCGGTCTTTTGTTGATTTTCAAACCATAAATTGCTATACTGTGATTAATATGAATAAGGAGGCAAACGTATGCTTTATCCAAAAAATCAGGACAAAAAATTAAGCCTTGAGCTTTTCAAAAATCCTACGTCTGAGTATCGCTGTACGCCTTTCTGGGCATGGAACTGCGACCTTAAGCTGGACGAACTTGAAAAAGAAATCGATTTCATGAAAGAAATGGGTATGGGCGGTTTCCATATGCACACACGTGTAGGCCAGTCCACCCCGTATCTTTCAGATGATTATATGTCAAACATAAAGGGTTGTACCGAAAAAGCCAAGAAAGAGAATATGCTCGCATGGCTTTATGACGAGGATAAATGGCCCTCAGGCTTTGCAGGCGGTCTTGTTACAAAGAAACCCGAAAACAGAGAAAAATACCTTCTCGGAACATTTAACTCTTCAACAATTGAAGGAACATTCCTTGCAAAGTACGACATTGAGCTTGACAACGAAGGTTTCCTTGTTTCATACACAAAACTCGGTGAAAATGAACGGGCAACTAACAAAGAATGGTATGTTTCCCTTGAAACATCAAAATCAGACCCGTGGTTCAACCTTGAAACATACGTTGATACACTTTCAAAATCGGCGATTGACGATTTCATCAACACAACTCACGAAAGATACAAAGAGATTGTCGGTGACGATTTCGGAACAACCGTTCCTGCGATTTTTACTGATGAGCCTCAGGTTTTCCACAAGAGCTGCATAAACCACTCACTTAAGGAAGAAAATGTCAAATTTCCCTTTACAACTGATTTTGCGGACACATATAAAGCTACATACGGTGTTGATTTCTTTGACACACTTCCTGAGCTTGTGTGGGAGAAAAAAGAAGGCTGCCACCTCACAAGACACCGCTATCACGACCACGCAACAGAGAGATTTGCTGAAGCTTTCTGTGACAACGTCGGTTCATGGTGCAGAAACAACAATCTTCTCCTTACGGGTCATATGATGGAGGAACCGACACTTGAAAGTCAGACCTGTGCTATCGGCGAAGCAATGCGTGCATACCGTTCATTCGGTCTTCCGGGAATCGATATGCTTTGCGATTCAAGAGAATTCACAACGGCTAAGCAGGCAGCGAGTGCTACTCACCAGTTCGGCTATCCCGGCGTTATGAGTGAGCTTTACGGCGTTACGAACTGGGACTTCGACTTCAGAGGTCATAAGCTTCAGGGTGACTGGCAGGCGGCACTTGGTGTAACAGTGCGTGTTCCTCACCTTTATTGGGTATCAATGAAAGGTGAAGCAAAGCGTGACTATCCTGCTTCAATCGGTCATCAGTCCGCATGGTATAAGGAATATTCGTACATTGAAGACCACTTCGCAAGAGTAAATACAATGCTCACAAGAGGTACTGCCGACATTAAAATCGGTGTAATTCATCCGATTGAATCATATTGGCTCCACTACGGTCCTACAGACAAAACAAGTGTTATCCGCGACGAAATGGACGAAAGATTCAAGCAGATCACTGAGTGGCTTCTTTACGGTACACTTGATTTTGACTTTATCTGTGAATCCTTGCTCAAAGATCAGTTCGGCGGAGCAGACAAGAGCTTCAAAGTCGGTAAAATGGATTATGATGTTATCGTTGTTCCTGCTTGTGAAACTCTTCGTAAGACAACTCTTGATGCACTCGAGGAATTCGCTTCAAACGGCGGTAAAGTAATCTTTATGGGTGAAATCCCCACAATGGTTGATGCTGTTGCTTCTGATGCACCGAAGGCACTTGCTGAAAAATGCGACTTAATCAGCTGGAGCAAAGCAAAGCTTTTCGAAGCTCTTGCACCGTTCCGTACAGTCGATATCCGTGACAGAAGAGGTAATCCTTCAGACAACCTTATGTATGCTCTTCGCAATGACGGTGACGGAAAGAATCTTTTCATCTGTCATGTCAGAGATACGCTCAGAACAGCTATTGACGAAGAAGAAAACTATACAGTAACAATCAAGGGGGAATTCAAGCCCGTTCTTATGGATTCACTCTCGGGCGAAATTTCCGACTACCCTGCTGAATATGCCGACGGAAACACCATAATTAAATGGACTTGCTACTCGCAGTCAAGCATACTTCTTCGCCTTGAACCCGGCAAAGCTGAATCTTCTGAAATCAAGACGGAAGAAAACGGTGAGCTTGAATATCTTGCAGACGATATTGAAGTCATCCTTGACGAGCCTAACGTGTGCGTTCTTGATATGGCTGAATGGAAGATTGATGACGGCGAATGGCAGAAAAAAGAAGAAATGCTTCGCCTTTGTGTCAAAGCAAAGGAGGAACTCGGCTTCTCAATTGACTCCGTTCACGGTGTTCAGCCCTGGGTTATGGGTAATGTTGAGGCAAAGAACACAATAACAGTAAAGGCTACATTCAACTCTGACGTTGAAGTTGAAGATGCAATGCTTGCACTTGAAGATTTTGACGACTGTGAAATTTTCTTCAACGGAAATAAAATTGAAAAAATTTCTCAGGGTTATTATGTTGATTTCTCAATCACAAAGGTTAACATCGGAAAGATCAACAAGGGCGAAAATACCGTTATTGTTACAAAGCCGTTCACAGTTGTTTCCAGTGTTGAAAATATGTTCATCCTCGGTGACTTCGGTGTTCAGGTTGCCGGTACGGCAGTCAAGCTTACCGCACCAAATAATAAAATTCACTTTGGTGACTTAACAAGCCAGGGATTCCCCTTCTACGGCGGTGTTATGACATACAGACTTAAAATTGACGGCGGCAAGGATACAAAGCTTTGCCTCGGACTTTTCGCAGCACCGTGTGTCTGCGCTGAGCTTGACGGAAAAAGAGTTGCAAACCTTTCACTTTCACCGTATTCAGTTGAACTTGGTAAGCTTTCTGAAGGCGAGCATACACTTGATCTCGTTGTATCTCTGAGCAGAATCAACACATTCGGTACACTTCATATGTGTGACGGTAAGCGCCGTTGGTTCGGTCCTGACGGATGGTACACTGAGGACGAGGACTGGACTTATGGGTATATGCTCAAACCGACAGGCCTTATAACCGCACCTCGTATGTATATAAAATAATATATAAAAATTCCCGCCTGCTGAAATTTCGGCAGGCGGTTGATTCGTCCGTTGTCAGACAAAGGAAAACAGTCACACCATCAGGAGTGACTGTTTTGTTTTATTTTAAAGTTTTGAGAAACCGAAGTTGTTTATGAGTGCATCAATCTTCTGCTTCTGTTTACACAGCGGGCAATCGTGGAAAGAAACGGTAAAATATCCCGGAATATCGTTCGGGTCAAATACTGAATTTACTGGATAACCACCGCACTCTTTCTTTGTCGCGAAAATTGAAGCGATACCTACAATGTCACCACCGTAATACCTGATAGCTTCAATTGCGGAGTTAGCCGTGTAACCTGTTGCAACCGATACAGCAAGAATAAGAACGTGCTTACCCTGAATCATCGGAGCATAGTTATCTCTGAAAATAAGCTGAGAAGCGCCTGTCATTTCAGGAGTAACAACATAAATTGTCTGGTGAGCGTTGATATTCATAAAGTTGTTTTCGGTAAGCTCATCAGCAAGGCAGGTGCCGATTACCTCTGTGCCGTCAAGGCAAAGAATTGTGTCGATAATCTGAGTGCTGTAATTATAATTTCTGCAAAGCTCTTTAGCAACAGCCCTTGCCTCTGAAAGACGAGATTTCTGTGCCGCAACATCGATATAGTAGTTACTGTGAGAATGGTTAGAAGCAAAATGACCTTCCATTACACGAAGATGCAGATCATTACTTTTGGTTTTGATTTTAATTACGTTTTTTTCAGGCATCCTGAACACCTCTTTAAAGAATTGTACATAAGATTATGTGTTATTATTTTACAACATATGCACAATAAATTCAATAGTATTTTAAAAATTTTTATAATAAATAAATAACTCCGAACATTATTTCTTTTGTAGAGAAACAGTATAAAACGACAAAAAACAAAACCGATATATTAATCTTTACAGAAAAACACATCGGTTTTATAAAAATTACTGATTGGTAATTCCTTTATAATCCTTTTTTACATTTTCATAGCTTTCGAGGTTACCTATATCGTATCTTCTTCCCGGCATCTCCATTGCATAAACGTCAGTTTTGGTGCAAAGCCAGGCAATGTAGCTTCCCGGTGCATCCGTACCGCATCCGCTTTCAATGCCCTGTGACACAAGACGTGCATCCTCTTTTGTGTAATAATAGAACGGCGGACAGCACCAGTTTGTTGCAGGTGTCGGGGATTTTTCCGTCATGCTCAGCACCTTGTCGTTATCATTAATTGTTACAACACCGCACTTGAGAAGTTTCTGAAATTCGGGTTCATAATAACGCATAATGCACGATGCATTCTTTTCTTTTGCGTAGTGTATAAACTTCGTCAGGCTGAAATCAAGAACATTATCCCCTGCTATAACGAGCATATCATCATCAATTCTGAGGCTTTCAATTGCAAACTGAATATCTTTTACAGCTCCGAGACGTGTTTCGTTTGATGACGTACCGTCGTCAACAACTGTTACCTTCTGCTTCTTGGTCTTTGCCCATTCATCAAAATGACAGGCAAATTTGTGGTTTGATATAACTATATACTCGTCCACCAAACCTGACTTATCAACATCATCAACGAGCCAATCAAGAATAGTCTTATCGCCAACTTCAAGAAGCGGTTTCGGAAAGTTTTCAGTTAAAGGATAAAGTCTTGTTGCGTAACCAGCAGCAAGAATAAGACATTTCATAAAAACACCTCATCATATAAGATGTATACCGTCTGCACTTTCGCAGATATGATATGAATACTTACCTTCAAGCTCCGGAAAAGCCTTAAGATACTCTGACGTTACAGTTTCTACAATGCTTTCCTCATATGCAGGATCAATCAGCGCCATGCAGCACCCCTTGAACCCCGCGCCCGAGAAACGACCGCCGAAAATACCCTTTGTTTTGGTCATAATCTCGTAAAGAGTTATCAGTTCTGGCGAACCGGTTTCCCAGTTTTCAATTGAAGATTTTCCGCTTTCAAAAGAAAGCCTGCCGAATTCTTCAATATCTCCCCTGCGCCAAGCCTCAGCACCTTCCTGCACACGGAAGAATTCCGTATACCAATGCTCTGCGCGCTTACGCCAATTGTCAGGAAGTTTATCTTTATATTTAAGATAAACTTCATAAGGGACATCTCGAAGATGCGTTTCCTCGAATTTGCCGTAATCCATTCCTGACAAAGCTTTTAGGGCATATGCAGCGCTTCGGCACTCGTCAACCCTCATGTTGAAAGCTGAGCCGGTAAGACTTCTTTCGATACCGCTGAAGAAAACAGCAATCTTGTAAGGCTTCATATCCGGATGCTGCGGAATAAGCTCATAAGTGTCATTCTGCAAATCCATATATAACAGATTGTCTTTTCTGCAATAAATTTCACATGACTGATCAAGCTTACCACAAGACACACCGACATATTTGTTTTCAGCTTCCTGCGAAATCGTTATAAGCTCAGACGGTGTAAGTGTTATTCCGTTCATCGAGCAGAGTGCAGATAAAAATGTAATAATTACCGCGGCAGAAGACGATAATCCGCCAATCGGAAGTTCACCGTCAACAACTGCACAAAGTCCTCTGCGCAAAGGATAACGTTTATTCAAAGCAATAGTCGCTCCCCTGAGATGGTCAGCCCAGTCATTCTGCCTTTCCGCAGGAGTTGCCTGAACGTGCCACTGTGCACGTTTTTCAAACTGAAGAGACTGAATCTCAACAACACCGTTTTCCTTCGGCTCGTAAGCTATATGAACACCTTTATTGATTGCCATACCCGTAATTTTGCCAAGCTGATGGTCACTGTGAGCACCAATCGGACAAATTCTGTACGGAGTAAAAGCAACATTCTGAGGTGGCTTTTTATATATTTTTTCAAACAGTTCTGCTGCAACTGTCATAGTTTTTCACCTTTATTTTCAAATCAAAATCAAAACTTTCTCCAGACCATTTTATCAACAACGCCTGTATATGATTGAATAATTTTAACAACCTTGGTACTTACATTTTCTTCAATGTAATCAGGTACGGGAATTCCGTAATCACCGTTATCATTCATATCAACAGCAGTCGTTACTGCCTGAAGAAGACTCTTTTCATCGATACCTGCAAGAACAAAGCAAGCCTTATCAAGAGCTTCAGGACGCTCAGTAGACGTTCTTATACAAACAGCCGGGAACGGATGACCCACACTCGCAAAGAAGCTCGATTCTTCGGGAAGCGTACCGCTGTCCGAAACTACTGCATATGCATTCATCTGCAGTTTATTATAATCGTGGAAACCGAGTGGTTCATTCCTGATTACCCTCTTATCAAGCACAAAACCGCTTTTTTCAAGACGGTTACGGCTTCTCGGATGGCAGGAATAAAGAATCGGCATATCGTACTTTTCAGCTAATTTATTTATTGCATTAAACAAGCTGAGGAAATTTTTTTCTGTATCAATATTTTCTTCTCTGTGGGCAGAAAGTAAAATATATTTTTTAGCTTCAAGGCCAAGACGTTCAAGGACATCGCTTGCCTCAATTTCAGTAAGATTCTGATGTAGTACCTCTGCCATCGGCGAACCTGTTACATAGGTGCGCTCCTTAGGAAGTCCGCACTCGTGAAGGTATCTTCTTGCGTGTTCACTGTAAGCAAGGTTGACATCAGAAATAATGTCAACAATACGGCGGTTTGTTTCTTCCGGCAGACACTCATCTTTACACCTGTTACCTGCTTCCATATGGAAAATCGGAATATGAAGTCTTTTTGCCGCAATTGCAGAAAGGCAGGAATTTGTATCGCCGAGAATAAGAAGAGCATCAGGCTTTATTTCAGCCATAAGCTTATATGAACAGTTGATGATGTTTCCGACTGTTGCACCAAGGTCGTCACCTACGGCGTCCATATATACTTCAGGGTCTGCAAGCTTAAGATCCCTGAAAAAGACTCCGTTGAGGTTGTAGTCATAATTCTGACCCGTATGTGCAAGGATAGTATCAAAATACTTACGGCATTTATTGATAACAGCGGCAAGACGGATAATCTCCGGTCTTGTGCCGACAATGATAAGCAGCTTCAGCTTGCCGTTATCCTGAAATTTTATATCACTGTAATCAAGTTTAATATCCATAGCTGATCCCTTTCATAATGACGATTATTCAACAATTTCAAAAAATGTATCGGGACGGTTCGGGTCAAACTGTTCGTTTGCCCACATCACTGTAACAAGATTTTCAGTTTCTGAAAGATTGATTATGTTATGAGTATAACCCGGAAGCATATGAATTGCTTCGATTTTATCTCCGCTGACTTCAAAATTCATAACCTCGTCAGTGCCTATTTTTCTTTCCTGAATAAGACCGTGACCGCTGACAACAATGAAGAATTCCCATTTTGAATGGTGCCAATGCTGTCCCTTAGTTATACCCGGCTTAGATATATTCACGGAAAACTGACCGCATTTTTCTGTTTTAAGAAGCTCGGTAAAGCTTCCCCTGTCGTCCGTATTCATTTTCAGAGGAAACGAAACTTTTTCTTTCGGAAGATAGGACAAGAAGGTGCTGTAAAGCTTCTTTGCAAACGAATTATCGGGAATTTCAGGCATAACTAATGTGCTCGTCTGATTTTTGAAAGTTTCAAGCAAATCAACAATTTCACCGAGTGTTACCTTATGGGTAACGGGAACAGCACAGAACTTTCCGTCGCTGCAGAGTACCGTTTCGATTCCGTCGAAAACACAGTGGTGTTCTTTGTTTTCAAGCGCATCAAGCATTTCAGCAACAAGATCGTCAATATAAAGCAGCTCAAGCTGAACAGCTCTGTCACTGACTGTTATAGGAAGATCATTTGCAATATTGTTGCAGAAGGTTGCAACAGCACTGTTATAATTCGGTCTGCACCATTTTCCAAAGAGATTCGGAAAACGGTAAACATAAACTTTTGCTCCCGTTTCTTCGCCGTATGCAAAAAACAGTTCTTCTCCTGCTTTTTTGCTTCTGCCGTAATCACTGTCATAACGGCCGATGCAGGTTGCCTGGATTGAAGATGAAATCATCACGGGGCAAGTATTATTATACTTTCTGAGCGTTTCAAGGAGTTCTGAGGCAAAGCCGAAATTACCTTGCATAAACTCTTCCGGGGTCTGCGGACGGTTTACTCCTGCAAGATTAAAAACAAAATCTGCTTTTGCACAGTATTCATCAAGTAAAGCTTTCTCTGTATCAATATCAAACTCAAAAATCTCATCGATTTTAATTTCCGGACGCGTTCTGTCTTTACCGTCACGGATATTTTTAAGGCTTGCACAAAGGTTTTTGCCAACAAAACCTTTTGCACCGGTTACAAGTATATTCATACTCACTTCTTCTCCTTGGCAAGCTCAGCCTTAATATAATCAAGAGCTGCTATCTTTGCTTTTGTTTCTTCTACTGTAAGAAGCTGCGTATTATTTGAATCAAATTCAGTAAGTAAATTGCGCTGTGCATTGCCCTCACTGAAATATTTGTCATAGTTAAGTCCGCGGTTATCACACGGCACTCTGTAAAAATCGCCCATATCGACTGCAACTGCACATTCTTCGTTTGTGAGAAGCGTTTCAAACATCTTTTCACCGTGACGGATACCGATGATTTTAATATCATCTTTATTTCCTCCGAACAGCTCACATACAGCTTCCGCCTGAGTCTGAATTGTACAGGCAGGTGCTTTCTGAACAAAAATGTCACCCGGCTCACCGTTTTCAAATGCAAAAATTACAAGATCAACTGCTTCTTCAAGTGACATTATAAAACGTGTCATGCGAGGATCTGTAAGCGTTATAGGGTTTCCGTTTCTTATCTGGTCAATCCACAAAGGAATCACCGAACCACGAGAACACATTACGTTACCGTAACGTGTACAGCAGATTTTTGTTTTTGTCGTTGTGCGTGCTTTGGCGACAATAACCTTTTCCATCATTGCTTTTGATGTACCCATTGCATTTACAGGGTAGGCTGCCTTGTCCGTTGAAAGACATACAACATTCTGAACTCCTGCTTCTATAGCTGCAATCAACACATTCTCAGTTCCGAGAACATTAGTTTTAACCGCTTCAATCGGGAAAAACTCACAAGACGGAACCTGTTTGAGTGCTGCAGCGTGGAAAATATAGTCCACACCGTGCATTGCATTTTTAACAGAAGCAAGGTCTCGTACATCACCGATATAAAATTTAATTTTATCTGCCACTTCAGGCATTTTCACCTGAAACTCATGACGCATATCATCCTGTTTTTTTTCATCACGGGAGAAAATGCGAATTTCTCCTATATCTGTACTGAGAAAACGGTTAAGCACGGCGTTACCGAATGAGCCTGTACCGCCTGTAATAAGTAAAGTTTTATTTTTAAAAAGCGACATAGTTAATCTGCCTCCAATATATCAGCAATTCTCATACAAGCAAATCCGTCACCATACGGATTGCTTGCATGAGCCATCACATTGTAAGCCTCTTTGTTTTCGAGAAGTTCTTTAAAATTGTTGTAAATCACTTCTTCATCAGTGCCAACAAGTTTAAGAGTACCTGCCTTAATTCCCTCCGGGCGTTCTGTTGTATCTCTCATAACAAGAACCGGTTTTCCGAGTGACGGTGCCTCTTCCTGAATTCCGCCACTGTCCGTAAGAATAAGGTAGCTGCGAGCAAGGAAATTATGAAAATCAAGAACATCAAGCGGTTCAATTATGTGAATTCTGTCGCAACTTCCAAGCTCTTCATCAGCTGCAGCACGCACCACCGGATTCATATGGATCGGATAAATCGCTTTAACGTCGGGGTGTTCGTCCATAATCCTGCGGATTGCACGGAACATATTATGCATCGGCTCACCAAGATTCTCTCTGCGGTGTGCTGTTATAATAATAAGACGACTATCCGCTACCCATTCAAGCTCCGAATGTTTATAATCATCACGGACGGTAGTTTTAAGTGCATCGATCGCAGTATTTCCTGTTACATATATTGTGGACTTATCTTTTCCTTCGTTAAGAAGATTCTGTTTTGAAAGTTCAGTAGGAGAAAAGTTATATTTTGCAACAATACCAACAGCCTGACGATTGAATTCTTCAGGATACGGTGAATAGATATTATATGTACGAAGACCGGCTTCAACATGTCCGACAGGAATCTGCTTATAGAAACAAGCAAGTGCCGTAACAAATGTTGTGGATGTGTCCCCGTGAACAAGAACAACATCCGGATTAACTTCGTCCAGAACTTCTCCGATTCTGTTGAGAATATTTGTTGTAATATCAAAAAGAGTCTGTCCTGCTTTCATAATCGAAAGATCATAGTCCGGCACAACATCAAATACTTCAAGAACCTGATCAAGCATCTGACGATGCTGACCTGTTACACAAACAATTGTTTCAATATTTTCTCTTGATTTAAGTTCATTTACAAGAGGGCACATTTTGATTGCTTCGGGTCTTGTGCCGAAGACAAGCATAACTTTTTTCATATCAATTACCTTTTCTCTTTTTTATAATCATTTTTATATATGGTAAACTCCGGGTAAATCACAGATGTTGTGGCAATCAAGAACAATTTTTCCTTTAAGTTTGTCCATGTTTTCTTTAATTTCGTTGTGTTTAACCATAATAACGACAAGATCTGTTTCCTCAAGAAATTCATCAAAATCGTGGTACTGTTTTTTAACAACATCCTCCGTAATAAAAGGATCATAAACCTTAAGCGGCGCCGCAAGATGGCGTTCCTGACTTTCAAGAAGCTGCAGTGTCGGAGACTCACGCATATCATCCACATTTTCCTTATATGTAAGACCGTAAAGTCCAACACGCGAAACATCTTCAATTCCGTTTTCTTTCATAATTTCGTGTATTCGGTTAAGAACAAAATCCGGCATACCGTCATTGATTTTCATAGATTCAGCTATAACCTTTGCAAGACCCGGATAGTCACCTACAAGGAACCAAGGGTCAACAGATATACAATGACCGCCGACACCGGGACCCGGCTGAAGAATATTAACACGAGGATGCATATTACAGATTTTTATAATCTCGTAAACATCCATATTGTCGTGGCGGCAGATTTTTGCAAGCTCATTTGCAAATGCAATGTTGACTGCTCGGAAAGTATTTTCAACAACCTTAGTCATTTCTGCAGTACGAATATCTGTTACAACAATTTCACCTTGACAGAAAGTTGCATACATTTTTTTGATTCTTTCGCCAACCGATTTATCATCAGCACCGATTGTACGATCGTTATGAAGAAGTTCGTACACCATATTACCCGGGATAATACGCTCCGGTGCATGAACAAGATTTATATCCTCTCCGATAACAAATCCGTTATTCTCAATAACAGGACGAACATACTTATCTATAGTACCCGGAGAAACAGTTGATTCAATAACAACAGTTGCACCTTTCGGGCAAACGTCCATAACACTTTTTACCGCTGATATGAGGTAACATGGGTCAACTTTTTTGGAGAACTTATCATACGGAGTCGGAACGGAAACAATATATATATCTGTTACCTGATACTCAGTTGAAAACTTAATACCTGCATTCAATGCATCGTTAAAAAGCTCATCAAGACCTTTTTCTTTAAACGTTGTTCTGCCCGAATTAAGAGTTGCTACAAGCTCTGCATTGTAGTCAGTTCCGATAACCTCCACACCGTGTGAAGCAAGCATTAAAGCTGTCGGAAGACCTATATATCCAAGTCCTATTACATTAATCATTTGTTTTCATCCTTTCCTATAATTGCCCTCAACGCATTATTGAAAACATCAAAAGATTCAGCTTCTTTATCCATCGCAGCTATAATAGAATCACGATAATCACCGGACAACAATTCATCAGCTTTCGATTTAATTTCATTTAAATTACGTGATTTATAATCTGTATTGAAATACCAATCTTCATACCCAACCCTTTTTAAAACATCGAGAGTTTTAGGAGTATGTTTCTTTCCGAAAGCTATGTCCAGGTCAATACAAATAAGCGGTACACCGTTTCGCAATGACAACAGTGTTCCATGGAAATACGTTGTAAACGTTAACTTGAAAAATCTGAAAACATATGCCCATTCGTAGGGTTCCAGATCATAAAGATTTACATCAGCATTTTTAGAATAGTTATAAAGCGAAACTATCTGATATTCATTTTTATAAAGTTTTTTCACCATTACCGGCATCTCATCCGGACCCATAACAGCAATTGCCGGTTTATTAAAATCAAATCCTCTTTTTTCAAGCTTCTTTTTCAAAGCTTCAACATCCACAGGTAAATTGTTGACATCTAAAAAAACTGTCGGGTCGCAGGTGTGGTTAGGATTAACCTTACACCCTGTCCATCTGACAAAATTTTCTGTCGCTTCGTCACGTACGCCTATGAAGTCAAAATCCGAAAAAATCTTACAAATTTCTTCTTTATCTGTATCAGAAATATTCAGAAAATCCATACCGTAACAGCTGGCTGCATAACTGAGTTTTTTAACCTTTAAATCGGTTGATGTAAAATATGCGTTTGGAAATCCTCTTGTAACATAATTCCAAACAGCATCACTGCCAACAACAAGAACATCATAATTATTTTTGATGTATTCGTAAACTTTTTCAGTACCGTCACTAACAATAACATCCTTGGATAAAGGCAGCTTATTTACGCAGGAATGAAAAATTTCTGTTCTTTTTTGTAAACGATACAATTTCAACGGATCCAACAGTAATTTGACAAACTTTTTAGCAAACGTTACAACATCGGGTGATTTAAGATAAGACGAAATCGTATACGAGTAAGCTTTTTCAACACTTTTCAAGCGATAGTCAATTATTTCAACGCACGCATCGGGATATTCTTCCTGTAATCGTTTAGAAAGGGAATAAGCCTGCATAACAGCACCGTTATTTACACTTTGATGAAAAGTGAGTATTCCGATTTTCATACACTTTTCCTCCTAAATATTAACGTCTTTTCATCAGAATTAAGACCGAATAAAAGCATAAGGATTCCATATATCAATATAAACACAACCGCTTTTAAAATAAAAGCAAGCCAAGAACCGCCAAAATACGGATTTATCAGTAAGCATACAACCGTAGGTATGAGTATACAAAAAGTAATTTTACGCAATATACGAAAATATATTCTGAACATATTCATCTTCAACTTTACGTGATAGTATATATTCAACGATAAAACACTGCCCACTATCGTGCTTATCGCAGTTCCTAAAGCTGCGGCATAAAAGCCCCAGAGTTTCGTTCCGATTACCGTTAAAATTATATTTATAACCACAGAATATGCAAGTGCAACTGTTCTGAACATCAAAAGATTCTTGGCCTTAAGAATTGCAAGACACGTATTTACTATCAACGGGAATGTAACCGGCACCATCAGAATAAGAGCAAGATAATAACAATCTTCAAAGCCCTTACCGAGCCACAGAGCAAAAAAATCTTTACCCAAGCAGATAAATCCGCCAAGTGCCGCACCAAGCACAGCCCACTGTACTCTTCCGTACTTCACAACCATATTTTCAAGTTCTTTCGAGCCTGCACCGCTATAAATAACCTTTGTAACACTCGGTAAAATAACACCTGATACTGACGTGGCGCACTGCTCATACATACTGAAAATTTGAATTGCAAAGGAATAAACTGTTACGGCAGATGTACCTATCACAGCACCTATAACCATATTATCTACATTGCCGTTGAATTGAATTATAATAGACTGTACAAACAAAAGAATCGTGTATAAAAATGTTTCTTTGAAAACCGCCTTGTCCCAAGAAAAAAGCTTCACCTTATGCTTAAGAACTAACTTTATGTAAATACATTCCGCTAAAATTATTACAACTTCAAGTGCGAGCATTGTTATAACAATAGCAAGTGAGTTTTTAAATATCGGCAGAATTATCAAAAAAATGACAATTCGAAGAATCAAAGAACCGAGCTTAACGCTGTTTGAAAAAACAAAACGGTTATATCCGGCTATAATACCAAACAAAACGTTTTCGAAAATATGAAGAATCACATAGCATACAAGAACAACATAAATTTGTTTAGCTCGATAAAGCTCAGCTGCACTGAACGTGTTGCCGTACATAGAGCCAAGAGAAAAGAACAGAATTGTACCCACGACAGCCATTGCAAAAGATAAAACAATAGCTTGAATTATACCCATAGCGGAATAGTTATATGCTTTTTTAATTTCATTTTGAGCCTGATACTGTGCAATAAACTTCTGCATCGTACCGCCAAGACCCAGTTCCATTACGGAAATGGTTGCAGTCATAGAACCTATTGTCTTATAAACACCATACTCACTTTCACCAATAGCACCCAAAATAAACGGCATTATGAGCAATCCGTATATGGAGTTTAATGCGATAAGAACGTATGAGAGCAACGCGCCCCATTTCACTTCGCTTTTTGCCATTATTATTTACCTCGACAACATTCACGTTCAAAACGTATCAACTTACCAAACTCATTTTCCCAGTTGATTTCATCTGAAAGTTTTTTAGCATTTTCTGCACATTTATTATAAAAATCTTTATCTGAATACAGTTTAATTACAGCCTGAGCAAAAGCTTCGGGGGTATTTTCGGGAATAATAATTCCGAACTGATATTTATCGTTAAGGTATCTGTGTTCCGGAATGTCAGACATAATAACCGGAAGACCTGCTGAAGCATATTCAAAAAGCTTGTTTGACACTGAAAGCTTAAAATTAAGGCAAATTGCCTCAGTTATTGCAACACCAACCATTGACTTTGAAGCTTCGGGAATAAGCTCCTGCACAAGTACTTTCGGATAAAAAACAAAGTTTTCTCCGCCAAGTTCTGCAACACGGTTACGAAGTTGCTCTTCAATTTTTCCGAAACCACGGACAGCGAGCTTAACTTCGGGATAATCTTTAAGGAGAGGGATTGCTTCTGCCATAATATCATATCCACGACCTTCATAGAACTGACCGTGATTAAGAACTTCAAATCCTGGATTTTTTTCTTCAGATACAAACTGTTCAGCTTTCAAAGAACAGTTTGTTACTACCATAGGCTTTTCAATTTTATACTCATTTGCAAAATAATCTGCTGCGGCATTACTTACACAGACCATTTTGTCAACTTTTTTAATAAGCTTTTTTTCAAGTAAACGCATAAAAGCTACAACTGCAGGAATTCGATTGGATATATAATTTTCAGCATTTATTTCATGTGAATCATATATTAACACACAATTCAATTTCTTTTTCGCTTGATATGCCGGCAAGAGAGCGTTAAAATCATTAGCATGGATGACATCAGGCTTTTCATTAACAATCGCATTTTTCACAGAAACAGTATTTAAATACATTCTTATTAATTTTTTCAAAACACCATTTTGTTTTCCTTCGTATTTTTTATTAATTTCTGCAATTATTGTTTTACAAGGTATAGAAGCTATTTTACTTTCATCATATCGAGCACACTTAATACCAACAACAGAAATATTCTCGCCTTTATTTAAATACTCTGCAATTTGCTTCCTGACACGAGGATCAAACCATACAGAGTTCAATACAACGTCACATACTTTCATTAAAAGGCCTCCATTCTAAAACCCGCGAACCATCACAAATCTTTTTTACACACATTTATTACTTTTTCCGGGTCATCAAACATATCAACATGCTTCATTATCCATTGTTCATCTTTGTTCCACCACTCCGTTTTTAAGAGTTGCTCTATGATTTGCTCAGAAAAACGATACTTCAAAACCCTTGCAGGTACACCACCAACTACTGCATAGGGAGGGACGTCCTTTGTTACTACTGCACCCATTGCAATAACTGCACCCGTACCGATTTTTATTCCACCTTTAAGTAAAACGTTGTTACCTATCCAAACATCATGTCCGATTTCAAGATAGTAGCCATCCGACGTTCTCTCTGTCACTTCACAAATGTTGGTGCACCCCGTCTCCTTTTTCATAAAACTCTTTTTATGAAAAAGTGGACTTGTCGAGCAATATGTAAGCGGATGAACAGCATTTACTAACGCCACATTATCTCCGATTGAGCAATATTTTCCAATTTTTGTGTTATAGAATGAACAGTTTGATCCAATATAGGAACCATAACAAATAGAGGATTTACTAAAAGTACTACTGCTCCCAATCTGTGTCAAATCATCTAAAACAGAATTTTTATAAACCTTTGCACCAATTTTTATTTGGCTCTTTCTAAAGTATTTTATCCTATAAAAAACAGTCACAAGAAGTCTAAATATGTTTTTCATTCCTTGACCTCCGTATTATCAATATAGAAAAAGCAATTAATGCCCAAAAAGACGGTAACACTAAATATGAATCGGAAAAAATCAACTTCACAAACGTCGAGGAAAAAAGTGCAAAGTATAATATAAATTCATCTGAATCATTCTTATACTTATTAAAAAGCATTGGACTAAGTGTTGTATATAAATAAAAAACAATTAAAATAAAACCGAAAAAACAACCGTATTGAACCAACAGCTCCAGGAAAATATTGTGTGCATACGATCCGGTTATTGTCCTGTCACCAAATATTCCATAACCAAAAATATTTTTTCCTATTGCTCGTAATAATTCTCCGGATATTTCATCTCGTCCCTCAGATTCAAACAACGTGCTGTCCAACAGATTTTCAAGAGTACGACTTTCAAAATTCCAAGCTTCAAATAATTTAATCAATAATTTAATAATTTCTTCGTAAAAAAGTATTGCAACACTTAATACTATTATCAAGAAAACAATTAAAGTGGTTCTTTTGCTTGTATCTTTATAAAAGAAAAAACAGAAAAACAAGAAGAACAGTAAAATTGAAATCAGTGCACCTCTTGAACCCACGAACGCAACACAAAACAGATTAAGCAAACTTATAAAGAAAAAAACAACTTTTTTTCTGTTTATTGAATCAAGAAAGCAGTAAACTGCCGGTAACAGCAAATAGTAAGCAAAAGTCATATATTCAAAATCAGCACCAGACAAAAGGATAAGATATATAAACGAAAAATCTGCAATTAACAACGTTAACCGTGAAAAAAAACTAAACTTTTCGCTCAGATAGCGGAAATCACTAATTACGAAAGGAATAAACAACAACGGGAATCCAAGAAAAACTGTTCTGTATATCGGATTATACGGCAAATCAAATATATCTCCGAAAATAACTTCAACATTCTGCGGAAAAAATAAGACCGAAAAAACTACCACTAACACAAATACCATTAAAAAATATAACGGTTTTATAGTATAGCGCAACACCATAAAATATGAGACTACAGAAACTATATAGACCAGCGGATATAAAACTATCGTTAAAGTTTCAAAACCTAATTCATTCAAACAAAAGCTTGCAAAATAATTAGCTAACGGCACGAAAAGAATAAAACAAAATGCGAATGATAAAAATTTCTCAGATTTAGTAATTATATTTCGGCTAAAGTTGTTTTCAGTTATCGGCATTTCATTTTCATCCCTTCGCATCGAAAACTCTACACTACTACTCAACTTGTTTTTTCAAGTTCTTCTCTAATTTTTTTTGGAGACAAATCTGCTTTATGGTTCTTTTTTGCCAACTTTATTGCATTTTCTATAACCGTATTTCGTAACCTATCATCAGTTATAAGCTTAAAAATGCTTTCCGGCAAATCATCCTCTTGGGCACAACATATTGCAACATTATTTTCTGACAGATACTGCATTGAAGCAATTTCTTTTGGACCATAAGCAAACAAACAAGTCCCACTTGCCAACGAATCGGCAATTTTTGTTGAAACCGAGTATTTTACTCTTTCTCTAACAGAACTATCGAAAGATTCAGTATGAATTACAGCAAGACTTTCCCCCATAACTTTTAAAACTTCATCGGCACCAATCGAGCCATGAAATCTAATTCCATTATCTTCGGTCATGTCTTTTAATATTTCCTCTCGAATCTCAGAAGAATACACATCAACACATTGAATATCTGTTCCTAATTTTTTCAAAGCTCTGCCAATTTGAATTAGCTGTTCATTCCTTTTATAACTTATATTTCCAATATAACTGATTTTTCGTTGTTTTTTTTCTTTCAACGGTTCGTTTAAAGTTGACGGTGTATGAATTGTAACACAAGGTATATTTAAAAGTCGGTAATAATCCTCGCTCATCTTATCACATATACAAAACATCTTTGATGTGTTTTGCACAGCGCTATAAACAGACTTCATAAAACGCTTATGATAAAATCTGCCAAGAACACTTTTGTTGTTTGAATTAAACAAGTAATAATCATCCATACAGGAAATAAATAACGGAATATCCCTTTCAATTGCTATTGTTCTTGCAATGTCATACATAAACGAATAATCACCGGATGCAAAAAAAATACAATCCGGGTTAAATTCATCTAAAAAGCTTTTAAATTGTTTATTGTTCCAATGTGCTAATTTCCACCATAAATTTCTGGACAAATAAACGAGTGGTGTTCTGCTTCTTGCCTTTTGATATATTGTGGATACCGCACCTGTATCCAATCTGGAATCGTCTCTATTATGTTCAATATCTTTTTCTGTAAAAACAGTTCCCACTTTAATACCTAAAATTGATTTTATTGCATCAAGATCAGTCATTCTGTAATACTTTTTACAAATATCATTAGTCGGTACCTGATTATGAATATAAAACTGTGCTATTTCGCACGACGAAAAGCTTTTAAAATAGGATATAAGTGTTTTTCCCATGCTTTGTGTAAGTGAAAAAACATTGTGACTAATTACTAAAACTCTCATCAATATATCCTTTCTTTATACACATTAAATACTTGCGTCAAAAATCAAATAAAATATTCTCTATAATCTTTGTCAACATCAAATATCATCGCATGAACAGCGGCCTTGCGCTGTTCTTCACTCGGTAATTTCATATAATCACCGTAACGGTACTCAAGATATTCTTTTATCTTTTCCGAACCTAAAAGTTCAGTGTCTTCAAACCTGATATCTACGGGCTTTTCAAAAAACGTTTTGTCGAACAATCCGTTTCTGAATTTTGCGGGGGTTATCCAATAGCAATATTTATAATTATCTTTTTTGCCGTCGTATCTGTAAATATGGCTATATGCAATTCGTGCCATAAGCTTGCAAGGCATAAATTTCAGGGAATTGAGAACGATTTTCTGTGACTTGCTTTTCGGATTCCAGTTTCTTTGGGACAAACCGTAAAGCGTTACAAACTTCGACTCACAGTAAACCATTTTCTGAATAAATTTATTTTCCGGAACCTTGTGAAGAATCATAATATCAACATAGATACCGTGATGCATATCTTTACGGTCTTTGAAGCTTTCCTCAATAAAGGTCGTTTTGTTCATACGCACCTTGGCATATTCAAGATGCTTCGAATCTGTTCTCCACTCCTGAAGGACAAACTTTTCACTCTTGGTATTTTCAAAAACACTTTTGAATTTTTGATACTGACCCGGAGTCATAAATATATCCAGATCATCATCCCAAGGAATAAATCCGCCGTGACGTACAGCACCGAGTGCCGTGCCGCCCATTATATAATAAACAATCCCGTGTTCGCGGCACAGTTTATCAATAAATTTCATTGTTTCAAGAATTTTTTCCTGTACGCTACGCACGGACTGCTGACTCATAAATTCACTTCTTTTCTTAAAATTAAGCTTTCTTCGCAAGGTAATAATACTTACTCATTATCTTGTTAAAAAGCGGGATTTTTATCAAAATCTTTGCAATGCACTTTAATGATTTGAAAATGATTGTTTTCAATGTATATACAACAATCGACTTTGTCCAACGGTGCGGATGAATGCTGATTATATTACCTTTAGCTTTATCAAGTGCATCCGACAAACATTCAAGATTTTCATAAGGTATGTTCATTTCATCGCTGTTAACGATGTCATTATTTATCGGGTCATAAATGAGTTTAAACATTCGACCCGCATCTGAAAAATACAGATAATCTGTCGGTATTTTTTCTTTGAAATTTACCATTATATCCGCGATTTCAGGATATAATTCACGAACTTTTTCATTCCTGAAAAAATCACGGTTTGAGTGATAGCCGTTTCTCTCAACTATGGGATTGCCGTGTTGGCAAACCGTTTTAATTTCAAATCCGCTGTCCTCAAACATCTTTTTGTTCTTTGCAAACTCTTCGACAGCTTTTTCAAAATCACCTTTGCAAGCATCAAGGACATCATAATGATATGAAATTTCGTGTCCCATATCCTGCATCTCAGACAACATTTTGATATTGCGTTCGTCTTCCAACAAATAAGCCTGAACATAGTACGAGCCTCTGTGTCCGTACTGTTTTTCTATCTGAGCAATTCTGTATGCATGTGAAACATCGGTTTCAACATCGTGCTTCAAAACAAGATAGTTCTTCGAATCAGATTTGACTTCGCAGGCAGGTATACTCTTAATACTTTTTTCTGTTAATGCAGAACAAAAATCTTCCCATTTTTTATAAACAAAAATCATTCTTTATTAAGCCTTTCACGCAAAATAGTTGATGAAATGCCGTCAGTATGAGACAAATACACAACGGAGCATCCTTCAGATGCAAACTCCTCTTCATACTTGTTCCACGACGGTGTGCCCTGCCAGTCAGAACCGACAAAAACGGCATTAACATTGTACTTTTTTACGACTGAAAGCTTGTCCATATCATTCTGTAAAACAACTTTATCTACATATCTGATAGAACTAACTATTTCAACACGCTCTTCTTCACAGATAATCGGTCGTTTATTCTTTCTCTTTTCGCAAAGCTCATCAGTTGTAACGCCGACAATAAGATACTCACACTGTTCTTTAGCTCTTTTGATAATATTCAAGTGACCGATATGAAACATATCGTAAACACCTGTTGTATATCCGATTTTATACTTCTTTTCAGCCATAACTTAAACCGACTTTCTGGCAAATTTTTTAAACACCCAACTGCGGACTTTGTTAGGCAACAGCACCTGAACAACCAGTCTTTCACCAACATTGACAAGGAATCTGTCAAACCCTATAACCTTGTTGTCCAACATATATTTCTGCAACTTAGCCTCACTAAGGAAATATTTTGTTCCGCCGCGACGCTGATACATCTCCTTGCCGATACGGACATTAACAAGATAGTCAGAAAGATTTGCAAACTTTGCCCCGTCCAAAAATAAGCGAAGCCACAGATATGTATCCTCTTCGCAGTACCAATCAATGTATCCGCCGACACTGTCAACACGGCTCTTTTTGAACATAACCGTAACCTGATTCATCGGGCATCGTTTCTTCATATCTTCTTTTATGGATGCATCATCAGATTTAACAACACGCGCCTCAACAATGTTATCCGGTGTTCCGACAAATTCCGTAATATTTCCGCCTACAACAGTAAGCTCAGGATCGCTTTCAAACAAAGCAAGCTGTTTTTCAAACCGATCCGCAGCACTGATATCATCCGCATCCATTAAAGCCACAAGTTCATTTGTGCAGTGACTTAAGCCAACTCTGCGGGCTTCTCCGTGACCTTTGTTTTCAGGCAGACGTATAACTTTAAATATTGAGTTTTGTTCAAAACCTTTGATTATATTATCAAGCTCTTGCGGAACAGGACCATCAACAACAAGAATTACCTCGTCGGGTTTTCTTGTCTGATTAAGAATACTGTCAACCGCGGTCCGGAACCATTCCGGGTTATCCTTACCGTAAACACACATGGACACAGAAAATTTTGTATCAGGCATCATCATACCTCCAGGAGTTCTTTTGCTTCTTTCTGGCGTAGTGTATACTCTTCTTCCGTCACTTCACCTTTTTGGAGCAGATAGTCGCCAAAATCAAGGTCACTTACCGTGCCTTCTCGTACAGTATCCGCTCTTTGGAAAACTTTAGCAACTGTCATAAAAACTATTTTTGCATCATTTATAAAGGTAATTCCGTTTTCTATGTATTCAATATCATACTCAAACTTCTTTTCCCAGCTGATATTGTTTCTGCCGTTAACCTGAGCCCACCCTGTCAAGCCGGGCATTACACTGTGACGAACTCTCTGCTTTTGGGTCATAAACACCATGTCACGCACCAACTGCGGTCTGGGACCTACTATAGACATATCACCTTTGAGTATGTTGATAAGCTCGGGTAATTCATCCATTGATGTTGCACGAAGAAACTTTCCGTACCCTGTAAGACGTTTGTCGTCAGGCAGAAGATTGCCGTTTGCATCCTTTTTATTTGTCATAGAACGGAACTTTATCAACTTAAAAATACGTTCATTTTTACCCGGACGCGACTGGGTAAAAAACGGATTACCTCTCATCTGAATTGTACCAACAATCATAAGCACAAGCATCAATGGTGAAAGTATCACCAAAGATATCAAAGAAAGAGAAAAATCTATTGCTCTTTTAAAAAACTTTTCGTACATACCTTAAAAACCTCAATCGAAGCAGCTTCTTACAATTTCAATAATTGCTTTCTGCTCATCTGCTGTCATCTTGATATCGCTTGGTAAACACAAGCCACGTTCAAAAATATCCATACTTACATCAAAAACTCCGCCCTCGATATAAGCATTTGTTTTCGCTCTTAATGAACCGCTTCTTGTTACAAACTCATGCATGCGGTACATCGGCTGCATATGCATCGGCTTCCAGAGTGGTCTGCCTTCTGCATTATAGCTTGCAAGTTTTTCAAGAATTTCCGTCGGGCAGGTTTTGCCTTTTTCCTTAACATAAAGTGCGTTTGAATCGTCTCTCACCTGACGGCACATATAATCCTTATCAATAATCATCGCTGAGAGCCAATAGTTCGGCTCTGTTTTGTCAGTTATAGGATTCATCTTCACGGGAAGATCTTTAAATCCTTCACGGTAACGTTCATAAAGAGCTTTTTTACGTTCGATATGCTCTTCAAGATACTTGTACTGACCGCGGATAACACCTGCGACAACATTGCTCATGCGGTAGTTATAGCCAACCTCTTCGTGCTGATACCATGGGGCATTTTCCCTCGCCTGAGTTGACCATTTGCTTGCCTTGTTTGCAACTTCCTTGTCATCAGTGAGAAGACAACCGCCTGCCGAACCCGTAATAATTTTATTGCCGTTGTAGCTGATCGCGGAATAATCACCGAATGAACCGCATTGTCTTCCGACAACCGTTGCACCCATAGCCTCGGCAGCATCTTCAATAAGAAGTGCTCCGTGCTTTTCGCAGATTTCTTTGATTTTATCAATTCTGCCCGGGAAACCGTAAAGCTCAGCGTAAACAACTAATTTTACATCAGGATAAAGCTCAAAAGCTTTTTCAAGAGCAACGGGATCCATATTCCATGAATCTTCCTCGGTATCAATAAAAACAGGAATACCGCCTTCATATACAACCGGATTGAGCGTTGCTGCAAAAGTCATGTCAGAGCAGAATACACGCTTGTTTTCGAGTGCGCCGTGGCTGATTTCAGGTCTGCCGTAAAGTCTTTCACCTGCAGCCTTAACGGTAAGATGAAGTGCTGCAGTACACGACGAAAGACCGACCGCATATTTTTTCTCTGCCTTCTCCGCTGCTATACGTTCAACTTCATTGATGTTTGCACCAACCGTAGACATCCAGTTTGTTTCATAAGCCTCTTTCATATATTCAAGCTCTTCTCCGTGCATTGTAGGAGTTGCAAGCCATATTTTCTTACTGAATCTTTCCAAAATAATCTGCCCTCTTTTTTTGTAAAGTTTCTTTATTTCAATCCTATTTTTTTAAACAGAGCACTGTCATAGGCCGTTTGTGTTTCTGATTTTTTGTCAAGGTTTCTGAGGTAGGTTTCCTTGAAATCTTTCTTTTTTCCGAATAAAAGGGAAAAAATACGGCAAATTTCGTACCAAGGAGTAAGAATCGGATATTTTTCTAATATTGGATAATCTCTTTTCAGGTATCTGTACGAAACAAAAAGTCTTGAAAGAATATACCAGGTTTTACCGCCCATTCGCAGGTTAGCAGAAGCTGTCCTTGTTTTTACTGAGCCGAAAGTTCCTCCTTCAAGGATGAACTTTTCCATCTGAAGAGTTGTTTCGTCGTGTGCTTCGTCATTGAACCACACACGGCTGAGCTTTCTTGCTTTTTCAGCAAAGGTTAAAATCTTACCCTTCTTAAGGATTTTATTTATTTCTGCGGTATCTCCGCCGTATTTATTATCTATAAGCATCAGGTCAATAAACGGACGCAAGCCGCAGCCACCGATCCTGAAATGTTTTGCCATATGAAGAATGTGATAATAATAAAAAATATCATTACTGAGGTTGTATCTGTATTCAAAACCTTCGCAGGGCTTTGCCGATTTCCATACATCCTTAAGCACCTTTGAGTGCAATGGTGATTTTTTCTTACCAAGTAATCTATAATGAAGCTCAATAAGAGTTCCGTTTGACGAAACAAAAACAATGTCGTGATTGCCCTCGCCTTTTTTTGAATAACCGTTAATATTCAGAATGGCATCAGATGCTTTTTTCAGATCTTTTTCTTTGACAAGTACGTCAACATCACAGCTTGTGCGCATCCACGATTGCGGATAGAGTCTGCGAATTTCAGCACCCTTAAGCGGAATATACTCAATGCCTTTTTCTTCGAACACCATACAAAGCTCGTTAAAAGATTTGTCCTGTTTTTCCTGCGTATAAACAGCTTTATAAAACTCGTTCATAAACTGGCCTTGCTGCGGACAGTTTTCAAAGTATCCGTTGTTTGCCAACGCCGATGCAACAATATGAGCAACATCATGTTTATGAGATAAAACAAGCAATTCAACCAAAGTTTTTTCATTTAGCGGAGCTTCATCAGATAAACAAAGCTCTTGCTGAAAAACTTCACTTTTTATGAGTTGCATTAAAGTTTCATTGATGTGCTCCATAGCCTTACTCCGGTTGTTTCTTATTTCTGATTCTTCTTATTTTAAACCAAAGGCGCATTAAAATCGAACGGACAGGAAATGAAATCTGCCACAGGATGTTGACTGTTTTCCAATAAAAAGAATCTGTACTTCGCCTTATCCCTTTTCGTTCAATTTCGACAACAACCGCAACAACCTGCGATATTTTAATATTTTCACATTCTTTCTGGGCATCGCCGCAAAGAAGCAATGAATCATCAGCGCATATTTTTTTCACCCTGTGAAGTACAAGAGAACCGTCGCTTCTTTTAAAAAGAAGAATACTGCCTTTTTTTAAATCTTTTTTCGTGTGTAATCTGAGATAAACAATATCACGCCTGCTGATAAGAAAAGGATTCATACTGCTGCCCGAGATACAGAGAGGTACGGTTGCACCTTCAGCAATCAAATTTTCAATTGAATCTGAAATCTCATATACCGAGCAGTTCAACTTTTCCATAATTCACCCAAAAATTTCATCGTGTGTCAATCTTACAGCATCTTCGTCAGGTCTGCATTCAAGAAGAAATACAGGTACATTTTTTAAAAGCCTGTCGAAAGTATCCAGCGCTTTATTAAGGCAATCTTTATCCCAATGAGGCAAAAATATATGCGGCATAAGATATTCCATTGCGGTTTCATTAAGCTTTCTTATACGGTTTTCGGCAGACTGCCTTAATACAACAATCGCATTCAGGGGTGCTTTTCTGTTAAGACAATACTCCGATGAACCTTTCCACGGTAGACCGTAAGCGAAAAACTCTCCATTCGTTTCCCGTACAAAGGCTTTATCACCGTTCACAATTTCTGCACCAAGGAAATTTTTCCAAAGCTCAGCCTGAGTTGTCTTTCCTACTCCTGAATAACCCGTAAAAAGGATTCCTTTTTCTTTTAATGCTACAAAAGAAGAATGTATCAGCAACGTGTTAAAAGAGGAAAATCTTGAACATATTGCCGCAAGCGGTAAAGCAAAATCTCTGTCATAATCAGGAAGGTAATACGAAACAGCCTCGCTCCAATCATCATTGGCAAGGAGTATGTCACCGTTTTTTCCTCTCAACAGATGTTCTGCGCACTCGCCTGTATACTGCACGGAATGACATTCCTGCATCCTGTCCACAAATCTTATTCTTATAACCGGTTCTTTTTCGCAGGACAAAAAATCTTCTGCGAAATTACAGTTTTCTTTCTGCCACTCAACCGGCAGATCTGCAATTCGGATCATAAGTTCTGTGAGCCGTTGAAGCAAAAGAAATAAGCTTCATACGCGCCCAGTTCCTGAACTTTTGCCATAAGGTCATTGTAATAGTGGATAAAGTCTGTACCTGGAAGGTCTTTAGATACTGCAACTTTACCTGTGTACATTTCACGGCAACCATCTAAAGCGTTTTCAAATTTGATAACAGCCATACCGCCAACCAAGTCTGAACCGGCTGAAGCAGCAATACTCTCATTAAGATTGAGAGCGATAAGCTTGCTTTCGGGAGCTACATATTTTTTCTTCATAATTCTGCCTCCTTCTTTTTTATGTCATATAACTGTTTTAGTTGTTTTGCTATATTACAGAAATCTTTATCTATTTTTTCAGGATGTCCGCTTTCTGCACATAAAATAGCAGGACAACGCTGACAAAAATCTTTCCATTCGCAATCCTGACACTCTTCAGGATTTTTTATTTTTTCAAGCCGGGTGTACAAGTTTTTGAAATCAACATTTATATCTCCTGAATAATCAACATAAGGCTCATTAAGAAACGAACACAGCTGAAGCTTGCCGTGCCAGGTGATGTAAAGTGATTTACGGTAACTTGCGCACATAGAAAACGGGAACTCAGGAAAACGGTATTTACTTTTCTCAAGTTCTTCTAAAGTATATTCATGTGAGAAATCGGCAATGCCTAACCTTGAAGTTTCTGCAGTATTCTTTGCACCTCGTGAAGATTTTACGACAGAAACCGTATGCTGAAGCGGCACTTTCTTTTCTCTTGCAAACCGGTAAATCTGCTGAAGATCATCGGCATTTTCTTTCACCATAGTTGCAGAAAGAGTAAGCGGCACCTTTGCTTCTTTAATAAGATCAATTGCTTTTGAAATACGGTCAAAACCGTCAGACACTCCGCACATTCTGCGATATGTTTCATTACTCGCACCGTATACGGTTAACTGCATATTATGCGGCATACCGTAAAGCCGGAACTTTTCCATTGCTGTTTCATCTATAAAATATCCGTTGGAAAAAATCGTAATCCAGAAGCCCATCTTATTAAGACGGCTGTAAATTTCCCAGAAATGAGGGTGAGTAAAGACTTCACCGCCAGTAAGTAAAATTTTAAGGGTTCCCATTTCACGAAGTTTTTCAGCTATTTCAATCCACTTGTCTGCAGTAAGCATTGTGCCCTGCAATTCAGCTTGTTCTTTATCCAAACGCACATAACACATCACGCATTTGAAATTGCAGAAAGGTGTAAGTTCAAAGGTAACTGAGAAAGGAGCACAATGTTCAACTGCCCACAAGTTGAGCTGAGCTAAAAAGCCTTCGCCAAAGCTTTCGCATCCAAGCATTATTCCAACGCTCCCTGTTCTTTCAACGAATCAATAAATTTTTTAACGTCTTCGGTTGCAACAGCAACTTCAACCTCATAGTTTTTGGTAAGTATTTCTGTTAATTCTTCAATCGTTGCACCCTTTTCAAGAGCATTCCATAAAAGCTCGCCGCTTTCGCTCAATGCAATCATTCCGTGCATCTCAGAAGTCTGTGCACCCACAGGAACAGCCATTACATATTCACCTATTTTACGGACAATAAAGCCTTCCTTTACGCGATACATCATACTTCCTCCAAAAAAACACTACACCTATCTTATTTTACTGATAAATTATAGCATTTTAACTGCATTAAATCAATATTATATTGTAAAAAATAATTGTAAAATTGAACAAATTGACAAAAAACAAGGCACATCATTTTACACGATGTACCTTATAATCATTCATCTGTCTGTGTAAGATTTCCGTCTTCGTCAACTCTGTAAATGCGGTCGCAATACTGCAGCATACTCGGTCTGTGAGTTGTTATAACACAAGTCCTGTTCGGGTAAGATTTCATAATATTAGCAAGAACTTTTTTCTCAGTTTCGGCATCAAGTGCACTCGTCGCCTCGTCCATAACAAGTACAGGAGAATTTTTAAGAATTGCCCTCGCAATTGAGATTCTCTGAATCTGTCCTTCAGAAAAATTGACGCCTTTTTCGTTTATAACAGTATGAATCCCCAACGGGAGTTTTTCAATAAATCCCCATGCTTCAGCTGTTTTCAGGACAGCAATCAACTCATCATCAGTAGCCTCGGGATTAACCATACGGAGATTATCGGCAATACTTCCTGCAAATACCGCATTCTCCTGCGGGACATACGAGCAAAATCTGCGAGTACTTGCTGAAACTTCGGTCGTTCTTCCGTCCGCAACAGCCATCATCATTCTTCCGTTTTGAGGCTTGATGAGCCCTAAAATCAACCTTAGAATTGTCGTTTTACCCTCTCCCGAAGGACCGACAAGTGCAACTGTTTCTCCGGGATTTACATAGAACGAAATATCCTTTACTACGGGATTTTTACCGTCTTTATAAGAATATGTAAGGTTATCGCAATTAAGATAAACACCCTTATCATAAGCTGAAGATTCAAGTTCATCAACTTCAGCAGCATTGCCGGTATCCTCGATATCAAGCTCGGTGATTTCCATAACTCTTCCCGCAGCTGTTGCAATCGAAATTGAAGTCGGCAGAAGAGAAACAATGGAAGAAAATGATGAAGTCAACTGTCCCGAGACCTGAAGAAACAAGGTCATTGTGCCGTAAGTTATCGCACCCTGCCAAAGACGCCATACACCCCAGCCGTAGCAAAGATAAGAAACCGCAAGACCTATAACAGAAAGGCACATTGTCATAATGATTGAAAACTTACCGTGATCAAGGCGCATTTTTCTGTAAACCAAGAGATAATCCCTGAGCTGATCAACATAACGTTTAGTTACGCCGAACGCCTTGATTGTCTGAATATTCTGGATTGATTCGGAATAGAACGAAAGAATTTTTCCGTTCATTTCTCTGCTTTCTTTGTTGTATTTACGCATCATTTTTGCAGAAATTCTTGAGGTTAAAGCAAGAAACGGAGCACTCATAAACGCAAACAAAGCCATCACCGGATCGTAATATAAAACAACAGCAAGGCAACCGATAAACTGTGTAACTCTTGTAAATACACTCGGAATAAATGAAATAATGCTGTTTGAAATCGCAGAAACGTCACCTTCAATTCTGTTGAGAAGGTCACCCGAATGGTATTTACTTATGTCCTCCCAATCAGCATATACAACATGCTCATATACATTACTGCGGATTTCATTGCTGATTTTAGAACCAACTATGGTTGCAACTCTTGAAGTCGCTGAAGTTACAAGAATCTGCAGAAGACCAAGGCCGACTGCACAAACAGCACTCGAAACAATAGTCTTTTCATTGTGTGAAACAACAGAGTCAATAAGATATTTTGAAGCAACCGTTGAGCCGATTCCCATTAACGTGCCTAAAATTCCGATGACAATATACAAAAAAATCTGAAGGCGATAACCTGAAGCATGCCGAATAAGCCACTTCCATTCTTTAATCAAAGAACGATACAGCGAGGCATATTCACCCGGCTTTTTCATAATTATCACCTCAAATCTTTGTAAATTCTTATGTTTTTATTTCTTGTTTTTATTCTTACCTGAGTAGCCGTATTTTGAAGAATAACCGTAACCGTAAGAATATCCGTAACGGTATCTGTTATTGTATCCGCCGTAACGGTAATATCCGCCATAACCGCCAATTCCTCCGGCTGCACCGTTAAGAATACATCCCAAGAATTCCGCATCAGTTTCAAGCATTGAGTTGATACCTGCACGGATAGTTTTCTGAATTACCGCATCTTCTTTAATGACATACACAACCGAATCAACTGCCTGTGCTACAGTCGCAGCATCCGATATAATTCCGCAAGGCGGTGTATCAACAAATATCAGGTCATACTCATCATAAATACCTGAAAGTTTCTTTTTTAACTCTTCAGTTCGGACAATTTTCTGAACAGTATCGATTCTTGGTTTAAACGTAAGCACATCAAAATCAAGCGAATCTACTCTGTTGATACGATAGAATTTATTGTCATCTACCTTAGTTTTTGAAACTGAATCTGTACCCAGTAAGCTTTCTATTCCGGAGTCACGAAGATCAGCATCAATCAAAAGTACTTTTTTGTTATCCTTAGCAAAAATTGATGCAAGGTTTACCGAAACAACCGTTTTACCCTCAGACGGAGCAGTACTTGTTACCATTACGGTTTTCTTTTTTTCTTGCAAAAGTGTATAGATCGAGCTACGTAATAATCTTAATGATTCTAAAAACTCAGAACCTACGAGTGTGTTTGACAAAAGTATGCTTTTATCTATTTCTCGTCTGTACTTTTTAAAAACAACCTGCGGCAGTAAACCGATACAATGCTGATTAAGCACATTATGAATATCCTCTTTTGTACGTATTGTTTTTCTCAAAACGGCATACGCAACAATCCATGTCATACCCAACACTAAACCAATCAAAGCAGCTCTTACAACTGACTTTGACCATGCACCTGCATTTGCAGGCGTTTCGGGAACTACAGGCTCATTGATCATAACTAACTTCGTTCGACCGATGATATAGTCAGCTACAGACGGATAATTTTTAATAACAGAAAGTAATGTATCGTATGTTTTTTGCGGATCCGTTCCGGAAGCAGTTAATGTTACCATATTGGTTCCGTTAACACACGTAGCACTGACAGACGCAGGCATATTTTCAACACCTAAATCCGAACACACCTGTGTTTTAAGTATCTTATTACTTATGATATGAGGAAAAACCGTAGCCAGCTGATCAGCTGTTTCTCTGTCATAATAGTAAGAATATGCTGCGATACCGTTGTCGCCTGTAAGAACTGCGTTTTCAGTATGAACAGTAAAAGTTGCCGACACTTTATAAACAGGTACAAAGCCTACATAGCTTCTGTAAAACTGTATTCCGCCCAAAACGACAGCAAGCACCAACATAACCCAGCCAAACTTAACAATTCCTCGCCAGATATCACTGAGTAATATTCTTAATTCAACAGTTGAGTCATTATTTGTGTTTTTTACTGAATTATTCATAATCTATCAACCCTATTCATTACGGTTTAAACTATCCAACGAATTTTCCGAAAAATTCTCATCGTTGTTTGAAGGCGCCTTTACAGGTTTGGAATAACCATAATAATTGTTACTTCCGTAATATCCTCTTTCATCTGTACCCATTTGTCCGAAAAGAGTAAACGGTTTATATACATTATTGAGTATACAGCCTTCAAAATTTGCGCCTGCATCAGAAATGTTGAGAATCACTTCATTAATATCCTCAACCGGCACACAATCGGTTCTGACGACAAGTACTGTTGCGTCTGCAACTTCAGCAATTGAAATTGCATCCGCGGAAACAGAAATCGGCGGTGTATCGATAATCACAAAATCTGCTTTTTTCTTGAGATCACTGAGACTTTCACCGATAATTTGATTGTTTATCAACAAATCTGAATCTTCGTGTCTCTGTTTATTAAAAGCAATTGTGAGGCTGCTTTTTCTGTAACGATAAAACTTAAAATCCGCGAGCTCTACTTTCTTTGACAGAACATCAGAAAAATCCGCTTCCATCGCATCGTTAAAATCAAAGATCTTGTAAATTGACGGTTTATGTACATCAAGGTCAAGAAGGACAACACTGTAACCCCTGTCAGCCAATCCGATTGCAAGGTTTGTCGCGACGGTAGATTTACCCTCATTTTCAGCTACGCTGGAAATAACAAAGGTTTTTTTATTCTGGTTTTTGTTCATATATTCAAACTTGGTACAAAGTTTCTGATAATCCTCTGTAAAGCGCAAGCTGGAATAAGCATCATTAATAAGCAGCGCTCTCTTCTTCTTTTTAAAGCGTTCCTTTTTTGAAAGATGAGGTTTTTCGTGAGATACAATGCCTATAAGTTTAGAATCAACTTTATCCGTAAATCCGCGCTCCTCCTTAACAGTTCCGCGCAAAAGAGAAAACAGAACAATAAGCCCGCCCTCAGCCAGCATTGCAAGGAAAACAATTTCGTTTCTGTAAACCATCAAACGCGAATTCGACGGAGCCGTTGCCATTTTTGGTTCTGAGATAACATCAATAATTGAGTCAGTAAACACCGCTTCAGTTACTTCTGGATAAACCTCTAAAATTGAAGTCAGCAAATCAAATGCTAATTCAGGATCTTTTGCCTTAACAGACACATTAAGAAGGTTTGTTGAATCGGTAAGGCTCGTTGTTACCGTACCGTCAAAAGTATCCAACCCAATATTCTCTGCTGCAAGTTTCTTAAGAGAATTCTGTTTGAAGACATCGGTGAAAATATTTGCCATTTCCATAGATGCCGTAAGGCTGCTGAATGCACCGGTAGTTCCGAACCTTGATCGCACAACCAAAACCGCTGTACTGGTATAAGTGGGAGTATATATGTTTTTTTCAACAATCTGAATACCCATAAGAGCAATAAGAGCGACAAGAATTATAGCCCAAAAGCTGCGCACAACATCTCTTACCAAGCTGTTCCATTCAAAATTAAATGTAATTGCAGAATTTTTACTTTTCACTCTTCATCACTCCTCAACAACAACCGTCAGGATTGAGTGTCCCTCATAACCATCCTTGGTTGAAATATAATAATGAACGTTATATGTTCCTGCTTCTTCTGAATCAAAGTTTGTTGAAATCAACAACTGAATATTTTCAGGCTTCATCAGCACACCATTTACGGTAACATCACCGAGGTAATCTTCAAATACCGGTGTTTCACCCTTCTTGACATAAATAAGACTCTTCTTGAGCTGAATCTGCGGAGCCATTGTTTCATTACCCTCAACATGGACAGTTACATCCAGATAAATAGTATCACCCTTACTGTTGGAAACCTGCAACGAAACAGTGAAAACACCGGCAGTATTTCTTATGTAGTCTGTTGTAACAATAGCAACTCTTTCACTGATATCTCCGTCAATACAATCGCGTGCACCGACAGCTGCCCTGATATCCAGCGCCTCGTCCACGCTGTAAACCAAAGCACGTTTCATATAGAATTCAGGCTTTGTATAGTCCGTATATTTAAGCGTTCTGGTCTTTTTTACAACATGCTTATCCGAATCGGCAACAGCATAAGTAACCGTACAAACACCGGGCTCAATGAACTTTGAAACAGACTCAACAGTCACACTGTCCGTGATGTCACCGTCTTTTTCATCATAAGCAGTAACACCTTGCAAAAGCAATTCTTCTTTATCTTTTACGCTGAGTTCAATAACTTCACTGTCAACAGAGATAGTGGGAACAGTTGTGTCTGTAGTTATTTTTTCGACAACCGAAAAAGCTATAAAAGCAATCAGCATCAGAACAAAAAGTGCAAGAGTAAGTCTTCGAAGTAATCTTACCATATAGCTTCACCAAATTTCTTTATAAATTATAACACCGCAACTCTGAATTCTTCAACTTAAGCAAAATTTACACTTCCGCTTATATTTATTTGAGTTTACCACAGATTTCGATAAAACTCAACACTTAAAAAGAATTATTCCAAAAAATAATACGACCTCATAAAGAGGTCGTAATTATCATTATTCCCGGTTACTTATTTAACATCTGCATTAATCACATTGTCGGGTCGGAACTCCTCATTTTTCTTTTCTTCTATCGGTTTAACGAAAATGATTTTTTTCAACACACCGAAAAACATATTAACCAACGTATGCCAAAGTGCTCTGATAAAGCCCATTTTTTTACCAATCCTGAAAAGTCTGAACTGGCTGTGTAATTTACGTTTCAGGCCTCCGTGCGACAGTGAATTTTTTCTGATGCGGTACCGTGAAAGATTCTTATCAAAAAGGAAGCAGTCACAATAATTGCAAACCTCGAGCCAGATGGCATAATCGTTACGGCTCAGCAAAGACGGTTCAACCTGTATTAAACCGACATGCTCACGGTCATAGATAACCGTCAGACATCCAACATAGTCATACCTGTACATCTTTCGTTTATTCACCCTGCGCGGTCCTGTCACTTCCACGTTCAAAGGTTTGCCGGATTCGTCTATCTGAGAATACGGAGTATATGAAAAATGATAGTTATTTGAAACCATAAAGCTAAGCTGTTCCGCAAGCTTATCGGGAAGCCACAAATCGTCGCTGTCTAAAAAGGCAATCCATCTTCCCTTTGCCATTCTCAGTGCTAAGTTTCTGCTGACTGCAGCTCCGCTGTTTTTATCGTTTTGAAAGATTCTGATTCGATCATCATCAAAGGCTCTGACTAATTCCAAGGAGTTATCCGAAGAACAGTCATCTACAAATAAAAGTTCCCAATTCTGATATGTCTGAGCTATTACGCTGCGAATGGTCTCTTCCAGATACTTGCTACCGTTATAGTTTGGCATAACAATTGAAACCAACCCGTAGTTTGGCGTTTCGATTTCATTCAGTTGTGCGTAACAACATTTTTCCATTCCGTTCACTCAGAACTCCTTTATTTTCCTTGTTATTTTATTCCTTCTTTTTTCAAGACAACAGCAACCGTCCGGAATGCATTTTCCAGTTGAATCCCGACGTTTGATTACATAATTCCAAATAATTATATCACTTAAAAAATCAATAATCAACCACTAAATTATACAATTTCGTTGCAGTTTTTACACTTCCAAATAAAAATTTCTCATATTCACCCGGATTGAACATGAGAAGTGCATTTTTAATTCAATATTACAAAAAACAGACTGCAAAAAATGCAATCTGTTTTTATACCCATTAAAATTATTTTTCAGAATTTATGAAGCATACTGCGCTTATAAACAGCTTAATAACAACCGAAGCCGTAAGAACCGTACTCAATATATTTGATATAACAATCAGTTTTCTGTCCACCTCTGCCATTTTTAAAAATGTTTTTGCCGTAAGTGCGGTGTTATTTTTCATTGTTTCCCCTCCCGTTTGTCAGAAAAATTCCGTGAGCAATTGAAGGTATACTTTCGCCCTGAAACGGTGAAATTGAGGAAAGCAAGGCACCCGTTGCCACAACCAGCACTTTTCTGAGCTTACCGTTTTTCAGCTCATTCAGGATTTTTGTACACAAAACAGTACCGCAACAAGCACAACCGCTTCCGCCTGCATGTACATCCTGCTCATCAAGATAATATATCATCAGCCCCGCATCGTTGTGGACATTTCTGATATTTATTGAAAATTCATTTTCAAGCAGTTCATAGAGCAACTCGGTTCCTACCTTGCCTAAATCACCCGTAAGAATCAAATCATAGTCCTCGGGTGCCGTATTTGTATCTTCAAGAAAATCCGCTATGGTCTGCGCTGCGGCAGGTGCCATAGCCGCGCCCATATTGGCAGCATCCGTCACACCTTTATCAACAATACGGCCGATAATTGCTTTTTCGATTTTGGGATAAGCCTCTGTTTTTTCATCGCTGATCAAAGCTGATGCGGCACCCGTGACTGTCCACTGAGCGGTAGGAGTGCGCTGACCGCCGTACTCAAGAGGCTGACGGAATTGCTTTTCTGCCGAGCAGAAATGTGACGAAGTTGAAGAAATCGCCTTTTTGAAAACCCCTGAATTTACACCTATGGCGGCATTAATCATCGCAAGAACAGAAGTTGAGCAAGCACCGTAAACTCCGCTGAAAGGGATATTATAATCTCTTATACCGAAGCCTGTACCGCTGCATTGATTGAGAAGATCGCCTGCAAAAATAACATCAACTTCTTCATCTTTTACACCTGCTTTATCAAGCAGAATTCCTATTGCCGTTTTCTGAAATTCACTCTCTGCCTGTTCCCAGGTATCCTTACCGTCGGTTGCATCGTCGATTATCATATCGAAAAGATTTCCTAACGGACCTTCGCTCTCTTTTTTACCTGCTACAGCTGACCATTCAACCACACACGGCTTATTTTCAAATTCAATTACATATCTCCCCTGTCTCACGTCATCACCTTCTGCACAATGTAATAAACAAGCCCGAATACTGTCGAAGCAAAAATACCGTAAGCAATAACCGGACCAGAAACCTTGAAAATATTGGCACCCGTACCCATTACAAAACCCTCGCTCTTATGCTCAAGAGCCGGTGCAACAACAGAATTTGCAAAGCCTGTTATCGGAACGACAGTCCCTGCACCTGCATATTTTGCAATCTTGTCAAAAATTCCGATACCCGTCAGGATTGCGGCTATAACAATCAGGGTTACTGAAACCATCGTACGTGTTTCGACGGTATCCATTCCGAACATACCGTATAACTTAAACAGCGCCTCACCAATGCAACAGATTGCTCCGCCGACACCGAACGCCCACAGACAATTCCTCAACACCGGAGACGGCGGCGAAGCTTTTTTTACCATTTCATCGTATTTTTTATTTGAAATATCCATTTTATCAACTCGCTTTCAGCTTTATTATCTGCAGACAGACACACAAAATACAAAAAACCAACCTCTTTCGAAGTTGGTTCTGAATTAAAACATCATATTTTCAATAAAAAGTTGTGAAAAATCATTTGTTGATGATAAATCGACATATTCTGAATTTTTTAATATCGAAGCCGTTTTATCCTTTCCGCAGGCATAATTAATTGTTCCGAGCAAACTGCTGTTATTAAGCGAAACGCATTTGTTTTCAAATTTTTTTGAAACAAGACCTGTTTTTACGGCATTTGAAATATTGATTTTTGCGGAAAAGCCGCCTGAAATATAAACTTTTTCAACATCGTCGTGCATTAATTTTTTATACTTTAAAAGACTTTCAACTGCTGAAAATATAGCTGATTTTGCAAGCTGATACTGCCTTACATCTGTCTGAGAAATTGAAACTCCGTCTGCAATTTCAAAAATTTCTTTTTCCATATACCCGGTTTCGTCGATTTCATCATAAAGCAATTCTGCGATAACATCAACAAGTCCCGTACCGCAGATTCCTTTTGGTGCAGCATTACCGACTGTTTGGCAGCCTGACTCAGAATATGCATATACAGCACCGTCGGACGCGTTCATTCCGCAGGAAATATTCGCACCCTCAAAGCAAGGACCTGCTGCCGCGGATGTGCAGACAACCTCACTTTCCGAAAACAGTGCGATTTCCGCATTGGTGCCGAGATCAATGAGCATACTGCATTTCCCGTCTGTCGGGTATTCAACATAATTCAGTCCTGCAACAATATCTGCCCCGACAAATGATGAAATGCAAGAAAGTGATTCTACCCTGCCGATACCTTCCAGACCGATTTCACCGCCGTCAGCCGTTTGCTTTTCAAGAAAAACAGGCGTATACGGAGCAACACCTATTGACGACGGGTCAACACCCCAAAACAGATGAAGCATCGTTGTATTCCCCGAAACGAAGAGAGGAACGTCTTTTGCACAGCCGAAAGAATCAATCATGGAATTGATTTCATCTATCAGAATTTTATGAAGCGCAGTGTGTGAAGATTTACGGCAATACCCGATTCTTGATATCACATCCGCACCGTAAATTTTCTGCGGATTAGTGCGTATTGCTGTATCAATTACCGCTTTATTATCAAGAGAAACCAGTGCAAGTGCAAGAGTTGTTGTACCGATATCAAGAGCAAAGCACACATTCTCCGTTCGTGATGTAACGGTACGGATTCCCGTTTCCGAAATAATTTCGTTTTTTTCGGGCACAGTAACTTCCATATCCGAGGTTATAATATATTGGCAGGAGAGTTTGGCTTTGCCGTTAACAAGTACGGTGCATTTTTTGCAGGTACCCTTTCCGCCACATGGTCGGTCAACGTATATGCCGTTTTTTATAAGTACATCGGAAAGTTTTTCACCGTTTTCGGCATACAGTATTTTATTTTTCAAAAATATTTCCGGCATAGTCTCCCTCCTTTGCGGTTAATAATCAAAAGTTCAATACAATAATTCTTTCAGTTTATCAAGGAATGCCTCTTCGCCCCAGGTGTTGATTTTAAAAAACATCGCCTGGCTTCCGCCGGAAGTAATTGCCGAAATATGAATGGGGCCGTTTCCGTTCTGAAACAGAGTTACATTCATACTGACGCGATTTCCGCCTGCATAGCTGTAGCGTTCAAAAACGCGGACACTGCACCTTGCATCGCCGTCGCAAAAATCGCTCGAATCTTCAAGCGAAGCCGATACATTACCGCCCAATATTCCGTTCTCGATTGTTTTTAATAACTGTTCAAAATCTCCGTTAATGATTTGCTCAAACTTTGCCATTGTTTTCCCTCCGTTATTTTCGACTATGTCTGTTTAGTTAATTATACCACATATGTGCGCAAAAAAACAACTCCGCCCGAAGCGGAGTTGTAAATAATTATCTGATACCGTAATTTTCGATGATGTAGTCCATATCCTTGTCGCCTCTGCCTGAAAGGTTGATAAGCACTGAACCGTGATCCATTGTCTGTGCGAGCTTCATACCGTATGCAACAGCGTGTGAGCTTTCAATTGCGGGAATGATACCCTCAAGGCGTGAAAGCTTGAAGAATGCATCAATTGTTTCGTCGTCGTTGATAACATCATACTTGACTCTGCCGATTTCCTGAAGGAAAGCGTGTTCGGGGCCTGATGACGGATAGTCAAGACCGCTTGCGACAGAATAAACCGGTGCCGGCTCACCGTTTTCGTCCTTGAGCATAATGCTGTTGAAGCCGTGCATAATGCCCTCTGTGCCGTACTTAAGGCTTGCTGCGTGGTCACCGAGCTTCTCGCCTCTGCCGAGGGGTTCAATGCCGTAGATATCAACAGGATCATTGAGGAAGCCTGCGAAAAGACCTGCCGCATTACTGCCCCCGCCGACACAAGCTACGATCGCGTTCGGAAGATGGCCTGTCATTTCAACAAACTGTTCCCTTGCTTCTATACCTACAACACTTTGGAAATCACGTACCATCATCGGGAACGGATGAGGTCCGAGAACTGAACCGATACAGTAAATAGCGTCGTTATATTCCTTGCTGTATGCATCAAAAGCCGCGTCAACAGCCTCTTTAAGAGTCTGAAGTCCGTGTGTTACTTCAACAACATTTGCGCCGAGAATTTTCATTCTTGCAACGTTCGGAGCCTGCTTTTTGATATCAACAGAGCCCATGTAAATGTCACATTCAAGTCCGAAATAAGCCGCCGCAGTTGCAAGAGCAACACCGTGCTGACCTGCTCCTGTTTCAGCAATAACCTTTTTCTTGCCCATATATTTTGCAAGAAGAGCCTCACCCATACAGTGGTTGAGCTTGTGAGCACCTGAGTGGTTAAGGTCCTCACGCTTTGCATAAAGCTGTACTTTTCCGCCGAGCGCATCCGAAAGACGCTCAAGGTGTGTTACCGGAGTCGGTCTGCCCTGGAACTCCTTACGGATTCTGCGAAGCTCTGCAATAAACTTTCTTGACTGACAGATTGAGTAATAAGCTTCCGTTGTTTCAGACATAGCTGTCTTGAGCTTATCGTCAACAAATACTCCGCCGTATTTTCCGAAATATCCGTTTTTATCGGGATAGTTATTAAAATAAGTATCAAAATCGATTCCGTTGAGTTTCATAATAAATTCCTCCTGATTTTCTGACAAAAACAAAACGTCCCTGACAGAATTACTTAATCTGTCAAGGACGTATAAAACTTATCCGCGGTGCCACCTTGTTTCACGGGTTACCGTGCACTTTCAGAATACTGACATATTCCTGCCAACTAACGTATGGCTGACGTTGCAGAATACTTTGCGTTACGCATTTGACTGCACCCTCCGCGGTCCATTTGACGAAGTGTTTCTTACCTGATTTTCAGCATCGCAGGCTCTCTGTAAAGGCATCATCGCCGTTATCTCCGCATCAACGGTTTAACTTTAAATTTTGGCTTATTATATCACCGTAGCTTCAAGTTGTCAATGGTTTGATGAAAACTTTCAGTTGTTAACATCTTCCTGAAGGTATTTTTCGATGCAAGACACGACAAGATTCCTTGCCGTATTCACGTTTCCGCTTACCGTACATCCTGCAGCCCTCGGATGTCCGCCGCCGCCGAGCATTGCACAGACCGCCGAAGCATCAACACCTTCGTGTGTTCTCATTGAAACCTTGAAGGTTCCGTCTGTTTTTTCACGCATCGTCACACCTACCGCAACGCCCTCAATCTGTCTGGGAATCGCGGCAATCGCATCAACTTCACTCTCGTCCGAACCGCTTCTGCGGTACATATCCTGAGTAATTGTGATAAATGCACATTTACCGTCAAGATACATTTTCATCGACTCAAGAGCAAGACGTTCAAGCGCAACATAAGTTCTTGTTTTGGTTTCAAACATTATGACATTGATTTTACTGTGGTCGGCTCCTAACTCAATCATTTCAGCCGCCATACGCATAGTTCTCGGAGTAACGTTTGCATACCTAAAACAGCCCGTATCCGTTGTAAGTCCCGTGAAAATGCAATCTGCAATACTCTTGGTAATTTCAACACCAAGCTCCTTTATTACCTCGAGAATAATCTCGCACGCTGCCGCCGCAGACGGGTCAAGAAGCGTCTTCTCAGCATAAAGTCTGTTTGATCCGTGATGGTCAATACAGAGCTTTACTCTGCCGCCGAAGCGTGCTTCAAAATCTCCACCGAGAAGCTTCGCATCTGCAACGTCAACCGCGATAATATTTTCATATTCGATGTCTTCTTCACACAATCTGCCCATATAGGAATATTTTTCCGGAGCAGTGTCGCCGCAACGGACAACCGCATTTTTTCCGTAGCTTTTCAGTGCTTCACAAAGAGCAAAGCCGCAACCGAGAGTATCTCCGTCCGGATGTGAATGTGTAAGAATCAGAAAGTCATCATTATTTTTAAGGAATTCTACCGCTTGATTCAGGCCAATAATCATAATCCCTCATCCCTCAATTATAACGGATTATTTTAAATCATCCATAATTTTTACAATGTTCATACCGTGTTCAATGGAATCGTCTGCTATAAACACAAGCTCGGGTGTTTTCCTTAAATGCAGACGTTTTCCAACCTCACGGCGGACATATCCCGTTGCACTCTTAAGACCCTTGACAGCTTCTTTTGCCGTATCAAGACCTTCGAGTGCGCTGATGTAAACCTTTGCATACGAAGCATCTGAGCTTACTTCAACGCGTACAACGGTAAGCATTTTATCCAGCACCCTCGGATCCTTAAGCTCACGGATAATTGCAATTATCTCGCGCTTGATATCCTCGGACACTCTGTCAATTCTGTATCCCGCCATAAATACCTCTTATCAATCTCTGTATTCTTCGATGATATATGCTTCGAAGATGTCGCCTTCCTTGATATCGCCGAACTTGTTAAGGCCGATACCGCATTCGTAGTTGGAAGCAACTTCCTTAACGTCATCCTTGAAACGGCGGAGTGACGAAATTTCGTCATCAGCAAGCACGATACCGTCACGGACAACACGGATTTTTGAATTTCTTGTGATTTTACCGTCAAGAACGTAACAACCTGCAATCTTGCCTACAGAAGAGATGTTGATAACGTTTCTTACCTCACAGCGACCCTGCTCAACCTCACGGAACTTCGGAGCAAGCATACCCTTGATAGCTGCCTGGATTTCCTCGATGCAGTCGTAGATGATACGGTACATTCTCATTTCAACACCGTCACGCTCAGCGAACTGAACAGCAACGGGATCGGGACGGACGTTGAAGCCGACAATGATAGCGTTTGATGCGTTTGCAAGCATAACGTCTGACTCACTCGGAGCACCGACACCGTTATGGATAACGCGAACGCGTACTTCCTCATTTGAAAGCTTTTCAAGGCTCTGCTTGACAGCTTCTGCCGAACCCTGAACGTCAGCCTTGACGATGACGTTGAGATCCTTCATTTCGCCTTCCTTGAGTGAGTCAAAGAGGTTATCAAGAGTAACCTTCTGCATTGACTTGAACTGTTCTTCCTTAGCTTCGCTCTTTCTCTGCTCAACAAGCCCACGTGCAAGACGCTCGTCGCTTACTGCGTCAAAGATATCGCCTGCTTGCGGAACTTCAGCAAGACCTGTAATTTCAACAGGAACTGACGGACCTGCAACCTTAACCTTTTTGCCCTTATCATCTGTCATTACACGTACACGGCCGACCGCTGTACCTGCAACGATGATATCACCTGAGTTAAGTGTACCCTTCTGAACAAGGAGAGTTGCAACAGGACCGCGACCTTTATCAAGACGAGCTTCAATAACAATACCCTTTGCAGCTCTGTTCGGGTTTGCCTTAAGCTCCTGCATTTCAGCAACAAGAAGGATATTTTCAAGAAGAGTATCAATACCCATATGAGTTTTTGCAGAAACAGGTACACAGATAACGTCACCGCCCCACTCTTCGGGAACAAGGCTGTGCTCTGTAAGCTGCTGCATAATTCTGTCGGGGTTGACATCCTGCTTATCCATCTTATTGATAGCAACAATAATCTGAACACCTGCAGCCTTTGCATGGTTGATAGCTTCAATTGTCTGCGGCATGATACCGTCATCGGCAGCAACAACAAGGACTGCAATATCTGTAGCCTGAGCACCGCGGGCACGCATTGATGTGAAAGCTGCGTGACCGGGAGTGTCAAGGAATGTAACCTTCTGACCGTTGAGGTCAACTCTGTAAGCACCGATATGCTGAGTGATACCGCCTGCTTCAGTTGTTGTAACAGACGTGTTTCTGATAGCATCAAGAAGCGATGTCTTACCGTGGTCAACGTGACCCATTACGCAGACAACAGGATCACGGAGGACAAGGTCCTCATCTGTATCTTCACTGTCGTCGATGATTCTGTCTTCGATTGTGACAACAACTTCTCTTTCAACCTTTGCACCAAGCTCTGTTGCAACGATTTCAGCCGTATCGTAGTCGATAACCTCGTTTACGCTTGCCATCTGACCGAGCATAAAGAGCTTTTTGATAACTTCTGCAGCTGTCATATGAAGAAGCTCGGCAAGAGCACCGACTGTGATCTCTTCGGGAACCTGAATCTTAAGCTGAGGCTTCTTTGCTCGCTCTGCTGCGATTCTCTGAAGTCTTTCCTGCTCCGTTTCTCTTCTTGAAGAACGCATACCCTGCTTACGGTACTGCTGTGACTTCTGCTTGAGCTTCTGCTTATTTACTGTTTTATCGTTCTGAACACCGCGGTTTGCGGGAGCGATATTCTCATAACGCTCGTTGTACTTTTCAAGGTCAACGTTGTTGGCTCTTGTATCAACCGTTCTTGCTTCACCCTTTGTTCTGCTCTGCGGCTTAGCATTGGGATCCTTTTCCTTTTTCTTCGGAGGAATGTTCTGCGGCTGCTGTGCCTTTTCGGGAGCCATATTCTGCTTTACAGGCTCAGCCTTCTTCTCTTTATTACTCTTTTCCGCAGTAACTTCAGCAGCTTTTTTCTCTGCCTTTTCCTCTTTCTTCGGCTCTTCTGCTTTTTCTTCCTTCTTCGGTTCATTTGCTGTTGCGAAGTAAGCATCAAAGTTTTCGACGCTGTTTTCCTTGGTATAAACCTCAAAAATAACGTCAAGCTCGTTTTCTTCAAGAGCTGTCATAGACTTCTTCTGTCCGTCAAAGTATTTGCCTAAAAGCTCAAGCACACTTTTGCTCGGCACATCGAAATCCTTAGCGACCTCGTGGACTCGGTATTTATTTATCATAAACCTCGCTCCTTTCCGGATTTGTTATCGTTAATTTTCGTGATTAGTGTTTTTGCAAAACCTTCATCGTCAACCGTAAAAACCGCAGCCTTGAAGCTTGTAGCATTTTTTATATCGAGCATCGTATAGCTGACATCGAAGATTTTCACACCTGCATTTTTTGCAAGTGAAGTAATTTCATCATTAAGTCTTTGTGAAGCATCACTGCATATTATGCAAAGACTTGCACTTCCTGCTTTGAGAGCCAGCTTACAGGCATCGTGACCGAGGCTGAGCTTTCCGGCTTTTCGGCAAAGACCTAAGAGACTGAGTGCTGAATCATTCATGATTTTTCAGCTCCTCTTCCATTTTATCGTAAATCTCATCGGGAATCTGCATCTGAAAAGATTTTTCGATTCTTTTGGATTTTCTTGCAATTTTAAGACACTGCGCATTCGGGCAGATATAAGCTCCCCTGCCGTTGACACGCCCCGTAAGGTCCATAAGCACCTCGTCATCGGGAGTTTTGACAACGCGGACAAGCTCCTTTTTCGGCTTCATTTCGCCGCAGCCCGTACATTTGCGAAGCGGTATCTTCTTTTTCTGCTGCATTCCTATTCCTCCTTATTAAAGGATGATAGAAGGTTCGATTTTTCCGCTTTCGGGTTTGATATCAATTTTCCAGCCTGTGAGCTTTGCTGCAAGGCGTGCATTCTGACCCTTGTTACCGATAGCAAGTGAAAGCTGGAGGTCAGGAACGATTACACGGCAAGCCTTTTCGCCGTTTTCGTCAACTGTTACGGAAACAACATCTGCCGGAGCGAGAGCTGCAGCAACAAACTCTGCAGGGTTTTCACTGTACTTAACGATGTCGATTTTCTCACCGTAGAGCATATCAACAATCTTGCCGACACGTGCACCGCGCGGACCGATACATGCGCCTACTGCATCTACATTTTCGTCTGCACTGTAAACAGCAATCTTTGTTCTTGAACCTGCCTCACGTGAAACCGACTTAATTTCAACTGTACCGTCGTAGATTTCAGGAACTTCTGATTCAAACAATCTCTTTACAAGGCCCGGATGTGTTCTTGAAATTGTAGCTTTCGGACCGCGTCTGCCCATTTCTTTTGCATCTGATACGCTTGCAATATAAACCTTGATAAGTGCGCCGGGAACGAGTGTTTCACCCGGAATCTGCTCACTCTTGAAGAGTGTTTCCTGAGCCTTGCCGATTTCAACAACTGCATCGCCTGTTTCAGGATCGACACGTGAAACCTTTGCTGTAACGATTTCCTGATTGTGGCTCTGGAATTCTTCACGAAGCCTGCCGTGTTCAGCCTCTCTGATACCCTGACGGATAACGTGCTTACCCTTGTCGGCAGCGATACGGCTTACTTCCTTTGTTTCAAGCTCAATTTCGATTATATCGCCCACAAGAGCTGTTGCCTTGTGCTTCTGAGCCTGCTCAAGTGTCATATCCTCATCGGGATCAACGATTTCGGAAACAACATTCTTTCTTACGAAAACGCGCATTGTTTCATCTTCGGGATTGAGCTCACAGAAAACGATGTCCTTATTGTTGTAGTCACGCTTAACTGCTGTTACGAGAGCTCGCTGGATGCCTTCGCAAAGTGTTTCCATCGGGATACCTTTTTCTTTTTCAAGCATCTTGAGTGCCATAAAAAGTTCCTTGTTTACCATTATTCTACTCCTCCGAAATCATCAAGTTTAACATAAGATGTTTCTTTTTTATTAATCATGAGCTTTGTGCCGTCCTCCGACAAAAGCTCAAAGTTTCCGTTATCATAGCTTTCAAGGATACCCTTGAATTCTCTTTGTCCGTCAACAGGACGGATAAGCTTTACCATAATTTTTTCGCCGAGGCTTTTTTCAAAATGAGCATCACGCTTAAGGTCACGTTCAAGACCAGGTGAAGAAACCTCAAGACAATAGCTCTGCTCAATGGGGTCAGCCTCATCAAGCGGCTTATCAATCGCGTGGCTCATATCAACACAGTCATCAATTGAAACCCCGCCTTCCTTGTCAATGAATATACGCAGGAACCAATCTGCACCTTCCTTTTCGAAGCGGACGTCCCAGATTTCAAGACCGAGAGATTGAGCAATAGGCTCTGCAATTTCCCATACGGTGTTGACGGTATTACCGCCCTTACCCTTTGAAGCCATACTATAACCTCCTTATACTGTTCCATAACAACACAAAAGAGCGGGTTACCCCACTCCTTTGTCAATACATTCTAAAGTTTACTGTAATATGATATCACATTATTTCTAAAATATCAAGTGTTTTTTGAAATTAAAGTTTATTAAACTTATTGAGCACAAGAACTGTTATAACCGCAACTACGATTGTGATGAACATAAGTGTACCTGCGCCCATTGTCGGATCTACAAAATAGAGGAATGCAACACCGGCAATGAGAGGAGTAATCATAATCTTCCAATGCTTGAGGATGTAACCTGCAGCAAGTGAACCGAAGAGAGCCGGAAGAACATAATCAAATGCGGGAGCAAGTGTACCTTCGGTAAGAACGCTGAGGTAAGGACCGAAAGCAAGAACACCGACTGCAATAACTACCGTTGTTACGATTGCAGAAACTGCAATTGCAATAGTTGTTATAACTTCGCCTTCTTCAGTGTTTGCGCGTACCTTAGCCTGTTCCATAGCCTTAAGTCCGCAGGGAAGCTTGAGGTTTGAGATATTACCCGTAACAAAGCTGAGGTAAGCACCTCCGGGACCGAGAAGAGGAACATATGTTATAACCTCAACAATAGCTGTGAGCCAATAAAGAGCCATAAGCTTCGGCATAATGCTGAGAAGTGCATTTGCTTCAGGCCACACATTCCAACGAATACAAACTGCAACCGGGATACAAAGAAGAACGAGCAATGCCCCGATATTCCAGAGGATACCCCATCTGTGAACTCTGTCAAAATAATCTTTCTGGTTAATCATTGTCAGTCCCTCCCTTTAACCTTTGATGTATTCTGCGCCGACTTCGAACCAACCGTGTGCAACAAGGTTCTCGGGAAGCACGTTTGTGAACAATACTGCCATACCCATAGCCGCAAACATTGCGATAGGCATTGCAAACGGTTCGAGCTTTGTAAGCTTAAATTTTTTGCATACGATATCGAGAATAAGCATAAATACAATTGCACAGATAAGCACAATGATTGACATAAAGCCTGCAGAACCGCTGATCATCTTTACCTTTTCAATCTGACCTGCTGCGTTTTCTGTTGTAACGGTCTGAGTTGTAACACTGTAAATCTCTCTTGAAACGAAAGCCATAACAATACCGATAAAAGCTGCTGCAGAAATAGCATCACCGAATTTACGTGACTTTTCACTCTTGTTGACTGTTTCGCCAACCTTCTTCTGAAGCTTCTTGCAAAGGAAAGGAAGAAGAAGCAACGGAGCAATACTGCCGAGTGTCATCGCCCATGTAATTGTTGCAAACTTCTGAGGATCCGTAACTGAATTGTTGAGTGTATCTCCCCAGAAATCAAGTGCAGACTGCGCTGCAGTTGTTTCATAAGCAAGATTACCGATAACCGAAAGTCTGATCCAAGGAAGAACGATACCCAATGCATTTGCAAGAACAATAACCGTAGCAAGAATCGAAATTGCAGGAGCAACGGTAAACATCGCACTTGAAATCATTGTTGTTCTGAGCGTTTCCTTTTTAATTCCGAGCTCGCGGGCTCTCTTCAAAGACTTGACAAGGAAAAATACGGACTGTACAACCACAAAGCCGATAACGACCAAAGCAACCGCGTACATAAATCCGCTTGTTTTGAAATCACCATTCATCTGGTTTTATCCCCCAATCACATTTTAAACGTTTATAGAATGAAGTAATAATAACATAAACCTTTATACATCGTCAAGAGCAGATTGACATGAATGATGCATATTTATTTTTTTGAACAATCATATAAAAATGTTACATTGCCAATATTAGCTTTTATTCTGATTTACAATTATTAACAGTTTGTTCATATTTCCTCAATCTTTTCACCAACTCCCCGTGATATAAAAAACACAGAGATAATATCTCTATTTTCATTTTTATTTTCTCTTTCCCTTGAAAGCTCCGATGCTGCACACATCGGAGCTTTCCCCCTTTTTACGGGCAATTCTATAATGATAGCCATACATTCTGCAGAGTTGTATCTCTTGCCGTCAGTTTTTATCAATCAGGAAATGAGAACGACAAATTCAGGTTTGTCGGGACCTTTTATTTCGCACAATCTATCTCTGTGTGCGTAGGGACAGGCCTCCCGGACTGTCCGTAGATTCTGCTGCATATCGGACGGTCGAGGACGCCCGTCCCTACTCGTTCTACTAAAGTCGGTGCTATAATTTCAGCGTCGCAGACCC
>JAZSQQ010000048.1:0-9769 GCA_045538055.1 Acutalibacteraceae bacterium
CAATGCACCGTTTGAAAAATGGAGCGAAGCCCCCGCACTTCTCGAGGATATTTATAACTTTGAGGATGCTCTGCTCGTTGGCTCCCTTCTCATAACTCTGCTCCGCCATTGCGACAGAGTCAAGGTTGCCTGCCTTGCACAGCTCGTTAACGTTATCGCTCCCATCTTCACTCAGACCGGCGGCGGCGTATTTGAGCAGACAACATTCTTCCCCTTTATGCATCTTTCAAACTACGGCAGAGGCAGCGCACTGCTTCCGCTTATCGATTGCCCCAAATACGATTGCAAGGCTTTCACCGATGTTCCCTATATTGAAACAATTGCAACCTATGATGAAGAAAATGAAGAAATGGCAATTTTCTGCGTCAACAAGAGCCTTGATGAAAATATGATTCTTGATGTTAATCTTATGGATTTCGAAGGCTATATGCCCTGCGAGTTCATTTCAATGGACGGCTACGATAGAAAAGACGAAAATACTTTCGGTGATATAAAGGTTAAACCGCACAACAATCCTGTACCCGAGCTTGACGGCAAGCTTCTTCAGGTTGAGCTCAAGCCCTTCAGCTGGAATGTTATCAGATTGAAGAAATAAGGATAACGACAACAATCCGAGGTGATACGATGCCGTATTTATTTGTTCATTTCAAAGAAAAAATCACTCCTGACGGCGAGCAGGTTTATTTCGGTATCAGCCGTGACGGAATGAATTGGGAAAAGGTCAACGACGGTAACCCGATTCTGACAAGCACAAAGAGTGAAAAAGGCTGCCGTGATATCGAAATAGTAAGGCTTCATACGGGTGGATTTGTGATAATCACTACCGACCTGTGTATTGCCTACCGTATGGACGAAAACTACAATGTCGATTGGAAGAAGGTTAATTCCTCGGGAAGTAAGCGTCTTTGTATGTGGCGCACGGATGACCTTGTGAATTTCTCGGAGCAGGAATTCATTTACTTCGGCAGGGACGATTTCGGCTGTCTTTGGGCGCCCGAGGTTTTCTTTGACAAGGAAAATGAGGAGTATCTCATCCATTGGGGCTCGACTGTTAAAGAGGATAATTTTACCCATATGTCGATTTATTGCAGCACTACAAAGGATTTTAAAACATTCACGGAGCCGAAGCTTTATTTTACAAAGAAAAACGAAATCCTCGATTCGCACATCACAAAGGTAGGGGATACATACCACTTGTTTTATAAGAATTCGTCCGATCCGCCGATGAATATGCACGCGACGTCAAAGAATCTCTACGGTCCGTTTAAACACGATGAATCTTTTGAAGAGTATATGGACAAAGAAATCCCGAACCCCGGTTCATATGAAGGTCCGACAACATACACTCTTCCTGACGGCAGATGGTGTCTGATGCTTGATTTCTTCGGCTGCGAAAAGGAAAAAATGGGCTATGTACCGTTTGTTTCTGCTAAACCGGGCGATGCAGACTTTACTCGTGCCGATGAGGAATTTGCTTTCCCTTATGGTTTCAAACACGGTAAGGTAATTGAAATCACGGATGAAGAATACAAAAGACTAAAAAGCTATATCAACTGAAAAAGGAAGCATCTGTGGGATGCTTCTTTTTTATGAAGATAACCGTGCGGAAAACTCTGTTAATTTTCTCTCATGCTATTGATTTTTAAAATTTATATTGCTATTATATACTGCGGAATAAGCAAATAGGAGGGTCTTTATGAAAAAGGCACTTGCAATTTTAATGAGCTTGTTTTTTGTTTTGTTAGGAACGGTTTTTGCGGCACCGTCAACGTTTGCAACACCCGACGGTGCAAATGTCCCTGTTATCCATATTATGGGTACAGGTCAGGAAATCTTCCGTAAGGATGAAAACGGAAATGAAAAGAAGGTTTTCCCGGTTGAATTTCCTGACGGCTATATCGAAGAAAAGGCGGAGATTCTTCTTCCTGTTTTCGCAGAAGCTTTCTTTACACAGAAATGGGATGAGTTCTGTGATGTTCTTTATGAATGTGTTTCTCCGATTCTCAGCGGTTTTGCTCTTAATCCCGACGGTGAAACAGGCGGTGAAACCTATATAAAATGGGGTTGGACACGTGAATCACTCCGTAATAATGCAAATGCCGAAGGAAAGTACGGCGTAACAAGCTACTTCTTCTGTCATGACTGGCGTCTTTCTCCGTATGATATTGCAGAAACTCTTCATCAGTATATTGAAGACGTTCTTTATGTTACGGGCGCTGAAAAGGTTGCTCTTTACGGCAGATGCTTCGGCTCGAATATTATTGCCGCATATATGGAAAAGTATGACGGTGAACACGTAAGCGATGTTATCCATTACTGCAGTGCTTTCTACGGCGCTTCCCAGGTGAGCAAGCTCTTTACGGGTGAAATGTTCATTCATCCCGACGGACTTGAAAGATATGTCTATGACGTTGATCTTGAGGTTGAAACCTACATTATGGACCTCATCAGATCTTGTGTAACTCTTATGAACAAAACTTACGGTCTTGATATTGTAAGCTGGGCTGTCGAAAATGTTATGAAAGACATTTATCTCGATATTTTCCCGAGAATCCTTATTGAAAGCTATGCTTCAACTCCGGGTTATTGGAGTATGGTAAACATTGATGATTTTGAAAAAGCAAAGGAAACAGTTTTCTACGGTGCTGATCTTGAAAAGTACGCAGGTCTTATCGAAAAAATTGAAAACTATCGCACCAACGTTCAGCTTACGTTCCCCGAAACAGTTGCAAGACATGCAGAAATGGGTATTGAAACTTCAAATATCGTTAAGTACGGTCTTCAGAGTGTACCTCTTACAAAGAGTGCAGACGACCTTTCTGATGCGACCGTAACAGTGTTTGAAAGTGGCTTCGGCGCAACAGCATCTCTTACTGAAGAAACTCTTTCCGATGAATATATCAACGTTGCAATTGCAAACGGCAAGGGTAAGTATATATCGCCCGATAAGCAGATTGATGCTTCAACCTGTCTTATGCCCGACAGAACCTGGTTCATCAAAGACCTTACGCACAAAGAGTTCCCGTCGTGTGTAAACGGACTTGTCAGTGACATTATTAATAATGAAGGCTTTACTGTTGACGATAACCCCGAATATCCGCAGTATCTTGTTTATGACAAAGAAAATAATGCGCTTCATCCGATGACAGAGGAAAATATGAACACAACAGAAAGATGGAACGTGACCTTCTTTGAAGCACTCGTGTCTTTCTTCAAAAATCTTTTCAAAATTATAGAAATGGCTTCAGCAAAATAATTCAAATGGTTTATATTAAACGAACACCTCGCAGAATTCCTGCGAGGTGTTTTCTTAAGTTTAACGGCGGGGATAAATCCCTGCCATATGTTTTTATGTTTGCAATACTATGTAGGGAATGCATTTATGCATTCCGCAAAAGAGTTCAACAAATTCGAGTTTGTAGAGCAAAGGCGATGCCTTTGCAATGATATATCCGCGATGCGGATATGATGAATGATGTCGCTTCGCTAATGATGTGTTTGCATCGCAAACATTAAGGGTCTGCGACGCTGATTTTTAACGCCTGTCTTAAATCGTTCTTGTAGGGCGTGACGCTCGTCGACACGCCGTTAAATACAGCAGAATATCGGCACGTCGTAAACGTCGTGCCCTACTGACCCTATGCAAGACGAGTACGTAGGGGAGCTGTTTCGGCTCCCACGGATTAACGCTGTTTTTTCGGGACGGGACCTGTCCCCTACGACCAATGTTCTGAAATCGTGCCCGTAGGGGAACATATTATGTTCCCGTTAGAAAATGCGCAAGATTAACGGGAAGATGATATCTTCCCCGATGTCGATTTTAAAACAGTTCGACAACTCCGAATTTGCCGAACAATTGAACAACAACTAAACCGCACATCCGGAATTAACAGAATGTGCGGTTCTTTATATTCTGCCGATTATAATACAACATCTGCAACGATAGGGTAGTGGTCGGAAGGATACATACCCTCAACGGTGTTCCTTATAATTTTATATGTGTCAACTTTCATACCTTTTGTTGTGAAAATAAAATCAATCGCGCCGTCTTCGTGCTCCTCAATTGTTCCGTATTTATGGAATGTGATGCCTGTATCGGATTTTTCAGCAAGAAGCTTTGTGTCATCCATCGAAGCAGTCATAACGGAATATGCCTCAGCTGTTTCGTATGTATTGAAGTCACCCGTGCAGATAACCTTTGTGCTCTTTTCAAGCTCGCTGATTTTATTAAGAAGAACTTTAGACTGTTCAACTCTTGTGCTTTCAAGGACGTGGTCAAGGTGAGTGTTGATATGCGTGAATTTTTCGCCTGTTTCCTTGTCCTCAAGAACTGCCCACGTAGCAATTCTGTTATGCTTTGAATCGAAGCTCTTTGTATACTTCTTTTCGGGCGTTTCAGAAAGCCAGATTGTACCGCTGTCGATAAGATTATATTTATCCTTGCGGTAATAAACTGCGCTGTATTCCGTAAACATTTCAATGGGACTTCTGCCTTCACCGACTCTTGCATACTTCTCGCTGAATTTCTTGTCAAGAATATTTATCCATTTCGGGGTAGCTTCCTGCACTCCGAAAGAATCGGGTGCGTATTGGTCAATAACTGCAACTGCAATCTGTGAACGGTTATGAATACTGCCTTCCTCGTCATCAACACAACGCAGGTTGAAGGACATTATTCTGGTTGCTTCGTTGGCCTTTTCGGGGATTGAATCGATTGTTATTTCACCAAAGTTGATTTCTGTTGATTTTGTGTACATAACTGTTCCTATACTGACAACAACTGCAATTGCGAGGATAATTGAAACTATCTTTCCTTTTGCTTTCATTGTTTTTATCCTTTCATAATGGTATTACTTCTGTATCAGAAATATACAATATTTTGTTGCATTTTGTCAACTTAAGTTTGATTTTAATTCTGAAGAAAATTTTGTTTTATTTTTTTATTTCGGCAAAATTAACATTATACACATTTCTGCTTTGTTGATGTTGACGAAAGATAAAAAAACCAACTGCTTTTCGATGAAAAAAACTTTTGTGTTGAAGATTTTTTATACTTATTTTGCCTTTTATATAGTTGACTTTTCAGGTGAAGTTTAATATAATTTAGATGTCTATATATGTGTCGTAGTGCACATTTTGATGATTCTTTTTTAGGAGGAAGAAAAAATGGCTAAAAGCAAACGCATCCTTAGTGCTATCTTGTCCATCGCAATGATTCTTTCATTGGTTCCGATGGCGTCTTTCAGCGCATCAGCTGCTGAAGAAGTTGCGTTCAACACAGCCGCTGTTGACACAGGCGACGGCAAACTCGTTGTTCCTACCGTTACGCTTACATCAACAAAGGTTATCCGTGTTGCAGAAAACGCAGGTGGCGCAACATTCAAAAACGGTACAACAATCGTTCCGGCAACACCCTCAGGTTTGCCGAAGATTAACTCAGGTTATGTTTCACAGTATTATTGTGACGAGACTCCTGTAAGCCCTCAGATTGTATTTACAACTGACACAGAGCTTGCTGCAACTCCCACAATCTCCTGCGAAAATAACGCAAACGTTACCTTCTCTGCAGCTTCAAAGAACGGTAACACATACACATGGACAGTTACAGGCGGTACAGGCGTTACTGTCGGTCAGCTCAGATTTGTTGTTGACTATTCAAACTCTTACACTGATTCTCTTACAGGTAAGACTGTAACTAACTATTTCAAAGCTTTCACAACAAGCTATGTTGAGACAATCGCTCAGCCGGGCGCATTCTCAGCTTACCGTTCACGTACCGGTTCAATCGGTCACGAAAACGTAAGATGTTCTTACATCGTTCGTATCCTCGGTGCTAACTCATACGGCGGATTCGCAGCTTACAATGACGAAGAAGATGCACAATCAGCACACGGCTACTACGACTTCATTGCTAACAACTGGGTAGACCTTGGTACGACTAACCAGGCTAAGGGCTACGGTACTATGATTTACGAAGTATCAAACGACAGCGGTGATGGTTCAAGAATGATCAACGCTAACGCTGACCATTGGAGACCGATGTCTACAACATACGTTGACCGCGGTCTCGGCACAAGCCTTTCTCTTCTCAACCTTCGTCTCACACAGTTTGAGCGTCAGGGTGACAGAAAAGACGGCTATACATACTACGCACGTTACAGCCGTATGAAGCTTCTTGAAGGCAATGTTTACGCTCATTCAGATGCTATCGAAAATAACGCATCACGTCTTGAACTCGGTCTTTCTCAGGACCTTACATCAGACGTTCAGATCGGTAACCACGCTTATACAAACGTACCTCTCAACGGTTCAACATACGGTAACTCATCAACTCTTGATGAGGCAACAGGTAACTACGTAACAGAGTATACACTCGTTTACTCAGGCGGTAGCCATTACTCAGAGGTTGACCGTGTTGCTAACGCTGATATCACAATGGGTATCCGTATCGAATCTTATGATAAGTCAGAGCTTCGCGGTTACATCGACGAACTTCTCGTTGACCACGACCCGACAACTAAGCTCGCAGCTTCATCAGAAATCGGTATCTACCCGCAGGAAGGCTTCTATAAGGATAAGACAAAGTGGGATGCTTATAAGGCAGCTCTTCAGGATGCTCAGGGTATCCTTAATAAGCCCAACACAAACCAGAACGAAATCAATGCTGCTCTCAGCACTCTTGAAACAGCAGTTGACGGTCTTGAAGTTGCAGAAGCAGACTACAGCGTTGTTGAAATTGCTAAGACTGAAGCAGCTAAAAAGAATGCTCTTAACTATACAGAACCTTCTTGGGCACGCCTTCAGTCAGCTCTTGATGCAGCTGATGCAGCTCAGGGCTACAGCGTATTCTATCAGTCAGCAGTTGATAAGCTCGCTATGGATATCAACGCTGCTATCAATGCTCTCGAATATGCAGAAGCAGACTGGTCACTTGTTGATACAGCAATCGAGAAGTATGAAAGCATGGATCCCAGCTTGTATACTCCGGAATCATGGACTAATCTCCGTAACGCTGTAAATACAGCTATGGAAGAGAAGGAAAAGGAGCCTCCGTATACAGTTGAAGATCAGGCTTATGTTGACTCACTTGCAAAGCATATTTCAGACGCTATCGATGCTCTTGAAGATGCACTTGCAGACTATACTGATTTCCTTGCTCAGGTAAAACGTTACGAAGAAGAAGTTCTTCCTGAAAAGGAAAGAATTGAAGCTGAACTTGCAGCAGCAGGTATTGATATCGCAGACTACGGCTATACAAGCATCTATGATGCAGCTAAGTGGCGTAGACTTCAGGCAGCACTCAATTTCGACCGTACCCTTACACATTGGTATCAGCAGGACGTTGACGATGCAACACAGACTCTTAAGAGTGCAATCGACAACCTTACACTTGCAGATGCTTATTATGCAGATGTTACCTACTGGGTTGACGAAGCAGATGCTATCGACCCTTCATGGTACACAGAGGATTCATATCAGGCAGTTATGGATGCAGTTGATGCAGTTGTAGAAGGCAAGAAGATCAACGAGCAGATTACTGTTAACGGCTATGCAACTGCTATTGAAGAGGCTATCGAAAACCTCGAATATGAATATGCATATTACGGTGAAGTAGATAAGGCTATCGAAAGAGCAGAAGCAGTTGATCCTTCAATCTACACAGATGATTCTTACAATGCAATCTGGACAGTTGTTGATAACATCGACTGGAATCTCTATGCAAAGGATCAGCCTATCGTTGACGGTTATGTAACAGCTATCGACGAAGCTATCGCAAATCTTGAAGAGCTTCCCGCTGACTATGATGCAGTTGAAGCTGCTAAGGACAGATGGGCTACATACACAGACACTTCAATCTACACTAACGCATCAGTTGCAGCAGTTGTTAATGCAATCAATGCAGTAGATTATTCAAAGACAATAACTCAGCAGGCTGAGGTTGATGCAATGGCAGCAGCTATCAATACAGCTATTGACAACCTTCAGGAAAAGGGCGCTGACTATGCAGCTCTTAAGGATGCATTTGCAGCAGCTAAGGCTGAAATCACAAAGAATGCAAACTTCAAGGCAGCTAACGGTGTAGATTACTACACAGCAGAAACACTTGCAAACCTTCAGGCAGCTATTGATGCAGTTCCTGTTAACGCATCAGGCGCAATCATCGAAGACAAGAAGCTTTCAGAGCAGGCAGACGTTGACGCACTTACAACAGCTCTTGAAAATGTAGTTCTTGTTGTTAACGATGCAAACTACGCAGAACTTGATGCAATCCTTCTCACAGTTCCTTCAGACGAGGATCTTGAGAATCTCTACACAGTAGATTCTGCAGCAAATCTCCTTGCAGCAGTTATCAATGCAAACGCAGTAGACCGTGACCTCAAGGTTGACGAGCAGGCAACAATCGACGCTCTTGTAGAAGAAGTTGCTGCAGCTATCAAGGCTCTTGAGTATAAGCCTGCTGATTACGGTGTAGTTGAAGATGCTAAGGCAGCAGCTCAGGCAGAGCTCGATAAGGGTATCTGGACAGAGGCTTCTGCAAAGGCTGTTCAGGATGCAATGGATGCAGTTGAATACGGCAAGAACATCCTTGAGCAGGAAGCAGTTAATGCAATGGCAGAAGCTATCAACGATAAGGTTGCTCTCCTTACACCGGCATATGCTGACTATACAAAGGTTAACGATGCTAAGGCAGCAGCTGCTGAAATTAACACAGCAATCGTAACTCCTGACTCTTATGCAAAGGTTACAGAAGCTATCGCAGCAGTTCAGGAAGGTCTCTATGCTAAGGATCAGGATATCGTAGACGGCTATGCAAAGGCAATCAACGATGCTATCGCAGCTCTCGAATACATGTACATGAGCTGGGCACAGGTTGACGCTCTCATCGCAGAGATCGAAGGCCTTAATCCGGAAGATTACGAAAACTGGGATGAAATCTACTGGACATATCTCTATGGATATATGTATGACACTATCCCTGAATTGAAGAAGAATCATACTTATATCACAGATCAGGCAGTAGCAGATGCAGCTTACGCACAGCTTCTTGAGTACAATAACATGCTTATTCTCAAAGAAGACGAACCCGTAATCGTTGAAAGATTCGAAGTAGTAGGTGGCGCATCGGTTGTTAGACAGGGTGGAGTAAACTACATTGTAGGTCTCCAGCCGAGCCTTACAAAGGCAAAGTTCCAGTCAACATATGCAGATTACGAAAACGTAGTGCTTGAGTACAATATGACAACAGCACGTTACCTGGGAACAGGCTCAACACTCACAGTCAAGACAAAGGACGGCGAAGTGATTGGAGAGTATGTAATCGTAATCTACGGTGACGTAGACGGCTCAGCAACAGTAAACGGAAGAGACGCAGTAGCAGTTTCTAACTCAATAACAGGTGTTGCGGAATCACTTACAGGTGCAGCAAAGCTTGCAGCTAATGTTGAAGGTGCAAGAGCAACAATCAACGCAAAGGATGCTTCGGTAATCCGTGCGGTTGCAGGCGGATCAATGACAATTGACCAGACAACAGGTAAGGGCGTAGCAATCTAAACCTTTAACAACAAATTAAGCGGTATGGCTAAAAACCATACCGCTTTTTTAAGCAAATTTTGAAAATTCGGGTTTGTAGAGTTCTTAAAATCTTTATGTATCTGACCTGTTCAGGCTCCTTTGTGTAAAGGGAGCTGTCGCGTAGCGACTGAGGGATTGTCAAAAACCCTTGAATTATCAACAATCCTCCCGTCACGGCTACGCCGTGCCACCCTCC
>JAZSQQ010000068.1:0-12719 GCA_045538055.1 Acutalibacteraceae bacterium
CGTAGCCGTGACGGGAGGATTGTTGATAATTCAAGGGTTTTTGACAATCCCTCAGTCGCTACGCGACAGCTCCCTTTACACAAAGGAGCCTGAACAGGTCAGATACATAAAGATTTTAAGAACTCTACAAACCCGAATTTGATTTAACACTTCGGCATTGAAAAAGGGACTGCTTATGCAGCCCCTTACTGTTTTGTTTGATTTTATTTGTCGCCCTTTGATTTCTTTGCATTGTCATAAGACTCAGCTTTGAAAACGTAATCGTTACCCGGGAGGATTGCATTAAGGACGATACCTGCAATAGCTGCAACTGCAAGAGCTGTAAGTGTAATACCAACCTTGCCGATTGTGAAGCTGATGCTTCCGAGACCGAGAGCACATACAAGGATAACAGCCGCTACAATAAGGTTGCGGCTCTTTGAGAAGTCAACCTTGTTTTCAACAACATTTCTTACACCGATACCTGAAATCATACCGTAGAGGATGAATGAAATACCGCCGATAATAGCTGTCGGAATTGAGCTGATAACCGCGGAAACGATCGGGAAGAAAGAAATACCGACTGCGAAGATAGCCGCGATTCTTACAACCTTCGGGTCGTAAACCTTTGAAAGAGCAAGAACACCTGTGTTTTCACCGTAAGTTGTGTTTGCAGGAGCACCGACAAGAGATGCGAGTGTTGTTGCAACACCGTCACCGATAAGTGTTCTGTGGAGACCGGGTTCTGAAATAAAGTTTCTGCCGCAGGTAGCACCGATAGCTGAAATATCACCGATATGTTCCATCATTGTTGCGAGTGCGATAGGAGCAATTGCTACAATAGAGCTAACGACCTTAGATGTCTCGCTGAAATCTACAGCAAGAATTGTAGCTTCTTTATGAATCGGAAGACCGATAAGTCCGTCAGCCGCAAAGATTTTTCCCATAGCAATGTTTTTTGCAATAAACTCAACCTGTGAGAAGTCAACTGCCATGGGCTCGTAACCAAACCAGTTGCCAACAATAAGCGCAACAATGTATGAACCTACAACACCGAGAAGAATCGGAACAATCTTTGCCATACCCTTGCCCCAGATGTTAAAGATAACAACAATTGCAAGAGCTATAAGAGCAAGAGGCCAACAGGTTTTACAGTTATTAACAGCTGAACCTGCAAGGCTGAGACCGATTGCAATAATAATTGGGCCGGTAACAACAGGTGGAAAGAACTTCATAACCTTCTGAATTCCGATTACCTTGATAAGCAAAGCAAACACAAGATAAATAAGACCTGCAACGGCAACTCCAAGGCAAGCGTACGGAATCATTTCCGTATTCGGTAAGCCACCGTCTTTTAACGGTGCAATAGCCGCATAACCGCCGAGGAAAGCAAATGATGAGCCGAGGAATGCAGGAACTTTACCCTTTGTTACAAGGTGGAAAAACAGTGTGCCGAGGCCTGCCATAAGAAGTGTTGTTGCAACATCAAGGCCTGTGAGAAGAGGCACAAGAACTGTTGCACCGAACATTGCAAATGTGTGCTGAACGCCGAGCACCAGCATCTTAGGTTTACCGAGCACAGACGCATCGTGGATACCCTGATCGCCTATGACGAACTTTTCTTTCTTTGCCATTAAAGAATCATCCCTTCAATTGTTTTTATATCCGATGACGCTTAAGGTCATTCGTTACCAGAAAAGAAAAATGTCCCGTCAACCTTGCTGACAAGACACAAAAACCATATTCTTTAAAATCCTGTCGGCATTGATATATTGCTTCTGAGATCCCTTTTGTATAATTTTATATCACAAAACGACGCTTGTCAACAAGATATAGTGGTTATACGATATTTTCTAACTTTTGAACAAAAAAGCAGCCTTGGATTTTATATCCAAGGCTTCACTGCTTAATCAGCTCACTTTTTCACTTTTTCGTTGCTGATTACGGAAACGTTCTTTTTCGTTTCCAGTCTGTCAAAGTACTTTTTGAATCTCACGGCTACACGTGCATCGTAATTGCATACGGGACAACGGAAATTTGCCCTGAAAAACTGATTTGAATAACGCCAGTCTGTCAGCTGTTCTCCGCTTGAACCGCACTTTTCACAGGTGAATGACAGAAGTGATTTATCAACCAACGGATGATTGATATTGCCGATTGCGTGTGGCTTGTACTGCAGTTTCTGATAAAAAGCGTCGTCGCATTTTACAACGTATTTGAAGAAATCCTTTTCATCAAAAACCTTTTTAAGGCATTCGGCTGTTACCATACTGTCGTCCAGCGCTCTGTGATGCGCAAAAAGCTCCGGGTCAACATCCACAAGCTCGGCTGCGGCAAAAAGACCGATCTGTTTCGCTTTCGGAATTTCCTTTTTAACCTGGAAATAATTCTGGATGTCGAGATAATTCGTGAGAAACGGTAAAACCTGAAGTCCGTTAAGATAACGGAAGTTTTCAATAAGCACTCTGATGTCTCCGTCGCCCCAAGTAAGAATAACATTTTCCCTGTCGCCGATCCAACGTTTGAAGTCGCTCATAACCTTTGTGAAAGGTTCGCCGTTTCTGACCTCATCGTTTGTGATGTGAGTCAGTCTTTTGACGTTGCCACGAAGCTTCTTTCCGATTTGCGAACGCACCATACAGGAAAATTCATCAACGTAATTGAAATTTTCATCAAGCATCACTGCACCGACTTCAATAACTTCGTTGATAAATCCTTTAATGCGCTTTGCGTACGTGTTATTCCATTCGAGGTCCATAACAATGTAGTGCATCGCTTCTCCTCTCCTGAATAAGGATAGAATAAGTATACAATACCGTTTAATTTTTTTCAACAGCAAATTTAAAATCAGGAAACTTTTTCTATCTCCCTGCGAAGTCTTTCGATAATCCTTTTTTCTAAACGCGAAATATAACTTTGTGAAATACCTAAAATGTCTGCAACCTCCTTTTGGGTATGCTCCTTTCCGCCGTCAAGTCCGAATCGCATAGACATTATCGTGCGTTCACGTTCATTCATGGAATTAATTGTTTTTATCAGCAGATTCTTCTCATCTTCAAACTCGATATCTTTGTTAACAACATCGGCATCACTGCCGAGAATATCGGACAAAAGCAGTTCATTTCCGTCCCAGTCTACATTAAGAGGCTCATCGATCGAAACCTCGTTGCGAAGCTGGCTCGTTTTTCGCAGAAACATCAGTATTTCATTTTCAATGCACCTTGATGCGTAGGTTGCAAGCTTGATGTTTTTATCGGTGCGGAAGGTATTTACCGCCTTGATAAGTCCTATCGTGCCGATTGAAACAAGATCCTCCAAGCCCACTCCTGAGCTTTCAAATTTTTTAGCTATATAAACCACCAGACGCAGATTGTGAACAATCAGCTTTTCCCTCACAGCTTCGTCTCCCTCACCCAGCTTATTCATAAGCTCTTGTTCTTCTTCTTTCGAAAGCGGCGGCGGCAGAGTTTCGGGACCGTTCACGAAAAAAACGGTATCTGTTTCGGATGTTTTCAGTTTTAAAACAAGTTTGCGTATTTTATTCAAAAGCTTGAGCATATCGTTTCTCCTCTTCAAATAAAGCAGGGTTGAGTATCATTTCGTACTCTCCCCTTGCAAGATTATTTTTGGTTACCGCAACATAAACTTCACTTGTTTTAACGTTGTGTGAAACAGATTTCACCTCTATGTAATCAGGCCTGAAAACAGGCAGTACCCCTGTCCCTGAAACAGTTTTATGCACAACGAGCCTCATTTCGGAAGAAGAAGAAACATCCTCACCGTTAAGAAAATCTCTCACGGCATCAGGGATTATTTTTTCAAGACTTTCGGCCTCACCAAGGACAACAGGAAATCCGCTGAATGTCTCGGTGAGGGAGTTTCCCGTATCAACAAGTGCCGTCAGCTTCACTTCTTTACCTTTGTATGCAATCTTTACCAGAGCAATGCTGTCATTCGGAGCACGTCGTGCCGTGAAATGCGCAATCAGGCTTACCACCGCAAAGCTGACTACAGTTGAAACTGCAAGCACTGCTAAATCAATATCAAAATAAACTGCGCCGTTGTTGTAAATCATTCCTATCGGTGCAACAGTCACCCACAGCACAAGCATTATCCCTCCGAACGCAAAGCTGACTGCAAAAAAAGTAAAAAAACTCCGCAGAAACGACGGAAGATTCTTATATCCGAAAGCACCGAGTACAATCAGCACAGTTGCCGCAAACCGTAAAGCAAATTCCGCCAACGACGGCAACTCAGGCAAAAAAACAACAAACCCGTAGAAAGCACCTATTGCCGCACCCAACAGTATTCTTAACCGCTGTGTATGCTTTTTCATTATCATTGATGAACACAGAAGAAGCGCATAATTCACAAAAAGATTTACAATCAGAAGCACGTCCGCATAGACAACCATTTCAACCACCTCACAGGTATTATAAAAACTCTGCGAGGAAAAATTTGTCACAAACGGGCATGGTCGCAACATAAAAAATCACCGTAGCTCAGCCACGGTGATTAAGAGTTATTTATAAAGAATAGCTTTACATATAATGTGAGCAAAAAAATAAAGCTTCTTTTTCACAAACCAGGTCATCAGCCAGTCAAGCGACTTTGATTTGAATTTGTTTATATCGTAGTCTGTGAATGAACGGCGCATCATTTCAGAATTTCCGAGTCGCTTTAAAACTTTATAACTTTCTTCAGGCTTGTTTCTGTAAACATTTCCGAGAAGAAGCGGTAAAATTGCCTTGACAGTATACTCACCGATATCCTCATAAAACAACTGTGACTGTGTGCAGTTTTCAGAATAATATTTAAGCTTAAGCGACCAATTCCAATAAAGCCATTTATCATAATCAGGAACATACTTCTGACGCTGAAGGCTGTCATTCCTGATTCTGTAACAAAGGACAGGAATATCGACAGCAACGAAGCGTTCTGCTGAAGAAAAAGCCTGCATATTGAATGGTCCGTCCTCTATCATCTTCAGACCCTCTTCAAAAACGATTCCGTGTTTTTGAAGAAATTCTCTTTTGTAAAGATTGCGCCAGACAAAAATAATTCTTCTTTTTGATGAAACAAAACAAAGTTCCCGATCCATGTCCTTGTGAGTATGAAGCTTTTGGATTTCAAATGAAGTTTTTACAAGATTTTTTTCACCGTTTTCCTCATTTAAAGTAAAATATGATGTCTGCAAAACATCAGCATCAAATTCAACAGCTTTATCGTAAAGTTCTTTCACTTTGTCAGTTGCGAGGTAATCATCACTGTCAAGGAAGAAAATATAATCGCCCTTCGCAACTTTAAGGCCAGCATTCCGTGCAGATGCAAGTCCGCCATTTTCCTTGTGAATAACCCGAAAATTTTCCGGATATTTTTCCGCATAGCTGTCGCATATCGCAGGACAAGCATCGGGCGAACCGTCATCAACGAGGATAACTTCATAATCATCCATCGACTGCGACAGTATAGACTCAACACACTCTTCAAGATACTTTTCAACCTTATAAACAGGCACAATATAACTCAGTTTCACAAAAACACCTCTGCTTTTGTTTAATACATTTATAGTATACATTACACTTCGGCAAAAAGCAAATTTATTTACACTTGAAAAAAAACTGAATGCTGATATAATAGTTACAGAAAGGAGTGTCCGATATGAAAAAAACTTCTAAAATAATCTCCGCTGTTGCAGTTTTCCTTACAATAATTACGGTTTTCTGTGCTTGTGAGATCAGCTTTGGTGAACAGGAAACAACAACTCTGCCTTCGCTTTCAGAGCTTGAAGAACCCACTCAGGCTAAAACAGAGTACAAAAAACCATCGGAAACCTCAACTTCAACAACAGTAAAGAAAATTGAAATCGACAGCCTTGAAACAATTCTTCACAACATCAAGGATTTTCCTTCGGGAACAGCAGGCTCAACAACGAAGGGGTATCTGATTGCATACAAGCTTCTTAACTTCACACAGAACAGCAACTTCACCGTTGATGAAGTACGGCAGGATTATCAGTTTTTCCTTGATTCACTTAACGAAACGGAAAAACTTATCTATGAAGAAAATCTTCCTGAAATCGACTATTTTGCAAGAAATATTATTGATAATCCCGATGTAATGAAAGAGCACATTGAAAAATATGAGGATATTTCAAAAGACGGAAAAATCTCGCTTTCAAATTATGAGGCACTCTATGTTATAATTTCAAAATAACACCAAAACAGGCGGCTACGGCTGTCTGTTTTTTCTTGACTGTAAAAACAAACTATGATATATTCTATTTATTATAAGTTAAATCCTGGAGGGATTTTTATGTCAACAGCTCAGCAGGGTGCAAAAATGATTTTTGATTTTTGCAAAGTAATTATCGATAAGCACGGTCCGCGTCTTCCGGGCAGTGCAGAAGAAAAGGCGGCACAGAAAGATATTGCCGCAATTATGGAAAATGCAACAGGCGTTACGCCTAAAGTGGAAAAGTTTATGCTCGCTCCGAGAGCAAGTATCGGTGCAATTCCTTACCTCGGATATGCAGGTTTCATTGCTCTTGCTCTTTACTACATTCATCCGGTTTTATCATTCATCGTTTCTTTGTGCACGTTACTTTTTGCGGTTGTACAGGTTTTCACCTACAAAGGCTGGTTTGACAGATTCTTCAAGCAGGAAGAAAGCTGTAACGTATACTCTGTTATGGACGGTAAGGGTCCGATTGATCACACAATCGTTTTCAGCGGACACGCAGACAGCAGCTGGCTCTGGCAGATGGCGGCAAAGAATCCGAAGACAATGATTCTCCGTACGGTACTCGGTGTTGTAGGCGTTGTTTCAATCATTATCGGCTCTCTCCTGCGTTTCTTTGCCGGTATGTGGAGCGTTATTAAACCTGAAGATCTTTCTACCGGTTATTATCTTTTCCTCCTCATCACTCCCCTTCTTTTTGTATACGGACTTTATTCACTCTGCATTTATCTTACTCACGATAAGAAAAAGGCTTCTCCCGGTGCTATGGATAACCTCACAGGTGTCGGTGCTTCAATATTTATGGGTAAGTATTTCAAGGATAACCCCGAAAAGCTTCCCGATAACTGCCGCGTAATCATCGCATCTCTCGGCAGTGAAGAAGCCGGACTTAAGGGCTCAGAAGCATTTATGAAGGCTCACGCGGGTGACGAAAACCTTCTTATCAATCCGTATTTTTTCAACATCGACAGTCTTCGCGACTATGAGCATTTCAACGCCGTCAAGGGTGACTCCTGGCTTATGTCAAAGTTTGACGATGACATGAAGAATATGCTTGTAAAAGCATTCGAAAACGCAGGTGTTAAACCGAACATCATTGTTAACCCCGTTGGCGGTTGCGACAGTACACCGATCTGCCGTGCAGGCTACAAGACAATAACATTTGCCGCACAGAAGCCCGATGTTACGGATTATTATCATACATACCGCGACACTTGCGACGGTCTTGATATGAATACTCTTGAAAAGAGCGTTGACATCATCATCGACGTTACAGAGCAGATTCACGAGCATCACAAGAAAAACGGTTACCACCTTACAAAGTGTAAATAAAAAGTTCAAACCCTGCAGAGCAATCTGCAGGGTTAATTCTTGCTTGCTTTGACAGAAATCAATTCTGAACAGGAGTATCATTCAACACTGTAACCGTTTCATAAATAATGTGACCGTCAAACTGTGCTAAAACGACATACTGCTCGTCATCGTCTATGTATTCGTTAAGCAAATCATAATTCTCATTTTTGATTACATCATCAATAACTGTGCGATCTGTAATTTTTGCCGTTGCATCTGATTGTCTTACTCTGTCAAAAGCGGACGATTCAGAAGCTATTACCATTGATTCACGTTTCGTAATCAACAAGGAAGACACTTCATCCTTCGAGATGCTCGGAAGAACATAATTCTCCTCTACATACCACCTGTAGCGTCTCAGAGGGCTTTCACCAAAAAGAAGAAGAAAATCGACATCATCTTCTGACGTACCAAAAGCCGCAACATAATTAGCAGAACTGTAACAACCCAAATAACTGTCTTCGATATAGTACATATCCACAGTCGGTCTTTCATTCATAGGCAGATGTTTTACTGCTTCATAATTATAATCCTCTGCCTCTATATACTCTTTTCCGTTGAAAGAATATCCTTTATCAGTATGTTCAACAGGATAACTTAACTCTATATCGGTATCAATCCACAATGAATCAACCCAATACTGATCCCTCGGTCCAAAAGCAAACATCAGCACGTTGATTACATCGGGTATGAAAATCAGAATTGCCGCTACAGATATAACTGTTATAATAACAAATATCAGACAGCCTTTTTTAGCTTTTTTTATAATTTTCACTCCTTTGTTTAATCGTATCACAGAATCTGAAACAGGTCAAACAGCGCTGCACTCTCTAAGGTGCAACGCTGTTTGGTTAGGTCTTTTTACAGACCCAATATACGCTGGAAGATATTGACTACTTTAAGGATAAAGTTACGGAAGATGCTCAATACAGAGTCAATCAGTGAAACATTTGTGTTACCTGTACCCTCAGAAGCATCACCGTTAAAGTCAGATTCAAGACCGTTCATCCACGAGATCATACCGTTCGGGCTGACGAGCTTAACTTCCTTCTTGTTGCCGTCAATTGTTCTTACGTTCGGATATGTGCTGCCGTCAAGCATATGGAAGTCATATGTAACAACCTTTGCCATATGGTGGTTGTCACTCGCAGAAGAACCTGCAGGCTCAACAACGTTTTCAAAGACTGAAAGTCGGCAGTTTGCAGGCTTGTTATTGTTTTTGATAACGTTATTCCAAAGAGGAAGTGTTACAAGATTGTAGTTAACAACAGGATCTTTCTTGCTTGAAATCATCCAGATTGCAACATCTGAGCAGTAAAGTGTATCGGTTTCGGAAACTGCGCCTGTTGAAGCGATCGGGAAAGCTCCTGCAAAGTATTCGGGGAAAGAAGAAATCATATTCCATGTCATTTCACCGCCTGCTGAACTTCCACCGATGAAGATTTTTGTTGTATCGATGTGGTCACCGTGCTTTGCAATCATATCGTCAATAACAGTGCGGAGTGATTCAATAAGTGTTTCGCCCCAGTAAACAAGCTTGTCTTCAGGTGCGCGCGGAAGAAGAATAAATGCACCCTTTTCATCAAAACGACTTTGAAGCTCCGAAGATGCCCAATACGGGAAGTCGCTGTCGTCAAGCTGAGCACCGGGATAATCCGCGTGACCGATTCCGTGAAGGAAGATGACAAGAGGATATTTTGCAAAGTCTAATTTTCCTACAGGTGAATAGTAAGCGTAGTCAAGCGCGTGGTTACCTGCTTTTGGTGCAACGTCGTGTTCGAATTCATCTCTGAGAGCCTGAATACCTGCTGATGTGGATACTGAAGGCTTTCTTCTTGGTGAGGCAGATGCTGACGCTACCAACGGGAGCATGCAAAGACAGAGTGCAAGGAATATTGCGAGAACTTTCTTTGTAGTTTTCATAAACTTCACCTCATAGTTTTATTTTAATAGATTATATCATAACACAGGGATATAGAAAATTACAAAAAAGAAATAAAGCGATACTTTATGTACTATTTTTTAATATTAGCTTAGTTTATAAAGAACGGAACAATCATCTCCAAAAGAAATATAGCAGCGATAATGACAGCACATATAAGTAAAATTCGCTGAATAAATTTTTTATCATCAACTCTTTTTACTTGTGTATTGCAATTCGGACAGACGCCTGTATTGTTTTTTGTGCTTGCACCGCAATCAGGACATTTTCGTGTGCGAATTCTTATAAGAATAAACACAAAAGGGATTATTATCCATGAAAACAGTACAGCAGAACCGATGAACCACCACAAAACGCTCATATGATTCTTGTATGCAACAAGCGAAACGACTGTAATTGTAATCATCTGACAAAAAATTGCGAAAATCATCGCCGGGATTGAAAGGGCTAAGCCCAAAAGCATCGCAAACATTCAGTACACCTCTTTATGAAAATTTGTAAGTGTAAACCTGAGGTGAATTCAGTTGGACTTCACCGTTTTGACGAATGTATACACCGTCAATTGATTCAAAAATACTGATGTCAATTTTAGTGCCGTTCAAAGAATTTTCATAAACTATTTTCAGCTGAGTATTTTCAGGAATAATAAGTTCATCAAGTTTTCTGCAGTTTAAAAAAGTATTACCTTCAATTACTTTGATTTTTGGAGATAAAGTAACTCTTTCAAGATTCTGACATTCAAGAAAAGATTCGTCACTAAGCTCTTCAACGTTTGGCGGAACGATGACTTCTTTCAGTGAGTGACACATTTTGAAAGCACCACATATACTTCGCAGACTTTCAGGAAGCTCAATTTCCTTTAGCTTTTTGCAACCGTGGAAACTATCTGAAACGGCAATAATATTTTTAGAAAGTTTTACAGCTTCAAGAGAAGAACAGTTCTGAAAAGCACTTCCTATAAAAACAATATTGTCACTCATTGTAATACTTTTCAATGTTCGGTTTTTTGATTTAAAAGGTGATACAGAACTTTTCGGGTCAAAAACACCGTTACCTAAAGCTATAACTTCGTAGCCGTCAATTGTGTCGGGAATTGTGACGTGAGAATCTTTTCCTATGTAGTCGGTAATCAGAATTTTATTATTTTCATATACGGAGTACTTAAAATCTCCGCTTATGCCGTCCTTAATCCAATATGTGTAACTTTCGCTCGGTTCGTCTGTACCGTGATAAAAATAATACTTAAAGTAATCCGAGTAAAAAATTTCGGGACGAAAATCTTCTTTGTGTAAATCCACATAATCCTGCCAGGTGAAATTTTCGGAAATATTATAATCCGGTAGGTTTTCAACTTTTGAATGGTATGCGATTGTGCTTGGATTCTCCGCAGTTTGTTTATCTGATGAGATGTTGCTGTTACAAGCTGTACAAGTAATCATCAAAATAATCAAAGAAAAAGAAATTAATTTTTTCATTGTTAATCCCTTCCTTAATAATTATCGTGCTACATATATTATCCATACATACGGATAAAATGTTCAATTATAAAAATTGCTTCAAAAAAAGCACAGAACTTTATTAAAAATCTTCCGAAAGATTTCTTTTTTGGTCTTACGGTGTCAAGCTCAACACCGCACAGGATGCAGTAATTCTTGTGTTCGGGAATCTGCGCTCTGCATACAGGACAGCGTTTGCTCAAAAGCTTTTTCCTTGCCCTCCAATACAGGCAGATACCGATAAACTGAAGAAGAACAGTAACGATAACCCAGAAAAGAGTGTTCATTTTGTATTTTCGAGTATCACGAACAATATAAATGCACATTACAGCAACCGTAACAGCACCGACGAAAAGCGAAATCAGATAAAGAAATATACTTGTAAGCATAATAAACATGCATCTCACCTCAGTATGGATTTTAGCACAGATTTTAGCATAAAACAATCAACCGAAGTTTACAAAAGGAAAAATTCATGTAAACCTCGGTTGACATTTTATCTTTTATCTTTTTCTAAAAGCTCGTAAGCAACAAAATATTCTCTGATATAGTTTTGCATTCTGCCCTTTTTGTTTTCACAGCTTACCTTGCCGATTTTTTCAAATCCGCGACGCTTTGCAATTATTCCTGCTCTGCGAAGATGATAATCAGAGGAAAGAAAAGCAACATTGAATTCATTCGGATTTTTGCCTGAATGAGCTCTTATAACCTCAAAAGCATTTTCAAAGTTTTCGAAAGTGGTTGTTGATTTGTCTTCAAGAACAAAACGTTCTTCATCAATGCCGAGCTTGATAATATGTTCTTTTATTATCTGTGCTTCGCTCTTTTTTTGCCCGTCGCGGAAGCAACCACCGCAAGGGATAACAAAACATTTTGTGTTTTCTTTAAGATATTCTGCGGCAACGTTGATTCTTTCAAGCAGGTGAGGACTTGGCGTTTCTTCTCCGATAACACGACCACCTAAGATAAGAAGATAGTCACAATCGTCGCGGTAACCTTTTCGTGCATCGTGTATAACAAACGGAAGATATGCACCTGCCGTCACGGTAAGATATCCTGCAACCGTACCAACGGTGCCGAGTAAAATTTTTGAAGCAATGTTCATTTTATCACCTTTTTATTAAGATAAATTCGGGTTTGTCGGGATCTTTAATTGAGCATTAAGGCCCCCTTGCCCTAAAGGGGGCTGGCACGACGAAGTCGTGACTGGGGGATATTTTCGGAGAAAACTATTAAAGCTCATTTTTTTGGCAAAATATCCCTCCGACTTTTGCTTCGCAAAATCCGCCTCCCTTTAGGCAAGGGAGGCTTTGCTCGATTACAATTGTGCTGAAACCATCTCCACAAACACGAATTGGTCGAGGCGTTTTGAATAACGGTTGCGTTGCAACCTACACCTCATCAGTCACTTCGTGACAGCTTCCCCTCGAGGGGAAGCCTTGGACTTGCGCAGTTTTTCAGTCTTCTCCTTGAGGAGAAGGTGCCGAGGAACGAGGCGGATGAGGTGGTAACAAAGAAATAGACAAGCCCGAATTTATCTGGGCAATTTAAAGTCAGTAGCAATATCCAGCCCTCCTTGTAAGCGGAGGGTGGCACGGCGTAGCCGTGACGGGAGGATTGTTGATAATTCAAGGGTTTTTGACAATCCCTCAGTCGCTACGCGACAGCTCCCTTTACACAAAGGAGCCTGAACAGGTCAGATACATAAA
>JAZSQQ010000034.1:0-4119 GCA_045538055.1 Acutalibacteraceae bacterium
ACATCGGCAAAGATGTTGAGTACATAGATGAAACCTCGTTCTTCTACTGCAAAGAACTCAAATCAATAGAAGTTGACGAGGCGAATGAATATTACACTTCCGTTGACGGTGTTCTTTACACAAAGGATATGAAAAAGCTTATGGTCTATCCTATCAAGAAGGTAGAAACTTCATATACAATTCCCGAAGGTGTTGAAAGAATAGGTGCGTGTGCGTTTTATAAAAATGAAACACTTACAGAAGTTAATATACCCTCAACGCTTAAAGAAATCGGTGATATGGCATTCTTTAAGTGTGAAAAGATATCTCTTGTTACACTTCCTGACGGACTCGAGAAAATCGGTTCTGATGCATTTAGCTATTGTCAGGGCATGACACCTGTTATGTATATTCCCGATTCAGTTAAGGAAATAGGCAGTTTCGCTTTCTATTCCTGTTCAAATCTCAAAGAGTTTTATATGGGAGCACAAAGCGAAGAGCAAATAACATTCGAAGACAGCTGGCTTCCCAAAAATATTAAAAAGGTTGTTGTTAACGTTGCCCCGAAAGAACAATACGGCAAAACCCGTGACGATGCAAACCAAAGAATAAATGAACTTATTGCGGAAGGAGGAGAAAAATAATGGCAAAATCTGAAAGCAAAGAGAAAATGAATATCTTTCAGGAAATGAAAAAATATTGGAACACTCCTGCTGAAGGAAAACATGTTCCGTATAAAGAATATTTTTCGATTTTTGCCGCAGTCGGCGGTGATTATACTCTGAAATATCTTCAGAGCTTCCTTACCTTCGGTACAGGTTGTTATCTGATTGCACATTACTACGAAATTCCTCTTCTTACATTCAGCGCGATAAACGTATTTTTCATTGCATCAACATATTTCTGGAATCTTCTGACCATGGGTGTTGATGCAAACTTAGGCTTTCTTCCACCAAAAATTGAACGAAGATATAATGCGGCGTATTTGACCTTTACTGTTTTAGGTTTACTGATGCTTATATTTGATTTTTCCGTTATTCTTCCCGACGGCGTTGCCAACATCATAGATACCCGTTGGAAAGGCATCAACAGCTTCAATATTTTCAAAATCTTCGGTGCGCATTTTCTCACCAACGGATGGAGCGGTTTCAGAAATATTCTTATCAGAAAAAAGCTCCTCAAAAAGCTCGGCAGATACAAAATTTTTGCATATGCAAATGTTATTCAGTGCCTTATTGTTGTTGTGCTTATTTGTACTCTTCCGCTTTACGAGCTCCCGCTTACCGACAGAGTCTGGACTCTTTATCTTCTTTTCCAGTTTTACACAATATTCAATTACGTCGGCTTTACACAGTCTGTTGCTGATAATATCAGCCCCAACCCGCAGGAAAGACTGTATGTGCGTTCATTCCCCGTTAAAATCAGCCATTTTGTTCAGAATATCGTAAACGTTATTCTTCCGACGCTTGCAGGCGTAATGTTCCTTGACGGCATCAAGGATATCGGAACTTTCAGATATCTTATACCCATCTTTTTTGTTGTTTCATCGGGAGTTATGTTCATAGGACTTCGCAACATCAAAGAAAGAATTCCTATGCCACCTCTTGAAAACAGAGAATACCTTTCATTCTGGCATTGCGTTTCGGGTATATTTAAAAACAAATATCTTTGGATAATAAAAATTGCAGAGCTCCTCGACTCATTGGGCAACGGTATGCTTGATATGAAAAGAATCCTCCTTATTTATACTTGGCGTGAAACAGGACTTTTCTTCTCTATAGCAGAAATTATTTATAAAATGTCCGGCAACCCCGGTCAATTCCTTGCACCGTGGATAAGAAAACGCTTTCAGTATAAGCAGCTGATTGTATTCAAATATATTGTCTTGGCATTGAGAAACGGAGTATATATTCTGGCAATTCTCTTTCTTGGCAATTCTCATTTTCTGTGCGGTCTTGCAATTTACATTGCTATGCTTGTTTCCAATACACTTGAAGCTGCGGTTGGTATTGCACAGGATGACACCAAAATCAGAGTTACAGATTATCAGATGTATATTTCAGGCGAACGACTTGAAGAATATCAAAAAATTATCAATTGGTTTACAACACCCATCACAACTCTCGTTTCTCTCATTATTCCGCTTATGTTTTACCGTGTGGGATTCACCTCTGACTGGGATGTACTTTATATGGGCGATGTAAGAGTTCAGTGTATGCTTATCGGTCTTGGTTTTGACCTTGCCGGATATGTACTGATGGCCCTTCCGTATCTGTTCCTTTGGGATTTCACGGATGAAAAGCACGCCCACGTTATGGAAGTTCTCAAACAGAGGGCAGAAGCGGGAAATACCGCAGCAGAAGGTACTCCGTGCGATTTACAGGATGCAGCGGCTAATGCATAGGCTGCGGTTGTTTCACAGAGCGAATGACAATATGTTCTGAGGTGATTATATGAAATTTATAAATGTCTTACAGAATAAGGAGGTATGTGCAGATGGTATCCACGATGATACAAAAGCTTTGCAGGCCTGCATTGATGAACTGAAGGATGGCGGAACAGTTTATTTCCCCGACGGTACATATCTCGTTTCTGCTGCGCTGATTTTCTATTCACATCAGCATCTGAAGTTTTCGGATAATGCAGTCATTCTGAGAAGTGACAAAAGCGAACCGCTGACAAAATATCTGCTTGCATCCTATTCGGAGCCCGAATGGGGAGCTTATGAAGGTACGCACGATGTTGTTATTTCAGGCGGTATTTTTGACGGCAATAAAGATTTAACCGAACTTATTACCCTTGTTAATACGGTTCATTGCAGAAATATTACCGTTGAAAACTGCAGATTCCGCCATTGTTCGCAGTGGCACTTCATTGAAATCAACGGAACGGAAAACGCAACAGTACAAAACTGCATTTTTGACGGACCGTCATATACGGTAAAAAGCGATATCCTTTTCAACGAGCAGATTCAGCTTGATATGTCAAGGCACGGCTCATACGGTCCCGTTTACAATTGCGACGGAACGCTGATAGATTTCAAATCCGATGATACGGTTTGCCGTAATATTACCATAAGAAACAACATCTTTAAGTGTGATGGTTTCCCGGGTGTAGGTCATCACGGTGACATTGACCATCACGACATCATTATTGAAAACAATATATTTGACGGTCCTTCGGGCAGAATCGGCAAAAGCAGAGGCTATATATTCTTCAGACCGATGGTTTATAATCTTACAGTCAGAAATAATGTTTTTATTGCTCCCGAAGAAACCGATTCTCCCGCTTACGGAATAATTCACGAAAATGATGATTTGTCCGCTTTAAAAACGGAAAATAACCTCTTTATCGGCAGAATCGATAAAGAGATCATTAAGGGGATGAAAGAATGAGTTGCAAAGGATACAAGTGGTATTCGGGTGTTCCTCATTGCCATACCGTTGCGTCAGACGGCGGTCTGACATTGGAACAGGTTATTGAAAAAGCCAAGAAAAGCAAAATAGATTTTCTTATAATTACCGACCATAATGTTAACTGCAAGGAGTTTCCCGATGTTGACGGGCTTACTCTCATTTACGGTGCCGAGCTGACAAAGCACGGAGGGCACTGCAATATGTGGGGTGTCAAAGATGTTATTGATAAAGAAGATTATGACACCTGCGAAAGCTATGAGGATTTTTTAAGGGTTAAGACAAAGGCAGAAGAGCGCGGAGCGGTAATCTGTATGAACCATCCTCATTGCAAGCAATGCCCGTGGAGATGGGAAATGAAAGCTGAAGATGTGGACGTTCTCGAGGTATGGAACGCACCGACACACTTTGATAATCTCGAATGCACCGAATGGTGGCATGAGCAGTTAAGGAACGGGCATAAACTGCCCGTTGTCGGCGGCAGCGATTACCACAGGGATTATGTTGTCACAAATCTTCTGACATGGCCTGTTACTTATGTTTATGCAAAATCAAACTCTCCCGAAGATATTTTAAATGCTATCATTAAAGGTCGCACCACAATATGCTTTGATGTCGGCACAACATTTATTGATATTGTCAGCGGCGATTCCGTGCTTGGCGATACTGTTAAACTTACCGATAAAACAAGCATAACAATCAATGTTAAAAAACTTCGCAGAAAGCA
>JAZSQQ010000090.1:0-88477 GCA_045538055.1 Acutalibacteraceae bacterium
GCCAGGATCAAACTCTCTAAAAATTATATCTAAACGCCCTTAGGCGTTTAAACCATTCTTAGAGCTTAATCGCTCATTTCGTCATTCACTGACTATTTTTAAAAATCTCGTTTCCGAAATCTCTGTTAAAGTACGTTTTGCATTCTCGCAAAACTCAGAAATCTTTTCAGGGTTTTTCTTTCATCGTTGTTTAATTTTCAAGGTGCTTACCTGCTACCGAAGGGCTCTTGCCCTCGCGACAGCTTTGACATTATATCAAACACCCCCTCCTTTGTCAACACTTTTTTCAAAAAATTTCAAACTATTTTCTGCTTCATTCAACTTCACCGGGTGTTTCGTTGAAAATCAACATAAAATTTAAAATTTCCGTCGATTATTGTTACTAATGTATACTGAGAACCGTTTATTTGCAGGTTTAAGCCGATTCTGACAGAAAAATTTTTAAATAAATTGTTGACAACCCGGGTGTGATATGCTATTATGCAAGTGTGATATCACAGGTAGCACACCTGAACAAAACAACGAAGTGAAGGTGATATGATGTTTGAAATCGACCTCAGGAGTCGTATTCCAATCTACGAACAAATTAAAAACCAGATACTTTTGTACATCCGCATGGGAGTTTACAAGCCCAACGAACAGCTCCCGTCCATACGTGCAGTTTCGCAGCAGACCGGAATCAACGTAAACACGGTTAAGAAAGCATTTGCCGATCTTGAAGCAGAGGGCGTGATTTATTCACTCGTCGGCAGAGGTTGTTACGTTGCCCAAGGTGCTGTTGACAACACATCGATTGCTGAAAAGGCTTTGAAGGAAATTGAACCAGAAATACGCTCAATGAAAACAAAGGGCGTTGACAAAGCCACGCTTATCAGCCTGATTGAGCAAATATATTCGGAGGATGATTGATATGATTAAAATATCCAATGTTACAAAAACCTTTGATGATTATACTGCCGTTGATAACATTTCGATTGAAGTCGGTAATTCATCCGTTTACGGACTCGTCGGCTACAACGGTGCAGGTAAAACAACTTTACTTAAGATGATTGCAGGAGTTTACACCCCTGACAGCGGTAAGATTGAGCTTGACGGAGTTGATCTTTTCGCTCATCCTGAGAAAAAGCAGGAGCTTTTCTATGTTCCCGATGACCTTTATTTCGGAGCCGCTTCATCGATGAAGAGTATGGCAAAGTTTTATAAGTCATACTACCCTAACTTCTGTGACGAAACATTTCATAAATTAGCCGAGCTTTTCGGACTTGATATAAAGAAGAAGCTTATGGGATTTTCGAAAGGTATGCAGAGGCAGGCCGAAATGGTGCTTGGTCTTTCTACCCTGCCGAGGGCAATTCTTCTTGATGAATCTTTTGACGGACTTGACCCTGCCAAGAGAAACCTTACCAAAAAGCTTCTGCTTGACTATATGGCAGAAAAAGACTGTTCTGTTATTATTTCTTCGCACAATCTTCATGAGCTTGCTGACATGTGTGACCACATTGCTCTTATTGACGGCCAGCGAATTGCGATTGACTGTGCAGTTGACGATATGAACGGCAGCAGATGCAAATTCAGACTTGCATACACACAGAATGTTGATAAAAACATTTTTAACGGTATAGAGTACAAAAACTACAAGGCTGACGGAAAGCTTGTTTCCTTTACCGTTTCAAAGAACATTGAGGAAGCGGAAAAAATTATTGCCCAAAGTAATCCCGTGCTTATTGAAAGATTCCCGTTATCACTTGAAGAAATATTCCTTGAAGAAATGGAGGATACGAATTATGACTTTGAAAAGCTCTTCTCATAAACAATTTGTTGCAATGTTTAAACAGTCTGCCAAGCAGACTATGATTCTGCCGATACTTGCATTTCTTTGTCTGCTGTTTTTCTCTTCATTACAGTGGAATTTCGAGCCTACATACAAAACATTCGTTGATAAAATCCCCTATTTCTGGGACGATTTACGCACAAACGGCGGTGTCGTCGGTCCGGCTAATTTCTGTTTCGTTTTGGCAGGTTTAATCAACGCACTTACTCTTTTCAGCTTTGTCTGGAGCAAAAAGCACAGCAACGTTATCTTTTCGTTAGGTATGAGCAGAAAAGACATCTACTTTGCAAAGGTGCTTGGCGGTATTGTTCCGATGACGGTTGCAATACTTGCCGGTGCGGCAGTTGAGGTTATCAGCTGTGCTGCGGCTGACCTGACGATTGATGCACGCTTCTGGGCAATGGCAGCTCTGACCACGATACAATACATTATTATATACATATTTGCCTTCGTGTTCAGCTGTGCAATTCTTTCAAACACCGGTAATGTTGTTGAAGGACTTATTTTCACTGCTATACTTTCAGCCTTTTCTTTCGTTTTCGCTGAGTTCCTTGAAGGTCTTTTCTGGGGTTATACTCACGGTGCGGCAACTATGACTGCATTAGAAGTTCCGCATCCGCAGGTTAATTGGTATATGCCGTTTTTCGCATTTTACAACCTTGATGTCGACGGATTTATGACAAACTATTTTGACTTCCCCGATGATGTCGGAAATATTACCGTTCACCATTGGTCAGGAGCTATTTTTGCCGCTGTTTATGCTGTTATTGTCTGCCTTATCGGTTACCTTGCTTTCAGAAAACGCAGAAACGAAATCAGCGGTACCTGGGGACGTGCAAAGGGACTTAACGAAATCGTTTCAGCGGCTGTAGGTTTTTATGCATTCGTTCTTTTGGGCTTTACATTTTTCGGTGCAGAACACGGTAACGGCGGTATAGCTTCATTCGCAGCAGGCTTAGTCGCATTTCTTGCCGCAAGTATCGTATTCAAGCTGATTTTCGGCAACAAGAGAAAGAAGGAGTTTGTTGCGACACTCAAGCACTTCCCTGCTTATGTTGCAGGCTTCGCAGTATTCTTCATTATCTTCTCGGGCGGACTTTTCGGATATTCGTCAGAAATCCCCGACGAGGATGAAATTAAAAGCGTAAAAATCGTCTCTCCTCACCATATCCTTATGGAGGACGCACTTTCAACAGATTCTATGCTTGCACTTTATCCGCAGAATTCAGCAATCAACCGTCCGCATTACGCCTCCTATTCGGATGACAGCCTCAGCTATTCTTTCTACTCAAATGAAACCTTTACGGGTATAATTTACTCAAAACAGGAGGACATTGCACGCGTTACGGACATACACAAGAAGCTGATTGAAGACGGCAGAATCAAGGACAACGCCCCTGATGCTGTCGGTACGTATATCGAAATTTCATATACTCTTAAGGACGGAAGCATCGTCAAGCGTTATTATTCAGAGGCTACGGAAGAACTTGTGTGGAATCTTATTCTCCTTAACGACACAGATTCAGTAAGATACACATTGAAGGATTACCTCGGTACGACAACACATAACACCGATGAGTATATAGATTATCTTTTTAAAACTTACTCAAACAGTGATGAATGTCCGACTATTTCTACACAAAAATACAATGATTTGTATCACGACTATAGCATTTACTCATCGTCCAAGGCTTCATATTTTATCTTCAACCCCTGTTTCCTTTTCCCGAAGGATATGTCCAAGGGTTACAACCTCGGTTACATTGACGCGGAGCTTTACAAGGCGATTGCCGCGGATATAGAAAACATGAGTGCGAAGCAATACTACGCCCACTCTGCTGAGGATGAAATCGGTATTCTTTCTTTCGGACTCAGCTCCTATTATACCATTGACGACGACGGTTATATGGTACACGGGGAAATCTATACCATACCTGAAGGCGATAACGGAAAGTCATCGTGGAACCTTAATTCCTGGGATGTCAAGACAGTTGTTCTTACAAAAGATATGACAAACACAATCAAGTATCTTGAAAATCACGATCTTATGAAGCATTTTGAGAATCATCTTGATGTCGGTGATATAAAGCACGTAAGACTCGCTACCCTGAGTGACCTTTACGGTGAAAATAAACGCAGTTCAAACTGCCCCGTTTTCTACGCATCGTACTGGACAGGAGAGCAGATGAAAATATGGACCACACCGGACAATCACTTTGAGGTATACAGACCGTTTGACAATGTGGATACAGTTATCGAAGACAAAACAGAGATACAGAAGCTTCTTGACAATGCAGTTCTTTACGGTTTCTGTACAAATAAAAATCAGATTATGGAAATCACTTATGACGACGGTGGTACAGCAACCGTTATGATACAGTAAACTATGAATAAAGCAAAAAAACGACTCAAATTTATATGTATCACGGTCATTGTTATTACTCTTCTGCTCGTTGCTTCATCTCTCGGGTTGTACTCGCCCGAGAGACCCGCAAGCAGTAATGTTGCAACAACCGAGAACGGTTGGAACCTTATACTTATTAACAAGGATAACCGCATACCTGAGGATTATGAAGTCAATCTTTATAGGCTCTCAAACGGAGAAAAGGTTGATGAACGTATTTATCCCGAACTGCAGAAAATGTTTAATGATGCAAGAGTGTCAGGTCTTTCGCTGTTCGTTGCACATGGACACAGGACTGCAACCGAACAGCAAAAGCTACTCGAACAAAAGCAGGAGGCTTACGAAAACGAAGGCAAGTCACCTGAAGAAGCAAAGAAGCTTGCCGAACAATGGGTTGCAGTTCCCGGTACAAGCGAGCATCAGATCGGAATTGCAGTTGACATCAATGCTGACACAGAAAAAAGCAAAGCTGAAGATGTTTATGCCTGGCTTGCCGATAACGCGCACAAGTACGGTTTCATTAACCGCTACCCTGCCGACAAAACAGATATCACGGGAATATCAAACGAGCCGTGGCATTACAGATACGTCGGAGTTGATGCGGCAACAGAAATCTACAAAAAAGATCTTTGTCTTGAAGAGTATATAGAGACAATCAACAATTAACAGAACAAGCTCTCTTTAAACGGAGAGCTTGTTTCGTTTCGGTAATGAACAAATATTTTTCTTGAAAAGAAATTACTTATCAGCTATAATAATAAAACTTAAGGTAAATGAGGAGGCCATATTAAATGTTTGCAACAGTTTATTACTTTCTTTATACGGTATTGCGGAAAACCGTATTTTTCCTGCTTGCCGGAATTATGTGTCTGAGTACATTCAGTCCGCCCGAATACGTAGAGCCACAGGTTACGAATCAGGACACGGGAGTTTACTTTCTTCCCGATTACGGCAACACGCTTATCTCTTCACACAGAAGCGGTAAAGGTGCCGCACCCGAGAACACGCTTATGGCTGTTAAATCAAACCTCAAATACGCAGAAGATGATTCAGCAATAATCGAAATGGATGTTCAGCTTACCAAAGACGGTGTAATCGTTTTGTATCACAGCCTTTTCCTTGACGAAATGAGCGACAGCGCAGAACATTTCGGTTTTTCAAACATACCTGTTTTCGCAAAAACTTATGAAGAACTTCGCAATCTTAATATGGGTGAAAACTTCAAATCAGGCGACAGTTATCCCTACAGAGGTCTCAGAGGTGATGACATTCCCGATGAAATCAGGATGACAGCTCTCAGCGACGTTTTTGCCTGCGTTGAAGGCGAAGCTCCCGGCAAGTACAGATACATAATTGAAATCAAATATCCTCATCCGTGGGCACCGAAGATTGTTGACGGCATTTACGAGATGATGTGTGAATACGACCTTGCAGACCGTGTTATTATCGGCACTTTCTGGCCTGATGTTTCTTCTTATATCGACAAAAACTATCCCGGTGAAATTAACCGTTCTGCAAATCCGTTTGAAATTGTTGATTTCTACGGCTGTTATATGAGAAACGAAGACCTCAGCAAAGAGGATATTAAGTTTACTGCGCTTCAGCTCCCCTACTATTGGGACGACGGGAAGCTCCTTGTTGCAAATCTCGGCAAAACGGAATTTATCGACTACGCACACAAGTACGGAATTTCCGTACAGTATTGGACGGTGAACAACGCCGACGACGCCAAACAGCTTGCAAAATCGGGTGCAGACCTTTTGATGACGGACTACCCTGACCGAATCCGCGAGGCTCTTTACGGTGAATAAATAAAGATGAAAAAACGCTTGTAAGATACGACTTCTTACAAGCGTTTATTAATTTAATCTTATTTCTTGTTGTAGTTTCTCTTGATTTTAAGAGTTGTTGTTTTCGGGAATTCTGTGTCACGTGTCTTGACCTTTGAAACCTGTTTGAATGCAGGCATCTGCTTGTTGAATTCACGGACATCCTTCTTGATCTGCTCTTTTGCATCGGGCTTTTCGATTGTGTCAAGGAAGAATTCAGCTGTGATAGCTCCGTTCTCTTCGTATACGAGAACTTCCTTGATATAATCGATTTTCATAAGCTTTTCTTCAATCTCTTCGGGAGAAACATTCTTACCGTTGCTAAGAACAATAAGATTCTTCTTTCTGCCGCGAAGGAAAAGGAAACCGTCCTTGTCAATGTAACCATAGTCACCCGACTTGAACCAGCCGTCATCAAAAGCATCAGCCGTTGCTTCAGGCTCGTCGTAATAACCCATCATAACGTTTGTACCGCGGATATAAACCTCGCCGATGCCCTCTTCGTCCGGGTCATTGATCTTAATTTCGTTACAGTCAAGTGCTTTACCTGCACTGCCGAAACGGAAGTCATCAAGTCTGTTAACCGTAACAACCGGTGAGCACTCCGTGATACCGTAGCCGTTAACAACATGAATACCGAGGTCATAAAGACCTTTTTCATATTTTGTGTCAAGATAAGCTCCGCCGCAGATGATCATTTCAAGCTCGCCGCCAAGGTTTTCGATAACTTCCTTGAAGAGCTTCTTTCTGACATCGATGCCGAACTTCATAAGGAAGTTGCTGATTTTAAGACCCTTCTTGAGGATTTCTTCCTTACCCTGCTTCTTCGCCGTGAACCAGATTCTCTTATAAATTGTTTCAACAGCAAGAGGCACTGCCGAGAAGTGCTGAGGATGCCATGTAGCAATATCCTTCTGGATATCCTTAAGTCCCCTACAGATGTAACCCCACTCAGCAAGAAGCTGACATGCGATAAGAGCACTTGCCCATGAGAATGTATGGTTGAACGGAAGGAATGCGATTGTATGGCTTGCCGTCATAGCACGGCAGGTAGCAATTGCGTTTGAGCAAATGTTCTTATGAGAAAGCATAACGCCCTTACTCTTACCCGTTGTACCTGATGTGTAAACGATGAAAGCAAGGTCATCAGGCTTAACTTCCTCCTCAAGGAAGCTCTTGTTGCCTGCGTCGAGGCTTTCGTGACCCTTCTTTACAATCTCGTCAAAGTCTTCCATTTTGATATATTCTGTGATAACTACTTTATCGGAAGCCTGCATCATTTTAATTGCACTTGCATAATCCTGAGTGTAGATAATAGCACTGCAGGCACTTCTTTCCATAAGCTCGGTGAGGTCGGCATCAGTAAGCTTTGCATCAAGAGGTACGCAAGTGAGCCTTGACATACCGCAAGCATAGTAGCAGATTGCCCAATAGTAGCTGTTTTCGCTGAGGATAGCGACCTTCTTACCTGCCATACCGCAGTCATAAAGATACTGTCCTATACCGACAGCATCGTGAAAACTTTCGTTGAAGCACTTTTCCTTAATCTCACCTGCAAAATCATTGTAAACAAGATGTCTCTTATTTCCGCCAATTTTTGCACCGTAAATGACAATTTCCTTAAGTGTGTCCATATCAGGAAAATTACCGTAGTTTGTATAGCTGATTTTGGTTCTTTTCTTCGCCATTATTTTCTCTCCGTTTCAAAAAGCCCTTATTTCTTTTTTGCAACATTTCAATTTGAAAGTGTATATTTTCTTTGTTACGGTAATGTCTAATATTTATGAACAAATTGTTAACAAGACTTTATTTCAAAAATTTCCTTCTTGACAATTCAGATTATTAGTTATACAATTATATCAATAGTGAAATCGTTGATGCAGAAGGCTGTTTCAGGCGGGTTTTTCAGAGAGTTGCGCATATGGTGAAAGCGCGATACTATCTGCGATTCAGTTACCACTGCGGAGAGCGTTCCGAAATAAGGAATGACGTCCTGCCACGTTACGGCAATTAAAGTGGCGGCATTTTGCCGCAATACGGGTGGAACCGTGGAGTTTAATGCTTCATCCCTTTTTTTGAGGGGTGGAGCTTTTTATTTTTCTGCGTTCTCCCGCTAATTAAATAACAATACTCTAAGGAGGAAAATTTTATGGTAAAAGTAACACTTAAAGGCGATGTCGTTAAGGAATTTGAAAACGGCATCACGGCTGCTGAGGTTGCGAAGAATCTCGGTATGGGTCTTTACAAGGCTGCGTGCCTTTGCAAAATCAACGGCGAATACGCTGACCTTCGTACAGCAATCAACGAAGACTGTGCACTTGAAATCCTCACATTCGATGACGATGAGGAAGCAAAGAAGGCATTCAGACACACAGCTTCTCATATTATGGCACAGGCGGTTAAAAGACTTTATCCCGAAGCTAAGCTCGCAATCGGTCCCGCTATTGCAAACGGATTCTACTATGACTTTGATGTAGACAAGGCATTTTCTCCCGAAGACCTTGAAAAAATCGAAGCTGAGATGAAGAAAATCGTTAAAGAGGCTCTTCCGCTTGAAAAGTTTGAGCTTGACCCGGATGAAGCTATCGCAATGATGGAAGAAAAAGGCGAAATTTACAAGGTAGAGCTTATCAAGGAACACGCAGACAAGGGTGAGAAGATTTCATTCTTCAAGCAGGGTGAATTCGTTGAGCTCTGCGCAGGTCCTCATATCCCCGACACAAGCAGAGTAAAGGCTTATAAGCTCACATCCTGCACAGGTGCATACTGGCGCGGCGACTCAACAAAGAAGATGCTTCAGAGAATTTACGCAACGGCTTTCACAAAGAAGGACGAAATGGAAGAATACCTTGCAGCTGTTGAAGAAGCAAAGAAGCGCGACCACAACAAGCTCGGCCGTGAGCTTGAAATCTTCACAACAAATGAACTTATCGGTCAGGGTCTTCCGATTCTTCTTCCCAAGGGTGCAAGAATCATCCAGCTTATGCAGAGATTTATCGAGGATGAGGAGCAGAGAAGAGGCTGGCAGCTTACAAAAACTCCCTATATGGCAAAGAGCGACCTTTACAAGGTTTCAGGCCACTGGGATCATTATAAAGACGGTATGTTCGTACTCGGCGACGAGGATAAGGACGATGAAGTTTTCGCACTCCGTCCGATGACTTGTCCGTTCCAGTATCAGGCATATCTCAACCGTCCGCGTTCTTACCGTGACCTTCCGCTTCGTTACAACGAAACATCAACTCTTTTCCGTAACGAGGCATCAGGCGAAATGCACGGTCTTATCCGTGTCCGTCAGTTCACGATTTCAGAAGGACATCTTATGTGCCGTCCCGTCCAGCTTGAGGAAGAGTTTAAGGGTTGCCTTGAGCTTGCTGTTTACTGTCTTAAAACACTCGGTCTTTACGACGACGTTTCATACAGATTCTCACAGTGGGATCCTGCAGATACAGAAAAATACATCGGTACTGCTGAACAGTGGGATGAGGCTCAGGGCGTTATGAAGAAGATTCTTGACAACCTTGAAATCCCATACAAAATCGGTGTAGGTGAAGCTGCTTTCTACGGTCCGAAGCTTGATATTCAGATCAAGAACGTATTCGGCAAGGAAGACACACTCATCACAATTCAGATTGACCAGATGCTTGCTGAAAAATTCGGCATGGAATACACAGACTCAGACGGAAGCAAGAAAAATCCGTACATCATTCACCGTACATCTATCGGATGCTATGAAAGAACACTTGCTCTTCTTATTGAAAAGTATGCAGGTGCATTCCCTGTATGGCTTGCTCCGACACAGGTTAAGCTTCTTCCGATTGCTGACAGACATCACGACTATGCTTATGAAGTTAAAGCTAAGCTTGAAGCAGCAGGTATCCGTTGCGAGGTTGACACAAGAAGTGAAAAGATCGGTTACAAAATCCGTGAAGCACAGCTTGAAAAGATTCCGTATATGCTCCTTGTCGGCGATAAGGACATCGAAGCAAACTGCGTATCAGTACGTAAGCGCGGCGAAGGCGATATCGGTGCTATGGGCATTGACAAATTCGTTGAGCTTATCGTTGAGCAGGTAAAATCAAGAATTATTTTCTAAAGAGAGGTAATTTCCATGTCCATTCAGGCAGGCAAAAATTATCTCAGGCAGTTTGGTCTTGAAGATAAGGTTCTTGAATTTGACGTTTCGAGTGCAACAGTCGAGCTTGCGGCTCAGGCTGTAGGAGTTGAAGGCAAAAGAATTGCAAAAACTCTTTCATTCAAAATCGGTGAAGAACCGATTCTCATCCTTGCCGCAGGTGACGCAAAGGTTGACAATAAAAAATACAAAGCTACTTTTTCCGCTAAGGCAAAAATGCTTACTCCCGACGAAGTGGTCGAGCTTATCGGCCACGCGATCGGCGGTGTTTGTCCGTTCGGCATAAAAGACGGCGTAAAAACTTATCTTGACGAATCGCTCAAAAGATTTGAAACCGTCTTCCCTGCTGTCGGCAGTTCAAACAGCGCAATTGAAATGACACCCGCTGACCTTGAAAAATACGCTCAGAATTATATTGGCTGGGTTGACGTCTGCAAGGGTTGGCAGGATGAAGAGTAAAGGAGGATTTCTATGTCAGATTTCCGTTTCGGTTTTACCGGTGGTTTCAGTGCAAAAGAGGATATAAAAAATTCAGGAGCTGATTTTCACGAGCTGAATCTCAGCGGAATTTCCGAATTAAGCAATGAAGAAATTGACAATCTTACAGCAGAAGCAAAAGAAAAAGGCTACTCTTTCGAAGCCGCAAACTGTATGTTCCCCGTTGAATACAAAATCACAATCGACAATCCCGACTATGATGCTGCTGACGAATATCTTGAACGAGCACTCAGCAGAGCAAAACGTCTTGGCATAAAAATTGTTGTTATGGGTTCTTCCGGTGCAAGAAACTTCCCTGAAGGGGTCAGCTATGACACAGCATTTGAAAGACTTGTTTATTTCCTTAAAAGCCACGTGGTTTCCATGTGCGAAAAATACAATGTTGTTTGTGCGCTCGAAAATCTTTCATACGGCGAAAGCAACATCCTTAACAAAATTGAGGAATCACTCAGAGTTGTTGAAGCTGTCGGAAGTCCGTTTATTAAAATTCTTGTTGACTTTTATCATTTCGGTCACAACAAAGACAGCTTTGACTCAATCAGAAAAGCTAAGGAGCACATCGTGCACATTCATATAGCAAGTGTTATTAACAACAGAGCTTATCCCACTTCCGGTGACGGTGAGGATTATGCCGAGCTTATTAACCTTCTTCGCGAAATCGGCTACGACAAGCGTGAGGGACGAATCAGCTTTGAGGCCCGCGTTCCCGAAAACAAAGAATTCATTGACTGTGCAAAAGACAGTCTTGCTGTTTTTAAAAATCTTTAATCAATCAGGTGATACCTATGAAATATGCAGTAATTTTATATGACGGTATGGCAGATTATCCCGTACCGGCACTCGACAATAAAACACCGATGATGCTTGCAAAGAAACCTGTTTTCGACAGTCTTGCACAGAAGGGTGAAGTAGGACTTGTGCGCACTGTTGCAGAAGGACTCAAGCCCGGCAGCGACGTTGCAAACCTCAGCGTTATGGGTTACGACCCGATGAAATATTACACCGGACGTTCCCCTCTTGAGGCTGTAAGCATCGGTGTTAAAATGGCCGACGACGACATTGCACTTCGTTGTAACCTTGTCACACTTTCTGACGAGGAAAATTATGACGATAAGACAATGGTTGACTACTCTGCTGGTGACATTTCAAGTGCCGATGCCGCTGAAATTATCAAAACTGTTCAGGAGCATTTCGGCAACGACGAATTCACATTCTATAACGGTGTAAGCTACCGTCACTGTCTTATTCACCACGGCGGTACTGTTGAGCTTGGCAATATGACACCTCCGCATGATATTTCTGACAGAATTGTCGGCCCATACATTTCAACAGCTCCGACAGCCGAAAAGCTTGTTGAGCTTATGAGAAAGAGCTACGACCTTCTCAAAGACCATCCCGTTAATAAGAGAAGAATTGCAGAGGGCAAGCGTCCCGCAAACTCAATCTGGCTCTGGGGCGAGGGCAAAAAGCCTATGCTTCCCCTTTTCACAGACCTTTACGGAATCAAGGGCTCAGTTATTTCCGCAGTTGACCTTCTTAAAGGCATCGGCATTGCGGCAGGTATGGGCACACCCGAGGTTGAGGGTGCAACAGGCTACATCGATACAAACTTCGAGGGTAAAGCAAACGCTGCAATCGACGAGCTCAAAAACGGTGCAGACCTTGTTTATGTTCATATCGAGGCTCCCGATGAGTGCGGACACAGAAACGAACCTGAAAACAAGGTTCGTGCAATCGAGCTCATTGACGAAAAAGTTCTTCCTGTTATCATAAACGGTCTTGAAGAAATCGGAGACGATTACAAAATTATGATTCTCCCCGATCATCCGACACCTATCGTTACCAAAACTCACGCAAGCGACCCTGTCCCCTATATGATTTATAAAAAATCAGCAGAAAAGGACAGCGGCATTGACTCAATCAACGAAGAAACAGCAAAGGCAACAGGAGTTTATGTTGACTTTGGTCCGTCAATGATGAAAAAATTTATTGAGGAATGATTTTATGAAAATGAGAATGCCGTCCATTCCGCTTATCACAGTTGACCCGTATTTTTCGGTATGGACAGATAACATAAACGGCAAGCCCACTACACATTGGACAGCCGCTGAAAACAATATTATCGGCTACGTAAATGTTGACGGCAAGACATACCGTTTTCTCGGAGATGACAACAACAAAAGCGTTGTAAAAATGGACGTTGAAAGCATCAATGCAGATGCTTTCACAACTACAGTTGTTTATGAATCGGAAGAAATACGTCTTATTGCCGAATTCACTTCTCCGATGCTTGTGACAGAGCTTTATTATGCATCACGTCCCGTTTCATATCTTAAACTTTCTTATGAGGGTGTTGACGGAAAAACACACAAAGTAACGGCAAAAATTTACGTTACAGAAGAGCTTGTTCTCAACAAAGCTAACGAAGGCAAGGCATGGTCAGAAGACGTATCTATTAACGGACTTTCCTGCGTAAAAATCGGCAGTGGTGACCAGAAAATCCTTTGGAAAAGCGGTGACGACGTAAGAATCGATTGGGGTTACTGCTACCTTGCAGTTGAAGGCAACGCAAAGACAGGAAATGCAATTATCGAAAATCTCTATTCAGTTTATGCTGAAGCTGAAATCGAAAAAGAAAAGCTTTTCCTTTTTGCTTACGACGATATTGACAGTATGGTTTACTTCGGTGAAAACCTTAAGGCATACTGGAAAAACAACGGCAGAACAATTGAAGAAGCTATTAAAGAGGCTGCAGATGAATATGTATCTCTTCGCAAAAAGTGCGATGATTTTTCAAGAAAGATTGAAGCTGATGCAGTAGCTAAGGGTGGAGAAAAATACTCAGAGCTTCTGCTTCTTGCATACAGGCAGGTTATGGCAGCACACAAGCTCGTCGTTGACAAGGAAGGAAACAACCTTTATATTTCAAAGGAATGCTTCTCCAACGGCTGTGCGGCAACGGTTGACGTTACTTATCCGAGTGCGCCTATGTATCTTCTTTACAACACAGAGCTTCTCAAGGGAATGCTTCGTCCGATTTTTCGTTATGCCGCTTCCGACGAGTGGAAATATGACTTTGCTCCGCACGATGCAGGTCAGTATCCTCTTGTTAACGGCCAGGTTTACGGCAACAACGAACTCAAGTGGCAGATGCCCGTTGAAGAATGCGGAAATATGATTATCCTCGTTTCCGCAATCTGCAAAGCTGACGGAGAATATTCATTCGCTGAAGATAACTTTGAGCTCCTTGAAAAATGGAGCAAATACCTTATCAAATACGGCAAAGACCCTGAGCATCAGCTTTGCACAGATGACTTTGCCGGTCACCTTGCACACAACTGCAACCTTTCACTCAAGGCTATTATGGGAATTGCAGGCTTTGCCGATATTCTTAAAAACCTCGGCAAAGAAAACGAGGCAGAAGAGCTTCTTGCAGTCGCAAAGGATTATGCGGACTCGTTCATAAAAAATGCTGAAAACGAGGATGGCAGCTACCGTCTTGCATATGACAGACCAGATACATTCAGCCTTAAATACAATTCTGTCTGGGACAAAATCTGGAAAACAGGTCTTTTCCCCGAAAAGTTCTTCAAGAGTGAAATCGAAAGGTACAAAAAAGAAGCTCTCCCCTACGGTGTGCCTCTTGATTCAAGAGAAAAGTATACAAAGTCTGACTGGCTTATCTGGGTTGCTTCACTTGCTGATAGCAAAGATGATTTTGAGTTTTTCTCTTCGCTTCTTTGGAAAGCATACGATACTATGCGTACAAGAGTGCCTATGACCGACTGGTACTACACTGACACATCCGAAATGGTAGGATTCCGCCACCGTACCGTTCAGGGTGGCTTATTCATCAGGCTTATGCTGGATTAAGTTGGCAACAGCCGAACACTGTGTAGGGTTCGACTGGCACCAACCTGAGAGGTGAAAGAAATGGACAACAAAACAATGACACGTGAATCAAAGCAGCTTTCACGTCTTAACAAGACAAAATCTAAGGGCAACTACCGCGGTTACTTCCTTGTTCTTCTTTCTTTGATTGCTCTTGTAAATATCATTGACGAAGTCACGAGTAACCTGACCGTTACGGTACAGTCCTCATTCGTTACCGAATTTTTTGTAAACAATCCGTTTTTAGGTAAGTTTTACAAGTACGAGGAAGGTCTTGCCCTTCATTCGACGATAAGCATTGCAACTTATGTGTTCGGAGTTATCACTCCGTTTTACAAGGCACTTGCCGACAAATGGGGGCGCAAACCGCTTTTTGCAATTTCGACTCTCGGAATGGCTCTCGGACTGCTGATAATCTATCGTTCATCAAGCTACATAATGTTCCTTGTCGGCTTTGCTTTCATCAGCTTCTTTATGGGACACGATATTCAGATTATATATATTCTTGAAGAAGCACCCGACAAGCATCGTGCAAAGATTTACAGTTTTCTTAAGAGCTTCGGTATTTTAGGTGTTATCCTCATTCCGACACTCCGTGACCTGCTTATGGGCGACGACGCAACAAAATGGCGTGAAATTTTCTTCACTCCCGCAATCCTCGGATTTGTAGCTGTTATTCTTGTTATCCTCTTCGCAAAGGACACAAAGGTTTTCATAAACGAAAGAACAGCTTACCTTTCGCGTCCTTTTGAAGAAAGACAGAAAGAAAAAGAGCTCAGAAAGCAGCAGAAGGAAGCGCAGAGAAATCAATCGGGTGTTTTCAACGGTGTGAAATACATTTTCTCCAACGCTGACACAAAAAACCTTATCATTTCTCACATAATCTTCGACTCTGCAATGCCTGCAATCGCGCTTTACTTTGAGTCTTCAATGCACAAGGTAGGAATGAGCACAAGCGAGATTACAAAGGCACTTTTCATGGTTCCCGTTATCTACGCTTCAATCACCTTCCTTTCGGGATTTATCGCAGATAAACTCGGCAGAAAAGCAACCGTTATGGGATTTTCCGTTGCCTGTATTGTCGGATATTCGCTTTTCGTTGCAGGTATTCTTCTCGGTTGGAATCCTTACCTGATTGGTTCGTTTGCAGGACTTTATCAGGGTTCATACTGGATCGGCAGAGACTATATGAACGTTATGATGACAGAAAAAGTTCCGACAGATATCAGAGCGTCCGTTGTCGGTGCTGAGGGACTTCTTGTTATAATCGGTCTCGTCGTCGGATATGGCCTTGCAATCGCGGGTATGATTGTGTTCCCCATCTGGTGGACCTGCCTTGCAATTTCAGTTGTTGCTGTCGGTATCGCGGCAATAATGTTTGCAACAAAAGTTAAAGAAACAAAAGGCGTAAACCTCGACACAATCGAATAAAAAATCAACTGCTTGTACTTTACAAAAGTGCAAGCAGTTTTCTTTTTGTTATTTCTTTTTGTTTACGTTATAAAGTCCGTATTTCTTTCTGATTTTCGGGAACATTGTTGAATAATAAACAACAATATAAAATAAAACGTCATCACAGTTTTCAAACTTATGAAGAACGCAATTTTCACAAATTGAACATCCTTTATTTTCAAAAAGCAACTTCAAATCTTATAAAAACGGCATAAATTAATATGCCGTTTTCAACATTATATGATACCTACGCTCTTCTGAAGAATCATAAGTGCATCAAGGCTGTTTATGTTGCTGTCGCTGTTCATATCCGCGATTTTAACCTGTTCCGCCGTAAGGGTAATTAACTGTACTGAATGCTGAAGAACAAGAAGTGCATCCGAAGAGTTTACTTTCTTATCCGAGTTAACATCACCCTTGGTTGCGGGCTGCTCACCTTCAACAATATTTATTTTGTATGTTGTATAAACAGCGGGAGCTGATTCAAAATAAACTTCGACCGTGTTTTCGCCAACCTTGTACTCTCCGCCTTTAGGTGATACAAGCATATTCTGGGTAACCACACCTGTACTGTGCTTTGTTTCCTTGTAAGCAATATTCGTTGTTTTGCCGTCAGAATAAGTTACCTTTACAACAAGACCGTTCATATCAAGCATACCTCTGTCCTGATAGAAAGAGAAGTAACCGCCCTGATGCATAAACGAAATTATGCCGTCACGGGGAGTAAAAACGCCAAATCCGTCATCCTCAGGAAATTTCCAATAACCATAATCCCAGTCTGTACCATGATAGAAAGTTGTCTTCGTGGGCAAAGATACAATTTCCATCTTTGTGATTGATGCAGCCGCACTGTTAAAAGTAAGAAGCGACATCATCATTACAATCGCCATAAAAACAGATATAATTCTGCTGAACCTTTTCATTGTGTCATTCCTCCGTATTTAATACTCATTTATGTACACAGTATTATAATATTTTTATGTTAAAAAGTCAAATATTTTATACTCCGCTAAGATCAAATGCGGGGATAAAATCCGTTGAAGATGAGTCTGTTTCCTGAATAAAAACGTTTTCAAATCCAAGTTTTTCAGCATGGTCGAGCACTATATTATACTCTCTTTCGCTGAGTCTGCGGTTTATTGTCGGATACTCAGAAGCTTTACCGCAAGGAGTATACTGACTCATAAGGCTGAGAATTGTATTTTCGGTAAGGTTTGATTTCACCCAGTCCATAACCTTCATCGCCTGGCTGATATTTCCGGGAAGGACAAGATGACGGATAATAAGCCCCTTATGCATTATACCGTTTTCGTCAAAAACGTTTTCACCAACCTGCCTTTGCATTTCAAGCACTGCTTTCGATGCAACTGAGAAGTAATCTTCGGCACCGCTGTACTTTTTTGAAACGGTTTCGCTTACATATTTAATATCTGCAAGATAAATATCAATAAGTCCGTCAAGTTTTTCCAGACTTTCAATACTGTCGTATCCGCCCGTGTTATATACAACCGGAATTGACGGCTTGTATTTTTTCAGAGTTTCTGAAAGCTGCGAAGAATAATGTGTAGGATTTACGAGGTTGATATTGTGTGCCCCGTAGTTTTCAAGCTCCTTGAAAATTTCAATAAGTCTTTCTTCGGAAACTTCTTTTCCAAAGGATTCTCTGCTGATTTCGTAATTTTGGCAGAATACACACTTAAGGGAACACCCCGAAAAGAAAACCGTTCCGCTGCCTTTTTCACCGCTGATACAAGGCTCTTCCCAGAAATGGAGAGCAGCTCTTGCAAGCTTATAGCTTGCAGGCGCACCGCACACGCCCTTGAAAGAATCGCGGTCAATATTACATTTTCTCGGACACGAATTGCAAATAAACATACCTACACCTCAGTCGATATTATAACACAAAAAATTTACTTGTCTATAAGTTCAGGGTATGGTATAATAAGATTTAATATATATACGAGGTGTTCACTATGAAAAAAATTCTTTCTTTGATTTTATGTATGCTCTTTGTTGTTTCTGCTTTTGCAGGCTGCGGCAGCAACAAAGAAACTGACAATGACACAAATAATCCTTCAACTGAAAACGCTGAAACCCGTCACGTTGAAATGACTTTCAAAGACTACGGCACGGTAAAAATCGAGCTTTATCCAAACGAAGCTCCGATAACCGTTGCAAACTTCATCAAGCTTGCTGAAAGCGGATTCTATGACGGAATCGGCCTCCACAGATACGTAGAAGATTTTGTTCTTCAGGGCGGCGATCCTGACGGCGACGGAAGAGGCGGTTCAAAAGAAACAATCAAGGGCGAATTCGAAATCAACGGTGTACAGAATAATATAAAGCACAAGCGCGGTGTTCTTTCAATGGCACGTACGCCCGTAGATTATGACAGCGCGTCATCGCAGTTCTTCATCTGCCTTAACGATATGACGGCAAGCGGTCTTGACAGACAGTATGCCGCTTTCGGTATGATTACCGAGGGTATGGATATCATTGATAAAATCTGTTCTGAAACGCCTGTCTCTGATTCTATTCCCGAAGAGCAGCGACCGATTATCGAAACAATCAAAGTAATTGACTAAGAGGTGCTTACATTGAGCAGTCTTGACTATCTTAACAGAGTTTATTTAAGGATTGACCTTGACAGAATCTGTGAAAACACAAAAAAAATCATTGAAAAAGTCGGTACGGACACCAAAGTTATGCCTGTTGTAAAGGCTGATGCTTACGGTCACGGTGCTATTGAGGTTACAAAAGCACTCAGCGAAATCGGCACTTACGGTTTTGCAGTTGCAACAGTCGGTGAAGCCCTTGCTCTCCGACGTGCAGGTATTACAAAACCGATTCTCATTCTTGACTTTGTTTTTCCGAATCAGTTTGAAACTATTATAAGAAACGATATTATGCTCACTGTTTTTCAGTACGGAATTGCCAAAAGCCTTAACGAAGCTGCAAAACAGATGGGCACAACAGCTCATATCCACATCAAGGTTGATACGGGTATGGGCAGAATAGGTTACATCCCCAACGATGAAAGCATTGAAGAAATCAGACGTATTGCAGGACTTTCAAACATTGTCATCGACGGTATTTTCACCCATTTTGCGTGTGCTGATTCAGCAGATAAAACATCAATGAATGCTCAGCGTGAGCGATTTAGAAATTTTGTAAACAAACTTGAAGCTCTCGGAATTGACATTCCTACAAAGCACATCTGCAACAGTGCCGCAATTGTAGATATGAAAGATGATTTTCTCAATATGGTACGAAGCGGTATCATCACATACGGACTTTATCCTTCTGACGAGGTGAATAAGGAAAGTCTCGACGTGAAACCTGCAATGGAGCTTCACAGCGTTGTTATCAACGTAAAAACAATCAACAAGGGCGACACCGTAAGCTACGGTTCAACCTATGTTGCAGAAAAGCCGACAGTTATCGCGACAATTCCCGTCGGTTACGCAGACGGTTATCCCAGACAGCTCTCGAACAAGGGCAGTGTCCTCATTCACGGCAAACGTGCAAAAATCGTCGGCAGAGTTTGTATGGATCAGTTTATGGTTGACATTACGGATATACCTGATGTTCTTATCGGCGATAACGTAACCCTCGTGGGCAAGGACGGTGACGAATTTATCTCCTGCGAAGAAATAGGAGAAATTTCGGGCAGGTTCAATTATGAATTCCTTTGCTGTATTACCCGCCGTGTTCCGAGAGTTTACATCCGTAACGGAAAAACTGCAAAAATCGTTGACTATTTAGAGTGATATTTATGGCACAGAAAACTGAAAAAACAAATGTTATGCGTATCCTGGAGCAAAAGAAAATACCCTATACACCGCACTTTTATCCGCACGGTGAGGGTATTCCGACTGACGGAGTTACTGTTGCAAACTTTGTCGGCAAGGATGTAAGCTCCGTTTACAAAACGCTTGTAACACGCTCTGCAAGCAAAAATTATTATGTTTTTGTTATTCCCGTCGCAGAGCATCTTGACCTCAAAAAAGCTGCAAAAGCTGTTAAAGAGAAATCAATTGAAATGATTCGACAGGATGAGCTTCTTCCCTTGACAGGTTACATCCACGGTGGCTGCAGTCCCATAGGAATGAAAAAGCTTTTCAGGACAACATTCCACATCGATATCGAAAAGCTTGAAACCGTTGCTGTCAGCGCAGGCAAGGTCGGCGTGCAGATTGAGGTTTCTCCTTCGGCACTCATCAAACTTGTAAACGGTAGGACGGCAGACCTTATTTTTTCAGGACAAACGAATTAAGGAAATAACCCACCACGGCACCCACAAGGGTGCCGATTATCGCATCTATGACCACATTTCCTTTTATTACAAAGGACATCACTATTCCTACGAGTAAACCTACCAATGCAAAAATCAAGCTTAATTTCGTTGTGTTGCTCATAGTATCACCTCACAAAAAAATTATATCATACTTGTTTAAAATATACAATATTTTAATAAATTAAACGAAAACACGTTTTTGATTGAAATTTGTTTTTATGTGTGTTATAATATTGATATCATTTACCAAGGAGGCGATATGATGGCCGAAAATGCTGTATCTGTAAAAGAAACAACAGAGCAGCAGGAAATACGTGCCGGCAGAACCATATCAAATAACAGACGTTATGTTGGTTCAAAAGAAACAGTTGCATATGTTGTTTATGATATATCACAGAGCTTTAACATAAACAAGTATCAGGACATCTTCATCACCGATATCGTTCAGGTCGGTCTGAAATTCCAGACGATTGTTACTTTTATCAACGGTATATGGGACGTTATCAACGACATTTTCCTCGCCGCTATCGTAGACAGAACACGAACAAGGTTCGGTAAATTCAGACCGTGGCTTCTTTTCGCTGCGGGTCCCGGATTTTTCCTTTCAATCATTTACTGGCTTCTTCCGATTCTGTTCGCAAACACAGGACCGTATAACATGGGCAAGCTTATTTTTTACCTGCTGTTCCATGTTGTCAACGAAGTAATCGGTACCATCAGCGGAATCGCAAGAACAGGTATGCTTTCAACAATAACACCAAACGTTCTTGAACGAACGCGACTGATTACTCAGGCACAGTTGCTTTCAGGTTTTGTTGAAAAAGGTCCCGAGATTCTTATGGGTCTTCTTATTGACCTTGTCAACCACGGTGTTCTCAAAATACCGATGAAAGCTTTGTTTGTTACCGGCGGTGTTTTCACTACGGCAGTTGCAAGTGCTATGGGTCTTTTCTTTGTGTTCACAACCAAAGAAAGAATTCTCCAGCGTAACGAGAAACCCAGCGTTGCTCAGGGCTTCAAGTCAATCTTCAACAACAAACCTTTGTTGATTCTCACATTGACAGAATTCCTCAGTGCTTTCGGTATGGACACAGGCATGAACTACTACTACATAAACGTTCTCGGCTTTGCTTCAATGACTACGGTCGTCGGCATCCCCGGTGCTTTCGTATCACCTACAAGCTTTGCTTGGGTTACCAAGGCAAGAGAAAAATTCTCTACAAGAGTTTTGTGGATTGCAAGTTCACATATCAGCGATGTGCTTATGCTCGGCGTTTTTGCCGTCGGTTCTATTAACAAGAACTATAAGAAGCTTGCAGTTATGATTCCTGCGTTTATGATCAGAGAAACAATCTGGATGGCCTTCTGGGGTATCAAGAATGTTATTCCTGAAGAGATGCGTAACGAATCCATTGACTACGGTGAATGGAAGAACGGTTACCGTACTGAGGGTATCACAGGTGTTGCAAAAGACCTTTCAAGAAAGCTTGTAAGCACTCTCGGTTCTACAATCAAATCCGCAATCCTTGCAAGCATTGGCTACAAAGAGGGTGCCGGCTTCGGTCAGCAGTCTGAAAAGACTGAGTACTATCTCTTTATGATGTGCACATTGCTCCCGACAGTTACGGGTATCTTCGGTCTTATTCCGAAGTTCTTCTATGATCTTTCAGGTGAGAAGAAAGAGCGTATGTACCGCGAGCTTGCTGAACGCCGTCAGAGTGTTATTGACCAGATGAAGGCAATTGACGAAAAACCTGCCGAAACTGACAAATAATAAATCTAATAAACTTTTCACCGCAATTCACTCACTTCGGAATTGCGGTGATTTTTCTTTCTATGGAAATAACTAAAAACAAAATATTTTAGTTGAAATCCCTTGCAAGTTGTGATACAATAGGATAAATTAATATAATTATGTCCAAAGGAGGCGGTATAATGGCAGAAAGCTCTGTTTCTGTAAATGAAGTAACAGAGCAGCAGGAAATCAAAGCCGGTCGTACCATATCGAATAACCGACGTTATGTTGGTTCAAAAGAAACAATTGCCTATGTTGTTTATGATATCTCTCAGAGTTTTAACATAAACAAGTATCAGGACGTTTTCATTACGGATATTGTGCAGGTCGGTCTTAGCTTCCAGACACTCGTTACATTTGTTATCGGTATCTGGGACGTTATCAACGACGTTTTCCTCGCTGCTATTGTTGACAGAACACGAACAAGATTGGGTAAATTCAGACCATGGCTTCTTGTTGCTGCCGGTCCCGGATTTTTGCTTTCTCTCGTTTACTGGCTTCTTCCGATAATCTTTGCCGGAACAAGCCCTTATCATGCAGGTAAGCTTGCTTTCTATATGATATTCCAGCTTGTCAATAACCTGAACGGTTCGCTTAATGCTATTTCAAGAACCGGTATGCTTTCAACAATCACACCTAACGTTATCGAAAGAACAAGACTTATCACACAGGCAAGCTTGTTCTCAGGTTTTATTGAGAAAGCTCCCGAAATTCTTATGGGTCTTCTTATTGACCTTGTTAACCACGGTGTTCTCCCGATTCCGATGAAATCTCTTTACGTTTCAGCAGGTGTTTTCACTTCAGCCTGCGTAAGCGCAATGGGTCTTTTCTTTGTTTTCGCAACTAAAGAAAGAGTTCTTCAGCGTAACGAAAAACCGAGTATTCTTCAGGGCTTCAAGTCAATATTCAACAATAAGCCTTTGCTCATTCTCACTCTTACAGAATTCCTTTCAGCTTTCGGTTTGAATACAGGTCTTAACTACTATTACATAAACGTTCTCGGCTTTGCTTCAATGAGTACAGTTGTTGGTATCCCCGGTGCTTTCGTATCTCCGACAAGCTATGCATGGGTTACAAAAGCAAGAGAGAAGTTCTCCACAAGAACACTGTGGATTGCAAGCTCACACGTCAGCGATGTACTTATGCTTGGTGTATTCGCTATCGGTTCAATCAACAAGAACTACAAGAAGCTTGCAGTTATGATTCCCGCATTTATGATAAGAGAAACTATCTGGATGGCATTCTGGGGTATCAAGAGTGTTATTCCTGAAGAAATGCGTAACGAAGCTATCGACTACGGTGAGTGGAAGAACGGCTACCGTACAGAAGGTATGACAGGTGTTGCAAAGAACCTTGCACAGAAGCTTGTCGGTACTCTCGGCGGTACAATCAAGTCTGCAATCCTTGCAAGCATCGGCTACAAAGAGGGCGCAGGTTTTGGTAATCAGTCTGCAAAGACAGAGTATCTTCTCTTTATGATGTGTACATTGCTCCCGACAGTTACGGGTATCTTCGGTCTTATTCCGAAGTTCTTCTATGATCTTTCAGGTGAGAAGAAAGAGCGTATGTACCGCGAGCTTTCCGAGCGTCGTCAGAGTGTTGTTAACCAGATGAAGGCTATCGACGAAGCTCCCGCAGAAGAAAACTAAACCACAAAAAATTGCACGGCAGAATTAAATTCTGCCGTGATTTTTTATTTGAATCTATTTCCGCAAATTTGGGTTTGTCCATTTCTTTGTTACCACCTCATCCGCCTCGTTCCTCGGCACCTTCTCCTCGAGGAGAAGGCTGAAAAACTACGCAAATCCAAGGCTTCCCCTTGAGGTATTCCCCTGTTAGGGGAAATGTCGCGGTAGCGACAAAGGGGTGCCCGTTTTCGGAGAAAAAAGCTGTCACGAAGTGACTGATGAGGTGTAGGTTGCAACGCAACCGTTATAATAAAACATCCCGAAAAACCCAAATTTGTCGGCACTATGTTCAATTCAAAAGCAACTAAAAACACCAGTGAAGAGCTATTCACCGGTGTTAATTTTATACGTCTGTATTCTTCTTTTTAGAAAGTATACTGACTGTAATTATCATTGTTATAGGGAAAATAAATGTAATCATCAATCCGAATTTCAACGGGTCGAAAGTTATCGAAGATTCTCTGACGCCGTCAGAAACAACACCTGCGAGCCATGGGCCGAATGCACAGCCGAAGTCGCCGAAAACCGCAAGCATAGCAAAAAGAGGTGTTCCTCCTCTCGGGAATATCTTTGCCGCAAAGCTGAAAACTCCGGGCCACATCGTCGCAACCGACAATCCGCATAATCCGCATCCGATAAGTGAAGCAATCGGATTTTTTGAAAGAGTTGAAATCAGGTATGCTGCAACGCACAAGCCTGCGCTGAAAACAAGGACTTTTTTAACATCGACCCTGTCCCCTACCAAGCCGAAAACTACTCTTGCAGATGCCATTAAAAGAGCAAAAAGACACGGACCCAAAAGGTCGCCCGTCAGCTTGTCAACACCAAGGCTTTCTTCTGCAAAGGTTGATGCCCACTGTGACATTGCAAGCTCGCTCGCTCCTGCGCAAAGCATAAGGAGTGCAAGAAGGATAAACGTACCGCTTTTGAAAAGCTCCCTCACCTTCATTTCGTCCTCGCCTTCGGGCACGGGCGGAAAAATCGGCACTTTCATAAACATAAACATATTTATGAAAGGTATTATTGCCCAGAGCATCGGTGCATAAACCCAGTTTTCACTGCCTGCGAATTTAATTGCTATTGTTGTAAAAAGAACAACAGACATCTGTCCCCAGCAATAGAACGAGTGTAAAAGACTCATTTCACCCGACTTGTTTTCAAGCGGTAAGCCCTCAACAATCGGGCTGACAAGCACTTCAATAAGTCCCGAACCTGTTGCATAAATTATAATTGGGATAACAAGTCCTATGTAATGGTTTTCCATCGCTCTCGGCAAAAATCCAATCAGAAACAGACCGACGGAACTGAAGACGTGTGCAAGAACGATTGACACCCTGTAACCTAACTTTTCTATAACTTTTACAGACATGATATCCACAAAAAGCTGAGTTGCAAAATTCAGCATTATCAGCCAGCTGATTTTTGTGTAATTAATTTCAAATTCATTCTGAAAAATTACGTAAAAAAGGGGGGCTAAATTATTAATAATCGCCTGCACGAAATACCCCGTGTAGCAAGCGATTTTTGTTGACATATACTTTTTACTCTTGTTCATTTTCCGTTTCTGCTTCCTCACTGCTTACAAGCGCATCCTTCCAATACCACCAGCGAAGCTTTTTCGGATCAGGTTTTACTTCATTTGCAAAGTAAACAGCCGCACGCATTTCGTAAAGAATAACGCGGTCCGCAACGCCTCCGCTTTCCACGCAGTAGTCAAGATAAAAATTGTCCCCTTCCTTACCGCGAAGCTGTTCTGTGCTTTCGATTTCAAGTATACGGAATGCCTCTTTTGCCTCAGTCGTAAGAAAGTCAAGGTCAGCAATTTTCATTATCTTAGGCTCTTTATTTTTTCGTGAAAATAACATATAATCACCCGTTGCATTTTTTATTAGAGTACCATATTCAAAGAATAAAGTAAATAGTAAAAATCATTTTGTTTGTTGATTTTACAACTCTCTACGTGATATAATTTCTCCACGGGAGAGTGAGATTATGTTTAAACTCAAAGAAAACGATGTTATCCTTTTTCAGGGAGATTCCATAACTGACGGTAACCGCGGAAGAAGCAACGATCTGAATCACATTCACGGTCACGGGTATCAGTACATCCTTGCATCGGAAATGTATATCGATAACCTTGATAAAAACATTGAAGTTATCAACAGAGGTATCAGCGGAAACAGAATTTCTGACCTTCACGCAAGGTGGAAGGAGGACTGCATTGACCTTAAACCGACGGTACTCAGCATCCTTGTCGGCATCAATGACCTGAACTACCATTTCGAAACCGGTTCAGCTCCAACACCCGAAAAATACAGTGAAACTTACAGAAGTATTCTTGAACAAGCACTTAGTCAGAATCCTGATTTGTTTGTAGTGATTATGGAGCCGTTTTTCGGAGTTTCAGAGTGCAAGGAATTCAGCGACTTTATGCAGACTAATGTCGGCAGGTATGCTGCAGAAGTAAGAAAAATTGCTGATGAATATAATGCCGTATTTGTCCCCTTGCAGGATATGTTTGACGAATATGCAAAAACTACGGATATCTTTAAACTTCTCTGGGACGGTGTGCACCCCACAACCGGCGGACATCAGCTTGTCACAAAACGATGGAAAGAGTGTGTTGAAGAAAAACTGAATGCACGATAAAAAGGAGTGGATCAAATCCACTCCTTTTGCTTTTATACTATAACTCTGAATGTTCTTACCTGATTAGGTGTAATTTCGAATGAGAATTCATTGTCGCTGAACTCAAGTTCGTTTTCGTCAACCTCCATAAGGTTACATTCAATAACCTTCTTCACATCCGCAAAGTTGAGCTTAACCTTTACGTTACCTCTTGACTTTCCTGCTTCGTACATACGGATAATAAGGCCGTTGCCGTCCTGTGCAGGTTTAACTGCATCAACAGCGATATTTCTTCTGCTTACCTCAACGAAGGATTTTTCAGCACATATTGAACCTGACTGAGCCTTTGCTGCATAGCCCTTAAGCGGCTGATTAAGCTCAAATGCATACTTGACTGTATCTGCCTGTGACCAGTTACCTGCGTGCGGATAGAGTCTATAAACGAATGTGCTTACGCCCTTGTCACCAACGGGATCGGGACAGATAGGTGCTCTCATAAGAGTTATTCTCATCAGGCTATCCTTGATATCGTATCCGTATTTGCAATCGTTGATAATGCTTACACCGTAGTCGCCTTCAGAAAGGTCTGCCCACTTATGACCGCAAACCTCAAAACGAACGAGGTCTGTGCTATAATTCCAATGGGTCGGACGCTCGATTGAGCCGTGTGCAATTTCATATGTTGCGTGTGAGCTGATAACACTTACAGGGAAGGCTGCCTTGAGCACCTTTTCTGTTTCGTACCAGTCTACCTTTGTGTCAAAGTCAATATAGTCAGCATCAGCATAAAGAATGATATCCTGTGTGATTGTTGACTTATTGAAGCTTCTTACAACTCTTACAACGCCCTTGACCTCGTCAGCGGCAACAACTTCAATGCTGTCAGCTTTTGTAAGATCCCAACGTTTTTTCTGATAGTTGAGTTCAAGGTTCCAAGCACTTTCGTGAATCGGCTTATCCTGGAAGATTGAAAGTGCATTACCCTTTGCTGTAAGAACTTCTCTGTCATTAACCTTATCGTAAATGCTTGCAATTTCAGCATTTTCGTCAAGAGTAACCTTAAGCTTTGAGTTTTCAAGAAGTGTCTTTTCAGCGACAACCTTATCAAATGAAGCTGTTTCTTTTTCAATCTTGTAAACTCTGAATCCCATCTGCGGAACATCCTTTGCGATGAACATTACATTCTCGCCATCCTTGACGAAGCGGCAGTCGTTACCGTTTTCATCAACAATCTTTCCTGCATCAAACGGAAGCTTGACATTTACGGTGCCTGTAATCGGCATCGAGTTCATATTCCAGACGATGATACCGTCAGTTGTAACATTTACGTTTTCGTTGATGTGTTCAACCGCTGTTGAAAGAAGACCGTTACCGATTTCGTTCATCTGCACGTATTCTTCACGCGTCATTTCCATTGCCTCGTGGATTGATGTTCCGGGAAGGATATCGTGGAACTGATTTGTCAGAAGAAGCTTCCAGCCTTCTTCCATCTTCTCTGCAGGGTATTCATCGCCAAGAAGAGTTTTTGAAAGGACGTTTGCAAACTCTGCATTTCTGAAGAGAAACTCACCGCGACGGTTGTTCTTCTTTATGAATGCCTGGCTTGTGAATGTACCTCTGTGGTTTTCATAAACAAGCTCGTCGTTGAATGTCGGAATTTCGTCCTTGAACTCTTCCGTTCCACGGAAGAAATCAGCAACAAATGTATTCTCAGCCTTCGGCATACCCGGCATATTTTCGAATCGCTTTGAACGTTCAATCTGACCGATTGTCACACCGCCGCCGCCGTCACCGTATCCGAACGAGCCGACAGATTTCTTTGTGATGTTTTTCTGATTTGTACGCTCCCAGTTATCCTTGATGTAGTGAGCATCGTACTCGCCCTGATAATGCTGCTGTTGAACGCAGGCAACGATTTCATCGCCTGAATGTGAGCGCCAATTAAAGACTGAATACGGGAACTTATGGGTTGCATTAAAGTAAAGCTTTGCAGTGTAAAAATACTTCATTCCTGAACGCTTGATAACCTGCGGAAGTGCCCAGGTAAAACCGAAACAGTCGGGAAGCCAGTAAACATCCGAAGAAACGCCGAATTCCTTCATAAAGTATTCACGACCGTAAAGAAGCTGACGGACAAGTGACTCACCGCTTGCAAGGTTCGTGTCCGCTTCGCACCATGTATTACCCACGATTTCCCAGCGACCCGCCTTGACAGCTTCCTTAACCTGCTCAAAGATATCGGGGTAATATTTTTTCATATAATCATAGACAATAGCCTGGCTCTGCGTAAACTTAAAGTCAGGATATTCTCTCATCATCGCAAGGTTGTTCGAAAATGTTCTTGCAGTTTTTCTTACAAGCTCGCGTGTTGTCCACAGCCATGCAACATCAAGATGTGAATGACCGATCATACAAAGAGTGCCCTGCTTTGCATCAGGAATTTCCGAAAGCATCTTCACAAGAAGTTCGTTTGCCGCCGGTACACTCTTATAAAATGTTTCATCGTCAAAGTCAAAATCAAGAACGTGGAGAGATTCGTCGATCGCTTTATAAACGCTGTCGTAGATAACCTTGTTGTCTATCTGCTCAAGGCTGTCGTATGCACTTTTTATATCATACCAATATTTCTGAGTTTCAACGTTAATTGCAGCAAGATGCGCATACTTCATTGTATAAGTATGGTCTTTTGCACCCGCCATAGCTTCGTCACAGAACATACCGCAGTTAACAGTTGCTTCAAGCTCTATGTCAAGCTCGTCGCCCGCTTTGTTATTGTCAACAATTACAACAGTACGGTCCTGCCAGCCTGCTTCATCACTGAACGCACCAACGATTTTTCCATTGATACGGACAAGTGCTTCACCGCCGAAACCTGCATAAAGATAAAGCTTCTTTCCGTCCATAGTTTCAGGAACAGTCACCTTAGCCTTGAACCATCTTGTTGCGTCATAACCAACGCTCCAACGGTCGCCTATCTTCATAATTTGATGCGGCATATTGTCGTATGTAAACTCGCCCGGTTTGTGGTGCCAGCCTGTGTAGCTTTCCCACTCAGTTATAGGCAAGGATTCCATAATGATTTTCTTTTCAACCTGCTTTATAAGGTTGCCCATTATTGATGCCATTGTCGTCTGCATAAAATTCCTCCTTTTAGCACTTTAAAGCAAAGTACTATAGTTAAATTTTATTAAAATAAAAAAGCTTTGTCAAGCAATATGAGAAAAAAAGAATCGGTCTTTCCCGAAAGAGAAAGACCGATTTAATTTCAATAATTAATACCAGATCCAACCAAAGAGAACGATAACAATAATCCACTGCCACCACTGATAGCTTACGCTGACTTCGCAGCTTTCATTTACCCTGCCGTCTGCACTTGTTACGGTGATTGTTGCACTGCCTGTTCCTGTTGTTGTAAGGTTACCGTTACCGTCAACCTTGACTACACCCTCATCTGAGGAAGTCCATGTAAGTGTTTCAGGAGCATAGTTTGTTACATAGTTGATTTTGTATGCATCTTTATAATACATAGCTACTGATGTGTCGTTGAGAACAAAACTGTTAATCTCATAAGTTACTTTTACCGCATCTGTAACATCAACACTTGAACTGCCGTCTGCAGCCATATCAGTTGCAATAGCGCAGTTGTCGATTGTAACAGAAAAATCAGCAGCAGTTACAGCGGCAGAAGTCTTTTTTGAGAATGTAAAATCATAAATCGCGAAAGGCTTGTCAAATTTTGCTGTTGATGCAATTGCAACCTTCTTTGTCGCAGGGTTTTCCGTGGCAGAAAACTGTATACCGTTGTTTACACAGTCTGTAATAACAGCTACAAAGTCACTGTGTTTTTCAATCTTTGTACACTCTTTGATTACAGATGAAGTTTTGAAAGTGAAATCCAAAGCACTGAATGTTCCTTTTACCAAAGAAAATCTTACCACTACTGTTGAAGATGTTTCCGAAACAACTGCTGCCTCGAATTCAGGTGCTGCAGGTGTTGTGGCTGAAGCTGAAAACATTGCGATCGGCATAACCATAATCACAGCGAGCACAACAGCAAGAATTCTTTTTATTTTACTCATAAACATATCCCCTTTAATTCTACTTGCAGTGTTAATTTTAATATTTTTCTTAATATATGTCAACAATTATTTCTTTTTTCTGTACATTTGTTTTTCTATTTGTTATAATATATGATGTATTAGTTTCAGTCAAGGATGGTCATTATGGCGAAAAAGAAATACAGTGTGGATATGACAACAGGCGTACTGTTCCCTAAAATTTTAGGCTTCGCCTTTCCTCTTATGGTTACGGGTCTTCTGCAGATTGTTTACAATGCCGCTGATGTTATGGTTGTCGGCAGATTTGCGGGAAGTATCTCCCTTGCGGCCGTTGGAGCAACAACAACCCTTGTTAACCTTATGCTCAATCTTTTTCTCGGTCTTTCAATGGGCTCGGGTGTTGTCGTTGCAAAACACATCGGTGCAGGCGACGGTGCATCCGTACACCGTGCCGTACATTCGGCAATGCTCCTTTCGATTCTCAGCGGTATTGTCATCGGTCTTTTCGGTGTTGTTATTTCGCCCTATGCTCTCAGTGCTATGGGAACACCCGACGATGTTCATTCGCTTTCCACTCTTTACCTACGTATCTTTTTCCTCGGCACCCCTGCAAATATGGTGTACAATTACGGTGCATCAATACTTCGTGCCACGGGTGACAGCAAAAGACCACTTTATATACTCACGGCAACAGGTATCCTTAATGTTGCACTCAACCTTGTTTTCGTTATCAACTTTAATATGAACGTTGCAGGCGTTGCACTTGCAACAATCATTTCGCAGTATGTTTCCGCAATATGCATTCTTTACATTCTTCTTAATATCAACAGTTACATACATCTTTCACTCAGAAAGCTTCGGTTTTATAAAGATGAAATCCGCGATATATTAAAAATAGGAATTCCTGCAGGTCTTCAGGGCTCTCTTTTCTCTCTTTCAAATGTTGTTATCCAATCATCAATCAATTCCTTCGGTGCAGCTGCAATCGCAGGAAACACAGCGTCCGGAAACGTAGACAGTATTATCTTTACTTGCTGCAACTCTGTTTCGCAGACTGCAACAACCTTCACGTCACAGAATCTTGGCGCAAGACAATATAAAAGAATCCGTAAAATCTACTTCAACTGCATCGGTGTAAGCATGGGAATTGCAGTAATTTTCGGTGTCGCCCTGCTTGCTTTCGGCCCGCAGATACTGACTGTTTTTTCCACTGATGCTGAAGTTATTGATATGGGACTTATCCGTTTACGTCTTTTTGCCGTAACTTATATTGTAAACAGTGTTCTCGACGTTACAACGGGACAGATGCGCGGACTCGGCAAATCCGTCATTCCGATGATTGTAACTATGGTCGGCGTATGCGGACTCAGAGTGCTTTGGGTCTTTACAGTTTTTCCTCAATACCGTTCTATGTTTACTCTTTATTTGTCATATCCCGTTTCATGGCTTATTACGGGAACGGTACTCGTAATTATGTATGCCGTAACATTCCGAAAAATTTTGCAAAGGAGCAAAAACGATGAAAATACTTGCGTTGGGTGACGTTGTCAGCAGCAGCGGATGTGAATTTGTCCGCAAAAAGCTTCCGGGCATAAAAAGACTTTATAACATTGATATCTGCATCGCCAACGGTGAAAACTCTGCAACAGGCAACGGCATTCTCCCCTTTTCTGCCGATCATCTTTTTGCAAGCGGTGTTGACATAATAACAACAGGCAACCACGTTTTCAGGAGAGCTGAAATTCACGCTTACCTTGACGAAAGAGACGACATCATCCGCCCTTACAATATGCACGCGAGCGTACCGGGCAAAGGCATTACCAAAATTGATATGGGTGCTTACAGAATTGCCGTAATCAACCTTATCGGTACAGCCTATATGAATTCAAACTTTGCTAATCCTTTCGACAGTCTTGACAAAGCGATTGAAGAAACAAAGGACTGCCGGATTAAAATAGTCGATTTTCACGCTGAATCTACGGGTGAAAAGAGAGCTCTTGCGATCTATGCCGATTCAAGAATTTCTGCATTTTTCGGAACACATACACATGTACAAACCGCCGATGCGCAGATTCTTGCAGGCGGTACAGGCTATATCACCGATCTCGGAATGTGCGGTTCTGCGGATTCCGTACTCGGTGTTGAGAGCGAATGTGTTATCAATGCACTTAAAACAGGTCTTCCGACAAGATTCAAGACAGATGAAAACAACATAAAGCTTGACGGTTGTATATTTGAAATCAATGAAAAAACGGGTCTGACAGTTTCTGCCCGGCCGATATCGGTTATGTAAATGAGGTGAGCTTATGAAAAACAGAATAATATCCGCGCTTCTTTGTGCAACGATGCTCATTGTAACATTTTCAGGTTGCGAGCCGCTTGACCTTTCGATTGACCCGTCAGATAAAAATTCAGAAGCTGCATCCGTAGAGGGCATCGATGCAATCGGCTACACTATCCCATACCTTCGCACGGATTCACTTAATCCTTATGAATGTGAAAGCGAAGTAAACAAAAGCATTTCTATGCTTTTATTTGACCCCCTTTTCAATGTAAATAACGATTTCAGCACAACGGCTGTTATTGCAGAAAGCTCTTCATTTACAAACAAGAACAAGCTCAGCGTTAAAATCAGGAACGGTCTTACTTTTACTGACAACTCTGCAATCACTGCACAGGACGTTGTTTATTCATTCGTACTTGCAAAAAGAAGTGAACTGTATTCACCGTTGCTTCTCAATATCAGCGATGCGTCCGCGGACGGAAACGGAAGTGTTGTTTTCACTTTAAAAACAGCTGATCCTTACGCGGCGGCAAATCTGACTTTCCCGATTATAAAAGCAAACAGCGATAAAGACACAAACAGCTCCGATGATTACTCTGCGGCAGTCCCCGTGGGAAGCGGCAGATATCAGCTTATTACAGAAAGCGAAAACCGCAAGCTTATTGTGAACCAAAACCGTCTTGGCGGTTATTATCCCGAATACAAGCAGATAGGTCTCAAGGATATTACGGAAACTTCTGCTGTAACAAGTCTTTTTGAGCTTAATCAGATTGATTTTTATACAGAAAGCTTCTCTGAAGGTGCTTACAAAAGATACACGGGTGCAAGCACAGCTTTCGACACAACAAATTTCGTATACCTTGGAATTAATTCCAACTCAAACATTCTTAAGGATCCTGCTGTCCGCCGTGCGATATCATTGCTTATCGACAGGAACAACATATCTTCAGTTGCTTTTGCCGACTTTGCAAAAGCAACATCCACCCCGTTCCACCCCTCTTTTTACGGAACAAAAGGTTGTTCTATGATTCCCGTAAAGCATGATAAGGATGCCTCGATTGAGTTGCTTGAGCGAGCAGGCTTTAACACATTCAACAGCGCAGGAGTGCGTTATTCACCAATTTCGGGACAGCTTCAGTTGCGACTTGCTGTAAACAAAGAAAACGGTTTCAAGCTTGCAATGGCAAGAAACATTCAGCAGACTCTCGCAGAAGCTGACATCAAGGTTGTTCTCAAGGAATATTCATACAACAGCTACGTAAACGTTGTCAAAGAAGGCGCTTACGAGCTTTATATCGGCGAAGTAAAGCTTCCCAACAGCTTTAACCTCAACGGATTCTTTGCCGAAAACGGTGCGTATTCATTCGGTATTAATCCCGAATGTAAATCAGCAATTGATTATAACCTTTTCCTTAACGGTGAAAAAACCATGCAGGAATTCCTTGACACATTTACGGACGAGCTTCCGTTCATTCCCCTTTTGTACCGTACAGGTATAACCGTTAAAAGCTCAAAACTCAAAACGGAAACTAAAACAATCATCAGCGACTATCTTTACAACGTGAACGAATGGACTGTTGAATAATGGATAAAAACACCAACATTCAATATCTTAAGGGCGTCGGTGAAAAAAGAGCTAAAATTCTTAATAAGCTCGGTATTTTCACCGTCGGTGACCTTCTGCGCTTTTATCCGCGTGATTATATGGATTGGAGCAGAATCACATCTATCGCCGCAGCACCTTTTGACACAAACTGTTGCGTACGCGCAATTGTAAACCATAAACCGCGCGGAGCAAAAATCCGTAAAGGGATGACAATTTACAAAACAGTTGTAACTGATGGAGAATCGTTGATGAACATCACGATTTTTAATAACAAATATGCCGCTGAATCGCTTGAAGCGGGAGAGGAATATCTCTTTTACGGCAAAGTCGGCGGTAACTTTCACAGACGTGAGATTTCATCGCCTTTGATTGCACCGGTAGAAAACGGAACAAGAATCCGACCGATTTATCACCAGAGTGCAGGAATAAATTCAAAGGCTATCGAAAAGCTTGTACGTCAGGCATATGAGGCAAGAAAAGATTATTTCATTGACTGTATTCCTCAGCCACTCCGCGACAAGCTTTGCCTTATGGAAATCAACAAAGCGATTTATGAACTGCACTTTCCGACAAACGAGGACACTATTTCCGAAGCACGTCGCAGGCTTATTTTTGAAGAGCTTTTCATTTTCCAACTCGGTCTTATGAAGCTCAAGGGCAACAGAAAAGAAAGCACACCTGTGAGCATTGAAAGAGATTACACGTACGAATTTATAAAAACACTGCCGTTCACTCTTACGGGTGCTCAGGAAAGAGCCGTGAGAGAAAGTGTAGCACAAATGACATCCAACTTCACTATGAACAGACTTCTGCAGGGTGATGTCGGCTCGGGTAAAACCGCGGTTGCGGCGGCACTTATTTATACAGTTGCCAAAAACGGATACCAGAGTGCCTTTATGGCACCGACGGAAATTCTTGCTCAGCAACACTATAAAACCTGCCTCAGGTTTTTTGAGAACACGGATATAAAAATTGCTTTGCTGACAGGCTCGGTAACTGCGGCAAAGAAAAGAGAAATCAAGGCACAGCTCAAAAGCGGCGAAATCCGTCTTATCGTCGGAACTCACGCACTGATACAGAATGACGTTGAATTTGAGAATCTGGGTCTTGTTATAACCGACGAGCAACACCGATTCGGTGTTAAGCACAGAGGTGCACTCAGCGGCAAGGGTGACAGACCGCATACACTTGTTATGTCCGCAACACCTATTCCACGTACACTCGCGTTGATGCTTTACGGAGACCTTGATGTTTCGATTCTCGACGAGCTTCCGCCCGGCAGACAGCCTATCGAAACCTATGCCATTGATACAGCCAAAAGGCACAGAGCTTTCAATTACGTCAAGAAGCATCTTGATGAAGGACGACAAGGTTATATCGTTTGTCCTCTTGTAGAAGAGGGTGAAACCGACCTTGCGGCGGCGCAGGAGTATTCCGAAAACATTTCAAGAGGATTTTTCAGCGGATATTCGGTAGGACTTCTCCACGGAAAAATGAAGCCTAAGGACAAGGAAGAGGTTATGGCGAAATTTGTTTCGGGCGAAATCAAGCTCCTTGTTTCAACAACAGTTATTGAAGTCGGAGTTGACGTGCCGAATTCCGTTATTATGGTTATTGAAAATGCTGAGCGATTCGGCCTTTCTCAGCTTCATCAGCTCAGGGGCAGAATCGGCAGAGGTCAATACAAATCCACGTGTATTCTCATCACAGATGCACAGAATGAAGCCGCACAGCGAAGAATGAAGGTTATGACAAGCACGACGGACGGCTTTAAGATTGCAGACGAAGACCTAAAAATGCGAGGTCCCGGCGATTTCTTCGGCTCACGTCAGCACGGTCTGCCCGAGATGAAGATTGCAATGCTTACGGATACGGCAATCCTTAACGAGGCAAACCGATTTGCAAGAGAGATAATTCTTGATGACCCCGATTTTATAAAAAAAGAAAACCGCAACCTAAAGGATGCGATTTCCGAACTGTTTTCAGGCGAATATGTAATGAATTGAATATCGACGAAAAGAGGTTGGTGGAAAACAAATTGTTTTTCACCAATATCATTAAAGCCTCTCTTTTTTGTTATTTCTGTTTATCTGAAAAGATTTGCGAAAAGACCTAAAAATGTTGTTACAAGAAAGCAGAAGAATTCGAATACATTGTCCACATTATCAAACGATGCATCAAACTGCACCTGTGCTTTTTCTGCCGATGCCGTGAACGTTACGCCATCAAAGCTGAGGTCAGCATCTTCGCCCGTGAAGCAGAATTCAATTTCTTTCACATTCTCAATCTTTTCGTTTGTGAAAGCCACACCGCCTTCATTACCGTGGAGGTAAAGACGGTTAAGGTCAAGCGTTATCATATACCACTCACCGTCAGCAGGAATTACTGCACTCGGGTCGGTTGTGCCTTTGATTGCAGGAGTGTGCCACATTGAAGAATCCTTAATAAATTTGACTTTATCAAGAGTAACATCTTTTTCACCGTTGTTTCGGACACAAAAACTCATTGTATCGTAGTCGCTATAATCTGTGTCGGTGTCCCAGAAATTTTCTTTCTTTATTCCTTCTTTATATGTAAGGTTTGGCTTTACGGTGAATTTCTTTTCGTCTGCAAGAATTTTCATACAGTAATCGCCCGAATACGGAGCATCCGCTGAGCGTGAAAGCTGAGCCGTTTCGGATGCCCATGAGGGATAATAGCCACTATTTGCATCGCTCATTGTATGCCATACACTTTCAACTTCACAGTCCGCCCACTTCTTATCCGTCCAGTAATGTGTACCGACGTTTTTATCCGTTACGAAGATATTTACAGGCAAGGGGTTTTCACCTTTGAATGATGCCGCAAGGTTTGACCGTCCGTTGCCCATACAGTACGCATAAGAAACAGAAAGCGGATTTTCTATAGTTTCATTCCAAACGCTTACGGTATCCTTGGACACAATTTCTGCCTTCGCTTCAAGGTAAATTCCGTCTGCGCCGCAGACAGCAAAACCATGAAGGCTGCCACCCATTGAAACAAGCCCATCACCGACATTGTTGAACTTTACGTAAACACTTCCGTCCTTAACTTCGGTTGATTCAACTGTTGCTGAGGTGTAAGTGTCAAACTTTCCGTAAACCATACCCTTTGCACAAAAAGCCATTCGCTCACCGATATCCTGCTTGTGCTCAGGATGTATAACGCCAACTGCCGGAAGGTAGGTTATCGGCAAATCATAAATACCGAAAGTTGCTCTTGATTCGGGACGGTTACTCTGAATCTTTGAAAAAGCAATATTTCTGTCAGGAAGAACCATTCCGTCATCGCTGTAAAAATACTCAGCAAGATTTGTATAAATAAGGGGAAAATATCCGTTATCATAGCTGAACACATCAGTGTAAAGCTCCTGCATAATGTCCATCGCTTCAGAATAGTATTCCTCGGAATAGCCGACATCGCTTTCGCCCTGATACCATATCATTCCGACAGGTCGGAAATTTCCGAGAGCTGCAATTTTGTGGTTATAGTTAGCACCGATGTCGGCATAAACATTCTGATCCTTTGCCGTCCAGTCTTTGCTTTCCTTGTATGCGCCGTAGGTGTACATTTTTTCTTTGAACTGCGGCTCGGAATCAACCTTTTCTCTTGAAATCCAGCTTGCGATTGAGCTTCCGCCGAGGGACGCATTGAGTATACCTACGGGCATATCAAGCTCTTGCATCATTTCACTCGCAAAGTAAAATGCAACGGCACTCATATTGTAAACAAATTCATTCTGACCGTCTACCCACTGAGCACCCGCAATCTCTTTCTGAGGTACATCAGGGACAAAGCCTATTTCAGAATAGCTGTTGACATAAGGCGGTACCATAAGAACTCTGAGCCATTTGCTGTGCTTTTTGCCGTTCAGCCAATCGTCGTAACCGCCCTTTGCCTGACCAAGGGGATATTGCATATTGCTCTGTCCGCTTGCAAGCCACAATTCGCCGAAAACAACTTCCGAAAGCTTTGCAAATTCCTTGCCGTTTTCGCTGACAATGACTGTATATTCCTCAAATCCGCCTTCGGGAGCATTGAAAGAAACAGCGAATGTGCCGTCAGCTTTTGTTGTACCCTCAACTTTTTCCACGATGTTGTTTTCATCATCAAAGAGGGTTGCTGTTATTTCGCTACCCTTTTTCGCTGTACCTGCAAGGATTGCTTCATCATTCTGCTGAAAGAGCATTCCGTCGCTATAGACATTGTAAAGCCTTGTTTCTGCAGTTTCTGCCGCAGCAAAAGGCATACAGCAGAAAGCAAGAACTAAAGCCAATAAAACCGAGATTGATTTTTTCATTTTCATTTCATCTCCTATATCAAAGCTTTGAATCTGTCCGCCCAGACCTGCATTGAATAATTCTTTACAATTTCTTCTTTAGCTGCAAGTCTTTCCTTTTCAGTTTCAGGCTTTTTCACGTCATCGATAGCCTTTGAAAGCACCTTTTCATAATCGTCAAGGTCTTCACTTTTAAAGTAACGTACACTGCTTACCTTGTCCGTGATCTGTTGCGGGATATCGCTGACAACCGCAAGACTGCCACAATACATCGCTTCAAAAACAACAAAAGGCAAAGCACCCTCTGCGCGTGACGGGCCTAAGATTATATCCGTGTTGTGATAGTAAGTCCCGATATTTTCTGTCGGTGGCAGGACAACCAACCACTCAGGCTGTGTTCCGAAACGCTTTTTAATCTCTGACTCAAGTTCTTCCCTGTGAGATGCAACAACAACATACAGCATTACATCGTATTTTTCACGAATGCGCTTGAACACCTCAAAGGTAAGGTCTACCCCCTTGACAGGCACATTGTATCCCATTGTCAGACAGGAGACCTTATCAGGTTTGTCAAACTCATCAACCCTTGAAAATCGGTCAAAAGAAATCGCATTCTGCAAAGTATCGCATCTGTTGTCCGGAAACAGTTCAGCAACTTTTTGTGTTACCGTTTCACCTACACCGACAAACACATCACTTTTGTACAGCATTTTTCTGATAATATGACGTAGTCCTGTTGCGCGATACTCACAATGTATAAATCTCACTACAGGTACATCGGGACAAAACAAACGAATAACGGCATCAATTTTCAAATCGTTAAAATGTCTGAATATCTTTTTTACATTATGCTTTTTAACTATTTTCTTCAGAAGAAATATATTTTTAACGACACTGTCCGTCTGTATGTAAACAGTTGCTCCGTCAGCTCTCATTTCTTCAATCCAGTTTTTTGCATTGGTTGAAAGTGCTCTGTGCGGAAAGAGATAAAGCTGTTCAACACCGTCATTGTGCAGATCCTTACGCAAAAATTCAAGTGCATTTATAAAGCCGCCTTTATACTCGGCAGCATAGTCACAGATATGTAAAACACTGTACTTCATACACACTACTCCAATTATAATTTATATTTTAAAGATACCACACCGCACAGATAAAGTCAATTTTTCAAACAAAAAACGGCATAAAAACGGCTTGCAACTTTTCAGCTGCAAGCCTGTCTTATATTATTTTGCAATCAATCCTCTTATATCGTCTTCTGCTTTCATAAGGTCGTCGATTATCATCTGCTGATATTTTGTGAATTTCTTATAATCGCAGGAACGCGACCAGAGGCTCATCGGAACACCGACTTTATTCATATGATACTTTGCTGTCTGCGGGTAAGCGAGAACTTCAAGGAACGAAGCAAGGCAAATAAAATTCTGCACAGACTGCGCCTTCTTTTCATCCTTATCATAGTTTTCGCAAAGCCATGCATAGATATCGGGATGGAAGTTTGCCATAATTCCCGAAAAACCTGCACAGCCCTTTTTAAGAGTATAAAGAAGAGTCTGTGAGTTCGCATTGTAAAGCCTGATTGTTGTGCCCTTGATCTGCTCAAGTCTGCGGTCAAGCTCGTCGGGGTCACAGCAAGTGTCCTTAATAAATGTGAATCTGCCTGTTGAAATACACCAATCGATGATTTTTTCGGTAAGAAGACGCTTGTAAGGATAAGGACATTCGTAGATACCGATTGCAATATCCTCAGGAAGCTGAGAAAGGAGCTTTTCTGCATTCTTAATCCACACGTCGTCACCGTCATTATGCAAGTCGAGTCGGTTGCTTACCCACACGATTGCGTCAACACCTGTTTGAGCAATAGCTGTAAGCTCACGCGCCTGAGCATCCATATCATCAGAATTGTGACCCGAAGCAACAACAGAAACATCCTTGCCGCTTGCCTTAACTGTTTCAACAACCGTCTTTGCAATCTTCACCTTTTCTTCGAGTGAAAGATAAACCATTTCACTTGACTGGCAGACTGCAAAAATACCTGTACAGCCGTTTTCGATATACCAGTTTGTAATGTTTTTAACCGCCTCGTAGTCAACAGTATTGTCGTCGTGATACGGGGTTATCATCGTCGGGAATGTTCCGAAATTAATGTCTTTCATTTTAATTGCCTCCATTTATACGTTGTAATATTTTTTATACCATTCAACAAACCTTGCGAGTCCGTCTTCAATTGAAGTTGACGGTTTAAAACCGAACTTTTCAATCAGCGGCGTAACATCTGCATAAGTCTGATAAACATCGCCCGGCTGCATCGGAAGGAATTCCTTTTCCGCCGTTTTTCCGAGAGCCTTTTCGAGTGTTTCAACAAAGTACATCAGCTTTTCGGGTGAATTATTACCAATATTATATACAGTTGCTCTGTCTCCGTTTTCGTCTGCTTCGGGCGGATTGCAAAGCATATTTTCAACACCCTTTACGATATCATCGATATAAGTGAAATCGCGGTACATATCACCGTTATTGAAAATCTTTATCGTTTCACCCCTGAGAATCTTTTCGGTAAAGCTGAAGCAAGCCATATCAGGTCTGCCGTAAGGGCCGTAAACCGTAAAAAAACGAAGACCCGTTGAAGGTATAGAGTAAAGATGGCTGTAGGTATAAGCCATAAGCTCGTTTGATTTCTTCGTTGCGGCATAGAGCGAAATCGGTTTACTGACATCGTCATCAGTTGAAAACGGTGTTTTCTGCTGATTGCCGTAGACTGAACTTGAAGAAGCATAGAGAAGATGCTCAACAGGATTGTTACGGCACGCTTCAAGAATATTGAAAAAACCGATAACATTTGATTCGATGTATGCCTGCGGATTTTCAATTGAATATCTGACACCTGCCTGTGCGGCAAGATTCACAACGATATCAAACTTACTTTCGCTGAATAGTTTATCGACCGTGGTTTTATTTGCCAAATCACCTTTCACAAAAGTGAAATTCTCAAAATTTTCAAGAATGGCAAGGCGTGCATATTTAAGATTTACATCGTAGTAGTCGTTGATGTTATCAAAGCCGACAACCGCTACACCTTTTTGGAGAAGTGACTTGCTAAGATGAAAGCCGATAAAGCCTGCAGCTCCCGTTACAAGGATTTTTTTAGTTGTATCAAGAGCATTATATGAAGCCATCATATACCTCCTTGAACCATTTTAGAATATTATATATCTTAATTTTTTCAAAATCAAGAATTAACTTAAACTTTTCGGGAATAAAAAAGCTCCTTTGGCAAACAATAGAAAAAAGGAGCGATACAAATGCCTGAAATTCACCTTCCTCAGAAAATAATATTCGAAAGAAATACACTTGAACATTTTTCGGCAAAAAGAGTTGACCGCACAATACTTATCTGCGACAGCGAAATCATAAAAAACCGCGGAACACTTGAGCGACTTGAAAACAGATGCCGAAAATATTCAACGCAAGTCAGCACGGTTTTCAATGCCAACGTTCACGAGCTTTATAACCTTGCGTCGGAAGAATTTTTCCTTGACGAAGCCGATTTGATTGTCGCAATCGGTTCAGCCGCCGCGATTGACTGCGGAATGTTACTCACCAACGAAAGCGGTGCTGACTTTACCGCTATCCCCTGTTGCTGTGCTTCAACAATGACCGACTTTGAAAACGGAGAGTATTTTTCGTACAGGCATTCGCCTACAACACTCATCCTTGACCCTGTACTGATAGAACATCTTCCGTCCTCAACTGTTGCATACGATGCTCTTGCTGCATTCGCATACGCTGTTGATACGCTTTCTTCAACAGATAATATCATAACGCGATCGTTTGCGATTCACGGAGCCGTCGGCATTTACAAGAGTATTCTTCCTGCCTGCAGAGGCGAAATTGTATCACTTGAAAAACTGATATATTCAATGTATTTTTCAGTCGCGGCGCACCGCAATGCAAAAGGAATTGAAAAGTCTTATCTTAGCAGAGTGAGCAGTTTTTTTGCAGATTACGGTTATGGGAAGAATTCTGTCTGTGCTGTTGTTATTCCCAATATTATGGAATACGAAGAATCATCAATACGTCACGGGCTGTTTGAAATCGCAACAGCTGTCGGAATTGCTCATAACGATGATGACCCGTCGTTTGCAACCGTCAAGCTGACTGATGAAATCCGCAGAATTCAGGCAAAGCTCGGTATACCCAGAGCGATTTCAGGATTCAACCTTAATGAAAATGCATATCAGACAAGACGCATCCACAGCAATATCCCCGACGATTTACTTGACCTTTGTTATTACGGAAGTTTCAAGTTTATGAAGCTTTAAAAAATGTTTTCTTTTATGCAACTTTGCATAAAAAAGGGATGGCAGAACACACTGTCATCCCTTTTATTACTGCTTTAGTATATCATTTCAGCAAACGATTCGCCGTCACATTCAAACGGAACTTCAAGATAATCCGCAACGGTTGCGGCGATATCCGCAAAGGTTTGCCGTGTACCGAGGTTTACGGGTTTTACTTTTTTACCGTAAATTATCAGTGGTGTGTATTCACGGGTGTGGTCCGTGTGGTTGTCGCCGGGGTCACAACCGTGGTCTGCTGTTATTATGAGCACATCTTCGTCCTTCATCCTATCAATAAAAGAGGGCAACCAACCGTCAAACTCTGCAAAAGCCTTTGCATAACCGTCGGCGTCCTGACGGTGACCGTAAAGCATATCGTAATCGACAAGATTCACAAAACACAAGCCGTTGAAATCTTTATCCAACGCCTCATATGCCTTCTTCATTCCCTCTTCATTCGAGTGGGTGAACACATATTCGCTGATACCCTTTCCTGCAAAAATATCGTAAATTTTTCCAACCGCATAAACTGTTTTACCGTTTTCAACAAGAGTATCAAGCAACGTTCCCTTTGGCGGTGCAAGAGAAAAATCGTGGCGGTTTGCAGTTCGCCTGAAATCGGGATATTCACCCTCAAACGGTCTTGCGATTACCCTGCCGACTGCATTTTCTCCGCAGAGTATTTCTCTCGCGATTTTACAGTATTCATAAAGCGTTTTAACCGGTACAACACTTTCATGTGCAGCAATCTGAAAAACACTGTCTGCTGAAGTATAGACAATCAGCGCACCTGTTTCAACGTGTTCTTTGCCGTAATCGCGGATAACATCCGTACCCGAATACGGTTTATTGCAAATCACCTTTCTGCCTGTTTTTTCTGAAAATTCATCGATAACAGACTGTGGAAAGCCGTCAGGATAAGTCGGAAGCAGCTTTTGCGAAACAATTCCCGCAATCTCCCAATGACCGATTGTTGTGTCCTTGCCTTTTGATTTTTCCGTCAAACGCGCAACAGCTGCAAGCGGACGGTCATTCCCGTCAAGGTAATCAATTCCGTCTATGTTTCCGAATCCGAGTTTTAACATATTTTCAGCCGAGAAAAACTGTGATTCAGATATTCTTTTTAAGGTGTTACAATTTTCGTCACCAAAATCACGGCAATCAGGCATGGCACCGATTCCGCACGAATCAAGGACGATAAGAAAAACACGCTTCATAAGACACCTCGCATTTGTTGTTGAGATAATTATATTTACACAAAAACAAAAAGTCAACTTCAAAACAAAAGAGTAATACAAATTCGGGTTTGTCGGGATGTTTTATTATAACTGTTGCGTTGCAACCTACACCTCATCAGTCACTTCGTGACAGCTTCCCCTCAAGGGGAAGCCTTGGACTTGCGCGGTTTCTCAGCCTTCCCCTCGAGGGGAAGGGGGACCGCTTGCGGTGGATGAGGTGGAAAATAAAGATATCGACAAAACCGAATTTGTCGGACAAAAGAGGCTGTAAAAAAACAAAAATTTTTTACAGCCTCTTTGATTTGTTTTATCAGAAATTTGTTAATGTACCTGCATCGTACTCAAACGGGACGAAGCCCGCTTCAAGTGCGGGACTGTTCTCGGCAAGCGTAAAGTCTCTGTTTTCTGCATCCTTGAAAAGCGGGTCAGCATAAACCGCATTATTATAATAACCCTGAGCCGTCAGGATAACAAGTGACTTTCTCTCAAAGAGTTTCATTGAATTACCTGAATAAACATTTTCTCCGCGTTTATAATCCCAGTAAAGATTACTGTCGTCAACAAACCAGTCTTTCTCTGTATCAAAGGCATACATCGGTGCATTATGCGTCACAAAGATATTGTTGGTCGCCGTAAGCGAATTGTGCTCCTCGTGTCTTGTGACAATGAACGCACCCTCACCGCCGAATGCAAAAATATTGTTTCTTACAATGTTATCTCTGCCGTAATGCTGGTGGAAGGTTTCAGATGAGCAATCGTATACAAGATTGTTTTCAACGAGCATTTCGCTTGAGCCTTCGTCGAGGTAGATACCCCATCCGCCGTAGCCGTAAGCACCTTCATCACAGCCTACATTATAAATAACGTTGCCCGAAATAACTGTTTCAGGCTGAATTCCGAGTGTATAGATACCGCCCATATCCGAAAGCCAACCGTTACCTATGTTATAAATGAGGTTGTTGCTGATATCGATTTTATTTGTCGGGTGGTCTGCATATCCCCAGTTCCAACCGACCGAAATACCCGTATACCAGCCGTCGTGAATTTCGTTGTATGTCAGGTCGCAATCGTAAGCGTGAGTAAGAAGAATACCGATTGCGTTAGTGAAAATTCTGCCGTAATTGCCGATATGGCAATCATGGACATTGATATTCTTCGTCGTTGCAGGAATAACGAAATCACCGTGGATGAAGACTGCACTTGCGCCGATTCCGTTGAAGTAGCAGCTTGTAACGTCGCAATCCTGCGTACCTTTGTCAAACTTAATTGCAGTATATGAAATATTTTCGAAACGGCAATCAGTAAAATTGATACCCTTTGAAGATGCGATATAAATTGCCGCGGGAACTTCAAACGCTGCCTGAGGATGCTCCGAACCGTAGATGACATTGTCGTGTAACGGATGTTCTTCCGGGAACGGATTACCCGTGAACTGACCGTCAACGTAGTCCCAATCCGTGTTTATGAAATCAATACCCTGAAAAGCAATGTTTTCTGCATTTTCAAAAGTCATAAACTGTTCTGTCTTGCCTGCATGAAGAACTGTATTTTCAACAGTGTCACCCTCTTCGGGGATGTAATAAAGCTTCTCCTCTGTTCTGTCGAGATACCATTCACCCGGCTCACAAAGGGCTTCTTTTACATTCTCGAAAACATAGTTATCATCAACTCTTATTATCATCGCTGTCGGTTTAGTTGTTTCAATTCTGCCCGTTGAGGTGTCAACAGACTTCATCGGCAGATGCTCGTCGCACCAGAAATGCATAATTTTCACTTCAACATCGCTTGCATTTGAGAAATTGATAACATCTTCTTTATGAGCATAAAATGCAACACAATAAGTGAAGAATCCGGTATCCCATGTTGCAGGAACACCTTCTTTCGTTCTCGGGTCCGCAACCTTGAAAACATCTTCTTTCGGATAAACGGGACGTGCAAGACGCTTGTCACCCTTGAAAAGAGACTGAAAATAATCATCATCGGAATCAATGCTGATATCTTTCACAAAAGCTTTGACACCGTTGATTGTTGTTTCGGACCAACCCTTGATTTCCTCTGAGCCTGAGAACGAAACCTTTTCACCCGGATATGAACGGTAAAGAACATTTCCCCTGTCCTCTGCGGTAAATTCAACAGTTTCATTTATCGTGTATGTGCCCTCTCTGAACCATACCGTAACGGGGTCGCCGTTCGTATCGCTTTTAAGAATGTCTTTTGCCTTTTCAAGCGTTTTAAGAGGAGCTTCAAGCGTACCTGAATTACTGTCGCTACCGTAAGGCGCAACAACAAGGTCGTTTTCACCCATAACAAATTCACCTTCATCAAATACAGTCTGAAATCTTTCTTGAACATCGCCGAAAACGCCCTCAGTTTTACACCAGCCGGGATTCAGCACAGCACCGAACCAGGTGAAAACCGCCATTATAACAGCAATAACCTTTGTCATAAAATCAACCTCTTTTCTTTAATAATAAGATTATCACTTTTATTTTAATGTAAAACGGTAATAATTGCAAGTAAAAAAGCTGTGAAGCTTTTACGCTCCACAGCTTTCAATCATTTGGGTATTTTAACCGTTGCCTTGAATAAGTCACCGTCAATTGCGATTATGAGTTCACCGTCGTTGAGGGTACAGAGATCCTTTGCAATCGAAAGTCCGAGACCGTTTCCGTCGCGATTTCGCGATGCATCGCCTCTTACAAAACGTTCCGTCAACTCTTCGGCGCTGATATTAAGAGGCTCGTTTGAAATGTTTTTAATTTCAAAATATCCGTAATTTCCTTTGGAATAAACACCGGCATAAACTCTTGAGTTCGGTGCCGAATACTTGCTTACATTCGACAAAAGATTTTCAATCACTCTGTAAATCTTCGTTCCGTCAGCATTTACAATAACCTTTTGTTCAGGCTCGTCAAAAACCAGTTTCAGACCTTGCTTTTCAAGCTCGGCAGTTTCTTCAACAATTGCCTGAGTAACAAGCTCGTTGAGATTAAGCTTAGTTTTGTTTACAGTAACATTTCCGCTTGAAACCTTCGAAGCTTCAATCAGGTCTTCGATAAGACGCTTGAGCTTGATTGATTTTTCATCGATTACGCCCATATATTCAAGAGCTTTTTCATCCGTTATATCACACTGCTTCAGCAGGTCAATATAATTGATAACTGACGTAAGCGGAGTTTTCAGATCGTGCGAAACGTTGGTTATAAGCTCCGTTTTTGTGCGTTCATCCTTAACAGCCTTCAGAATTGCTTTCTGAAGCTCTGAATTTGTCTCGTCATAAGCTTTTACAAGGGGTCTGAGACTTTCGGGAACTTCATTGAGCTTCATATCGAACGGCTCGTGATTTTCTGCACTGACAATAATCGAATCGAGCGAGCGCATATACCTGAACACACGGTACAATGCATAGGCATCGGCTGTAAGAACAGACAGTATCACTAAGCACACTAAGAAAAATGCGAACTCGGTAGCATCATAAATACTGATGCAAAGCAAAAATCCGCAAAGCAAAAGTGCAAATACGCTTGCAACAGTACCCACAACACAAAGAATCGCAACGCCTTTGTTGAGTTTCTTCGGTTTAAAAACAATAACCTTGAACCATCCTTTTATCTTGCGGAAAAGCTTTGCAATCTGTCTGCCTGTAAACCTTAGCAGTTTTAAAATTGCGACTATGACATAAAAAATCAATGTATGTCTGACAATCGTACTTTTGGTCTTTATTCTTCTTGCAAAAGATGTAATAAGTTCTGCAAGAATAAGAACAAACACAGCAACAACAGTTGAAAGTATTATTATGAAAAGCTTTTGATGTGCAACAATTTCTTCAAACCAGAAATCAGCGTCATATTCCCAAAGAACCTGCTCGTGCCGCAAAAACGCGAGGCCGACAGCGGCAAAGCCTACCCAGAAATCGGCAAACACCGACAATGCAAGATGCAAATCGCACGGTACTTTGTCGACGAGGGACAGCTTCAACTCATCGCCCTTGTGTCCTGCCAGAGCTACGGACAAAGTAAGAAACAGTATCATTCCGATGACCGAAACAATCAAGGTTATAATCTTTGCGGTATAATCGATATTGTTAGTCAGATTGACGGTATTCTGCAGCTTTGAAAACTTATCGTTACCTACAAAGCTCGGATTAATTGAATAATAAACCTCCGCAGAGGATGAGAAATAGTTTGCAGGTGTTGTTGCCATAAAAGCAGAATTTTTAATATTTTCACTGCACGTAATCTTACCGTCAACAACATGAACATATTCGTTAAAAGCTTCATTGATAACGCTGTCTTTGCTGTCCACATTAGAGATAACCGTTCCGTCCTTTGCTTCGGCATAGTATCGGACATTTTTCAGTAAATCAAGCTGTGAGGCATTAAAGTGGCCAATAAATGCACTACGGTATTCTGACTCAAACTGATATGCAACGGAATCAGCAACACTTTCCGGATTTAAAGAAAGCGCAAAAGAATAAGCTACCGTTCCGAGAACCGGACTTTCGTGAGTAAGGGTTACCGTGTCGCGATAATAGACTTCTGTGTAATCTCCGTAATCATAAACTTGTTTACCCTGTGCTTCTTTTTCAGCCTTGAACTGAGCTACCATACTTTCAACGCAAGCCTTCTTTTCTGCCTGATACCTTGCTTCAAATTCATTTTTTCGTGCCAGACCGATCAAAATATTTATATCGCTTCTGACGTAATTGACAAACGATGTTGTGTCATAAATCGTAACATTTTCAGTAAAGTTCATCTCACCGTCCGTAATTATCCAACGGTAAAACAGTGGAATAAAGCTCAGCACCGCACTGACAGCACATACACACGCAAACACAATACACAGAAGCTTTGTAAACCAACTGTACTTAAACCTTTTCAACCTTGTATCCAAGACCATACACCACCTTAATATATTTCGGGTCTTTAGGATTTATTTCAATCTTTTCTCTTATGTTTTTGATGTGTACCGTAACTGTTTTCTCCGTTCCGAATGACGGTTCATTCCATACAGCCTCGTAAATCTGTGAGGATGAAAGCACCTTACCCATATTTCTGCAAAGGTATTCAAGTATCATATACTCTCTTGCCGTAAGCTTGATTTCCTGACCGTCCACGCTGACAGATTTCGCATCCGTATCAACAACAAGTCCGCCCGAAACAAGCTGTGTGCTTTTCCTTTCAAAAGAAGAAAACATCACATAACGGCGTATCTGCGACTTGATTCTTGCGACAAGCTCAAGCGGATTGAAAGGCTTTGTTACATAGTCATCCGCACCGAATCCGAGACCTGTGATTTTATCCGTATCCTCACTTTTTGCAGAAAGCATTATCACAGGAAAGTCGAATTTCTGACGTATCTTCAGAAGTGTCTGCAAGCCGTCAAGCTTCGGCATCATAATATCGAGCACCATACAGTGAATCTCATTTTTCAGAACAAGGTTTATTGCTTCTTCACCGTCGTGTGCCTTAATTACCCTGAAGCCTTCCTGTGAAAGATATATTTCAATCGAATTGAGTATAGCCTCATCGTCATCACAAACAAGAACTGCTTTCATAGTCATCACCCCATTTCATTATAACACATCATCAACAACGAGGAAATACCCGTTGGCTAAATTAAAACAAATCAAAATAAAAACAGAGTAATGGAAAAGTTAAGAAAAAGTAAAAGTTTTTTCAACCTTAAGTGGCAAAAGCACCTTTTTTATGCTATAATCAACTAGGTGATAATTATGCTTAACATTACATTTGTCTGCACGGGCAACACCTGCCGCAGTGCGATGGCTGAAGGCCTTTTCAAAAAAATACTTGCCGACAGAGGTATTACGGACATTACCTGCAGAAGCTGCGGTCTTGCAGCATACACAGGTGACGAGGCATCCCCTCAGGCTGTTGAGGTATGTGCAGAAAGAGGAGTTGACCTTTCATATCACCGTGCGACGGTATTTAATCAGTACATCCTGGACGAAACGGATATTATGGTATGTATGACCGAGAGCCATAAAAATGCAGTTATGAAGATCAGTCCGACTTTCAGGGTTCTTGTCCCTGACGGAGGTATCCCCGACCCGTTCGGTGGAGATACAGAAATCTACCGTGACTGTGCGGATAAAATTGAAGCTTTTCTTGAAAGATTTATCGACAGTATTACAATGGATATAGTCCCGATGAGTGAGGAACACATAAAAGAAATTGCAGAGCTTGAGAAGATTTCATTTTCCGTTCCTTGGAGCGAAAACGGACTTCGTGCAGAGCTCAGTAACGAAAATGCACATTTTCTTACAGCTGTTTCGGACGGCAAGGTTCTCGGGTACATCGGAATTCACGAAATCTGCGGTGAAGCATATATAACAAACGTTGCCGTTTTCCCCGAATACAGACGTCTCGGCATCGGTGAAACACTGATTGATGCCGCAACTCGCGGTGCAGAAACGAGAAACTGCGAATTTATTTCCCTCGAAGTGAGAATAAGCAACGTTCCTGCTATTGAACTTTATAAAAAAGAGGGTTATAATGTCGTAGGTCAGCGCAAGGATTTTTACTCAAATCCGACCGAAGACGCATATATAATGACTAAATACTTAAGGTGAACTCAATGAAGATATTATCTATAGAATCATCCTGCGACGAAACAGCAGCAGCCGTTGTTGAAGACGGCAGAAAAGTGCTTTCAAGCATCGTCGCTTCACAGGTTGAAGAACACAAAATTTACGGCGGTGTTGTTCCTGAAATTGCATCAAGAAGACACGTTGAAGCGATTTCGGGAGTTGTCAGCTCTGCTCTCAGCGATGCAGGCTGTACTCTTGAAGATATCGACGCTGTTGCCGTAACGCACGCACCCGGACTTATCGGTGCTTTGCTTGTCGGAGTTAATTATGCCAAAGGAATCACGATGGCATCGGGACTTCCGCTTGTGCCCGTGCATCATCTTCGCTCACATATTGCATCGAACTATATCACACATCCCGAGCTTAAGCCTCCGTTTCTCTGCCTCGTTGTTTCGGGCGGTCACAGCCACCTTGTTGAGGTGAAGGATTACACAGATTTCAAGGTTATCGGTTACACTCATGACGATGCCGCAGGCGAAGCTATGGACAAGGCGGCGCGTGCAATGGGTCTTCCCTATCCCGGAGGTCTTAACCTCGACAGGGTCGCAAAGGAGGGCAACAGCAAAGCTTACAAAATGCCGCATCCGCGTGTAGACGGTGCGCCGTACGATTTCAGCTTTTCGGGACTTAAAACGGCTGTTCTTAACACAATCAACATCGCAAAGCAGAAGGGTGAAGAAATCAACGTCCCCGACCTTGGTGCTTCATACATAAAGGCGGTTGTTGATTGCCTTACAGAAAACACCGAAAAAGCCGCAATTAATCTCGGTTATAAAAAAATCGTTCTCGCAGGCGGTGTTTCCGCAAACTCCGTTCTCCGCAGAGAAATGACTGCTCTTTGTAAAAAATACGGTTGGGAGCTTTACGCACCCGAGCTTAAATACTGCGGTGACAATGCCGCAATGGTCGGTGCTCAGGGCTACTACGAATTTTTAAACGGTAACACGGCTGACCTTTCGCTCAATGCCTGTGCAAGTATGAGTATTGAAAACACAAAATAAATATAAGAGCTATTTCGTTTTTCGTAACAGCTCTTTTTATGAATAAAAACGAAGGTTGTTCCATAGTATTTACCTGAGGTGATGTTATGGAAAAAGATGTTACGGCAAAAAAGTCCTCGGACAATCCGAAAAAGATACAACACACGGACGACAAAATCAACAAGGTAATTCTTGTTCAGGCTGTTGTCTGTGTGTTTTTTGTATTGCTTGTTTTTCTCACAGGTAAATTCAGTCCGACAACCTTTGAATTTTTGAAGAATGAATACAATAAAATTATGTCTGTCGATATGAATGCAAGAGAGCTTTTTGACTCAGCAAAAGATGCAACAAGCGGTGTTATAAAAAACATAACTCCGACAACAACGCAAGCTCCTGCCGATACAGTTGCCCCCTTTGAGGGTGAAGGCGGAGAAGATACCGAAGAAGAAAGCTCAGCCGTTGCCGTTATGGCAACTCTCGGAAAAAACAACAAAATCACAACTCCCCTGCACGGCCGTATAACCTCGCGCTACGGATACCGTACAAATCCCATTTCAGGCAAATACGGACTTCACACGGGTGTTGACATTGCCGCCGACGAAGGTACGGGTATCGTTGCCGCATACAACGGTGTTGTAAAGGATACAGGTTACGGCGAAAAGAAAGGCAATTTCGTTTTGATGGAACATTCCGACGGTACGCAAACGCTTTACTGTCACTGTTCCGAGGTTCTCGTTGCGGAAGGCTCGGTTATCCGTGCAGGAGAGCTTATTGCGCTTGTAGGCAATACCGGTTGGAGTACGGGACCTCACCTGCACTTTGAAATCCGTATTGACGGTTCATCGGTTGACCCGCTTGATTACATAAAAGAAAAAGACGGTCACGTATGAGCTTTAAATTCCGCAATATTTCAATTGAAATCAGCTTCTGGTTCGTTGCCGTCATCGCACTTATGCTGACGCTTTTCCCTGAAGCTCAGGCTTTTTATTGCTTTGTTTTCTGCATTATTCACGAGTGCGGACATCTTTTTACAATGCTTTTGCTCGGCAAAAAAGTTACTTCAATCAAATTCGGTTATTTCGGTATAAAGATATTTACGGACAAAAAATTCCTTCCCGAGATGAAGGAAGCAGCAATCGCCGCAGGCGGTCCCGCAATGAACCTCTTCGCGGCCGCATTTCTTTTTATTACAGGACAGGAAAGCTTCGCGATAATTAACCTTGCACTTGCTTTTTTCAATCTTCTGCCCGTTTCAATACTTGACGGGGGTCACATACTTTCGGCTCTTTTTCCGGAAAGTAAAACAGTTAAGACTTTGAGTATCGTATGCGCTGTTTTTCTTCTTGTTTCAGGCATAATCATAGCAATATATTCAAAGAAAAACTTCACCCTGTTGATTGTTTCGCTTTATCTTTTAACAGCTATTATCAGCCAAAAAAATAACGCAGCTTAAAGCTGCGTTATTTTTTCAGATTATATTTTTTTATTATTCTCGGATGAAAATGCGTATCCGTAAAGAAGCGCAAGCTGAGATATCCGATTTCAAACAAGCACTTCACTCCGTTTGAAAAAGAAAGGAAAGAAAGACGGTGAAAGAGTGTCTGTATATGCTTAAAGAGCAAATCATAATTCTTTGCATCTTTTCCGTAGTCCTTTTTAAAGACGGCGTTCCAAAGATAATATGACTGAACAACATTAAGCTCCATCTGCCTGATTTTTGAAAGATTATCCGTCCTTGAGAGGAAGAAATCAATTTTTCTGTAGTCCTTAAGCTTTCTTACGGGATTTTTAACAAGGCCGTCCTCGATAGCCTTTTGGCTCATTACAGTGTTAGGTGAAATGCAATACTGCAGAAATGAGCATTGAGTGGCCTTGATTCTGTTTGCAAGGTCAACCGTTTCCATAAGCTGTTCTTCCGTTTCACCCGGAAGCCCCACTATAAAATTAGCAAGAGAAATAATGCCGAGTTTATCGCACATATCAAAGGTCGGCTCTATTTTCTCATAAGGAATACCCTTTTTCATTATCTCGAGCTGCTCTTTACTTCCGCTTTCAATACCAAAATCAACCCAACGGCATCCACATTCATAGCAACGTCTGAATTCTTCTTCGCCAAGAATACCTATACGCGTCTGGAATCCCCAAAAAAATTCAAGTCCCGACTTTTCAAAAGCATCACAGACCTCATAGACCTGCTCTTTGTTTTTAAAACAAAGTTCATCGCAGAAGTACAGTCCGTCAACACCGTACTCCTTGACAAGGATCTCTGTTTCTTTCATAAAATGCTCAAGTGCACGGCGTCTGTATGTGCATCTGTGTGTAACCTGATTTACACAGAAGGTACACTTTGACGGACAACCTTTTGAGAGATAAACGTAGACAAGATTTTTACAGCCGTAAAGATACTGCGCATACGCTTTAACATCAACGAGAGTATAATCAAGAGGAGGTAGCTTTGTCAGGTCAACAAACTCTCTTTGGGGAGTTACAACAGCTCTGCCGTTATCATTACGGTATGCTATACCATTAAGCTTTCTTAAATCTCCACCTTTTTCAAGGGTCTGCATAAATTCAAGCCAAGTTGCCTCTCCTTCACAGAAACTGAGATAATCTACGTCTGCACCGTCAAAAACAATCTGAGGATCGCAGACATCGCAGAATGTACCGCCCCATACAATCGGCACACCCTTTTTATGAAGTTTTTTTGAAACTTCCGTAGCACCTTCAATATGCTTAACGGACGAAAGAGATATACCCACAATATCGGGTCTGAATTCATCAAAAACCTTTTCAATGTTGATATGAGAAACTGACAAATCGCATATTCTTACCTCATATCCGTTTTCTTTAAGATATGAACCGATAGATATAAGACCGAGTGGCAAAGAAACAGCATGAATCAAATCGCAGTTATACGGCATTATAAATAAAGCTTTCATCTTTAGCTCTCCTTTAGTCTTTATATTAACTCTTTTCTATATAATACAATTTTCAAAAACAATTGTCAATTATATATAAGTAACAGAATTCCGAAAATCATCGGCTGATGTGCCATATAAATTTCAAGGGAGTGTGTGCCGATGAACTCAAGCGGTCTACAGGAAAAAGCTGAAAGATGCTTCAGTTTATTCTTCTTTTCAAAAAAAACATAAATAAAATATCCGATAAAGAATACGAATATCCATGGAAGAATCGGTACGTAGTCCGACGAATAGAATTCATCGTGAGGGAAACCGAAAAAAGCTGTCAGTGTGTTCATATAAAGAAAATCGGGAAGTTCAAAAAACTTATATTCTGCCACTCCGACAAAGCCGTTATTGACATCATATGTCAGCAGGAAAAGCAGGAAATTCATCACAATTCCCACTAACGGATGCACCTTTTTCAAAAGCTTGTCAATCAGAATTGTGACAAGCATCGCCGTTCCGATAAGGCTCAGCACACCGTGAAGAATGATCTGTTCGGGCATAACAATTGCCGTGACCGCTGTCAGCACAAGTGAACAGGCCAGAACAATCATCCCTCGTTTGACTTTCTTTTTTCCAAGATGCCAACAAAAACCTGAAATCAGAACAAAGCTCCAGCAAATACTCTGCTGAAAAAGAAATCCTGCATCAGTTTTAAACCACGGAATTGATACACCGAAAAGGTAGACAAGATCCCACATGGTATGATAAACAATCATCGCAATTACCGAAATTCCACGGATAATATCGGGAACGGTATACCTGTTTTTCTTAATCCTTTGCTTCATACCAACTCTTACCCGAATGAACGTCAGCAGTAAGTTTAACGTTCATAGCCGTCGCGTTTTCCATTTCTTCCTTAACTATTACACACACCTTTTCAGCCTCGGCTTCAGGTGCTTCAACGATAAGCTCGTCGTGCACCTGCATAATAAGACGGGCCCCCAGCTTTTCCTCTTTCATACGCTCGTAGACTTTAATCATTGCAATTTTGATGATATCTGCCGCCGTGCCCTGAATCGGCATATTTCTTGCAACTCGTTCGCCGAACTGACGAAGCATTGCATTCGAAGATGTAAGCTCGGGAAGATAACGTCTTCTGCCAAAAAGAGTGCTTACAAAACCATTTTCTTTCGCATCTGCAATAACCTTCTGCATATAGGAATCAACACCTGAGAAATTGTGAAGATAGCCCTTGATATATCTGTCGGCTTCAGCTCTTGTTACGCCGATATCCTTTGCAAGAGAGAACGCACCGATACCGTATACAATACCGAAATTGACAGCCTTTGCTCTTGTTCTCATAAGAGGAGTGACCGCCTCGTGAGGCATATTGAAAACCTGCGAAGCCGTTATCGTATGAATATCGTCACCCTCGTTGAAGGCTGAAAGCATACGCTCGTCGTCTGCTATATGCGCAAGCACACGAAGCTCAATCTGTGAATAGTCAGCGTCAACGAGTACGTGACCTTCCTTTGCAACAAAGAATTTGCGAAGCTCTCTGCCGACCTCACTTCTGACGGGAATATTCTGCAGATTCGGCTCGGTTGAGGAAATTCTGCCCGTTCTTGTTTCCGTCTGGTTCAGGGTTGAATGAATCCTGCCGTCGGGAGCAACGCACTTTTTAAGACCGTCACAGTATGTTGACTTAAGCTTTGCAAGAGTTCTGTATTCAAGAACAAGAGAAACTATCGGATAATCGGGCGCAAGAGATTCAAGGACATCCGCATTAGTGGAATAGCCTGACTTTGTCTTTTTCTTTGCAGGAAGCTGAAGCTTTTCAAAAAGGATTGCTCCGAGCTGTTTCGGAGAATTGATATTAAACTCCTCGCCTGCAAGGTCATATATTTTTTCAACAAGAGAATTAATCTGTGTTTCAAGAACCGCACCATATTCCTCAATACTCTGCGAATCCACGAGGAATCCCGTAACCTCCATTGAAGAAAGCACCTTGGCAAGAGGCATTTCGATTTCGTACATCAGCTCAAGCTGACCGTTATTTTCAAGTTCACCGTAAACCTTTTCCCAAGCCCCTCTGAGTGATGCCGTATCAAGTGCAAGCTGATTTTCTTCGCTTATTTCGGGTAAAGCTCCGCCGTATTCCTGAAGCACTCTTGAGGGGTGGTAATCACTTGCGGACGGATTGAGGATGTACCCTGCAATCATAATGTCGCTGATTTTACCCTTGATTTCAACGCCTCTTGCAAAAGCCCACGAATGAAGCGGCTTGACGTCGTAGGTGATTTTTTCTTTTTTCTCGTCTGAAAGAATTTCTGCCAGCTGTGAAGCAAAAATAAAGCTGTTGTTTTCTGCAATATATACCCCGTCATCCGTAAGAAAAGCAATCCTGACAACCTCGCCGTCTTCGTAAACAGGGATAAAATAAAGTGTATCTCCGGTCTTGATTTCAGCAAGCTCGTCAACGTATTTTACTTCAATTTTCTCTGCCGATGAAGCTTCTTCACTCTCAATATGATGAGCACTGAGATTGAACGTTTCAATCATCTTGAACATTTCAAGCGAGGCAAGAAGTCTTGTTGCCGCACCGTGGTCACCAGCCGAAACAGCATAAGCATCCATATCCGTATCAATCGGAGCTTCAAGTGAAATCGTACCAAGCTTATGGCTGAGGAATGCAGAATCCCTTCCTCCTTCAAGCTTTTCGCGAAGCTTCGGCTTGATTTCAAGAGAATCAATATTTTCGTAAATGTAATCAATACTGCCGTATTTCTGAATAAGCTCGCCTGCAGTTTTCGGGCCGACACCTGCAACTCCCGGGATATTATCCGAGCTGTCACCCTGCAAAGCTTTGAGTTCAATCATCTGCTTCGGAGTAACACCGTATTCTTCCATAATTTTCTGTGCATCATAGGCTACGGTCTGCGTTCTGCCCATTTTTGTTGAGGCAAGTAAAACAGTAGTGTTTTCGCTTACAAGCTGAAGGCTGTCGCGGTCACCCGTTGCAATGAAGCACTTGTCGCCGTCCTTCATCTGTACGCTGAGAGTACCGAGTATATCGTCCGCTTCCCAACCTGCTTTTTCGACTATCTTATAGCCTAAAAGCGTGAGAAGCTCTTTTAGGACAGGCATCTGTTCACGAAGCTCGTCCGGCATACCTTTTCGTCCTGCCTTATATTCCGTATACATCTCGTGCCTGAAAGTCGGTGCCTTCACGTCAAAGGCAATCGCAACCCTGTCCGGCTTGCAATCCTCAAGCAGACGGTGGAATATATTCATAAAGCCGTAGATACCGTTTGTGTATCTGCCGTCCTTTGTTGTAAGAAGTTTTATGCCGTAAAAAGCGCGGTTTAATATACTGTTTCCGTCGATAACAAGAAGTCTCATAAAAAAGCCTCCTAAAAGAATTAATTAATTATATCATACTTTTGACAATTGTGGTATATTCGTGGTAAAATATTTTTTGGTGATTTTGTGAAAATTGGAAATATTGAAATTAAAAACCTCGCAGCCCTTGCCCCTATGGCAGGAGTTGCAGACAGAGCATTCCGTGAGCTTTGCACAAGCTACGGTGCGGCATATGTTATCAGCGAAATGGTAAGCTCCAAAGGTCTTACAATGCAGGACAAAAAATCAAAGGAGCTCCTTTTTCTCTCTGATAAAGAAAGACCTGCAGGCGCACAGATTTTCGGTGACAATCCTGAAATTATGGCAGAGGCGGCTTTAAAAACCCTCAGCTTCAATCCCGACTTCATCGATATCAATATGGGATGCCCTGCACCTAAAATTGCAGGTAACGGCGGCGGTTCAGCACTTCTTAAAAATCCGCCACTCATAAGTGAAATTGTTGATGCCGTTGTAAAAGCTTCTCCCATTCCCGTAACGGTAAAAATCCGAATCGGCTGGGATACTGAAACAATCAACGCTGTTGAAGTCGCAAAACGAATTGAAGCGGCAGGTGCAAGCGCGCTTACCGTACACGGCAGGACACGTACGCAGATGTACGCTCCACCCGTTTACATTGACGAAATTGCGAAAGTAAAAAATGCTGTCAACATCCCCGTTATCGGCAACGGAGACATCGTTGACGGCAAGAGTGCAAAACGTATGCTCGACGAAACAGGATGCGATTTCCTTATGGTTGGTCGAGGTGCTCTTGGCAGACCCTGGATATTTGAAAACATCAATTCATACCTTGAAAACGGCACAATGCCCGACGAGCCCGATATCGCAGAACGTATGAGAGTTATGATAAATCACATTGAGCTTATATGCCGCTATAAAGGCGAAAGAGTGGGTATGAGAGAAGCACGAAAACACGCCGCCTGGTACATAAAGGGCATCCGCGGAGCTGCAGCCTTCCGCCAGGAGGTAGGTATGCTTTCAAGTATGGAGCAACTGCATGAGCTTGCACATCGTGTTATCGACTGCAGTGAATAATCCGCAACGGGATATACAGTTTTTTATGAATAATCTGAATGTTAAAATTTTGTCAGAGTGTGTTGAAAATTGTGAGTAAAGCTTTTCAACTTTACAAATTTTCCACCAATTTTAGTAAAAAACATTGATTTTACGTTAAGTTTTCCACATTTTCCACCAAGTTTTCCACATGGTCAAGTGCAAAGCCTTTACGTAAAGCAATTATCTTTACACCCTGTTTTTATTCATTTTACAGCTAATAAATGCGATTTGTTAAAAAAATGAACATCAAGTGAACCACCTTTACACCAACAAATTATTTGTAAAACTATTGACAAAAGTGCAAAAAATCACTAATATTTTGTAGTGAACGGATTATTATAATTAATAATTATTTAACATTAAAATAAAGGAGTCGTTTTTATGTCAATCTTCGAAAAGTTACAGGAAATCATTGCTGACCAGCTTGAACTTGATGCAGAAGAAATCGCATATGACAGCCATATTCTTGATGACCTTGGTGCAGACAGCCTTGACGTTGTCGATCTTATTATGAGCATTGAAGATGAATTCGGCATTGAAGTACCCGATGAAGCTCTTGAAAATATCCGTACTGTAGAGGATATGGTAAAATACATCGAAGAACACGAATAATATCCACGGCACAGAGCCGTCAATCTGAAAGGCAGGAAACTTTAAAATGGCACAGCAGAAAAAAATGGTTGAAGAAATCACGTCAATGGACGAAGATTTTGCTAAATGGTATACAGACGTTGTTAAGAAAGCTGAGCTTATCGAATACACAAGCGTCAAGGGCTGTATGGTTATAAGACCTTACGGCTATGCTATCTGGGAAAACATTCAGCACACTCTTGACACAATGTTCAAGAAGACAGGTCACGAGAATGTTTGTATGCCGATGTTCATCCCCGAAAGCCTTCTCAACAAGGAGAAGGATCACGTTGAAGGCTTCGCTCCCGAGGTTGCATGGGTAACTCACGGCGGTAACGAAAAGCTTGAAGAAAGACTTTGCGTAAGACCCACTTCAGAAACTCTTTTCTGTGAGCATTATGCAAACATCATTCATTCTTACCGCGATCTTCCCAAGCTTTACAATCAGTGGGTAAGCGTTGTACGTTGGGAAAAGACAACTCGTCCGTTCCTTCGTTCAAGAGAATTCCTCTGGCAGGAAGGTCATACAATTCACGCAACAAGCGAAGAGGCACAGGAAGAAACAATCCGTATGCTTAACGTTTACGCTGACTTCTGCGAGAATTATCTCGCTATGCCCGTTGTAAAGGGTGTAAAGACAGAAAAAGAACGTTTTGCAGGAGCTGAAGATACATACACAATTGAAGCTCTTATGCACGACGGTAAAGCTCTTCAGAGCGCAACATCTCACTTCTTCGGCGACGGTTTTGCAAAGGCATTCAACATCCTTTACAGCGGTAAGGACAACAAACAGCACCATCCGTTCCAGACTTCATGGGGTTGCACAACACGCCTTATCGGCGCAATCATTATGACTCACGGTGACGACAACGGTCTTGTTCTCCCCCCTGCTGTTGCTCCCGTGCAGATGGTTATCATTCCCATTGCAATGCACAAGGAAGGTGTTCTTGACAAGGCTAACGAGCTTTATTCAAGACTTTCCGACGTATGCCGCGTTAAGCTTGACGACAGCGACAACAGCCCGGGCTGGAAGTTTGCTGAATACGAGATGAAGGGTGTTCCCCTCCGTCTTGAAATCGGTCCTAAGGACATTGAAAATAACCAGTGCGTCATCGTAAGACGTGACAGCGGCGAAAAGATTTTCGTTTCTCTTGACGAGCTTGAAACAAAGGTGCCTGAGCTTCTTAAGGCTGTACACGACGGTCTTTATCAGAAGGCTTACGACCGCCGTGCAAGCATGACATTCACAGCTAAGGATTTTGCAGAGCTTAAGGATATCGCAGACAACAAGCCCGGATTCATCAAGGCTATGTGGTGTGGTGACCGTGCTTGTGAAGATAAGCTCAAGGAAGAAGCAGGTGTTACATCACGTTGCATCCCCTTTGAACAGGAGAATCTTTCTGACACTTGCGTTTGCTGCGGAAAGCCTGCAACAAAGATGCTTTACTGGGGCAAGGCATATTAATTAAAACAAAGGTTGTATCCCCGTTGATACAACCTTTTATTTTTGAGGTATAAATATGACACATAATTTTAAAGGAATATGGATTGGTGCAGACATGACTGTAGAAGACCGTTTTGCACCCATCTTCAAAAAAGATTTCACTCTTGAGAAAAAATCAGAGAATGCGAAGATTTACATAAGCGGACTCGGCCTTTTTGAGCTTAAAATAAACGGCAGACTTCCTGATGACACGCTTCTCAATCCGCCTCATTCACAATACACTCAGACCGTGTTTTACAGAGTTTTTGACATAACCGACCTGCTTGTTGAAGGTATAAACACCGTCACAGTCGAGCTCGGCAACAGCTTTTTTAATGAAACCACAGACGTCTGGAACTGGGACACGGCATTGTGGCGCTCAGCTCCGAAAATGATTGCAGATATCGAAATTGACGATGAAACCATCGCAACTGATGAAAGCTGGCTCGTTACAAAGGACGGTCCTACGGTTTCAAACAGTATTTACTACGGCGAAACATACGACGCACGTCAAAAGGATTTCGAATGGAAAAACGCAATCCCCGTTGACGCACCTGCAGGTAAACTCAAAGAACACACTGAGCCGTTCATCCGCCGTATTAATGAATTCAAGCCTGAAAGCATTACCCGTCTTGATAACGGGAACCTGCTTATCAAAGCTCCCGAAATGATTACCGGTTGGGCGAAAATCAGGCTTGATGCACCGAAGGACGAAAAAGTTACAATCATCTACGGCGAAAAACTGACAGACGACGGTCACGTTTTAAAAATCGGCGGTAATCAGGGACGGGACGGACATTGGTGGCCCCTTGATTTTATTCAGAAGGACTGCTTCATTTCAGACGGCTCCCCTGCCCTTTTTGAGCCGAAATTCAGCTACAAAGGCTTCCTTTATATCGAAATCGCTAACCACGCAAAAAGCCTCACTGCAGACGATATTACGCTTTACAGAATTGCTAATGACGTAGAAACAATCGGTTCTTTTGAATGCTCGGACGAGCTTGTAAATAAGCTCCATGCTCTTATGCGAAGAACTCTGCTCAATAATTTTCAATGGAAACCGACCGACACACCTGTTTTCGAGAAAAACGGTTGGCTCGGCGACGCAAACTGCGCAATTGAAACAATGATGTATAACTTCGATATGAGCAACTATATGGCGCAGTTTATCGATATTATGGACGACTGTTTCAAGGATTACGGGACAGTCCCCGTCATTGTTCCGACCTCCGATTGGGGTGTCGGCAACTCTCCCGTTTGGAATACGATTTTTGTTTTCGGCACAAAGGCTCTTATCGATTTCTGTGGCAATACTGATTTTGCAGAAAAGCTTTATCCGCATCTTCGCGAGTTTGCACTTAACGATATAAAGGATATTGAAGGCTTCGGCGGTACGTGGAGAGTACGTGAGCTTTCCGACTGGGTTGCTCCGTCAAACGATGAATTCAGCGAAATGATATGCGACCCGTCTGAGGGTGCCGAAATCTGCTGTACTTCTTATATTTACGCTATGCTAAAAGCTATGGCTGAAATTTCAAAGATTCTCGGCAAGAGCGATGAAGAAGAGTATCTTACGGTAGCAGAACTAATCCGCAGAGACTTCAATAAAAAATTCTACAACCCGGAAAAACAGATTTACGAAACAACTCACTGGGACCCGAAGGGTAACAGACGTCAGTACAGACAAACATCCAACCTTCTTCCGCTTTCATTCGGAATGGTTGATGAAGAAAACAAGGAAGCTGTTATAAACAACCTCGTTGACGACATCGTAACTCACGGCTATCACCTTGATACGGGTTGTACAGGCACAAAGCATCTTCTTCCCGTGCTTTTCAATAACGGTCACGCTGACGTTGCTTATAAAGTGCTGACACAGACCACTTACCCGAGCTGGGGTTATTGGATAGAGAAGGGTTCAACGAGTGCTTGGGAAGCATGGGAGCCGTCAACACGTTCATTTGATCATTATTTTCTCGGTACTTTTGACGAAACTCTTTATTCTCACATCGCAGGTATCCGTAACATAAAGGACGGATATAAAACATTCACCGTAGCTCCCGAAATCGACTGCGGTATGCAGTGGGCAAAGACTTCAATTAAATCGCCTAAAGGTATTATACGTTGCGATTGGAAGAAAGAGGCCGGCAAAACATTTGTTGAAATCGAAATTCCCGAAGGTGCAACAGCGGAGATTATTTTAAAGAACGGTGTTAATGAAACCAGACCCGGTGGAGTTTATAAATACAGCTTTTAACGCACAACAGCGGAGTGAATTCACTCCGCTGTTGTTTTTTAGATATCGACAAATTGGGGTTTGTGGAGTAGAATATTCAATCCGCATCGTAGGGGCGACCATCGGTCGTCCGCGGATTTTCTGCGTAATTCAACGGACGCGCAATGCGCGCCCCTACGAACACGATTCAGATAACTGCGTAGGTGACAACGTCCTCTGTCCCGTTTAAACACACGTAATTGTGACGGGATTCGCGGGAGCCGAAACGACTCCCCTACGGACACGCCTGAACCTGTTTAGTAGGGCACGACGCTTGCGACGTGCCAATATCCTACAAAATTTACGGTGTGTCGTAAACGTCACGCCCTACAAGAACGATTGAAGACAGGCGTTAAAAATCAGCGACGCAGCCCCTCAACTTATTCACTATTACTTCTTACTTATTACTTTCGGGATTCATCCCGATAAACCCGAATTTATAACAAAAAGGACGGCAATGCCGTCCTTCAAAATATCACATTTCAAATTTACTGTCTGCCTCTGCAGGGAGGTTTGCAGAGTTGAGATCGCCGCCTCTTTCGGTAAACATCGAATAAAGTTCAGCCTTTCTCTCGTCTGTGTAGGAATACTGCCACAAGCGGTTGATTTTTCCGAAGTCTTCAAAGGTTTCGTCGGGAAGCACTTTAATCTTTTCAAGGCTATACGGCAACGGGATTTTAACCGTACCGTCCGACGTAATATAATAAGCCTTTGCGAGTTCAATCGCACGTCGGTTTGCTTCAATTCTCGGATATTCCTCGTCGAATTTGATTCGTGTAATCGGGAACACGGCAACTTCTGCATCAAGAAGCTCATAAGCCTTTGTCGAAAGACCTCTGTGACCGTGGTGTGCAACCTGCACAACGTCGCATTTAAGAGTTTCGCCGTAACGCTTTTCAAGCTCAACGGACGCAAGTGCGCTCGCATCGCCCGGAATAAAAATCCTTGAATTTTCAGCCGTTAGCATAACCATACAGGAAGAATCGTTGTAATCCTCTACCTTGTTCGGGTAGATATCCTCGTGTGTACCGAGCACATCAAACATAAGGTTTCTTATATAGAATCTCTGACCCGTATGGATTTTGTATGTGGGAATATTTGTTTCAGAAAGCATTTTAAAAAGCTTCTTTGAAAGCATAACTTCTTCCCTTGTCCACTCTGTATGAGCATAATACGTGTCAGGGATAAGGTTTGAATAAACACCTTCAATGATTGTATCGTAACAGTTATAGCGAAGGTAATCCATAAACTTTGAAATGTGGTCGGAATGTGCATGGGTAAGAAGCCATCCGTTAACGACAACCTTTTGTCCCTCGGGTGTGCGCTCGCGCATAAATTTATAGATTCTGTCGTTGTCGTTAAACTGCATATAATGTCCGCTGTCAACAACAAAGAAGCTATGATCGGGACACTGAACAAGAAGACACATTCCGCAATCAATGAGTGCCTGGTCACTTTCAAAACCGTAAAACACAGTTTCACCGTTGCCGTTACAATCGGTTTTATTAAAGCAGGGTGTTCGTTTTTCCTCGCTTACCGTAACTCGCAGAATGGAGTCGCAAGGAGTAAACAAAGCGTTAATCTGCACCTCACCCATAAGGCAAGCGTAGAGATTTCCGTTAAGTTCTGTTTCCTGCAAAACCTCAAAGCCGTCAGCTTTCATTTCCCAAACCCAGTTTTCAAACTCAGTCTTTGTGAAATTGCGGTAAATCTTCATAAAGCAGTTTTCGCGACAATCGTAAACAGGCTCATCAGCCTGGGTTTTCGGCTGTCTGAATTTTTCAAACAAGGTTTCCATTTTATCCCTCTTTTTTCTTCTTTATAACAACAAAAGCTGCTGCGCCGCCTGCAACAACAACTGCTGCAACCACACAGATTATAACAACAGCAGTCTTATTCGGAGCCTCTTTCTCGTCCTGAGTTCCATTCTCGGCTGTTTCCTGCTTGTCGGTTTCTGCCTCGGAAGTGTTTTCGGTTAAGTCAGCAGTTGAACCATCTGTCGAGCTTTCTGCTTCAGTCTTATCTGTTGTAGATGAAGTGTCCGTTAACTTTTCAGCTTTAGAAGCAGCACCGAGTTCTGTTGTTACAGAAGCTTTTATCGGTTGGAAGTTATTATCTACACAGTTTGTAATTTCAATAACAACGTCTTCTGCCGTAAGTTTTTCTTTTTCAAGCTTAGTGATTGTAATTTTGAAAAGGTCGCTTCCGTCAACATTGCGGTAGCCGGGAATCATGGCCGCTGTAACCATTGCCGGGTTAGACTCAACATTTGACTGAGAAACCGCTGCTTCAGCCTGCACCTTGAAATTAACAAGACCCTGACCGTCAACGATTGATGCAACCTTCGCTTTCTTTTCGTTAACAACTACGTTGAAATCAAGTCCTGAAAACGGTGTTCCACCGTCAAAATCAAGAATAAGCACAGCCTGGGTATCATCCTCAGAAACACGCTTGAGATTAAATTTCGAAACATTTTCTGCCGACACCGTAAACGCTGAAAGCATAATCAGAATACAAGCAAAAATTAAACACAATATTTTTTTCATAACGATACCTCCGTGATTAATCTATTATTTAAAATACATAAACAACTGACATTTAATCATTCCGTTATAAAGTTTACGACGTTTATCCGCCTTACGTCCGAATTCTTTTTCAAATTCCTCTGACGGACTTATAACATAATAAGCCCAGCCGTGCTTCTGCACAAACTTTTCACCCATGAGCTTATAAAGCTTCTGTGCCTCGCTTATATCAAGCAATCTCTCACCGTACGGTGGATTAGAGATAAGTGTACCCTTTTCGCTCTGTGGTTTAAAATCGCGAAGGTCGCACTTTTCAAATTTTATTTTTCTCTCAACACCTGCACGTTTTGCATTTACTCTTGCAATTTCAAGTGCTGATTCATCAATATCTGAGCCGTATGCAACAAAATCGGTATCGTAATTCACAAGGTCACGTGCACGCTGACGCTCCTCTGCCCACACATATTCAGGGATAACATCCCAACGCTCTGCGGAGAAGTTACGGTTGACGCCCGGTGCAATATTATGCACCATCATCGCACCCTCAATAAGGATTGTACCGCTTCCGCACATCGGGTCATAGAGAGTGTGATACGGTCGAAGCCTTGCAAGGTTACAAAGCGAAGCTGCAAGAGTTTCCTTAAGCGGTGCCGCATTTGCTTCAAGGCGGTATCCGCGCTTGTGCAATCCCATTCCCGAAGTATCAAGAAGCAGGCTGACCTTGTCCTTCATAATTGAAAACTGAATCTGATGCACGGGACCCGTTTCGTCAAACCAGCTTATTTTATACTTTGACTTAAGTCTTTCAACAACAGCCTTTTTGATGATTGACTGACAGTCGCTGACACTGAATAAAGTTGAGTTTATTGAATAACCCTTTACGGGGAACGCATCGTCCTCGCCTATCCATTCTTCCCACGGTAAAGCCTTTGTGCCCTGAAAAAGCTCTTCAAAGCTTTTTGCATAGAAATCGCCGACAATAATCTGAATTCTTTCTGAATAGCGTGAGCAGATATTTGCTCTTGCGAGTAAATTTTCATCACCGCTGAAAAGTACTCTTCCGTTTTCTGAAACAACATTCTCTGCACCAAGGTCTTTCATTTCGTTCGCTATGAGTGATTCAAGACCGAGAAGGCACGGAATAACAAAATTTATCTTCATAAAATACCTCTTAAATAATTTATAATATCTGCGTTGCGTGTCGTGTTACGTGACAGCCGAAATTCACGGCAACAGGCAAGCCTGCAATATGAGTCGGAGCTGTTTCGATTGCGACAGAAAGTGCCGTCGTATCTCCGCCGAAGCCCTGCGGACCGATATCAAGCTCGTTTACTCTTTCAAGTATCTCCTCTTCCATTTCGCTGTAAAACTCATCGCTGTTTTTTACGCTCACGCTCCTGCAAAGAGCTTTTTTTGCAAGGAATGCGCACTGTTCAAAATCGCCGCCGATACCGATTCCGAGCACAATCGGCGGACAGGGATTGCCTCCGGCAGTTTTTACGCAATCAAGCACATAATTTATTATGTCCTCTCTTCCGCTTGCAGGCGTAAGCATTTTGAGCTTACTCATATTTTCACTGCCGAAGCCTTTCGGTGCGACAGTTATTTTCACATTTTCGCCGTCAACAATAGTTGTGTGAATCACCGCAGGAGTGTTGTCCTTTGTGTTCACTCTTCTCAACGGATCGCTGACAACGGAACAACGGAGGAATCCGTTTATATAACCGTTGTGCACACCTTCGTTGACTGCATCGTAAAGATTACCGTCAGTAAAATGCACATCCTGACCGATTTCAAGGAAAACAACAGCCATTCCCGTATCCTGACAGATAGGAATATCAAGCTCGATTGCCGCTTCGAGATTCGCCTCAAGGTCAGAAAGAATGTCCTTTGCAAGGTTATTTTTTTCGCAACCCCTGCATCTGCCGATATTTTCCGCAAGGTCTGCAGGCAAAATCTTATTCGCTTTTATGCAAAGCTTTTCAACAGCTTCACTGATACATTTCACGCTGATTTCTCTCATACTATCACCTGAAAAAAAGGGAGCAGAAAACTGCTCCCGTGTCTTTGAAGATTTAATTATAAAGCTGCGGATTAAAGCTTGTTTGTGCCTCTTCTGTTATATCCGCCGCCGTGTTTTGAATCACGCTTAAGGTCTGACATCTTTTCGTCACTTTCCTGCTTGAACTTTGCCATCATGCTTTCGAAAGACTGAGGCTGTTCAACAGGCTTGTTACCCTGCCATACATTAGCGTTGCTGCGCTTGGGAGCATTATTAGCTTTCGGCTTGAATGCCGGCTTCGGCTGCTCCATTGCTTTTTTAACAGAAAGGCTTATCTTGCCATCCTCTGCAATAGAAATAACCTTAACCTTGACAGTTTGTCCGACAGTAAGGTGATCCTTGATGTCCTTTACGAATTCGAGTGCGACCTCTGAAATGTGCACCATACCCTTTTTGCCGTCCTCAAACTCGACAAAGGCTCCGAATGCCGTAAAACCTGTAACTTTTCCCTCAACAATTGCGCCGACTTCTAACTGCATATTAATGCGTACCCCTCCAAGAAAAATTGAACACGTCAGTCGTTTACAGAGATATCCTGATAAACTCTTTCGCCGGGCATAACATAGCCGAGCTTGTCTCTTGCGATTTCCTCTACGTATTCATCTTTATCACCATCGTTGATTTTGTCGCGCAGAGCTTCGTTTTCCGCTTCCTGCTCCGCCTTGACCTCATCAACTGCAGCAATTTCCTTTTTAACATCATTAATATCTTTAATTATAGAAAACAACGAAATGGCAAAACAAGCACTGAGAACAATTGCAAAAAAGACAACGATAAAGCTGCGTCTTTCCTTTTTAACCTTTGCCACCTTCGTCACCTCGATTCTTTAAAATAAAACTACCTGAGCATAATTTCACGAAAAAATTATACACTATGTTATGTCGAATATGCAAGTCTTTTTTTGTAATTTTATGCAAGTTTTTTAATATTTTTTCAGCAAAAACAGAATTTCGTGTTTTAATTATGCATATTTTCTCTTTAAACTTCATAAAGAGTCTTCTTAGAGCAATAATTGCTGTTTTTGCGGGATAAAAAACGAAACTGCTCAACGAGTAAAAATAGACGTAAATACCCAATCCTTCTGCAAGGAAAACGTACATAAAAAGCTGTCCGTCGCAGACAGCAAGCAAAAACAAAAACGTTGCTGCAAGGCAGACGAACACATAAATTATATCCCTTACACCGCGAAGCTTTTTAGCACTTCCTGTAAGCAGATAAAAGAAGATTCTGATTAAATCATAGACTATTCCGAGACTGAAGCCGAGTCCTGCCGAATACATAAAGCAAACAAGCTGAAAAGCAAGTGTTGGCATATATTGCATTATCTGAACACCTTCGAAAAAAAACCGCCCTTTAGCTTACCCTCAGAGTAAGCCACGGAATCAATGTTGCCCTCAACAATCATATCTCCGCTTTCAACGGACAGACGGCTTATTTTAAGCGAAGATCCTTTTATAAATATTTCGCCGCACTCACTCTCGGCAACAATCGTTTCTTCATCAAAGCTTTCAACATCAACAATACCCGTCATGGTAACCTTTTTCCTTGATTCAATAACAAGGTCGTGCATTGCATTTTCAGGCATAAAAAAACCACCTCATAACATTGTATGAGGCGGAAAAATCTTTTATTACAACACTTTATACATAAGTCCTGCGTCGTCTTTTGTTGCGTGCTCAACGACCTTTGTTACCTGAATCTTTGTGGTGTTTGCACCCATCGTGATTTCGATAATGTCGCCTTCCTTGACGTCATAAGATGCTCTTGCAACCTTACCGTTAACCGTAACGTGCTTTGCATCACAGACTTCATTCGCAACCGTTCTTCTTTTTATAACTCGTGAAACCTTAAGATATTTATCAAGTCGCATAGTTTTCTCCAATGTAAAAACTGATTAAAATAATTCTACGGCAGGATTTTCACCCTGCCGTACAGAAACCAAAAAGAACTTATTTAATAGCGTCCTTGAGAGCCTTACCAGCCTTGAATGCGGGAACCTTAGAAGCAGGAACTGTCATTGTTTCGCCTGTTCTCGGGTTACGAGCCTGCTTTTCTGCACGCTCTCTTACTTCAAATGTACCGAAGCCAACGAGCTGGATCTTGTCGCCTGCCTTAAGAGCATCTGTAACTGCACCGAAAACAGCGCTTACTGCCTTCTCAGCAGCCTTCTTGTCCATTTCGCCCTTTGCAGCAACTGCATTGATAAATTCTGTCTTATTCATTGTAATTCCTCCAAATTTTATTTTTATATTATGAAATACCTTTAACTAAGTATATCACATACACTTTTTAGCTTCGTCCCAGAGCTCATCAAGAACATCAAGAGAAGAAGTTTTCATGTCTATTCCGCGTTCCTCTGCAAGTTTTTCAACAATTTTAAACCTGCTTATAAATTTGTCTGTCGACGAAGTCAGGGCTTCTTCGGCATCAATCTTCACAAAACGTGAAACATTGACAGCTGAAAAAAGAACATCTCCAAGCTCGTCGCTTATCTCGTCCTTATTTCCGTTGGCAATCGCTTCCTTAAGCTCCCCTATTTCTTCGTAGAGCCTTTCAAGAGCTCCGTCAACCTGAGTCCAGTCAAAACCTGCCTTAGCGGCTTTTGATTGGATTTTATCCGCCCTCATAAGAGCCGGTAATTCACGCGGTACTGAATCAATTGCCTGAGAGGTAGTTTTCTGTCCCTTTGACTTGCGTTTGATTGCATCCCAGTTTGTGAGAACATCATCAACTGAATTGACGTTGATTTCGCCGAAAACGTGCGGATGACGTTCAATCATCTTTTTGCAGTTTTCATCAGCAACATCGTCGATATTGAAAACGCCTTTTTCGTCCTCAATCTGTGCGTGGAATACAACCTGCATAAGCACGTCGCCAAGCTCCTCGCGAAGCATTTCCGTATCGCCCTTATTTATTGCCTCGATTGTTTCGTAGGTTTCTTCAATAAGGTTTTTCTTAATGCTTTCATGCGTCTGCTCAATATCCCACGGGCAACCGCCCTCCGAGCGCAACGCTCTTATGACAGCGACAAGGTCATAAACATTATACTTATCTTTGAATTTAAACTCGTTTGTCATAACAATACCTATTTTAACCTAAAAACCCAAGTTTTTCAAGCTTTTTTGAAATTTTTTCGCCCTTTGGAAGCATTTCAAGGTCATCTTTTGAAAGTGCCTTAAGGAAAAGAAGCGCAATTACGTAAACAAGCACTGCCGAAGCCACCGCAATCACAAGTGCAATCGTGTTTCCGTTAAGCAGACTTTCGGGGTCGCCAAAGTTTCCTAACACTTTTGAGAACACTTTAACCGTCGCAAAAGCTGTCACTGCAGAGATAGCTGAGCAGATAAAAGGCTTCAGAAATACGGATACCAGATTAATATTCACGCCTGAAATTCTGATTATGCTGAAGAGGTTTATGCCGACAACAATCACGTAGCAGGCAATTGAACCGATCGGAGCGCCGTTGATATTGATTGACGGATTTCCGATGAGTATATAGTTGAGAATGATTTTAACAACCGCGCCGATAGCAAGAGACTTAAGCGGAATATCCGTTCTTCCCAAAGCCTGAAGCATATTCGTTATCGGTGAAGATACGGCAAAAAGGAATACCGAAATTCCGTAAACTGTAAGAATCGGAGAGCCGATTGTTGCCGCTGAATTTCCGTAGAACATATTAAGAAGATTGTACGAAACAGCTGCAAGGCCGAAGCCTACCGGCAAGGAAATTAGCATCGTTACACGTATAACGGACTCGACTGTCGTTTTGATTGTCTTTGAATCGTGCTTTGCCCAAGCAGCAGAAATAATCGGAATTGCGCTGATGCCGAGTGTCATGGTAATTGTCGGCACAAGGTTTTTGAAGTCAAGAGTTTCGCCGTAGACACCGTAAAGATACTTTACAATCTGTCCGTCAGCGATACCCTCTTTGATAAGATAAGTTGAGTAGATATTCTTTATAACTTCAGGAGCTTTTTCAACAGCGTAAGCAAGTCTGTTCTGAATTGTAGCCGAGTCAATAAGATTTGTTACGTTGAGTATGAGTGAACCGACAGCCATCGGCAACGCTGTTCTGACAAGAATCTTTGCAACATTTCTGCTGTCTTCGGGTTTCGGAGAATTTATAAGGTCTTCCTTTGTAATTCCGTCGCCCTTGATTCTGTGTCTTATTGAAAGGAAGATAAAGCCGAGAACTGTTCCTATCGTAACGCCGAGAACCGCTGTTGCGGCAGCATACGGATAAAGCGCCGCAAGCGCATCTGCCTTATTATCATAAATCGTGCCCATAACAGCTTCGCCGTTTGCGAACTTCTTAAGCTGTGCACTGAGGAACGCGTATGTTATTCCAAGACCGAGCAAAAGCTTACTGAGAGCCTCAATAACCTGAGAAATTGCCGTAGGCATCATATTCTGCATACCCTCATAGTAACCGCGGAAGGTTGACATACAGCAACAGAAGAAAATTGACGGAGCAATTGCAAGAACACACCAAATATTTTCAGTGTAGCCGACAACGAATTTCGTGTACGGATATGCGATTATGAACATCAGCACCGTACCTATCGCACCCGTCATAAGGAAGAGCCTTGTTGCGACTTTCCTTATAAGTCTTACATCGCGGAAGTGACCGAGAGAACGTTCCTTTGCAACCATTCGTGAAACCGCAATCGGCAAACCTGCCATTGAGATTGAATAAAGCGGAGTGTAAATTTCGTATGCAGTATTGAAATAACCTCTGCCGACCTCACCGATGAGCATTGACAGCGGAATTTTAAACAAAGCACCAATTACTTTTACCAATACGGTTGCAACAACAAGTACCAAAGCTCCGTTAAGCAACGACTGGGATTTAGCTTTTTCCTTAGCCATTGATGCACCTCCTAATATTTCATAAGTTATATTTTACCATATATCCAAGCTTTTAGCAATTATTTTCGGGAATTTATCTTGAAATAAACTCGTTAAGAAGTGACTTTTCGGGAAGCAAAGACACATCAATCGAATTAAAACGCGTAATTGCGTTTCTGAGTTCCTTAACCTTTTCAATATAAACGCTGTCCGACGGTACTTCCGCGAGTAGACGAAGCGCTTCATTTTTGAAAAGGCAGGCTTCATAAGCGTGAAATGAATTGATTTTTACATCAGCATATGATTCAAACGGAAAAAGAAATTTATCCTCTCCGCTGAGTACACCCTGCCACATAAACAATGTGTTTTCAACAGAAGAATTTCTGTGTTCATAGTCACGTATCATCCGTCTTATAAGGCGGAGATTTCTTTTATTAAGAAGAATTTCGCCGTCATCATCAAGTATTCTTGACGAAACACTTATATAAATCTTGTAAAGATGGGTTTCGTCAAGACCCTGCGTAATTACGGGATTGAGAGCATGCAGACCCTCAACGATTATAACATCGTCTTTCCCGAGTGCAATATGCTTTGTGGTTTCGCTTCGGCAACCCGTTGTAAAATCAAAAATCGGAAGCTCAGATTCTCTCTTTTCAATAAGCTCTCCAAAGCATTTATGAATCAGGTCAATATCGAGAGCCGTCACGTTTTCGTAATCTTTCATCCCCTCTGCATTGAGAGGAATGTCAGCCCTGTTAAAATAAAAATCATCAAGCGAAACGATAAATGCATTTCTTCCGTTTGAACGGATTTTCTGTGCAAGAATCCCCGCCGTTGTTGTTTTTCCTGACGAGCTCGGTCCTGCAAGAAGAACGATATCGCAAGCCTGAACGGAAAGGAATCTGTCCACAACGGCATTGACCGCAGAATCAAATCTTTCCTCGCAAGCATTGATGAAGTCTTGCGCATTTTTCGCTGATTTTTTGTTAATTAAAGAAAGCGTATTAACCATTATTCTGAATCTCCGTTGTAAAACTCTTTGATTTTTGCTTTTCTTTGGAGCAATTCATCAAAGCGAGAAATATACTCATAAGGATATTTATAGTTAAAAATTCTTTCAATATTCCTGCCGAACGGTTCTTTTAGTTTAATTACCGAACCTGCACCGACCGCAAGAACGGTATGACACTCTTCCATCATAAACACATTGTAAAGACATTCATATCCCGGTTTGCACCAACCGACATTTTCAAGGTTGCCCAATGAACGCGACTGTCTGTACATATAATACGGGATATAACCGTTTTCGTAAAACTTTTCCTGTGCGTAAACGAGCATTTTGTTTGCGACTTCTCCGCTTTCAACATCGATACCGCCTGTGACGATATTCGATGAGCGTTTAAGCGCAAGTGTATGTAAAGTTATATTTTCAGGGTTAAGGCTGATTGCTTTATCGACAGTGTTACAGAAGCTTTCATAGCTGTCATCCGTAAGTCCGGCAATCAAATCCATATTTATATTATTAAAGCCTTTGCTTCTTGCTGTTTCGTAAACATCAAGCACATCCTCAACCGTGTGACGTCTGCCGATCGAAACAAGCACATCATCATTGAATGTCTGCGGATTGATGCTGATTCGCGTTATGCCGTATTTTTTGATAACATCGAGCTTTTCGGGTGTAACCGTGTCTGCCCTGCCAGCTTCAATTGTATATTCCCTGCAGGACGAAAAATCAAAATTATCGTCAATTTCTTTGCAAACCCTGTCAAGCTGTTCGGCACTGAGTGTTGTCGGAGTGCCGCCGCCCCAATAAACGGATTCAAGGCGAAGACCGAGAGCGTTTGCAATTTCAGCCGTGTAACGGATTTCCTCGCAAAGCTTATCAACATAATCAGGCAGAAGCTTTTTCGCCTGAGCTATCGAATGGGACACAAACGAGCAATAATTGCAACGTGTCGGACAGAAAGGAATTGAAACATAGAGGCTGAATGATTTTTCATCCGAAAGTCTCATTATTTTTTCTTCTGCTTTTGCAACACTAAACGCAAGGTTAGTTTTATCGGGCGAAACAAGGAGCTTTTCGTTGAAATAGCCGACGGCTTCTTCGTCACCGTTCGCCACCATTAGAGTGTTCATAAGCTTTGACGGACGCACACCTGTAAGGATACCCCACTGCGGAGTGTAACCTGTCACTTTGCAAAGGATATTATAAAGCAGAACAGCCATTTTTCTTTCACAGTCGTCGTAATCCGTTTCGAAACATTCCGCTTCTTCGCTGACACCGTTGAAAGAGTAGCCGACACTGATTTTATAGCCGTCTTCGTCCTCCTCAAGAGAAGTTATAACAGCGAAAGAGTCTTCTCCCTCATCGCCTTCGTGAAGAACACGAATGGTTTCATAAGGGTAGAAAACTCTGCAAAGGTTTTCCATTTCATAATGAAATTTATGGTTGATAACCTTTAAAATCATTTGAATCGCCTCATATATCTGTTTCTGCGTTTTTCATACTCCATTGTTGTTGCACGGTTGTGACCGGGATAAATTTCGTAATCACCGGGCATATTGTAAAGTCTTGTTATTGATTCAAGCATTTCGTCTTCGCTGCCATCAAAGAAATCCATACGGCCGACAGTCAGACAGAAAAGCGTATCACCCGTAAAGATTGTACGCTCATCCTCAGCAAAATAGCACACACTTCCCTTTGAGTGACCCGGTGTATGAAGCACGGTAAATTCAATTGTGCCAAGCTGAATTTTGTCGCCGTCCTCAACGGTTATATCAGCAGGAACGTACTTCTGCATTCCCGGCATCATTTCGTGGCCGAAGCTCGGAAGCTCGTCAAGAAGCTTGTATGCTTCATCCTTGTGAATGACAATCTGAGCTTCGGGATAAGCCTTTTTAAGGTCATAAACACCAAAAATATGATCGTAATGACCGTGAGTAAGCATAATGTATTTCAGGTTTTTACCCTCAAGCTTATCTGCAAGCTCTTTTGCATATTCGCCGCAGTCAATGACTGCTGTTTCATTTGTTTTCTCGTCGGTCACGATGTAGCAGTTCGCCTGCACCGGACCGAGCACTAAAGTTTCAATCTGCATTTTATTTTTCCTTTTTCAATTACTTTACCCAGATATCAGTGTCCATAAGTATTGTTACAGGACCGTCATTCTGAATATCCACCTTCATATCCGCGCCGAATGAACCGTGTTCAACATTTTTAACACCGTTGAGCTTCAGCTGTTCAATGAAATACTCATAAAGCTCTTCCGCCATCTGCGGAGGCGCCGCTGTTGTGAAGGACGGACGGTTGCCCTTTTTGATGTCAGCACACAAGGTAAACTGTGAAATCACAAGTACCTCACCGTCGATATCGAGCAAAGATTTATTCATCTTGCCCTCATCATCCTCAAAAACGCGAAGCTTCGCTATCTTTGCGGCAAGAACATCTGCGTGCTGTTTTGTATCCTCGGGTCCGACGCCCAGAAGGACATTGTATCCCCAACCGATTTTTCCGATAATCTCTCCGTCAACCGTAACCTTGGACGAAGAAACACGCTGTACAACAGCTTTCATTCTATCATTCCTTTATGCTCTTTCTACGTCAAGAATTCCGTTGATTTTAAGTATCTTCGCCATAACACCCTGAAGATGCTCAATTCCGTTGACGGCAAGTGTAAGCTCAATCGAAGCTCTGCCGTCCTTCTTACTGCTTGTGTTGATACCGTAAATCATAACACGCATATCGGCAATAACCTTTGAAACGTCAGCCATAAGACCGACACGGTCAAGACAGGTTATGCTGAGTGTTGCGGTAAATTCTTCCTTGATATCGCTGTCCCAGGTAGCGTTTATCCAACGCTCAGGCTCAGGACAAAGCTCGATAACTTTAGGCACGTTTGTGCAATCCCTTTTATGAATTGATACACCGTGACCTCTTGTTATGAAGCCGATTATATTATCGCCCGGAAGCGGACTGCAGCATTTTGAGAATTTGACAAGGCAGTTTTCTATGCCTTCAATAATAACACCGTCATTGCTCTTTGAACGCTTCTGCTGAGGCTTCGTAATTTTGATAACGTCTTCCTGTTTTTCTTCGGGCTGTCTGTATATTTTTACGTACTCATCCTTGATATGCGGCATCATCTTATTAAGCGAAACACCGCCGTAGCCGATAGCTGCATAGAACTCATCAGGAGTGGTAAAACGCTGACGCTGTGCAATCATAACTATGAAATTTTCATATTCATCGTCAGTCAGCCTGATGAAATTGCGCCTGAATTCACGCTCAATTTCAAGCTTTCCTTCAAGGATGTTTTCATCGCGGCGTTCTTTCTTGAACCACGAACGGATTTTGTTTCTCGCTCCGCTTGTCTTGACAAACTTGAGCCAGTCACGGCTGGGTCCTTTACCCTGCTGTGATGAAGTTATAATTTCAACAATTTCGCCTGTTTTAACTTCGTAGTCAATCGGCACAATTCGTCCGTCAACCTTTGCGCCGACCATTCTGTTACCTACGGCTGAATGGATAGCATAAGCAAAGTCGACAACCGTTGCACCTGCAGGCAGGCTTATAACCGAACCCTTCGGAGTGAAAACAAAAACTTCTTCCTGCACAAGGTCAGTTTTGATTGTGTTGACAATATCCTCGGGGTTTTCTGAAACGGTCTGCGATTCAAGAAGCTGTCTTATCCACGAGAATTTCTCTTCAAACTTCTGTTTTCCGTTCATTCCGAGCTTGTATTTCCAATGCGCCGCAACACCGTACTCGGCTGTGCGGTGCATTTCCCAGGTTCTTATCTGCACTTCAAAAGGAATTCCGCCTTCGCCGACAACCGTTGTGTGAAGAGACTGATACATATTAGCTTTCGGAGTTGAGATATAGTCCTTGAATCTGCCGGGAATCGACTTGAACATATCGTGGATAATTCCGAGACAGTTGTAGCAGTCAATAACATCATCCACGATGATTCTGACCGCATAAATATCATAAATTTCGTCAAAATCCTTACCCTGCATATACATCTTACGGTAAATCCCGTGAACGCTCTTTACACGTCCCGTGATGCTGCAGTTGGGTACGACCTGCTTTATTCGGTCGTTGATTTTCTTTTGTATATTATCAAGATACTCCTTGCGCTTTGACTGCTGTTGTTCAAGTAAAGACTGAATCTCTTTGTACGCACCGGGATCAAGATAGCTGATAGCAAGATCTTCAAGCTCTTCCTTGACACCGCGGATACCGAGTCTGTGCGCAATGGGAGCGTAAATTTCAAGAGTTTCCTGAGCTTTTTCACGTCTTTTATGTGGTCGCATAAAAGCAAGTGTTCTCATATTATGAATACGGTCAGCGAGCTTGATGATTATAACTCTGATGTCCTGCGACATCGCCATAAGCATCTTACGCACGTTTTCCGCCTGTTGTTCCTCCTTTGTGAAAAGCGGCACTTTACCAAGCTTTGTAACACCTTCAACAAGCTCGGCAACATCCTCGCCGAATTCCTTTTTCACGTCCTCCTTGGTAAGCTCCGTGTCCTCAACGACATCATGCAAGAGAGCAGCAATCATTGATTCGCTGTCCATGCCGAGACCGTAAAGAATCTTTGCAACCTGAACAGGATGAATGATATACGGCTCGCCCGAACGGCGGAACTGTCCCTCGTGCGCTTCCCTTGCAATTGCATAAGCCTTCTTTATATATTCGATATCCTCTTTGTTCATTGTTTCGCTGACATCAGAAATCAGGTCCTCAAACAAAGCGTCTGCGGACTTTTCACTTCTCTGCGAAGCCAACACGGACTCATCAATGTAGTCTTCAAAAGAGGTATCAATATTCAGATTTCCGTCTAATCTTTTCTCGTTTTCTTCAGACATCGTTCTTACCCTTTAACCTTCAAAATCTTTGAATTTTTTCAACACGGGTGCATCGTTAAGATTCACCTTTATATTTTCTGACGGCAAAGTGAGATTTCCGTCACCGTCATAAACCACCGTACCAAGCTCCGTAAGTGCCTCAACCGCTACGCAGATTTTTGCATAGCTTTCAGCACCGAGCCCTAATCTTTTACAAAGGATTTCGTTATCATGGCGCCATTTACCTTTGCTTCTTATGAATTTATACACAAGAGCTATGAAATCACGGTCAGGCAAAGCTGAAATATGTGCCGTATTTCTACCACTCATAATGTCATCAAACATACCCATAGATTCAAACAGCGTTTCGTCATCCATATCGTGAAGTTTGATATTCTTAACTAATATACTAAGCCTTATCTGTCCTAAATATTCATTTGCCTCAAATGTTGCTGCAACATCAAGCACATCACCGACAACATAAGGAAAATCGAGCTGTGTCATCCTGAAAAGCACAGCGCTGAGATTTGTATCTCCCCTTCTTAACGAAAGACGAAGGTGCTTTCCCGAACCGATTGGTGTTATTTCTGTCAAGGTCATATTATAAAGACCGAAAACCGGCTGCGGGTTGCCTGCACCAAATGGTTCAAGCGATTCAATGACATCAAGCAATTCAGTATTCACACAAGACGGGTTTATTTTAAAATCGATATTCTGCACGGGATAAAAAGCTTCCTGAGTATCGGCATATCTGTTGATTTCACGTCTGAACAAATCAATTTTATCAGTATTGATTCCAAGACCTGCGGCAAGAGTGTGTCCACCGTAATGGTCAAGCACTTCCGAGCAAGCCGATAAAGCATCGTAAAGGCTGAAGCCGTCAACACTTCTGCCCGAGCCTTTTGCGGTCATATCCTCGTTTTCTGTTATAACAATCGTGGGTTTGCCGTATTTTTCAACAAGACGTGAAGCAACAATGCCTATAACACCGTCGTGCCAGCCTTCACCGCTGACAACGAGTACACGGTCATATTTCCACGAAGGATCAGACTCAATAATCTCAACAGCCTGGTTAAGAATTTCCTGCTCCGTCTGCTGACGTACAACATTATCGTCGTTGATCTCCTGTGCAAGAAGGTTTGCTTTATCATAATCGTCACTAAGTAGAAGTCTTATCGCTCTGTCTGCCGTTCCGATTCTGCCTGCAGCATTGATTCTCGGTGCAAGGCCGAAGGCAACCGTGCCTGATTTTACAGACTTACCCTCAAGTCCGGCAACTTCAATAAGAGCCTGAATTCCCGGTCTGTCAGAATCATTGATAAGCTCCGTACCTCTTCTTACTATGCTTCTGTTTTCGTCCCTCAAAGGCATAACATCGGCAACCGTACCGATTGTTACAAGGTCAAGAAAAGAATCCGTAACTTCGTTTTCTTCTCCTTCAAGCGCACATATCAATTTATATGCAACACCAACACCTGCATAGTCCTTGAAATCCAGAATACAATCTTCAAGATGCGGATCCACAACTGCAACCGCATCCGGAATAACATCTGACGGCAGATGGTGGTCGGTTATAATCAGATCCATTTCCAGCTGACGGATATATTCGGCTTCTTCGACAGCACTTATTCCGTTATCGACCGTGATTATGAGCTTTGCACCCATACGACTGATGTTGTCGATTGCACCGTAGCTTAGTCCGTATCCTTCAGTATGCCTGTTAGGTACGGCAAAAACAACATCCGCACCCTGCAAAGCAAGGTATGAATAAAGCAGCGCCGTTGCCGTAACACCGTCGGCATCGTAATCGCCGTAAACGGCTATTCTTTCAAAACTATCAAGCGCAGTTTTAATCCTTTTGACAGCCTTGTACATATCAGGGAAATCAAACGGGTCTGCACCCATAACCTCGTTTATACCAAAAAACTCTTCAGCTTCTTCAATATTTTTCACTCCGCGTGCTGAAGCAATAAGGGCGGCATACGGGCTGATATTCAGTTCTTCGGCAATAAATGTCGCCGCTTCCTTGTCGCAATTATTGACTATCCATTTTTTTCTGCTCATAATGCCGCCTCCTCTTTCTTTATATTTGCGTATTCTGATTATCTTTCGTAAATCTTTTCAAGCTGATTTACCGTGTTTGAAATATCAAACAGTTTTGCTTTTTCTTCGTCCTTTTTGCCTGCCGGTGCATCAAGAACACGGCTTATTTCCTCCGCCCATTCCTTTGCACTCTTTTCAAGTGAAATATAATTCACAAGACCTATGTCAGCTGTTTTGGTTACAACATCCGAAACAATACATTTCAGTCCTGCGGCCTGCGCTTCCACAAGCGAAAACGGAAGACCCTCAAAAAGCGACGGCATAAGGAAGCAATCGCAACAGGAAAGTATCTGCGGAATTTCAGTCCTTGTACCCGGCATAAGCACAGTTTCTTCAAGTCCGAGTTCGCTAATTCTGAGTTCAAAATCGTGAGCAATTTCGCCGTCACCAACCCAGATGTAACGGAAATCATTTCTGATTTTTTTGAGTTCCGCTATAATTTCAAGTGCAAAAATCGGATTTTTGACCTGGGTTATTCTTCCGACAGACACTATGCGGTGTTTATCCTCTTCAGAAAAACCCAACTCCGCTTTCAACTCATCACTGATATCCGGTTGCTCATAAGACTTTATATCAATTCCGTTATAAACAAGTTCGTACTTTTTTTCGCCATAGAAGTATTTACCTGCAACAGATGAGCACGCAACCATGTCAGTTGAATGAGTTGCTATCAGTTCTTTCATTTTCGTATGATATACTTTCTGTATACCTGTAATTATTTTCGAAACCAAACCTTCAGCCTGAAACTGACTTTTAGATGTGTGCGCATGGCAGATTCGTTTTTTAATTCCTGCTTTTTCTGAAAAATGAAGTATTATACCGTTGAGTAAGTCCATGTTAGCGTGTACAATATCAAAGTTTCCTTTTTTCAAAAAGTTCTTCACTTTGATAAAGTAAACAAGCTTTTTCAATATTGAGTCAAGGTCACCCATACGGACAACCTTAACACCCATATCAAGCACCCTCTGTTCGTGAAGACAATCTGCACCCTTGTCAATTGCAATTACGACAGTTGCATCATATTTTGTTTTATTAAGTTTTTCGAGGACATTTACGAGAAAGGTTTCTATTCCGTTAGCTCCAAGGCCGTGAGAGAAATAGACTATCTTTTTCAAAATGAACAGCTCCTATCGTTATCAGCCTTCGTGACGTTTTGCAACTTCGTCAAGAATCTTCTGTTTGTATTCGCCGTGGATTTTAAACTTTGTTGAGAATATAACAAGGGAAATAAGCATCATTGCGGGCGGCACAATAAACATCATAAATGAAATTGCACTCTTTGCAGATTCAGTTACAACTGCTGTATCTGCATTCTGTCCGCTGAAGTCATAGTTTGTAAGCGCGAATGAAGCATACATAATAATGCTCTGCATTGTGTAAGCCATCTTCTGAAGGAAGCCCTTCATTGAGAATGTGAGACTCTGGTTACGCTTACCGAGCTTAAACTCGCCATAGTCAACACAGTCAGCAAGCATAACAGTCTGGTTAACAAACATACTTGCAGTACCGAGTGATGTTACAATATAGCAAAGACCAAGAGCTACTACGTTTCCGCCGAAACCGTAACCGATGATTGCCATACCGATGTAACCAGTTGCAGCCATAAGAAGAGAAAGCTTATAAATCGAACGGTTGTTCATAAACTTTGAGCAAATCGGCACAACAAGAATACCGAGCACAGAGCCGACTGTACCCATAAGATTGAATGTTGACTGCTTTGCAAGACCACCGCCGACTTCTTCAAAGTAGAACGCACTGATACCGGAAGTCATGTAAAAGCCTGCATTTGAAATCATTGCAAAAAGCATAAAGATAAGAAGCTGGTCATTCTGCTTTATAACACTTATTGCATTTTTGAAAGAGAATTTTTCGTCGTTGTGAATTACGTTTTTCTCTTTTGTAACCAGTACACAAATCAAAGCGAAAACAACAAGAAGGACCGCGGCAATTATTGACCATCTGCCGAAGCCGTCTTTAAGAACATTCTGCGGAAGCTTATCGAGGTCATCCTTTGCAGCACCTGCAAGAAGAGGAATCATAATCGGAGTGAGGATAGAGATAATACCCTGACCGAGGCCTGAAAAAGCACGCGCAACAGTTGAAATGAGGTTTCTGTCCTTCTCGCCGGTTGCCATTGAGGGGATCATTGACCAGTAAGGAATATCCGCAAGAGTGTTTGTCATGCCCCAGAGAACATAGAAAACAGCAACATAAACCATCATCCACACTGAACCTAACGGGATACCCGGATTATTGAAAAGCAATGCCAAAACGATCGCATTAAGGAGTGCACCCCTGAGAATCCATGGACGGTATTTACCCATTTTGTGATTGCAACGGTCAACGATTGAGCCCATCATCGGGTCGTTAATTCCGTCCCAAAGTCTCGCAAGAGGCGTGATTATAAGAAGGAACCACGGGCTGATACCAAGCACCTTTGCAAGATATATTGAAAGATATGAATAAAACATACCGTAGCTCAGGTCAAGACCGATTGCGCCTACGCCATATCCTACACCGTTTTTCAGTAATTTCCAGTTCATTTAAAATCCCCTGCTTTCTTTCGCATAGATAGATATTATTTTATCATAAATTTTCTGATTGTACAATAGAAAAATAGCACTCTGAAGAATTTTCAGAGTGCTATATATAATTATTTTTTAAAGTTTGATCTTACCTACAGAAATCTTGAGAATAATCAAAGCGTCTGAAGAGTTGATCTTCTTATCACCGTTCGGGTCAGCATTAAGGATACCCTGCTTCGGATCAATGTAAACGCTCTTACCGACCGATTTCTGAAGAACAAGAAGTGCGTCGGAAGAATTAATTCTCTTATTAAGGTCTACGTCCGGAACAATTTTATCAGCTACTGTATTGTGAGCATACGGAGTTGAGCAGATTGCACAGATTCTGTGCTTAAGACCCGTCTTGTCGTATGTCGGGAGTTTATCATAAACCCATTCACCGCCCTGATGACCCGGTGCCTTAATTGTTTCGTCATAAGAATATCCGCAATGTGCGCACTGGCAGATATACTTACCGTCTGTTGTACAAGTAGGCTTCTTATCCACCTTCTTATCAATTGTAGAGTGTTTACATACAACTTTGAATCCGAGAACATAGCCTTCGCCGTAGCCGTCAATACCTGCAACATAAACTTTACCGTTACCTGCAGCAACATTGTTCACATAAACAACCTTATAATCCTTACCTGCTTCAACCTTTTGACCGTTGTCAAGAGTTACCTTTACTTCAGGCTTGTATGGTGCACCTGTGTATTCAACTTCTGCCTTGATATCTGAAACCTTGCCGAGAGAAATATCCTCAATAATTTTAATTGTTGCCTTCGGGTAGTTTTCTTTGATGAAATCCGGAAGGAACTTGTTGCCTTCAACAGTTGTAAACTCAATACCTTCAGCAAAGCACTGTTCAAATGCACCCTTACCGATTTCAGTTGTGTTCTTTGAAATCTTTACCTTGTTGAGTGAAAGGCAGTTATAGAATGCATTGACACCAATCTTCTTAACCTGGAAAGGAATTTCGATATTTTCAAGGAAGTAACATGCATAGAATGTACTTGCCTTGAGCTCTGTAAGTCCGAGCGGAAGATTTACGATTTCAAGAGAACTACAGTTAGCAAATGCTGATTCACCGATTGATTCAACCGAATCAGGAATTACAACCTTCTGAAGGTTAGAGCAGGCTGAGAATGCCTGAGTACCGATCTTAGCAAGATGGTCGGGAAGTACTACACTTACAAGTTCGCCGTGGTTATAGAAAACCTTGTCTGCAATTTCAACAACGGGAAGACCGTTATAAGTTGTCGGAACAGTAAGATTTGCAACCGTTGCGCAACGGTAAGCTGTTGCAATGTAACCTGTCTTTGTTGAGTTAAGCTGGAATTCGAAGTCATTTACTGAGTCGCGAACGATTTCAACAGTCTTATCCTCAACAGTTACCTGAGAAGTAACGTCAACATAACCTGAGTTTGCAGCATGTGTAACGTTAAGGTCGAATGTTGTGGGACCGTTAGCAGCACTGTTCTTTACCTTGAAAGTTACGGTTGCAAAAACACCGTTGAAATCAAAGTTATTACTTCCTGCAAGAACCCATACGAATTTGCCCGGAGTCTTAAGGTTCTGTGAAAAAGCTGAGCCGTTAGGCTGAGCATCAAGAGCCTTCTTAAGACCTGCGCCAACCTTAGCATCTACATAGTCAAGCTTAGCCTTGTCATAGTTAAGCTCAAGATTGAGAGCAGCAAGCTTGCTGTAAGCTGCAGGGAAGTAAACTGTTACAACAATCTCTTCACCCTGCATATAGCTTTCCTCTTTAGTTGAAGCAATAAGATTTGCTGACGCAGCTGTTACTGAGAAAGCAAATGTGCTCAACACAAGGATCGCTGCAAGAACGATAGAAATGAGTCTTTTTGTAAACTTTTTCATTTTATCACCTTTCCTCGAAAGAATTATAGGGAATTCGCCTTGTATACATTTAACATTCTATAATATTTATACCAAAATGTCAATCTCAATTATCAAAAGTATTTTTTATTTCAGATGAAATACAATTTATAGGGTAAAATTTTTATTAAATTGATTGATTTCACTATGAATTTTATTTATAATCTGTAGTAGAATTTTGTGCAACTTCAAAAAGGAGGTTTGCTTTCATGGCAGAAAAAAATTACAATAAGCTTATAAAGATTCTCCAGATAGCTTCGGGGGTATTTATGGTTGCAATGGTTGTCCTTTGCATATATCTTACACAGAAGTATAACATCAAAGTAACAAACATTCCCGAATTGAGCCGGAAGCTTCCGAGCGGTACACTTGTCCTTGCAATCGGATTCATAATTTTTTCGGTGATTAAGTCATTCGCACTCATCTTCCCGCCTGCCGTTGTTTTTTCAATCTGCGCTTATATGATTCCGAATGTGTGGCTCGCACTTATAATCAACATTATTTCCGTATTTCTCAGCCTTTCCGTTCCGTATGCACTCGGCAGATTTACGGGTGCAGGTATGGTCGATACGCTCAAGAAAAAGTTCAAGGCAATCAAAAAGATTGATGACTTTGCAGGTGCAAACGAAACCGAAATGACTTTCGCAATCAAGCTTTCGGGACTTCTCCCCGGCGACCTTTCAAGCCTTCTTTTCGGTGCAATGGATATTTCATATAAAAAATATATGATTGGTTCATTCTTCGGAACACTTCCTCTTGCAATCGTATATACATTCTTTGGTTACGCTCTTAAAAATGTAGGCGAACAGCCGTGGGTTGTCGCAATTCCTGTTGTGGTCATTATCGTATTCACCCTCATCGCAGGAGTTATCACAAAGAGGCTTATCACAAAGACAAAAATAGCGAAAGAGAATTCATAAATTAAATTAAAAGTAAAAATCCGAACGCTTCACCGATAACGGTAAATGTGTTCGGATTTATCGTTTCTGTGTTTGCAAGTCAATTTGGCAACAAGTTAAAAATTATACTTTTACAATCTGGTGCGGGTGTCCCGCCCACTCTTATTCACTATTCCCTATTACTTCTTACCTCCAAAAATCGACCCGAAGGTTAGTGAAGAGTGAACAGTGAAGAATTAAGAAGTAAAAATCGACGAACTTCTGTCGAAATTCGTCGATTTTTGTGTTTACTGGTCGGAATGACGAACAATTGTTTGTTGTTTGCTGCGAAGTATTTTCAAATAAGTGATAGGTGATGCCGCTACGCTGTGATAAGTGATGCGATTCGTTCCATTCACGCGCTAAGCGCACATCACTGACGAAGTCTGCATCACGCACGAAGTGCGCATAATGTTCCGTAAGGAACGCATCACTCAACAAAAAACGCACCTTTGTCAGTAGACAAAAGTGCGTTTTTTGTTGGCCCCGCGGGCGAAAATAAATCCGAACTTGATATAAAAAATTTAACTTCATCTGTCCGGACGGCTTTTGAGCCGTCCTTGTAGTTGAAGTTGATTATAACTTTATCATCGTACAGATAAACTGAATTCACAAAGATACTTATTAGCTTTTGTTTGTGGTCTAAACGTTTTACGCCGTATTTTTGCAAGTGTTTAAGCCAATCAACAATTTGTTCTTTCGTTAACATCGGTCTTTTGAGTTCTTCTTGTGTAATCTGAATTGATAGCTCATTTTTCTGTTTCTCTAACTCTTCGAGTCTTTCTTTGGTTGAAGATGTAATAATTCCTTTTTGTATAGCATCAAGCACATTATTGATGCCTTTAATGATTTCAGCATATTGCTTTTGGAGTTGAGGCAATATTGTGTTTTCCTTCGCTTGTTCTTTTAATACTTCATCGGCAATTCTTTTAAGCAATTCATCATCATTAAGTATTGTTTCAACCTGTTTTAATACAAGGTCTTCAATCCAATCTTTTTTAACAGTCTTTTTATTACAGTCATGAAACTTTTTCACTCCGGCACATTTATAATAGTGATATCTTTTTGAAGTTTTACTTGTTCCGCTTTCTCCAAGCATAAGTCTGTTACAATCACCACAATATAATTTTGGAGAAAGAAGATAATCTTCTTCCGCCTTGTGCTTTGCGGGAGCTTTCTTGGTTTGTGCCATTCTATCCTGAACTTTTTCAAACAAATCCACGGAGACAATTGAGGGCATTCCGTTTGGCTGTACAATATCACGATATTGGTATTCGCCAATATATTTGCGATTATGGAGCATACGCGTTATGATGTTTATGGTTATCTTGCCCCCATGATTATTGTGAATGCCTTTACTGTTCAGCTCATCAATAATTTCCACTATTGTTTTACCGTCGGCATACTTTTGAAATACTTCACGAACAATCGGTGCGGTTAATGGGTCTATTACAAAGTGGTTTTCTTTATCAACTGTATAGCCTAAAGGTATTACACCACCGTTAAATTTGCATTTCAGTGCATTTTCTGTCATCCCACGAATAACTTTTACCGAAAGCTCTTTAGAATAATACTCAGCCATACCTTCAAGCATTGATTCTAAAATTATTCCATTGGGGTCATCAGAGATATGCTCAGTTATCGAAACAACCTTAACTCCATTCTTTTTAAGTGTGGCTTTGTATTTCGCACTATCATAACGATTTCGTGCGAAACGGTCAAGTTTCCATACGATAACAGCATCGAATTTCTTGTTTGAACTGTCCTTAATCATCTTTTTGAAGTCGGGTCTGTTATCTGTTGTTGCAGAACGGGCTCTGTCTATGTATGTACCAACGATGTTTATACCGTTCTTCTTGGCATATTCATTACATTCTCGCATCTGTCCTTCGATAGATGCTTCTGTCTGATTACTGCTTGAGTATCTTGCATAAATTACAGCATTCATTTTTATTCCTCCTTGGGGTTTTTAATATAGCGCGCAAAAACGCTTTTGTAAAGGCCATAAGCTTTAATTTTTGAATAATTTATTTTGATTGAGTTGTTCATTCTATCAA
>JAZSQQ010000075.1:0-2306 GCA_045538055.1 Acutalibacteraceae bacterium
TCGACGTACCTTTGTACGCCTTCGGGTGCCCAAAACAAAGCTTTGCTTTGTTTTGGCTCAGTTTGTTCATTCTGCGCATTTTTTCCTATCCCCTTAAAAAGGAGCTGTAAAAAACAATTTGTTTTTTTACAGCTCCTTTTAATAAAATTAATTGTTATCTTGTGTATCAGCCAAGTAAGAAATCGGATACGAGCATAAGGCAGAAACCGAAGAGGAGGGAATATGTTGCACCGCGTTGGCTTCCGTGAGCGTGGGTTTCGGGTATCATTTCGTCACTGATAACGTAGAGCATTGTTCCGCCTGCAAAAGCGAGGGCAAACGGCAAAATCGCTGATGCGACGCTGACGGCAAAATATCCGAGCAAGGTTCCGACCACTTCGACCAGACCCGTCGCCATCGCATAAATCAAAGTTCTTTTCGGTGATATTCCTGCAGAAATCATTGGCCCGATGATAACCATACCTTCGGGAACGTTCTGCAGAGCAATACCGCCTGCGATGAGGAGTGCCTCGCCCGTGTTCCCCGAACCGAAGCCGACACCTGCGGCAATACCTTCGGGCAGGTTATGAATCGCGATTGCCATTACAAACAAAAGAACCTTGTCGCGTTTGGCATTTGTTGTATGATTCTCGGGGTCACCGCCCGCAAGTTTATGCAGGTGCGGAACAAGTTTGTCGATTAAATTAAGGCACATCGCACCCACAAAAATTCCCGCTACAGTTATTAATATTGCAAATTTTCCACCGTATTCAAGTGACGGAACAACAAGACCGAGCACAGCCGCCGCAAGCATAACTCCTGCCGCGAAAGATAGCACGATATCGCTGAACTTATGTGAAATATTTTTAAATATGAATCCGATAATTGCACCGATTATCGTCGCACCGCCGACACCGAGCGCAGTCAGAAGCACCATTTGCATAGTATTCCTCCTTTACGTTATTATCAGTATATGACAATAATAACATTCGTGACCGGAATAGTAAATAAATATTGAAATATTTTTTGTTGTCCCCCGGTTTTTAATTCTAGCGAAAGAAGAACAACAAATTCGTTTGGCGGGTAACTATAATTTGAATTATCTTATCTTCAAATTTTTAAGATACTCTTTCCGTTCTGATGTTATGCGGTAACTTTCAACCGCCTTTTGTATCGCCTTGTTGTGTGTCCATTTGTCTAACAAATTGCTTTCCATGAACGGAAGAATTTCTTCATAATGAAATGCAAGCGCCGTAGCAAAATACCAGGCAACCATCATTTTAACGTAATACTCCTCTGTTTTGATTTCTGCAACCTTCTGCGGATAAGAAACGTTAAAATTCTCTCCAAGAAAATGCACCATCAGCATTTCAACAGAAAAACGTATTGTGTACGGCTTATCGCTCTCAATCCACTTTTCAATTTCCGCAAAAAGCTCGTGACGGTGCCTTTTGAATGCAACCGGACGCATCATATCGCAAGTCGCCCAGTTATCAACATAGGGCAGAAACGCATTCAGCTGATCAATCGTTTCATTAAAATCGTTAATTGAAGAAATCAAAAATGCGTGAAGATTGTTTTCTTCATAATATTTGTGCGGCAAGATTTGCAGAAACTCCTCTGCCATTTCCGTCTTTGAAAAATCTTTCGAAAACTTACGAAGCTCAGGTGTCCGTACACCTATCACAAGGTCACTTTCTACTGTTGGCATAAGCTTTGAATGAAAATCTTTATATTTTAAATCCTGCATCAAAAAAAGCTTTTCGCGTACATATTTTTCTGCTTCTGTCATTTCAATTTTTCCCATTCCTCTTCGCGGAATCCCACAAGAACAGTGTCACAGTCTACGATTATCGGACGCTTAACGAGCATTCCGTCACTCGCAAGAAATCTTAACTGCTCTTCTTCGCTCATCGCAGGAAGTTTATTTTTAAGTTGCATTGATTTATAAAGCAAACCGCTTGTATTAAAGAATTTTTTTAGTGGCAGCCCACTTTTTCTGTACCACAAATTAAGCTCATCATAAGACGGGTTTTCTTCTTTTATATGTCTTGTTTCAACCTCGATACCATTATCATCAAGCCATTTTTTTGCTTTCTGACAAGTTGTACATTTCGGATACCAGACTAAAAGCATTGTTATCACTCCTTTTTATAATACTATCATTTTTCGCTGAGTATAGCAAGAAAAACCTCGGAGAATCTCCGAGGTTTTTGTGTTGGATTGTCAGATAGCGTAGTAATTAAGCTCGCCGGCTTTGATCCATGCATTGTTGACACGTATCTTTACGATGATGTTGTTTTCACCCGAATGGTTTATCCATACAT
>JAZSQQ010000065.1:0-29942 GCA_045538055.1 Acutalibacteraceae bacterium
AACGGGATAATCGTCACCGCAGGAAGCCTTGATAGCCTTAACAACCTCAACTGCGAAACGGTATCTGTTTTCAAAGCTTCCGCCGTATTCGTCAGTACGCTTGTTGAAGAATTCGATTGCGAACTGGTCAAGAAGGTAACCTTCGTGAACAGCGTGAACTTCAACACCGTCAACACCTGCATCGCGGCAGAGCTTAGCTGTCTTTGCGAAAGCTTCGATGATTTCGTGAATCTGATGCTTTGTCATCTCCGGACAGATGATGTCGTGAGCCCAACGTGAAGGCTGCGGGCTGGGAGATGCCAACTCGTGTGATGTATCAAGAATAGGCTTAACGAGAGCACGAGTAAACTTGTTTTTGTGAAGAGGAGCAACAAGCTCTGTGATAGCCCAGCTTCTGCCCATACCTGCAGTGAGCTGAACGAAAAGCTTTGCACCTGTCTTATGGATTTCGTCCATAAACTCTTTGAGCTCTTCAAACATCTTCGGGTTTTGCCAGAGCCATTTGCCCCAGAAAGTATCGCGAAGCGGTGCAATACCGGGGATGATAAGACCAACGTTGTTGTTAGCTCTTTCAAGGAAAAGCTTTGCAGCTTCCTTGTCAAAGTGACAACCGCCGAGCTCGAACCAGCCGAACAAAGATGTACCGCCCATCGGACACATAACGATTCTGTTCTTGATTTCAACGTTACCTATCTTCCAGGGGGTAAATAAAGCTTCGTACTGTTTGTCCATTAAAACACTTCCTTTTTAGTATAAAAATTCATACATAAATATAATAAAATAAATTGTTCACAATGTCAATCAGTATTGTTAATTAATTAACTGACAAATTGATTTTTTACTGCGTTTTTCCTTAAAAAAGCAAACTGCAAAGTTCCAAAGAGGGACAAGGTAAAGGTAACAAGCGGTCAGTATGCATACGGACGGTGCATCGATTGAAGAAAGCGGCACGGTAGCAGCAATTGACCAAGGAACAAGAGGCGCCATAACAACAGCCGTATTTTCAAGGTAATATGCCATCTTATTGTTATCTTTTTCAGTATCTCCGCAAAGCTGATGCGCAAGCATTATTGCGAGTGTCTGGTTGCACGAAACAATGCTTGAGAGGATAGATGTTATAAACACACTACCGAAAGGAGTAAGCTTATGGCTGATTTTCATAAGCGCATCATGAACGGAGTGAAGCAGTCCTGTACCTTCAAACATACCTGAATAACAAGCAGAGATGCATACAATCAGAAAAGCGTTTGCCATTGAAACCATACCGCCGCCGGAAAGGAGAGTTGCAACGTCAGGCTCAACGGGAGAATAACCGAAAACGGACATACGGAGAATTTCTGTGAAAGGAATGTCCTGAACAAAAGCGCATACGAACATAGCACAGACTATACTTACACTCATCGTGATTTTTACGTTTATTTTAAAAAGAGAGAATAAAATAATGATAAAAGCCGGAATAATCACCGTTGGGTGCAGGTTGAAGTTATCAATAAAAAGATTTTGAGTTGAGCTTATGTCAAAGTCAGACTCAAAGCCGAGTCCCATAACAATATAAACAACGCAGGTGATTACAAACGGAACAACAGATGTTCTGAACATCATTGCGATATTTTTGAAAAGATTGGTTTTTGTAAGTGAGCTTATAAGCAAAGCACTGGTGCTCATCGGCGAACACCTGTCGCCCCAGAACGCTCCCGAAAGAACGGCGCCGCCCGAAAAAAGAATCGGTATACCCATACTGTTGGCAATGGTGATACAGATTACACCCATTGTTGCCGAGGTGCCGAATGCCGTACCCGTCAGAAAAGAGATAAGGGCGCATAACAAAAAGCATAGAAGCACCATTGCAGAAGGGTCGCAGACCTTGGTTGCGTGGTAAACGATATAAGGAATTGTTCCGCCTGCGCGCCACACGGCAGTAATTATACCTATAAGAACAAAGTTTATAAGAATATTGCGGACTGTTTTAATTCCTGAGAAAGCAAGAGACAGCATTTCACTTACACTGTGCTTTTTGTAAATTCCGTAGAAGAACAGCAGAAAGAATCCGAAAACCAGTGCAATCAGGATCGAGATATCAAGACCGACACAAAGCAATAATGAAGCCGTAAAGACAGAAAGAATACCTATTTCAAGCAAAAAATCACCTCCTGAAACAAACACACATACTATATCACACTCAGAGGGCGATTTCTACAATTTATAAAAAATAAACCTATGATTTTTTACCGCTTAAAATTATTATTCTTGAAACTGTCGTCGCCCTACAGTCGTTTCTGCATTTTTGTATATTACATTTTTATTGACACTGAAAACCCACGGCTGTATAATTGTTGCGCACACAACTAATTCGGGAGTTGCAACAAAGAATGAAGCGAATTTTATCTTATCTCAAGCCTTTTCGCTTGCGTATGCTCGTCGGTTTCACAATCAAGGTGACGGGCACAATGGCGGAGCTTGTTTTACCGTACATTTTAACATATATCCTTGAGGATGTAATCACAGAAATGAACGTCGGCAAGGTTGTAGCCTATGGCGGAGTTATGGTGTTTTTCGCCATTGTAGCGTGTATCGGTAACATCACGGCAAATCGTATGGCGGCGAGGGTTACGACTAACTTTTCAAAGGCAATGCGAAAGGAGCTTTTTGAAAAAACGCTTTATCTTTCATCGGCAGATACCGAAGCATTCACGATTCCGTCGCTTGAATCGCGAATAACAACCGATACATACAACGTTCATAACTTTATCGGTATGATGCAAAGAATGGGTGTCAGAGCGCCGATTCTTCTTCTCGGCGGAATTTCGCTCACTCTGATAATGGACAGAGCCCTGGCTCTTGTTATGATTGCAACTCTGCCGATAATCTTCGTAACGGTTTACGGCATTTCCCGCAAGGGTGTACCGCTTTATACCCGTGTGCAGAAGTCGGTCGACAGTATGGTGCGTGTTGCAAGAGAGGACACCCAGGGCATTCGCGTTATCAAAGCACTTTCAAAAAACGAACACGAAAACCGCAGATATGACAAGGTCAATGCCGAGCTTTCCAGGCAGGAAAGACACGCAGGCACGATTATGGGTATAGTGAATCCCGCAATGACACTTCTTATGAATCTCGGTATTGCCGCCGTTGTTGCAGTTGCGGCACTCCGGGTGGATAAGGGACTGTCTTCACCCGCAACGGTTATTGCATTTATGCAGTATTTCACCCTTATTTCTATGGCAATGATGTCGCTTTCAAGAATGTTTGTTATGTATACAAAGTGTGCGGCTTCCGCCAACCGAATTGCCGAAGTGCTTGAAACTCCCGACAAGTTCGATGTTGTCGAAGATAACAGTAAAAATGACAGTATACATATTGCGTTTGACAATGTATCTTTTTCATATTTAGGCAAAAAGAACAATGTTCAGAATATTTCACTCTCACTTAAAAAAGGCGAAAGGCTCGGCATTATCGGCGCAACGGGCAGCGGTAAATCGACCTTTATAAAGCTGTTGCTTCGTTTCTATGAACCTGATTCGGGTGAAATCCGTATTAACGGCAAGAACATAAAATCCTACAGCCGTGAACAGCTGACATCAATGTTCGGCGTTGCATTGCAGAACGACTTTATCTATGCTGACACAATAGAGGAAAACATCCGTTTCGGCAGAGATATCTCAAAGGAAGAAATAATCAAGGCCGCAAAAACTGCACAGGCACACGATTTTATAACCGCCACGGCAGACGGATATTCCCATATGCTTTCATCAAAAGGCACAAACCTTTCGGGCGGACAGAGACAGCGAGTGCTTATCGCACGTGCTGTTGCATCGTGCCCCGAAATACTCATTCTCGACGACTCATCATCTGCGCTCGACTACAAAACCGATGCAAATCTTCGAAAAGCGCTTGACGAGGATATGTCAGATTCAACGGTTATCACCGTCGCACAGAGAGTAAGCTCGGTCAAAAACTGCGACCACATCATCGTGATTGAAGACGGTCAGGTTATCGGTCAGGGCAAGCACGAGCACCTGCTCGAAACCTGTGCCGAATACCGCGAAATCAGCGAATCCCAGATGGGAGGTGCTTTCGTTGAGTAAGACAAAAGAAAACACAGTTCACAAAAGAGACAACAAAGGCATAATGCTCAGGCTCGGCAGATACGTAATCAGCCAATGGCATCTGTTTATCCCTGCGGTAATTTTCACCCTGCTTTCGAATCAGCTTTCACTCCTCGGCCCGCGTTATTCGGGTGCGGCTATTGATGCAATCGAAGCGGCATCGGGTGTGGATTATCCCGTAGTTTGGGAAAACGTTATCAAAATGATAATCTGCTACGCGGCATCCGCAGTGCTTGCATATATTCTTGCGGTGGTTATGATTCACCTGAGTCAGAAAATCACTTATAAAATGAGAAAAGAGCTTTTTGAAAAGCTCAACACTCTGCCCGTCGGATATTTTGATACCCACTCAACAGGCGATATAATCAGCCATCTGTCATACGATATTGATACTATCAACAGCACGCTTTCGCACGACCTGGTACAGGTAATGACGAGCGTTTATACGGTTGTCGGCTCACTTGTTTTTATGTGGCAGATTTCAAAGGTAATGCTTCTGATTTTTGTGTTCACCGTTCCTGTTTCCGTTCTTTTCACCCGTTACCGTTCAAAAAAGGTGAGGCCCTTGTTCCGTGCAAGGTCAAAAAAATACGGCGAGCTTAACGGATACGCAGAGGAAATGCTTTCGGGTGCAAGGACAATCGAAGCCTACGGCAGACAGGACGTTATCTCAGACCGTTTCAACGACCGAAACGAGGATGCGATGAACGCCTACTACAACGCGGAATATAACGCCGCCTTGCTGTTCCCAACGATAAATCTTATCAACAATATCTCAATAGCTCTTGTGGCAATCTTCGGCGGTATACTTTATATGTATTCACAAAGCGGAACGGTTGCGGCAGGCACAATGTTCTTCATTTCCCTCGGCGGTGTTGCGCAGTTCGTGCAGTATTCACGTAAGTTCGCAGGACCTATAAATGAATTTTCAAATATTCTCCACGAGTTTCAGTCCGCATTTTCTGCCGCTGAACGTGTTTTCAGAATCCTGGACGAAGAGCCCGAACCCCTCGATTTGCCCGATGCAAAGGAACTCAAGGAAGTTGAAGGTTATGCAGAGCTCGACGATATCACATTCGGCTATACTCCCGAAAAAACGATTCTCAAAAACGTTTCGGTCACCGCGTCAAAGGGTCAGACCGTTGCAATAGTAGGGCCGACGGGTGCAGGAAAGACAACGATTATCAACCTGCTTATGAGGTTTTACGACCCGCAGTCGGGCGAGATACGAATCGATTCCAACCCTGCGCTTAAAATAAAACGCTCGGATTTGCGTCTTGCGTTTACTATGGTTTTGCAGGATACGTGGCTTTTCTACGGCACGGTTTATGATAATATTGTCTACGGAAAAGAGGACGCAACGATGGAGCAGGTCAAAGCGGCAGCCAAGGCGGCGAAGATTGATTCTTACATCGAAAGCCTGCCCGACGGCTACGATACCGTGCTGTCCGATGACGGTGTAAACATTTCAAAGGGACAGCGACAGCTCATTACAATTGCCCGTGCGTTCCTTTCGGATGCCCCGATGCTTATTCTTGACGAAGCAACCTCGAATGTTGATTCAAGAACCGAGATTCAGATTCAGAGTGCGATGAACGACCTTATGAAAGGACGCACCTGTTTTGTAATCGCGCACCGTCTTTCGACCATACAGAATGCAGATACAATTCTTGTCGTCAGGGACGGCGAAATCACCGGGCAGGGCACTCACGACGAACTCATAAAGCTCGGCGGATTTTACAGTACACTATATAACTCACAGTTTTCATAATTTCTTTCGGTTATAGTCTAAAACCTTACCATAAAACAAAACCACCCGAAAACCTTACGGCTTTCGGGCGGTTGCTTTTTATGGAATTATTCCCACTCAATCCCGACAACTTCAACTTAAACAGTTTTGTATGGGTATTTTTACATCAGTTATCGTAATTGCTCAGATTATCCATAGAATATGGACTATCAAGATTTTTGTTGTCAGACTGTTGTCACCTGACAATGCTATTATAACGGATAGTGCACTGAAAATCAACATTTTTATATGAACGATTTGATATATGTCTACGTTTGGTTTTCGGTTTAGTTTTAATAATTTTGCAATCCGTTGATAAGGAATGATTGATTGCTTCTCTTTTAAATATGACATAAAATTTTTAAAAATACAAATCGAATTGTTTGATGATAGTATTATTGAACTGTCAAATACTTTGTTTCCAAAGTTGAAAAAGCCAAAGCAAAAAATTTTTAAAGATTATTACTTACAAAAAAATAATAAACAAAAAGACCGTCTTTTCAAAAACAAATTGAAAAGACGGTCTTTTTTATTTGCAAACATAAATTTATCTTGTCGCGCTTCTTTTGAAAAAAATAAAAATTTTCTTAAAAATTTGGTTATTAAATCTGAAAAGTCTAAGCAATAGAGAGGTGTAAGGACTTTGAAAGCCTTACAGATTTTTCAAAATTTAATATACATACATCAAATACATTCTTTTTTCTTTGAGCAGAGCAGTGAATACGCCATGACATTCGTATCGAATTGAGCGAAACATTTTCACTGAAAAAGTTGGATGGTTACCGATTATGCGATGACAAGAAAAAAGGTTAAAGATACTCCTGCTTAGTCACAGGTCGAGCGTGAAAAAACCGTCGCAACCAATGAGAGCAGTCGGCGTAAAAGGCGAGGGTGGAATTCCCGTGGAGCTGATAACCGTCAGCCGTTTGATGATATCCCAAGCATACGGGGCGTTAAGGACAAATAGTGTGCAATCTTAGAAGAATAGCTAAAAGACATATTTAATTTGTGAATATGTTTTTTACCTGTTTTTCAGGGAATATTACATTGTCGTTGGTGAGCTATCAACGGCATAAAAAGGAGGTTATAAAATGTTTATTCTCGATGGACTTTAGTAACAGAAAAGTTACTCATAATCAAATTATTAAAAATGGAGGAAAAAGTAATGATTCACGCTTTGCTCGTACTGCCCGGTCTTTACAGTGCAGTATTTCTTCAAATAATCAGTGAAATCGTTTCTTTCTTTGTATTCTAATTTATGATGAATATAGAAAACGAGGAAAAAATAGTCCAAGTCCCAATAAACCAAATCCGAGATTTTCCTGACCATCCATACAAGGTCAAAGACGATGAGAGCATGAATGAACTCGTAGAGAGCGTTATGCAGAGAGGACTGATACAACCGATCATCATAAGACCAACGGAGGACGGAAATTACGAAATGGTATCCGGACACAGACGAAAACGAGCTTTTGAAATTGCAGGGATTGAAAAAATACCTGCGAAAGTAAAAGAAATGACGAGGGATGAAGCAATTTTAGCAATGGTAGACTCAAATCTTCAAAGGGAAATTATCTTGCCCAGTGAAAAGGCATTTTCGTACAAGATGCGACTTGAAGCTATGAACAGACAAGGAATGCGAACAGACAAAACTTCGACACCATCGGAGTCGAAGTTCAGAACTAACGAACAGCTTGCAGAAGAAGTTGGAGAAAGTCGTGAACAAATTCGCAGATATATCCGACTTACGAATCTTATACCTGATTTACTTGAACTTGTTGATGAAGGTAGAATTGCAATGCGACCTGCGGTAGAGATATCGTATTTACCCGAAGAAGCACAGGAGCAGTTATATGAAACCATTGACTATAACGATGCTACACCTTCGCACTATCAAGCCATCCGATTGAGAAAATTTCATAGTGATGGCAAATTAACATCAGAAGTTATAGAAGCGATAATGTCAGAGGAAAAGCCGAACCAAAAAGAAAAATCCCCATTCAGGGATAAACGTATTGTCGGATTAATTCCCAAGAACATACCGGTAGAGGGACAATGCGACTATGTGCTGAAAGCTCTCGATTTCTATAACCGTTACCAACAGAGGATAAGGAATAGCCGTGACAGGTGATTCTTTATCCTTTTATATTTATGCCAAAGAAAGGAAAATTCAAAATGAATATTAAAGTAGAAATCAAGAAAATCCTCGAAGGTGATAAGCCGACAAAGGCTTATGCAAATATTGTTATCGATGATGCCGTTGTAATTTGCGGTGTAAGAATTGTCGAAAACGAAAACGGCAGACACATGTCTATGCCTATGACAAGTTTCACAACAAAGCAGGGCGAGAATGTTACAAGACCTGTTTGCCGTCCCATTACTTCTCAGGCTCGAAAAGAACTTGAAGAAGCTCTTTTTGATGCATTTGAGCAGGAAATCAACAACATCAATGAAAATATTTAAAAATTTTGGAGGTAAAAAATATGTTTGATAAAACTAAATCATTTATTCAGAAGAAGATTCAGAAGGCAAAGGAACGCCGTGCAGCCCGTGTTATTGAGAGGGCATATGCTATTGTCGAAAGTACAGTCGGTGAAGCGTATGTAGATACAGGCGTTAAGGTGCTTATCGCAGTTGTTCTCGGTGCGCTTGTTCTTTCACTTCTTTATGCACTCTTCAACAACACAATCATGCCGAACGTAGTCTCAAAGGTTCAGGAACTTTTTAACTACGCAGGCTAACACAAGTTAATATCAACAATCACAAAGAGCATCTGAAAAACACAGATGCTCAATATTTTTATGAAAGAAAGAGGTAATTTTATGTTTAATAAGTTTAAGTCAAAGGTAAAGAATCTTGTAAGTAAGGCACAGAACAAGGTGCAGAATATTGTAAGCAAAGTCAAGCTTTTCTTTGCCACAGTTGAATCGATGCTCAATGTAAGATTTCGTGCAGTTCTCGGCGGTACAGCAGCAGAAGCGTATGTAGATACAGGCGTTAAGGTGCTTATCGCAGTTGTGCTCGGTGCCCTTCTGCTCGCACTTCTTTATGCACTTTTTAACGACACAATTATGCCGAATGTAAAGGCAAAGGTCATTGAACTGTTCAATTATGCAGGTTAAAGGAGATAAACCATGATTAAGTTGATTCACTTTATTAAAACCCTTATCATCAGCATTATCTGTCTTGTACAGACTTTTTGCAAGAAAGTATGCAATAAGCTGTTCGGCAGATTCAGAACTGTACTCGGTGCAAGTTCAGCGGAAGGCTATGTTGATACGGGTGTAAAGGTTCTCATCGCAGTTGTTCTCGGTGCTTTGCTTCTCACACTTCTTTATTCACTGTTTAATGACGTAATCGGACCGACAGTCGGAGATAGAGTATATAAGTTGTTTGAATACGCAGGTTAAATATAAATTTTATGGGCGGAGCAGGTAACTGTTTCGCCCACATTTATGAGGGACTGATAATATGACAAGATTTATACAACCAATAGGGCCGATAAGACCCATCCCCATTGAAAGATTAACAGAGCTGAATTACGAAGGTATCTTTACAACTGTATTAAGGTTTGTTTGTGTTTTTCTTTTTTATCTTACAATACACAAAATAACAAAGCTCATTATAAGTAAAACTCCCGGTTTTCAGAAAGAAAACAAAAAAATCCCAATATATCATTGTATCAGCATTATTCTTGTGTCAAGTATGCAAATTGCTTTCGGTTGGTCAATGGAGCTTGTTAAGGGAATAATTTTTATGCTGATTCTTCTTTATGCTTCAGTATTGGATATTCAGACACATGAAGTAAAAGATTTTGTTTCGGTTCTGATATTCGTTACAGGATTTATAGGAGTAGTATCTTCAGAGGTTCCGAAGATGATTTTAAGCGGTCTTACAATAGGCGGAATGTTATTGATCTGTGCTGCGGTAAGCAAAAACAGACTTGGAGGTGCAGATGTTAAACTGTCTGCCGCTTGTTCCTTCCTGCTTGGATTTTCAAAAAGTATAGCCGGTCTTATTATCGGTCTTTTCCTTGCGATAATCTGCAATATGTATTTCAATCACAAATCCAAGACAAAAGGTAAAGCATTCCCGCTTGTTCCGTATTTAAGCATTGGCTTCATGCTGATGTATTTCTGCTAAGGAGGTATAGGTATGAATAAGGAACCCGTTTCTCTCGTCAATTGGGAGAATATAGATGAGAACAAAGTAAAGCTCATATACTCAGACGGTAGAGAGCTTGTAGTATTAAGGGAAGATTTTGACAGAACCTTTATAACTTTTGTTACTTCACCTCCCGAAGTAATCGCACGTGATTTTTGTAACGAAGGAGTTGAAAACAAATGAAAAACAGAACAGTGATAGGCATTGTCTGTATTGTACTTGCGGTAGCGGTAACATTCCTTGTATCACCGCTTGTGAATAATATCTCTGACAAGAAAACAGAGGTAGTCCGCTTTGTAACCGATGTGTCTCACGGAACAGAGATTAAAGAAACAGATGTTGAACTTGTTAAAATCTCTGATTCAGCACTTCCCGAAAAGGAGCTCAAAGACAAGAAAAAGGTTGTCGGTAAGTATGCGACAGCAGATATTTTCAAAGGTGATTTTGCAACCGAAAGCAAAATAACAGATAACGCGAATACATCGAATGATGTATTGGCATCTCTCAAAGGCGATAAGGTCGCTATGAGTATTACAATAAACTCTTTTGCAGGAGGTCTTTCAGGTAAGCTCAAAAACGGTGACGTTGTAAGTATTTATGTAACCGATAAAGACGATAAAACCGAAGTCCCTGCAGCTCTTAAATATGTCAAGGTAATCACTACAACAACATCAGGCGGTATTGATGAAAACGATGTAGTGGAGAATGAAGACGGAAGTTTTGAGCTTCCCACAACAATAACGGTGCTTGTGTCCGTTGAACAGGCTAAGATCCTTGCTAATTATGAGGAAAGTGCCGTAATGCACGTTGCTCTTGTGTACAGAGGGGATGAGGCTACAGCAAACAAGTTTCTTAAAGCTCAGGATGATTTCTTTATAAAAAAGAATGCAAGTGAGGGTGATAAGAATGGCTAAAATCATTGCTGTGATCGGTTCACCCGGCAGCGGTAAAACAACCGTTACTCTCAAACTTGCACAGGAGCTTTACTGTGCAACATCAAGCGGAGGAGTAATATATATTTCACCTTCACTGAAGGTTCCAGCCCTAGGTGTACTTTTCCCTAACTATACACCTGATAGTCTTTTTTCTCTCGGTAATATGCTCAATAAGACAGATGTTTATGAAGAAGATATCCTTAATCATCTTGTAACCGTTAAAGCAATGCAGAACTTTGGTTGTCTCGGCTTCAAATCAGGTGAGAACAAGTTCAGTTATCCCGAACTGACAGACGATAAGGTGCAAAATCTTTTTGATGTGCTCAATAAAATGGCAGGTTATGTTTTTGTCGATTGCACAGATGAAGAAAGAGACCTCATTTCACAGTATGCTTTAGGCAGGGCAGATAGTGTAGTTATGGTACTTTCTCCCGACCTTAAAAGTATGGTGTATCTTGCATCCAATGAAATTGTCTTGGGAGACCATGCACACAGAGCTATAAGAGTTCTCAATGTTAATGAAAATGAATTGTTTTCACCCATTGACGATGTCAAAACCCATGTTAAAAACATCTCACACATTCTGCCGTTCAGTAAGCAGATAAGAAGTCAGCATCTCGACGGTTTGCTTTATGAAAGAGCAAAAGACAAGAAGTACCGCAAAGAAATATCAGATATCATTAATAAAATTATGTAAAAGAAAGGATGATCCTAATGAAAAAGGTTGTTAAACTTTTTGCAGCAGTAGCTGTTGCTACATCGTTGTCAACACTTATTGCTATGGTAATCAAGGAGAATTATTGTATCCCTGACAAAAAAGATACAGTAACTCCTGTAGAGACTGAAGAATCCAGCAATACGGGTAGCGAAAGAATTCAGAAGAGTTTGTTTGCTGTTGATACTAAGCCTGAAAATTCCGAAATCGCGGAAGATGGCTGCGAAACGGTAAGCGGTGAAAATCCGTAAAAGAAAACTATTTGAACGGAGTTTAAATAATGCAAAAGAAAATTGATTTCGTAGAGCTGCTTTCAATGATTCAGGAACATATCTCTTCTCGTTATGCGGCGGCACTGTCTGATTCAAGCAAATTGCCACAGCTTAGGAAATATATAGAAAACTATCTTATTGCCGGCGGCTATTATGTTGAAGGAATTTCACAGAGTCAATTGGTAGACAAACTCTATTCAGAAATGGCTGAATACTCCATTCTTACTAAATATCTCGGCAGAGATAATATTGAAGAAATTAATATCAATGCCTGGAATGATATTGCCGTTACCTATACTTCAGGCAGAACAGTAAAAGCAAGAGAACATTTCCGTTCCCCATCTCATGCAGTTGATATTGTTAAGCGTTTGCTTCATCATTCAGGTATGATTATCGACAACTCCACACCTATGTCGCAGGGACATTTGCCTAATAATACCCGTATTACGGCACTCAAAGAACCTATTGTTGACAATGAAGTGGGTGTCAGTGTTTCAATACGACTTTTGCATCCGTCAAGAGTTAATAATGAGCAGATTATATCCTCCGGCAATGCAACCGAAAAGATGATGGATTTCCTTTGTATGTGTATGCGTTACGGTGTATCTATGGTTGTAGCAGGTGCTACCAGTTCCGGTAAAACAACACTTCTAAATGCACTGCTTACCACAATTCCTGACGGTAAGCGAGTGTTCACCATTGAAACAGGTTCGAGAGAACTTTCCCTTGTCCGAAAGAAAAAGGGCAGAGTAGTAAATAACGTAGTCCATACTCTTTCACGTCCTTCCGATAACCCTGCGTTTGATATAACTCAGGAAGACCTTGTTGTGGCTTCACTACGTTTCAATCCCGATATTGTATGCGTCGGTGAAATGCGAGATGTTGAATGTTATTCGGCAGTTGAAGCAAGCCTTACAGGTCATACGGTTGTATCAACAGTTCACGCATTTGCGGCTGATTCAGCACATATGCGAATCGCACTTCTTTGCCAGAAGCGTTTCCCCATCGATTTTAAAACTTCTCTTATGCAGGCAGGACAGGCATTTCCCATAGTTGTATATACGCATAAACTTGAAAACAACGAAAGAAAGATAATGGACATTTCCGAGTGTGAGATACTTCCCAACGGTGATAGGGCCTATCACACTCTTTTCAGATTCAATATCACCAAAAATGAAATCGTAGACGGCAGATATGTTACGGAAGGCTATTTTGAACAGCCTGAAATAATGTCAGAAAGTCTTAAAAGAAAGCTCCTGCAGTTCGGTGTACCGCAGGAGGAATTAAAAAAGTTTTTAAAGAAGGGAGCGGATTATAAATGATACTCCCGATGATTGCTTCACTGTTCCTTATTATAGCAATCGTATGTTTTCTGAATCTGACACCGGAGCAGATTTCACAGGATATAAGTTCCGTTATATCAAAGAAACCTAATCTTCGTGACAGAGCTAGAGCACTCAGAGCAGGAAAGAACAGAAAGGGTCTTGGTGCAAAGCTTGAATATCTGCAATCAGCACTGGCATCTTGCGGTAAAGAAGGTAAATTCGCATTGGTATGTTCCTCTGCGTTAGTTCTCTTTGCTGTGGGTGCTGTTGTTGCAGTTATTATTGATAACGTATTCCTTATCCCGGCTTTTTCAGTAGCTTTTGCTATGATACCATTCATCTATGTGCGTAATATCATCTCTATATATGAAAGGCAGACTAAGGAAGAGCTTGAAACCGCACTTTCTATTATTACCACATCGTATTCAAGAGACGGTAATATCATATCGGCTGTTCAGGAGAATTTACCGTATATCAAGCCACCGCTTAAAGAAAGCTTTACGGCTTTTGTCGGTGATGCTTTAGCAATATCTTCAAGTGTTAAACAGGCGTTGTATAAACTTAAAGGGAAAGTAGATGATGAAATCTTCCGCGAATGGGTTGATACCCTTATACAGTGTCAGGATAATCAGGAGATGAAAGATACCCTGCAGCCGATTGTTTCAAAGCTCACCGATGTGCGTATCGTTAATAATGAGCTTAACACAATGATGTCAGCAGTAAGGACTGAATACTACACAATGGTCGGTCTTGTAGTAGGTAACATCCCACTTCTTTATGTTCTTAATAAAGATTGGTTTCATACACTCATATTTGAAACACCCGGTAAGGTCGTACTCGGTGTGTGCGGTATTGTGATAGTTGTGACATATTTCTTTATGCTCAAGTTCACAAAACCCGTAGAATACAAAAGATAAGGAGGCGGTCTGATGATAATGAAAATATGTGTCGGTGTTCTTATAGGAATCGGCTTGTTTATGATACTTGCAGACCGTTTCCGTATTCCGTATATGAGAACATCAAAGGCAGTCAACAACCTTGCAAAACAGCAAAAGGAGAAAACAAGCAGTATTGATGTATGGCTTTCATCCTTTGCTTCATTTATTGCAAGGAAACTCAGACTTAATGAATACAAAAAAGGTCAGTTGGAGTCTGACTTGAGAACTGCACAGATGGATATTACACCTGAAATGTTTATGGCTAATGCCATTGTAAAATCACTCATTATCGGTATATTCGCAATTCCTGTTCTCTTTATTTTCCCGATTCTTTCTCCCGTGATTATATTCCTTGCTTTCATTCTGTACCGAATGAATATGAAGGGTATATCCAACCGCATCAAGAAAAAGAGAGCGAGAATAGAATATGAGCTTCCGAGATTTGTGTTCAAGATTGAAAAATCACTTATGCACAGTAAAGATGTTATTGAAATGATTGAGTCCTTTGCTAAAAATGCAGGACCCGAACTCAAACACGAGCTTGATATTACTGCTGCAGATATGCACTCGGGCAATACTGAGGTTGCAATTACAAGACTTGAAGCAAGAGTAGGTTCACCCCTTATGAGTGACGTCTGCAGAGGACTTATCTCTATCAACAGAGGTGATGTCAATACTGCTTATTGGAATTCGCTTTCAATGAAATTTGCAGATTTTCAAAGACAACATTTAAAACTTGAAGCTGAGAAGATACCGAAGAAAGTCAAGAGACTTTCGATGTGTCTTCTTTTCTGTTTTATGCTCATTTATGTTGTAGTGATTCTTGTTCAGATAGTTTCATCTATCGGTGTTCTCTTTGGCTAACGGAGGTGGAAAATGAAAAAGATTATTACTTCAAAAAAAGGTGAAGGTTATATAGATGTTGTAGTCGGCATTTTCGCTATGATGATGGTAGTTGTCGTAGTTCTCAATATCTTTCAGTTTATGACTCTTAAACAGGATCTCGATGAAATATCAGGTCAGTTAATTGAAACAGCCACATTCAACGGTTGTTTTGATAATGAGTTTGATGAAAGGGTCGAAGGGTTACAGGATCAGTTTTTTGATTTCAATGTAACAACTGATGCAGAGGAATATTTCAACGCCACCTACAAAAGAGTTCAGCTCGGAGATAAGATGGATGTTTATGTGTCTGTACAGACTTATGTGCAGGGACTCGGTATGTTCAGAATACCCGTAACCGTTACAAGTCACAGGTCAGGTATTTCGGAAAAGTATTGGAAGTAGGTGTGGAAAATGAAGAAAATTAAATCAACTAAAGCAGAGGGATATATTGTTCCTTGTGTTTTTGTTTTAATATTCGCAATGATATTTGCAATGATTTTCACCTATTCAGCTTCTATATCCAAGGTAGAGATGATGAGAGAAAACACAAAGGTTGTTCTTGATAGCTTTGTGACTCAGAACTCAACAGAAATATATAACAGTATCAAACAGGGTAATGATTATACCGAGGTTATTGATGCGGATGAATTTCGTAATGAGCTTATCTCATTTTGCACATTGGAAACAGAAAACGGAATGCTGTATAGTATAGATACAGACGGACAAGAGCTGTTTCACATAACCGAACCTACCCTCAGCTTCCGAGAGGAAAACGAGCTTGAGCTTGTTGTAAATTACACGCTTTCAATCCCGATATGGTTTGCAGGAAATGAGATCCCGGCTGTAAATATACCCTTAGAGGTAACATCTGTATTAACCGAAAAATTCTAAAGTGTAGGAGGAAACTAAAATGAAGAAACTCAAAAAAAACAAAATGATTTTTGCTCTTATTATCGGCATTGTTGCGGTAGCAATTATTATTGCCGTAGCGGTGGGTAGAACATCAGGAGATGATGCGGAGCAGACAACAACTGTGCCTACAACCGAAACAGGTGAAAACATCGATGGTCTTATCATTGATGACAACATTATTTCGGAAACTGAAGACATAGAACTCACAACCGAAAAAGGCATCGAGGTTATTCAGCTCAAAGAACCCGAAACAACAAAACCTACATCCCCGAAACCCTCACAGCAGCAGGTGAATAATGTTAAACCTGCTGAACCCGTGAAGCCGGGGTCAAATCACGAGATAATCGGTAACGGCAACGACAGTGTTAAAGAATACAGTTGCGGTAAAAAGGGACATCATTGTGACAGCAAAGAAACCCATAATTTTATCGTACAGCTTGAAAACAAGGGTTGCCCACACTGCGGTTCTCATTCCTGTAAATCATTTTACACTTATGACGAGTGGGGAAATGCGTGTTATGACCCTACCAAATGTGAGAGGTATTCCGAGAAGAATGACCCTTGTGAATACTGTCAGGAATGCGGCAAGAAGGTAGGTACGGGTTCAGGTAACACCTGTGTAAGATTCACAGTTGACACCAAGTGTCCCGAATGCGGTAAATCAGTAAAAGGTAAAACCTGTCATTCACATTAACAAATAATATTATGAAAGGCTCGGCTTAAAAGTCGAGCCTCTATTTTTTGAAAGGAAGATGATAGATATTAAAAAGGTAATTTCAATTCTTCTGATTGTCTGCACTTTTCTTTCTGTTATTCCCTGTTCTTCATGGGCATTGTCTTGGGACGGTGACTCAGCAGGAGGCAGTACAAGTGCGGTAAACGGAAGTAATACCGGATATGTTATACGCTCTACCAATGATTCTCAGTGTGTAGTCGGTTATCGTTTTTCTGTTGTTGATTCGGCAGGTAATATGAAGGTTACAAAGGTCATTGATGTTTACCGTAACACATCTAACGGTGACCTTGCCTATTCATCATCAGCAAAATTTTCAACAAAGTATAACAAAAAGCAGATTATTGCAAACAAGAATGCCAAGCTGACAACAACATACAATCAGACGAACTGTTACAAAGAAACTGCAATGGACTTTTTAACAGTTCTTCCGAACCCGAGCGGTGTTGAAACTTGGCAGACCTATGAAACGAATATAAATAAGGTTCTCACAAAACTCGGTGTTGGTAGTGTAAGTAATATGAATTACGGTGATAAGGTTATAATTGAACCATTGTTTGATGTTTGCCTTGCAGGTGAATATCAGGCGTTGACCGCATCTGAAATTGCATATTGCGGACGAAGTGTGTTGGGCGGTTCAAGTAATGGCGGAACGAGCAACGGAACGTCATCAACATGGGGTTTCATTGCCAATTATACAAACCGAATATGGCCAAACAAGCTGTTTACGCCTGACGGACAGGGCTTATGGACATCAGCAAGTACAATCGGCAGCTCAACAAAGGCTACCTTTGACACCATTCTTTCCAAAGGCTACGGTGCAGGTATCGCATACAATCAGACAGACCCTTCGGCTTCATCTGAAATAACTTATACGATCAAGTTTGACGGAAACGGTAACACGGGCGGTTCTACCGGCTCGATGACAATGGTTTACGGTGTCGGTAAGAATCTTAATGCCAACGGATTTACAAAAACCTCGTATGAGTTTTTGGGATGGAACACAAAGAAGGACGGTACCGGAACAGATTATGATGACCGACAGTATGTCAATAATCTGATGTCAACTGACGGTGCAGTAATCACGCTTTATGCTCAGTGGGAAAACTTTTTCAAACTTGAAGTACAGGAATGCGATGTTTACAGCGGTACGAAAAGCAATAAGACAACTCTGTTCGGAATAACAAAGGGTAATGTCTTTGATGATTATGTGTATAAGACAGATTATCCGACAATAGGTGATACGGTATGGTATAACATCTATTTCCCTGCCGAAACAGAGAGCATCCGAGCAAGACAGTATGTAAGATACGTCGGCGGTTCATGGACAACAAGAGATGTAACACTCAGCAGTTCAAGCTCTTCTTCACAGTGGTTTCCGGTTCAGTTTACGGGCAGTTATAAGACGATTACGGCAGGAACAAAATACTTTGAAATCCAAGCGAAAACAGACTGGATCGATGCATCGGGTAACGTTCTTAAAAGCGGAACAGTCAAGACCTTCTATATCCCGATAAAACCCGTAGTTCACAGAACTCAGGTCAGTGCAACAGGATATGAAGGTAATATTGTTGCATATAACGGAAGTGCAGGTTCAGGCGGTAAGCTGTATTCAGGACAGCGAATTAAGCTTTCATATAACTACACAGCCGATAACACATGGACAGCAAGTGAATATCTCAGAGGTTCAATGCACAATTATCCAGGTTCAAAATGGACACCTGTTTATACAATAAATGACGGATACGATGCTGTAAGAAATAAAGCAAGTATTTCAAAAACTTCTCCCGTTACAATCAACAGTGCGTTAGGCAAATATGCGGTTCCGAAGAATTCACAGAACAAGTTAAGATTCAAGCTTCAGACTTGGTGGTCAAGTGATAAGACACATACCCTGGAAGAAACTTGGTATGATTTACCCGTAGTAAAATCGGATGTAGCTCTGACAAAGATAACGCTTCTTGATTCATCAACCAAGGCAACGCTTGACCCGAACAATCTTACTGTCGGACAGAGTGTTCTTGTAAGATACACATATAAGAATAATACTGATGTTAAGGTCTATGTCGAAGGCTTTAAAAATGATAAAACTAAACTGAACGGTGTTTATGCCATAGCCGCAAAGTCAACGATTGTTGTAGACGGATACACCTTTACAGTACCGAATACAAGAACAGTAAGTATATGGGGCGGTGTGTATCTTGAAGGTATGGGTATATATAACACGGAATATGAATCGGACAGAACAAATAACGCTTTGACACTTGTGTGCCAAGTAAAGCATCCGCTGACTCTTGAACCTATTGCACAGAATGCCGATTACAGAGAAAACACTGAGGTTATTACAAGTTTCTGGCTTAAAAACAGTTATTCCGATAACTATACACCGACAGAAGATGTTTCAGTAAAGTTCTGTGTGTATAAGGGTTCAACACTCATACACTCTTATACGAAAGCAAAAGTTGTTGTACCCGGCAACCTTCATAATCTGCTGTATTTCAAATGGAAAGTTCCGACAGGACTGAACGGTGCAAATGTCAGAATTACAGGCGAAATCGTTGATGACGGTGTTTCGTACAACAAGGTTTCTGCAACCTATTCGACAACACCGTATGCAAAGGTGATTACTCCCGACACACAGTTTGAAAAGAAAGCTCCTGCAGGATTTACAATTCCCGAGAATACAGGTGTTCAGGGAACAATATCAACTTGGTGGGAATACACTTATTCCGGCGGTAAGTATATTAAGACGGATTATTGTATCGGTCATATAAAAAATGCAATGACCATAACACCGTCGAATTTACAGACAGCGACCAAGAACGGCAGTGTATGGTATATGAATTCGGGTTACGGTATCAGGTTAGCTCTTGATAACGGTACTGATTCAGCAAAGGGCGGTTTCCCTGCAGCACCAAGTTCATCGTATACTCTTCCGCAGTATGCAGAATCATATTTTCCTGAATACGGTTATGCTGTGACAACGGGTACAGTTTCTACTCTGACTCTTTCGGGCGGTAAATGGATATTCCCGAGTAACGGAAATTACGGCAATGTTCATTTCACTCCTCTGTGGTATCCTGACGGAAGCTATACCGTAAGGGCAAAGCTCAGTGATTTATGGACACCTGCAGGTATGATACATCAGGAGTATAAGTCAAACACAATCAATATCCAATACTCTGCTTATGACGATTGGTATGTAGGCAGATAAATATGTTTAAGGGTGGCATTTTGTCACCCTTATGTTTTTATTAGGAGAATTACAAAATGATATGTAACTACAGTAATGTGTTAGCCACAAAACACGGTATCAATGCTGCTCTTATTGCAGGATATATCAACTACTGTCTTGAATCTTGCAGATTTACAGTAGAAGAAAACGGTTGCCGTTGGGTAAGGCTTTCGCAGAAATCAATAACGGGTGTTTTTCCCTTTATGGGTGTTTTTGCAGTAAGACACGCAGTCAGAAAACTCAAAAATGCAGACATCGTTGTTGTAGAACAGATTAAAAAGAAACGCTTTGACAGCACAAATCATTACACACTCACGGAATACGGCAGAACCGTAATAAAAGGAGATGGTGATATTGAATGATAAAAAGCGTATGGCGGGTGCTTATGAAGTAACCCATTCATTTGAAATCGGCAAGAAAGAAATCATAATCGGCGAAGATAAAAATGCATCTCCCGAAGAAAGGTTTGTCGTTGCTGATTACGAAAACAACGTAATCTTTGAGAGATATGTAAACGCACTTGTCGAAAATGACTTTGCCGAAATTGCAAAGATATTTGCAGAGAGAATCAAAAATGAAGCTGAACGTGTAATGGATGAAATCTCAAAAATTGAGGTTGATACTACACCTATTTATGCTGACGGATGCACAGTTATCAGCACAGAAGATTCTATCAAAAACAAGGTTGTAGTAATCAGAGCCGATGTTTTTAAACCCGAATATCAGATTGCGACAATGCAGTTGCAGCTTTGTACGGGTGGTTTTGGCTGTGTGCCGCATTCAAGAGGTTCAGCCTGCTTCTGTACTAATCTTTACAGCGGTAAAGAGTCAAGATATGAACGCAGAGACATTCTCGGTGTTATTGAAAAAGACAAACTCCCTGATTGGGCAAAAGAAAGACTGGAGGCAGTTCAGAGAGAACGAGCCACAAGAAGAAAGGAAAATGATGCAAGATGACAGAGTTATTTATTAATCCCATTACAGAAAACCTTGAAAAATACACATTCAAACAGAGCAATCAGTTATATCAGCAGACAGGATGTATAGGTTATCTCCGTGCAGATCTCGGAGCGAGCGGAACTGAGTTCTTTTCAACATGGAATGATACCTGCACATTCTTTAAAACAGACGAGTTCAAGAAGGAATTTGATGACTTAATCAATGCCCTTCGTCTTGATGAAAAGTACGGCAGAATACTTGGCGACAGAACCAAACTTGCTGAGTATTGCAAAAGAAAAGCAAAGCAGTACAGCGGTATGGATAATGAGTATTACGGAGTAACAATAAACACTGAAAATTACACATATCTGTTAAGACTCAATCCGAAAATCGGTCAGTATAATCTTTACTGTTATTGCTTTGTAAAGCAGTATCTTGATGCACATCTTATTGCCGCAAGCAAGGGCATAAGATTCATAACCCCTTCATATAAACCTGTGTTTACAATTCCTGACGGAGACAAAATAAGGATCATCCATTCTAATGGCGAAAAGTATGATAAGAGCTGCAGATATATAGACGATTACCATACAGAGGTTGGTGACAGACTCTACCATATCTGCGAGTTTGCGGAGCTGATGAAGAATAACGGAAGCAAGGTCATTCCGCTTCGTTCATCACTTCCCGAAAGAGCATACAATGTACACCCGACTGACGGCAGTCTAATAATCATCACAAAGGGCGAATCCGGTTATACCGAAGCTAATACCGGTGAAAGAGATCCGGAAAAGAACAGAAAACTCGCTGACGGTCACAATTCCGAAATGGGTGTTACCAAGGCACAGGCAGAAGCAATGCTTGCAGGTTCTATGTTCGGCTGGCACGTACAGGGAGCTGACCCTAAAAGCTATGATGAAAACGGTAAGTTAATTCAGCAGAATCATCATATGCGAGGTGAAGCACGATGAGAGTCATCGTCAGCAATGAAGGTTAATGAAAGAAAATTAGGTTGCAAAAGATGCAGATTCAGGGACGGATATGTGTGTAATATCTGTTGGAAAAAAGTATACAAAGAATTTTACGAAAGAAAGGAGAAGGGCAATGCCAAAAAGAGCAAAAACGAGTAAGATACAATTCAAGTTTGAAATGATTGAAAAGCTTGCTTTGCATGGAATCACTACGGAAGAACAGATAAAAAACCTCACACCGACAGAGGCATTGAGTATGAAAGATATATCCTTTGATGATATTTCTCTCATTCATCAAATTCAGGAATGTGTGAAAGAAAACAAAGTATTTTCCTTTCTTACCGCAGAAATAACCGACACTGTTGAGATTAAAAGCACAGAAAAGCCGCCGAGAAAGGCTAAATCAAACAGTGAGGTGAAAGCTGATGGCGAGTAAATTACAGGTTATCACTGCTATGTTCGATGATGAAGTGAGCAAGGTGACGGACGGTTATGATAAGTGGACATCATTTCTCAGAACTGCATCCAATAACTTTAAGTATAACTTCCACGAACAGATTTTGATTTACAGCCAAAGACCTGATGCAACGGCCTGTGCAGAGATAGGTTTTTGGAATGATAAAATGAACCGTTGGGTCAATCGAGGTGCATCGGGTATTGCATTGTTTGATTACTCAGGTGATTATCAGAGATTACGATATGTTTTTGATGTTTCGGATACAAATTCATTTTACGGTTATGAGGTTCCACGATGGGAAGTAAAAGACCGTTATCACAGTGAAATTGCCGAAGCTTTGACCAATGCTTTCGGTGATACAGCCGAGGGAGGTCTTGAAAGTGTAATTGACGATACTGCGAGAAATATGGCTGAAGATAATGCCATTGACTATATCTCAACCTTGAAAGACAGTGCAGACGGCAGTTTCCTCGAAGAGCTTGATGAAGATAATATTTCGGTTGTTTTAAAGAACACTCTTGCTTCAAGCATCGGATATATGATGATGACAAGGTGTGGTATCAAGGCAGATGAATTTTATGACCGTGAAGATTTTAAAGACCTGTTTAATTTCAACACTCCGTCAACAGTTATTGCAATGGGCGTAGCAGTAAGTGATATTGCGGAAATGGGTCTTCGTGAAATCGAGAGTACGGTAAAAAATATTCAGAAACTTGAGAAAAAACAGAATCGCACATTCGACAAACGGAACGAAACCGAGTATGATGAGGTTGCAAACGAAATAACAGCAACCGAAAGGAGAAATGAAAATGTCACAGATGAGTTACAGACAGGTAGGGGATTATCAGATTCCAAATCTGATATTGCCTCCCGAGGAGAACGTTACACTTGGGAAGTACGGTATGATGAGGAAGAAATTCCTGATGGAACACAGGAAGGTCTATTTCACTCAGCTGATAGCGAAGGGCGAACTGATGCGAACAGTCAAACAGACGGAAACCGAAGCCTTACAGATGACGGAGCAGCTGACCGGACAGCTGATGAAATCTTGGGGAGTGACGGAGGAACTCAAAGCATCGGATCCGATGAAGTGGGTAGGCTTGATGAACAACATCAGGATGACAGTCGAGGAAACAGTACTGAAGGAACTGATTTACAGTTAAGCGGACACGACTTCGATGCCCGTTGGAACGGTGTCGAATATTTCCACCAAGAGAAACAAAAAAGTGAGTTAATAAGGTCTTTTTTAACTCCGCATACAGAAGAAATCGCTATGTTCTATGAAAGTCATTCAGACAAACAGGAACGTAGCGATTTTATTAAGTCTTTCTTTAATTCAATACCTTATGAAACAACACTTTCAAACGGTGTAAAAGCAGGTTTTGAAGCGTATTCCGATGCCATAAGATTATGGCGTGATGACGGAACTGAACTTCGTGAAGCTTGGGAAAAATGGTTTCAGATTGAACAGTCTGTGTTCGGTCTTATCCTTATGGAACAGTGGACTGAACCGCAGGCTTTACTCTTACCCGGTATGGAAGCTCAGCAGGAGTTTATTGGTTCAAAGACAAAAGATGATGCTTTTCTTCCGCTGCCGCAGGCTGCCATTGACTATGTACTCGGAGCAGGAAGTAATTTCAGTGAAGGTAAAATGCGTATTTACCGTCATTTTACCGAAAGTCTTTCAAAAGAAGAGAACATCAAGTTTCTTAAAAATGAATACGGAACGGGTGGAGGAACAAGTGCTATTCCCGGCACAGGCTTTTGGGATAGTCACGATGCTAAAGGTATTGAAATTTACGACCATTACAGTGAGCCGAAAAGAAGAAACCTTTTGAAGTGGAATTATGTTGAAAAGCGTATATCCGAACTCATAAGGCTCGACAGATATCTGAGCCCGAAAGAAAAAGAAATGTATCCTCAGTGGCTTGAAGCTACTCTCGTAAAAGAAGCTGAACGAAAAAGAACAAGTGAGATTCAGCAGTTCATCCGCGATGCTCCTGAAAAGCAGGGGCCACCGAAGGAATACAGATTTGAATATAACCTCGGTGATACGGTGTATATTGGTGCAGATGAATATACCATTCTTTCTCTTGCAGATCCTGTTATTCTTAATGACAGCCAATACCCCTTGTTCAACAAGGAATTTTCTAAGGCTGATTTTGAGAAAAAGGTAAAAGAAAATCCTGCCAACAATCATCTGAGAGTTGAATTTGAGGTTGAAAGATCTATTGTTGATGAATCCGAAACAGAGGTTGATGAAAGCGATAAACCCGATTTTCTGCTTCAATATGAGCAAGTGAAAAGTGAAAACCCGGACAGGGTTATTCTTCTGCATACAAGCGGATTTTATTTTGCTTTCGGTAAGGATGCTGAAACTCTTGCAAAGCATACACATTATACGTCACCGGGAAAGAACTTTTACGGTAATGTTTTCACACCTTGTTGTCAGGTTCTCGAATTTAATCTCAGCTATTGTCAGAAAGAGCTTACCGATAACAATAACATTGGTATTGTTATTATGGAGGTTGACAAGGGTGTAGTTGACAGATACCCAGCACCAACAGTAGAGATATCCGAAACATTGGATGCAAACTATACGGATGCTTTCTTTATAAACGATGGCAGTAACATTGTTGAGTGGGTATATTACAATCCTGACGGCAATGACGGTAAAGGACAGTTTGTAAATAACCTTATCTCTTATGAGGATATTTTAAAGGCTGCAGAGCTTCATCCCGATGAAAAAGAGTTCTTTGATTATCTCGGTTCTGTTGCCCACCAGACACTTTCCGATTACGGTACAAAAGAATACAAGGAAGATTATGCGTTTTTCCATTCCGCTGTTGACCTGACTGACTGCACAAAGGAAACTATGCAGGCTCTTATTGATGAAGCAAAGACTATTGAAAGAGATGCTCCTGCGAATACTGAAAACGGCCGTGACACCTATTGGGATGCTTACAATGATATAAAGCACGATAATCCTTCTTCTTTTGCGCTTTATCAGGTGGGAGATTTCTTTGAAGCATACGGAGAAGATGCTAAACAGATAGCAAAGGCTCTTGATATTCACCTTACCGAAAGAACGGTTTACGGTAATACAAGAGTAGATATGTGCGGTGTTCCGAAACACAGACTTGAAACGTATCTTGATATGCTTACTGACAGAGGTTTTGATGTTACTGTTTCTGCCTTCGAAAACGGCGAAAGGAAAACCTTTTCCCTTATTTCCACTAACAAGGAAGACCCGGTTGAGTCCAGACTCGTAGGCAGAATTGATTATCTTCATACAGACGGCACAGTTCGTGAAAGTATAGAATATACAAGCGAATATCAGTTTGCAAAGGATATTAAGGATGAGAATTATTACGGCACACCGATGTCAGTTGTTGCTTATGCAGATAATGACGGTAATACAGTTCCTCTTGATTTTATATCTGAACTTGACCCGCCGTTGCAGAGTTTTCAGGTAGTCCGCAGTCCTTATCTTGAAAAATCCCTGTCCGAAAGACTTGTTGATTTTTATGAAAACTTTGATTTCTACGGGTTCAGAGATACTCTTGAAATCGGTGAATCAAAAGAAGATGCGGCAGATAAGCTTGCACTTGATTTGCAGAACCCGCAGTCCATTGATGCTGCTATTGCAGAGTTGGAAGGTCTTGTTGCTGAAGCAGACCCCGAAGATAAAGCAACAGCACAGCAGTTGATAGCTGAACTGAAAGAAGAAAAAGACAAGCTGACTGTTATTCCCGATGCTGACCTTATAGGAAAAGAAGTCATAATTGACGGTACAGCATTTGTTATCGAAAAGATTGACCCTGTGTTCGGTCAGATTTCAATGCGTGATACTTCTTCACTGTATCCTATTAACCGTGTGGAAAATATCAATGTTGTACGTGAGTATATAAATCAGCAGAACACACCGAGCTATTCAATAGAAAAGGTTGATGAAATATCTGCAGAAGAAAGCGGACTCCCGTTTGATGTAACCATTCAGACACTTCGCACAGAAGAACCTACTTTAACTCCGCCAGTTTGGGAAGAAAAGAAAGAGAAGGTAACAACACTTCATCCTACTATTCCCGACAGCGAAAAACACAATTTCAGAATAACGGATGATAATTTAGGTGTTGGCGGACCGAAAGAGAAATTCCGTAATAATATGGCGGCTATCAATCTCTTGCACGAGCTTGAATTTGAAAACCGTCTTGCAACTCCCGAAGAACAGGAAATACTCTCAAAGTATGTTGGCTTCGGTGGTCTTGCAGATGCTTTTGACGAAAGCAAAGCAAATTGGGAAGATGAATACAAGGAGCTTATCGTTACTCTTTCTCCCGAAGAATATACTGCAGCAAGAGAAAGCACACTTACTGCTTTCTATACACCTCCCGTGGTTATCCGTGCTATGTATGAAGCACTTGGTAATATGGGTTTCAGTGAAGGTAATATTCTTGAACCGTCTTGCGGTACAGGTAACTTTATCGGTATGGTTCCCGACAGTATGCAGAAGAGTAAATTCTTCGGTGTTGAGCTTGACAGTTTAACAGGTCGTATTGCACAGCAGTTATATCAGAAATCCGGTATCACAGTTCAGGGATATGAAAACGCATCACTCCCTGACAGTTTCTTTGATGTTGCCATAGGTAATGTGCCTTTCGGACAATTCAAAGTAATTGATAAGAAATACGACAAGAATAATTGGCTCATACACGATTACTTTTTCGGAAAGACACTTGATAAGGTTCGCCCCGGTGGTGTTATTGCATTTATTACTTCATCGGGTACAATGGACAAGAGAAACTCAAATGTAAGAAAGTATATCGCACAAAGAGCCGAGCTTCTCGGCGCCATTCGTTTGCCGAATAACACATTTAAGGCTAATGCAGGAACAGAGGTAACATCTGATATTCTCTTCTTACAGAAAAGAGATACTCTTGTAAATGACGAACCCGATTGGGTACACCTTGACCGTGATGAGAATGGTAATGAATACAATAAGTATTTTATTGACCACCCTGAAATGGTACTCGGTGAAATGGTTATGGAGTCCTCACAGTTCGGTCATTCCTTGACTTGTAAGCCGTATGAGGACAGAAATCTTTCTGACCTTTTAAGTGAAGCCGTACAGAATATTCACGCAGAGATAACAGAGTTTGATATTTCGGAAATCGGAGAAGTTGAAGATAATTCAGTTCCTGCAGACCCGAATGTTAAAAACTTTAGCTTTACTGTTGTTGAAGATAAAATATACTATCGTCAGAACAGCAGAATGAACCCTGTTGATGTTTCTGCAACTGCCGAAAACAGAATTAAGGGTATGATTCAAATCCGTGATTGTGTTCGTGAACTTATACGCCTTCAGACGGACGATTATCCCGATTCTGCTATTCTTTCTGCACAGGACAGATTAAACACCCTGTATGACGATTTTACAAAGAAATACGGACTTCTCAATGCAAGAGCAAACAGATTGGCATTTGCTGATGACAGTTCATATTGTTTGCTTTGTTCACTTGAAATTATCGGTGAAAACGGTGAGCTTAAACGTAAGGCAGATATGTTTACAAAGAGAACAATCAAACCTCATATTAAAGTAACATCTGTTTCAACTGCAAGTGAAGCACTCGCTGTTTCAATCGGTGAAAAAGCAAAGGTTGATATGGACTTTATGTGTGAGCTTACAGGAAAGACGGAACAGGAACTCTTTGAAGAACTCAAAGGTGTAATCTTCCTTAACCCGGAATATACAAATGAGTATAGCAACGATGAAAGGTATCTTCCTGCAGATGAATACTTGTCAGGCAATGTACGAAAGAAACTTGAACTTGCAAGAAGAACAGCAGAGCTTTATCCTGATGATTATAATATCAATGTGGAAATGCTTGAAAAGGTTCAGCCACAGGATTTGACAGCAAGTGAAATTTCTGTTCGTTTAGGTGCAACTTGGCTCCCACCTGAAGATGTTGAAAGATTTGTATATGAGATTTTACAGACACCTCGTTATGCTCAATGGAATATTAAAGTAAAATATACCGAGCTTACGGGAGAATGGACTATCGCCAACAAGTCTTATGACCGTACTAATGTTGTCGCTAACAACACTTACGGTACTAACAGAATCAATGGTTACAAGATTATTGAAGATACTCTTAATCTGAAAGATGTCCGTATCTTTGACTATGTTGAAGATGAACACGGAAACAAAAAGCCTGTTCTTAATAAAAAAGAAACTGCTATTGCTCAGGGTAAGCAGGAAATGATAAAACAAGCCTTTCAGGATTGGATATGGAAAGACCCGAACCGAAGAGAAAGACTTGTAAGAATATATAACGATTTATTCAATTCTATGCGAGCTCGTGAATATGATGGCAGTCATATCACATTTTCGGGTATGAACCCTGAAATATCTTTACGACCTCATCAGATAAATGCAGTTGCCCGTATTATGTACGGTGGTAATTCCTTACTCGCTCATGTTGTTGGTGCAGGCAAAACATTTGAAATTGTTGCTGCCGCACAGGAAAGCAAAAGGCTGGGACTGTGCAATAAATCTCTTATCGTAGTTCCTAACCACCTTACGGAGCAGTGGGCATCCGAATACCTTCAGCTTTATCCGTCAGCAAACATTCTTGTTGCAACTAAAAAGGACTTTGAAACAAAGAACCGTAAAAAGTTCTGTGCTCGTATTGCTACGGGTGACTATGACGCTATTATCATAGGACACTCACAGTTTGAGAAAATCCCTATAAGTATTGAAAGACAACGAGAAATGCTTCAAAAACAGATTGATGAAATTACTCTCGGTGTAGCACAGATAAAGTATGACAGAGGTGAAAAAATCACCGTTAAGCAGCTTGAAAAAACAAAGAAATCATTGCAGACAAAACTTGATAAGCTTAATGACCAAAGCCGAAAAGACGATGTTGTTACCTTTGAGGAACTCGGTGTTGACAGGCTCTTTGTTGACGAAGCTCATAATTTTAAGAACCTTTTCTTATATACAAAAATGAGGAATGTCGGCGGTATAGCTCAAACCGAGGCACAGAAGTCATCTGACCTTTATATGAAGTGCAGATACCTTGATGAAGTGACCGGAAACAAAGGTGTTATCTTTGCAACAGGTACTCCCGTTTCAAACTCAATGGTAGAGCTTTACACAATGCAAAGATACCTGCAGTATGATGCACTTGAAGATAAGCACTTGCAACATTTCGACTCTTGGGCATCGACCTTTGGTGAAACTGTAACAGCTATTGAACTTGCTCCCGAAGGTACGGGATACAGAGCAAAGACACGCTTTGCCAAGTTCTACAACCTTCCTGAGCTTATGATGATGTTCAAGCAGGTTGCGGATATTCAGACGGCTGATATGCTTAATCTTCCCGTACCCAAAGCAAACTACCACAATATTGCGGTTAAGCCTACGGACATTCAGAAAGAGATTGTTGCTTCACTCGGTGAGACGGCCGAGAAGGTAAGTAACAAATTGGTTGATTCAAGCCAAGACAATATGCTACTCATAACAAATGACGGCAGAAAGCTGGCACTTGACCAACGCCTTACCAA
>JAZSQQ010000019.1:0-6642 GCA_045538055.1 Acutalibacteraceae bacterium
CTACTCGTTCTACTAAAGTCGGTGCTATAATTTCAGCGTCGCAGCCCCTTAATGTTTGCGATGCAAACACATCATTAGTGAAGCGACATCATTCATCATATCCGCATCGCGGATATATCATTGCAAAGGCATCGCCTTTGCCCGACAAATCCGAATTTATCGAGATGTTTGTAATTGTTGAATAACCCTTGCTGTTATTCAAAAGTCAACCTGACTTTACAAAGATTTTTGTTAATGTAAACTCAGGTTGATTGTTTTTGTATCTGCAAGGCTGTATAATGATAAACAGAGGTGATTAAAAATGAGCAAAAAAAGTATGATTTATTTCTTTATGCTTGCCCTGACTCCATATCTTTCGGTTATACCGTTGATTCTTTTATTTGTTGGCTCGGACGAACTTTGGCAGGTGTTCGGAAACAACGCATATAATTTGTTTATTCCGGTTGCGTTGTTTATCATTCTTACAGGAATTCTCACGGCGGTATGTTTTGTTTTAAGCCTGAAAAATAAATGGGATGCTTACGCGCTTGTAAAAACAATGGCAATAATAAAGCTTGTACATATTCCTGCGTACATTGCAATTTTTATTGTTGGTGCGTTTTGTGCATTGACGGTTTTTTCGTTGCCGTTTACGATTTTACTTGCAGTTTTTGATTATCTTTTACTTGTTATGAGTGGGTTGATGACAAGTTCAGCCGTGATTCTGGCTATTAATCAGAATCCGCAACGTTCTAAAAAGTATTATCTGCTGATTGTTTTTCAGTTTGTTTACTGCGTTGATGTTTTTGCAACGTGGATATTGTATCTTAAACTGAAAGGTGAAAAGGAAAAGATTGAAAATTGACTTCACATTACGCTCCCTTTATGATATAATACCCCGGTATTATACTTAAAAGGAGTGGCGGTATGTCTGACAAAAGAAACAGATTCTATGCAGAGAGGCTTTCAAGGCTTATTCAGGCGGAAACAATTTCTACTTATAACCAGACGGACAGAACAAAATTTTACCGTTTTCACGATATTTTGAGCGAAATGTTTCCGAATCTTTTCTCTGTTTGCTCCTTTGAGGATTTTGACGGCAGCTTTATGATGAAATGGAAAGGCAGTACGGATGAACAGCCCGTAATGTTTATGAATCATCACGATGTTGTTGAAGCTTCGGGTGATTGGAAATATCCGCCGTTTTCGGGTGCGATTGCCGAAGGCAGAGTCTGGGGTCGCGGAACACTTGACACAAAAGGCGGTCTATGGGCGATGCTTCAGGCGGCTGATGAGCTCGCTGCGGAAGGCTTCACTCCGCAGAGAGATACATATTTCGTTTCTGCCTGTACGGAAGAATGTGACGGCTCAGGTGCGGATATGATTTCACATGAGCTTCTGCTTCACGGAATCCATTTTTATATGGTACTTGACGAGGGCGGCATGATCCTTGAAGAGCCTATTGGCGGTGCAAAGGGCACTTATGCGATGATCGGTGTCGGCGAAAAAGGATGTGCGGATCTGAAATTTATCGCACGTTCATCGGGCGGTCACGCATCAACACCCGGCAAGAATACACCGCTTGTCCGACTCGGTCAGTTTATGGCAGCTGTTGAGAAAAAGAATCTTTTTGAAGCAAAAATTTCACCCACGGTTGCCAAAACCTTTTCAAGTGTTGCCGAAACGATGTCGGGCCCGTTGAAATTCGTTCTTGCAAATTCACGTCTGTTCTCTCCGTTACTCAAAAAAGTTATGCCGATGGTATCTGCACCCGGTAATGCGATGCTTCGCACAACCGTTGCTTTCACAATGGCATCAGGCTCGGAGGGCACAAACGTACTTCCGCAGGAAGCGTGGGTAATCGGCAATATGAGATTTTCTCCTCATCAGGGCGGAAAATCAAGCATCGAAGAAATAACACGTCTGGCGGAAAAATTCGATATTGAAACGGAAATCCTTGACCCGGGAATGGATTCGGGTGTTACGGATTATCGTTCGGAACAGTTCAGACTGATTGAAAAGGCTGTGGAAAATATTTTTGACGGCGTCAGGACTTCACCGTGGATAATGACGGGAGCGAGCGACAGCCGTTATATGTGCCGTATCAGCGACCACTGTGTTCGTTTTGTTCCTTTCCTTATGAAAGACGAGCAGGTAGAAAGCATTCACGGTATCAACGAATATGTCGAAATCAAATCACTTGCTCCGGCAGTTGATTTTTACAAATATGTTATGAAGGAAGTTTAATATGGCTGAAAAAGAAAAAGGCGGACTTAACATAAACGTCAAGTCCTTTATCACTGCAATAATTGTTATTTTTGCTCTTATGGTCGGCACGTATATTCTTACTATGGTAATCCCGGGCGGTGAGTACGCTTATGCTCTTGACCCGAACGGAAACACGATTATCGATGTTAACGGATATTCTTCCGTTGAAGGTGGAATTCCTTTCTGGAAGTGGGCACTTTCTCCGTTCCTTGTGCTCGGGGCTGAGGGCAACAGTACGTTGATTGCCGTTATCGCGTTCCTTCTTGTAATCGGCGGTATTTTCAACAGCCTTGACAAGTCAGGAATTATGAAATATATGCTCGACAAAATGGTCAAGCGTTTTGGCGGGATTCGTTACAGACTTATGGCTGTGATAACATTTTTCTTTATGGCTATGGGTTCTATGATTGGCTCTTTTGAAGAAGTCGTTCCGCTTGTTCCGATTGTTGTTGCGCTTGCGATAAATCTCGGTTGGAATGCGCTGACAGGTGTCGGAATGAGTATCCTTGCCGCAGGTTGCGGTTTCGCCGCGGGTGTGTGCAATCCGTTCACTATAGGTGTTGCACAGGAGCTTGCAGGTTTGCCGATGTTCTCCGGAGCATGGCTTCGTATCGTTTCGTTTGTTCTTATTTATGCTTTTTTAATTACTTTTCTCACTTTTTATGCAAAAAAGCACGAAAAACCGATTTCGACGGAAAATAAACTTGATAATTTCAAAGCAGACAAGAAAATGGATAAAGGTCTTATCTGCTTTGCTTCAATTCTCGGTGCAGGATTGCTTACAATCCTTTGCTCAGGCTTTATCCCTGCTTTGCAGGATTACACAATGATTATTGTAGCCGTAATGTTTTTGATTGCAGGTATTGTTTCAACCCTTGTTTCGGGAATGAAAGGCAAGGAGCTTGCAAAAACATCCTGGCAGGGTGTGACAAGTATCTTCCCTGCAGTGCTTATGATTCTTATGGCTTCATCAATCAAGTACACTCTTGAAGAAGCAAATGTTCTTGATACAATCCTTCACGAGGCGGTCGGTATTGCAGGTTCAATGCCGAAATGGGCGGTAATACTTTTCATTTATCTCATTGTTCTTGTAATGAATTTCTTTATTCCGTCAGGCTCGGCAAAGGCTTTTATGCTCATTCCGTTGATTGTTCCGATGGCACAGATTTTCGGGCTTTCTGCTCAGCTTTGCGTTGTTGCATTTGCTTTCGGTGACGGTTTTTCAAACGTGTTCTATCCGACAAATCCCGTACTTCTCATAAGCCTCGGACTTGCCGATGTCAGCTACAGCAAATGGGTTAAATTCAGCTGGAAGTTCCAGCTTATGAATATCATCCTCACAAGCGCAATTCTTCTTTTTGGCTTGGCAGTAGGGTATTAACGGTTGGCTGATTATTATATTAAACGATATGCTTTCGGAAAATGAGGTGACGGAATGCTTGTAAATTTAGTGAACAACTCGGGGTTTAAAAAAATCAGAGTGTGGTGCGACGGAAAAGAATATTTTCTTGGTCAGCGTGAATTGGTAACGGTTGACGTGAACCGAAAATTCAAACTCAAGGTTTTTACGCAGGAAAAAAACCATATGACTTTTGATTTTATGTTTCTTCTCCTCGATGGGTTTCTTGATGAGGAACAGCTTGGTAATGTTGTTCATTACGATGCTGAGTTTGAACTCGAGGCAGACGACACGGAGCTTATAAAAACGATTTCAATTGATTGGCTCGAAGCAAGGGATGACAGATCTTTTTTTGTTTATTATTCGGCTTATCTGAACTCGCAGAATGTCCGCGTGCTAAAAACACAATATCTTCCGACAGATACAAAGAAACAAAAAAGAAAAAGCATTTTCTTTCTTACCTGCATCTCTTCGGCTATGTGGTTGGTGATTCCGCTATTGTTTGTTGCTGTTTTAGGTGGATTTTACTGGATTCTTCTGGCACTTATCCCTTTGGTCTTACTATGGACTATTCCGAGCTTCAAAAAAGTTGCAAAACTTAAGACGGGGTTTTCGTCCGATACTATAATAAATTCATTGAAAGATAAGGAAAATGAGTATAATATGAATAATGGTGGACCTGCTCCGTACGAGCCGCATGGTTTTGTTGAAAAAGCGGTTGATAAAGTTATAAGAAAATTTTTTAAGCGTAAATAAACAAAAAAACGCAGCAGTTTTTCTGCTGCGTTTTTTTATTAAAGCTTACATCGACCGCTGATTAAAAAATTCAACTGTCGAGCAAGGATGCCTGTCCCGAAAAAACAGCGTTAATTCACGGGAACTGAAACGGCTTCTCTACGGACACGATTAAATCTGTTTCGTAGGGCACGACGTTTACGACGTGCCGATATTCTGCTGTATTTAACGGTGTGTAGCAAGCGTCACACCCTACAAGACGTTTTTAAAAATCCTGACAAATTCGGGTTTGTTGAACAAATTTCAAATCAACAATTGTAGGGGCGACCATTGGTCGTCCGCAAAAAGTGCTTGATTCATCGGACGCGCAATGCGCGCCCCTACGAACCCTGTTTTAGTCAACTGCGTAGGGACGGGCGTCCTCGACCGTCCGGGAGGCCGGTCCCTACGAGCACAGAGTCAGATTGTGCAAAATCAAAGAACTCTACAAACCCGAATTTGACAAACGTTTTCGTTAGGCACAGCACTTAAAATATATCGTCAGAAACTCACAAAAAAAGCAGAAACAAATTCCTTTCGGATTGTTTCTGCTTTTTATTTATGCAACAATTTTTTTAATCCATTTTCCTTTACCAACAAAGTACAGTCCGAGTGCGGCTTTGAGTGCATTCGTTGCCTGACAGCAGATGAAAATAGGAATGATTGTAAGCGGAGTGAAGTTACAGAGAACGAATGCAAGCGGTGCCGTTGTTGCCCAGACGAAGCCCGAATCGAAAATGATTGTAATAATTGCCTGACCGCCTGAACGAAGTGTGAAATATGAAGCGTTCGCAATTGCATCGAACGGAATTGCAAGGGCACAAATCTGCATCATTCTTGTTGCAAGGGTTTTAACTTCAGACTCGAGCTTGTAAAAATCGGGGATAAATTCTGCACTGATAAAGAATGCGGCCATCACGATAAGACTGATGAAAACCGAAAAAGCAATAAGCTTGACAGAGGATTCTTTTGCCTCTTTGATTTTTCCTGCACCCAGAAGCTGACCGAGCACGATACCGATTGAAACTCCGACAGCCTGAAAAGCGACGGCAAAAACATTAAAGAAAGTCTGCACAATATTGTTTGCCGCAACAACGGCAAGACCTTCGCCCGAGTAACACTGATTTACAAAAGCAAGACCTGCTGCCCACATTGTTTCGTTGAGCATAAGCGGAAGACCCTTCTGCGAAATCTTTTTAACGAGCGACATCGGCACGCGGAAGCTTCTGTATGCTCCGACGATAAATTTGTTTTCTTCTTTGTGACGGTGTGTCCAGAATGATACGATTGCAAGTTCAACAAATCTTGAAAAAACGGTTGCAATTGCTGCACCGACAACACCGAGCTTCGGAGCACCGAAGTGGCCGAAAATGAGGATGTAGTTAAAAACTAAATTAACAGCGACAGCGATAAGCCCCGAAACCATCGGAGGCATTGTTTTGCCTGTTTCGCGGAGTGTACTCGCATAGCACTGCACAAGCGAAGCGGGAAGAAGTCCGATAAGCATAACGTTAAGATAGTTACGACCTGCCTTGAACGATGCCGCAATTTCTTCTGCCGTACCTTCACCCTTAAGATACAGGTTGATAAGAAAATCTCCGCCGAAAAAGAAGAGAAGAATAACGCCGACGGTGAGAGCCGAGCAGAAAAGAATCTTGAAACGGAAGGTGTCGCGAAGCCCCTTCGTGTCACCGCTTCCGACAAACTGCGCACCGAAAATTCCTGCACCCGATACGGCGCCGAAAATGCAGAGATTGAAAACAAAAATGAGCTGATTCGCAACGGAAACACCAATCATTTCCGTCTGCCCGACTTGTCCGACCATAAGGTTATCGAGCATATTGACAAAGTTGGTTATTCCGTTCTGAATAAGAATCGGAATCATTAAAGTGAAGACGTATTTATAAAACTGTTTATTACCGATAAGCTTTTTAAACATCGTCGTATCCTCCGTAGAAATATGCAACGCAGATTTTAACACAAAAGACGGAATTTATCAATAGATATAACCTTAGCAAGATTGATTTTGTAATGTTTAAACGGAGCTGTAAAAAACAAATTGTTTTTTACAGCTCCGTTTAAAGGGGATAGGAAAAAATGCGCAGAATGAACAAACTGAGCCAAAACAAAGCAAAGCTTTGTTTTGGGCACCCGAAGGCGTACAAAGGTACGTCGAGAGGCGAAGTTTGTTTATAGCATAAAACGTTAAAAATTTATATATT
>JAZSQQ010000004.1:0-3508 GCA_045538055.1 Acutalibacteraceae bacterium
TTGTAGATCTTATATGTTCTAACATCACTTGACCAATTCTCAAATGTCATATTAGGATAATCAAGCCCCAACACTTGCAGTTCTTTCGCAATTAGTGTATTGTTTGCGTCAACATCAGTATAAACACTAACCACGCTATACATTGCAGGGATCTCAAACTTATCCAACGCTTCATTTGCAGTTAGAACCGAGCAGGCTGCACCGGCTCTGCTTGAAACGAGTTTTCCATCGGTGCCACGGATAATAGCTCCGATTTTTACTGTTACATCCTTTCGATAAAACAAAGAAATGTCAGATTTCGCAACTCCACCGTTCAACGGTGCATCAGTGAGCAGTCCGGAGATCGTGATTTCATCACCAACTTTGAACTGTGTCATATTGATTGCGTCCGGATCATCATAATCCGCAGGTATAATGCCTTTCAGTATCATTCCGCCAAAATCCTGCTCCGTTATTTTGTATGCGGGGACACGGAGAATGACTTCTTCTCCTGACATTAACTTGTCTATGTTAATCTCGCCCTCAACAACCGATTCCTTTAGGGCTTCCAAACTTTGTGGACTGTACCCGACAATCTCGCTACATATCAATACATCGTCATCTTCATAATTGAATATATCCCAAACGAGATCATAATTGTTGATACTCATAAATGTTTCCATACTATATTTACCATCAAACATGGCGTCAGAACCGTCAAAATAAGTGTCAATGCAGTCCTCTTTTACAAGGAGATTCATTTTTTGATTCTCTCTGTATGATAAAATCTTCGACACTCCCGGAATAGATGCAACGGAATCAATAAAGTCTTGACTTGCACCGTTCTTTTCGTAATTGGTTGTAAAAAGCAAGGGGGTTAATTGTTCTCCCGTAACTTTATCCGTAAGAGGTGGTGCATTGATTAGCTTTGAGGAAAACTGAAAGTCATAATCGTTTTGTACATAGCCCGAATTGCTTTCTGTTACATCCTCGGTAAAATAGTTTTTATATGTAATTCCGTAGGATAATAACGTACACGACAATGAAATCAACAGTACAATCGCTATAATGGCCTTGCGATTTTTGAACATATCCAATTTGAATATGCTGATTTTGGCCTTTGTGTTTTTGTAATGTCTTCCGCTTACCTCGCTGTCAAGTGCAGTTTGCTTTGCGATGTGTGCTGCATAGATAGTAAAAACGATTACTGAACCTACAAAAAGGGAAAGTATTAGAGCCCTGTTCAACTGCATATCGAAATCAAATACCGGAGAACTATATTCGTTATTAAGAATAAGATGTAAACATGCCCTCGACACAAAGAAGCTCAATACACTTCCCACTGCAACGCCAATTATCAGAATGCAAATCATTTCATACATAAGAACAAAGAAAATATCGCCCTTATTCATTCCTAACAAGAGGTAGTTGCGGATTCTCGCAAGAAGCTTTGTCTTGTTCATAATCAGAATCGTCGTTACGATCAACATAGATATTACATACATTAAGACCATAAAACTCTGAGGAATGGAGAAGTTCTCGCTTACATCGAAAGATTTGTTGTTTGAAAACAGTCTTGATGTATCATTGTTGGGATTAACGATTCCATCTTCTTTAATGATAACAATTTGTTGTGTAATGCTGTGGGTTTCATCAGAAACTTGTTCAAGACGGTTTTGTGTGACAAATGCATTGACAGGAGTAATGTTGTCTTTGATCTGTAATTCACCACGGGGCCATAATCTTCCGAAGTCGTTTATGATTCCGCACAGAGAATAAGTATGATTTTCAATGGTGATTTCCTGACCAACACTATAATCACCTAATTCTTTTGCGATACCTTCAGTCAGCGCAATTTCATTATCAACTTCCGGCAGGCGACCTTCCTTTATAGTTATACAACCAATCCGTATTGCCTCGGAGTCTGCGAATCCTAAATTCAGATTTTTGCTTCCCTCCAAAGGTAAGGTTTTAGCCGTATAGAATACGCCATAGCTTTCGTATCGGTAATCGGGTAATAATCCCTCAAACTCTTCATCGGTGAAGGGGGTGAAAGCAGATATTTTATCACGATAATATATTTCATCATATATTCCGTAAACAATGGTATTCTGTTTCTTAACTGTTGTGATAATGCTATTTGTCGTATTGTATAGGAACAATGGCACAAGCGTAAGAATACATATTGCTATAAGTAACAGCTTGTTACCGCTGTTTCTTCGTAAGAGGCTTTTTGAAGATATTTTTATTAGATTCATCTCAATACCTCGCGTTCTAACTTACCGTCGCTCATTCTGTAAACTGTGTGAGCAATCTTCAGCCATTCAAGATCGTGCGTTACGATTACATATGTTTGACCTAATGCCCAGTTGGTACGCATTACAAATGACATAAGCCTATTCCCGGATTCAAGATCAAGATTTCCCGTCGGTTCATCCGCAAGAATAATCGATGGTTCCATTAGCAAAGCTCTTGCTACTGCGGTGCGTTGTCTTTCACCGCCGGATAATTGAGACGGATAAAAATTTCTTCTTTTCCCCAAATCTAAAATCGCAAGCAGTTCTTTTTCTTTTTGGGTGTTATACCGTTTGCCTGCTATATCAAAAGGCAGTCTAATATTATTTATAACGGACAATTCATTTATCAGATTAAAATTCTGATAAATAAAACCACATTTTTGATTGCGGATTCTTGCTCGTTCCTTTTCACTCAGTCCATATAGATTTTTGCCATCTAACATCACTTCGCCTGAATCCGGAACTATAAGACCGCCGAGAATATTCAAAAGGGTACTTTTGCCCGAACCGCTTTTTCCGATAACAACGACAATTTCACCCTTCTTAATTTCTAAAGTCGTACTTTTCAGAGCATGAACTTGTGTGTTTCCAATTTTGTAACTTTTGGATATGTTTTTTGCAGTCAGTATTCTATCCATATTTTTTGCTCCTTGATATACAAAAATAACCTTGCCACTTCTGGTAGCAAGGTTATTTTATTATTCAAATATCAAGAAAATATCAAACTGAAAAATCATTTGCAAGAAAATGAAGCGACAACACATGCACCTGCGCCGTTGTTATTTGTAAGTGTCAATGCGCCCTTGTGCTTTTCGCATAGTATTTTGCATAGGTACAAACCAAGTCCAAAATGAAGTTCACCATCATTTTGATTTCCCGTATAATAGGGTGCCGTCGCTGTTTTCAGTTCTTCTTCCGAAAAACCTGCTCCATCGTCCGATACAGATATAACTAAGTGATCTGCTGATATGCGACAAGATACATCTATTGACTTTACAGCGTAGCGAACGGCATTTGAAACGAGATTCTCAAAGACCTGCATAATAATATTTACGTCAACATTTATGTTTTTGGATTCTGCTGTCGTTTCAAAGTTTGATTCAAGCTCGTTTTCTTGACAGAGCATTTCCAATGTTTTTTCTAATCGGTTTGAAAGATCATCTACACAAGTACACATGATTTGTATCGGTTGATCTTCCAATTTACTCATCGTACCCATACTGTAAACATAG
>JAZSQQ010000084.1:0-52712 GCA_045538055.1 Acutalibacteraceae bacterium
TTCAAACGCTGCTCTGTCTATTTTTGTGTAATTCCCGGGAATAGTTACCGACTGTAATGATGAACAATTTCTGAATGTGTATGTACCGATTGTTGCATCTTTTGAGCCTGCTGTGAAAGTAACAGTCTTAAGCTTTGTACATCCGCTGAATGCACCGTAATCTGTCGAGTATTGGGTACCGATTCGGGTCAATGTGCTCGGCAATGTTACGCTTGTAAGGTATGTGTTGTTTCTGAACGCTTCATCTTCAATCGCCGTAACTGTATAACCGCCTAAGGTTGACGGGATTGAGAGAGTTGATGCTGTGCCCGAGTATGCAGTGATTGTTGCATTTGAGCCTGACACAGTGTATGTGTAGCTACCTGATGTGAGTGCTGCTGCTTCTACTGTGAAAAGCGAAGAAAGGTCAATTTCTGTCAACGCGCCAACGGGTGCAACAGAAAGAACCATTACCGCCATAAGCAATGAAGCAAGCAGTTTTTTGAAAGATTTTTTCATATATTTTCCTCCTTTTATGAAACGATTTGTTTCATGGTCATGATTATATCAAACAATTTGTTTCACGTCAAGGCTAAATGAAACAATTTGTTGTATGATAACATTGTAGGATATTTATGGTGGTGAGAGTTTGGATTACACAAAAAGGCTTTACGATTTACGGGTGGACCACGATTTGCGACAGGAAGATGTTGCTCAGGTACTGAAAGTTACCTCTCAGGCTTACGGAATGTATGAAAGCGGAAAAAGAAGTCTGCCGATAGAATACCTCATCAAGCTCTCACAGTATTACAACGTCACATCTGACTATATTTTAGGTTTAAAAGACGAAAAGAACTGAACCGTCCGTGTGTTTCGCGGACGGATTAATTTTTGTCCCAACCGCTTATTTTTCAAGGCTTTTCGGGTGATTTTCAACATTATTGAAAATACCTTTATTTTATTGCAAAAACCGCTTGACTTTACCACACTAATGTGGTAACATACCGTCATATTCTTTTAAAATGGTGATGATTTATGAACATCCGAAACGAAAATATTGACAAGGTTTTTGAGGCGATTCTCTCCCTTCAAAACATCGACGAATGCTACCGCTTTTTTGAGGATATCTGCACAATCAAAGAGATTCAGGATATTGCTCAGCGTTACGAGGTAGCACGTCTTCTTACAGATAAGAAAAACTATAACGAGATAACCAAGGCTACGGGCGCATCAAGCACGACGATTACGCGCGTTAACAAGTGCCTTATGTACGGCAACGAGGGCTACAAAATGGTTATTGAAAGAACAGCGAAGGACTGAGGTGGCAGAATGTTTAACAGCAATATACTTAAAAACGAAGAAAAGGCTGTTTTTGCCCTTCGTTCTCTTTACAGAAAATACGGCTACACTCCGTTCAAGATGAGCAAGTTTGAGGAATACGACCTCTACGTCAGAAACAAGGATTTTCTTGTTTCCGACAGCGTTATCACATTCACTGGGATGAACGGAAAGCTCCTCGCTCTTAAGCCTGACGTTACCCTTTCAATTGTAAAAAACACAAAGGACCTTCCCGACACAGTTCAGAAGGTATATTATAATGAAAACGTTTACCGTGTTTCAAAGAACACGCACGAATTCAAGGAGATTATGCAGACAGGCCTTGAATGCATCGGTAACATCGACGTTTACAACATATTTGAAGTTATCTCTCTCGCTGCAAAAAGCCTCGGTGCAATCAGTGAAAGCTTCGTTCTCGACCTTTCACATATAGGTATTGTTTCGGCAGTTCTTGAATCTCTCGGCTGTGGCAGAGAAACTGGCAAGAAGATTCTCACCTGCATCGGCGAGAAAAACCAGAGTGGAATTGAAAAAATCTGCTCTGAAAACGATATCTCAAAAGAAGGTTGCGAAAAGATTATTTCCCTCGTCGGCACTTACGGCAAGATTGAAAAGGTGCTTCCTCAGCTTCAGGCTATCTGTGACACCGACGAATTAAAATCAGCTCTCGCAGAGTTTGAAAGTATTTGTTCTCTTCTTGTTGCAAGTGAAATCGGAGAAAAAATCAACATCGATTTCTCAATCGCAACGGATATGAGATATTACAACGGCGTTGTTTTCCAGGGCTTTGTTGAAAACGTGCCGACAGGCGTTCTTTCTGGCGGTCAGTACGACAATCTTATGAAGAAAATGGGCAGAAAATCGGGTGCAATCGGCTTTGCCGTTTACCTTGACACACTTGAAAGGCTTAACCTTACTGTGAAAAAGTTTGATGTTGACTGTGTTCTTCTTTACGATGAAAATTGTGAAGCCGCAGACCTTGCGAATGCAGTAAACGACCTTATTGCAGAGGACAAAACTGTTATGGCGCAGAGAAACGTGCCCGAAAACATCAAATACAGACAGCTTCTGAAGCTCAACGGAAAAGAGGTGGACGTGCTTGAAAACAATGATTAATGTTGCCCTTCCGAAGGGAAGACTCGGCGAAAAAGTTTACGATATGTTTGAAAAATCAGGTTATGAGTGTCCGTCCATCAAAGAAGTCAACCGTAAGCTTATTTTTGAAAACGAAGAAGCAGGCGTCCGTTACTTCTGGGTAAAGCCGTCCGACGTTGCAATTTACGTTGAACGAGGTGCGGCAGACATCGGCGTTGCAGGCAAGGATATCCTTCTTGAATATGCTCCCGACGTTTACGAGCTTCTTGATATGAACCTCGGCAAATGCAGAATGGCTGTTGCCGCTAAAAAGGACTTCCGTGACAACACAGAAAACACTCTCCGCGTTGCAACAAAGTTCCCCAACATCGCAAAGGATTATTACAGCAAAAAGGGCCGCGACATCGACATAATCAAGCTTAACGGCTCAATCGAAATCGCTCCGATTCTTAACCTTTCCGACGTTATTGTTGATATCGTTGAAACAGGAAAAACACTTCTCGAAAACGACCTTGAGCCGAAAGAAACGATTGTTCCCATCAGCGCAAGGCTTATTGCTAACAAATCAAGCTTCAAGTTCAAAATGGAGCAGATTGAAAACATTAAAAACAGTCTGAAAGCTCAGGTGAAAACAGATGATTAAAATTATGAAATACGGCGAGGTTGACAACAAGGACATCTTTGCTCGCGGCACAGCGGCAACGAGCGTTGAAGACATCGTATCGGGCATTATAGAAAATGTTAAGGCAAACGGCGACAAGGCTTTGTTTGAATACTGCGAAAAGTTTGACAAAGCAAAGCTTTCAACACTCGAAGTTTCTGCTGAAGAAATTGAAGAGGCATTCAATGCGGTTGAGCCGAAGTTTGTTGAAATTATAGAAAAAGCGGCTGTTAACGTAAGGGAATTCCACTCACGTCAGGTAAGAAACAGCTTTATTCTCAACGAAAAAGACGGTGTTGTTATCGGTCAGAAGGTTCTCCCGATTGAAAAGGTCGGTCTTTATGTTCCGGGAGGCACAGCGGCTTACCCGTCAACTGTTCTTATGGACAGCATCCCTGCAAAAATCGCAGGCTGTAAGGAAATCGTTATGGTAACTCCTCCGAACGCCGAGGGCAAGGTTAATCCCGTTATCCTCGCTGCCGCAAAAATTGCAGGTGTTGACCGTATCTTCAAGCTCGGAGGAGCTCAGGCTGTTGCAGCCCTTGCATACGGTACCGAGAGTGTGCCGAAGGTTGACAAAATCGTCGGCCCCGGCAATGCATTCGTTGCTGAAGCAAAGAAGCAGGTTTTCGGTATGGTTTCAATTGATATGATTGCAGGTCCTTCCGAGATTCTTGTTGTTGCAGATAAGACCTGCAATCCGAAATTTGTTGCTGCAGACTTGCTCTCTCAGGCAGAACATGATAAAATGGCAAGTGCTGTTCTTGTGTGTGACGATATGGACTTTGCAAATGCTGTCAGCGCAGAGCTTGAAAGACAGATTCCTCTTCTTCCCCGTGAAGAAATCGCAAGAACATCAATCGATAACAACGGTAAAATCATCGTTGCAGACGACCTTCTTAAGGCTATCGATATCGCAAACGAAATTGCTCCCGAGCATCTTGAGCTTTGTATGGACAATCCGTTTGACTACCTTGATAAAATCAAGCATGCAGGTTCAATCTTTATGGGCAAGTACTGTCCCGAAGCTCTCGGTGACTATTTCGCAGGCCCGAACCACACTCTTCCGACAAGCGGAACAGCTCGCTTCTCAAGCCCTCTTTCCGTTGACGATTTCGTGAAGAAGACTCAGTACACTTACTATACAAGAGATGCACTTTCAGCCGTTGCGGATGACGTTGCTTTCTTTGCAGAAAAGGAAGGACTTTCAGCTCACGCAAGAAGTGCAACAATCAGATTCGAGGAAGACTAATGAGCAGATTTTTCAGTTCGAAATATTCATCCCTTGAGGCTTACACTCCCGGTGAACAGCCCAAGGATATGAAATACATAAAACTTAACACGAACGAATCTCCGTTTCCGCCGTCACCGAAGGTAACGGAATATGCAAAGGCTGAAAGCGAAAAGCTCAACCTTTATTCCGACCCCGAAAGCCGTGCTCTTACACAGAAGGCGGCTGACCTCTTCGGAGTTAAGTACGAAAACGTGCTTATGACAAACGGCTCGGACGAGATTCTCAACTTTGCTTTTATGGCATTCTGTGACGAGAAAAAGGGTATCGCGTTCCCGTCAATCAGCTACGGTTTTTATCCTGTTTTTGCAGTGCTTAACAACATTCCGTATAAGGAGATTCCGCTTAAGGAAGATTTCAGCATAGATGTTGAAGATTACTGCAATATCGGTATGAACATCGTTATCGCAAATCCCAACGCTCCGACGGGACTTGCCCTGACAACAGAGCAGATTGAGAAAATTGTTACAACAAATGCCGACAGCGTTGTTATCGTCGATGAAGCATACGTAGATTTCGGTGCAGAAAGCGTTGTGCCGCTTACAAAGAAGTACGACAACCTTCTTGTTACACAGACATTCTCAAAGTCACGCTCGCTTGCAGGCGCAAGGCTCGGCTTCGGCATCGGTAACGAGGCACTTATCGCAGACCTTAACACAATCAAGTATTCAACAAATCCCTACAATGTTAACCGTATGACTTCCGCGGCAGGTATTGCGGCTCTTGAAGACAACGATTACTATATGAACAACTGCAGAACGATTGCAGAAAACAGAGAGTATACTAAAGCAGAGCTTGCGAAGTTAGGCTTTGAAACTCTTGATTCCAAGGCAAACTTTATTTTTACTCGTTGTGACAAAATCGGCGGCGAAGAATTTTACCTTACGCTTAAGAAAATGGGTATCCTTGTCCGCCATTTTACGAAGCTTCTTATCAGCGACTATGTCCGTATAACAATCGGCACAAAGGAGCAGATGGATGCACTTCTTGACGCAACGAAGAAAATTATCGAGGTGAAATAAATGAGAACAAGTGAAATCAAAAGAGATACTGCTGAAACAAAAATCGCTCTCACCCTTAACCTTGACGGTACAGGCGAAAGCGAAATCGATACAGGCTGCGGTTTCCTTGACCATATGCTTACTCTTTTTGCAAAGCACGGCAGATTTGACCTTACGGTAAAATGTGACGGCGACGTTGAGGTTGACGACCACCACACCGTTGAGGATATCGGCATCTGCCTCGGCAAGGCTTTCAGCGAAGCTGTCGGCGACAAGAAGGGCATCGTACGCTACGGCAACTTTATCCTTCCGATGGACGAAGCTCTTATTCTTTGTGCTGTTGATATTTCCGGCAGAGATTATCTTTCATACGACCTCGACATTCCGACAGAAAAAGTCGGCACATTCGACACAGAGCTTGTTGAAGAGTTTATGCTTGCTTTCACAAGAAATTCAGACATCACTCTTCACATCATTCAGCTCAACGGCACAAATTCGCACCACATTATTGAAGGCACATTCAAGTGCCTTGCAAGAACATTGCGCCAGGCTGTTAACATTGACGAAAAATTTAAGGACGAAATTCCGTCCACAAAAGGTGTTTTATAATGATAGCAATAATCGACTATGGCGTTGGCAACCTTTTCTCGCTTAAAAGCTCGTTCAACGCAATCGGAGCTGACATAACCGTTACAGACAACGAGGAAATCATCCGTTCTGCAGACAAAATTATACTTCCGGGTGTCGGTGCTTTTTCAGATGCAATCGCAAAGCTCCGTGCAACGGGACTTGACAAGGTGCTTATCGACGAAGCTCGGAAGGGCAAGCCCGTTATGGGTATCTGCCTTGGTATGCAGATGCTTTTTGAAAAGAGCTTTGAATACGGCGAATATGACGGACTCGGTCTTCTTAAGGGTAACGTTGTCGGTATGCAGGGTGTTCTTCCCGAAGAGTTGAAGATTCCGCACATCGGCTGGAATGCACTTCACTTTAAGCAGAACGACTGTCCTCTTTTCAAATATATCAAGGAAAACGACTGCGTTTATTTTGTTCATTCGTATTTTGCAGAGGATTGCGACGAAAGCGTTGCGGCAACCACGGAGTACGGTAAGGAGCTTACCGCAGCCGTTGCATACAAAAACATTTACGGCTGTCAGTTCCACCCTGAAAAAAGCGGTGACGTCGGACTTAATATCCTCAGAGCATTTTGTGAAACGGAGGCAGAGTGATGAATATTTTTCCCGCAATTGACCTTTATGAAGGTTCTGCCGTCCGTCTTTTCAAAGGCGACTACAATCAGATGACGGTTTACGACAAAAATCCGCTTAACATAGCTAAAAAGTTTGAGGAATGCGGTGCTGAGTATCTTCATATGGTTGACCTCGAAGGTGCCAAAACAGGACTTACCCCAAACCTTGAAACGATTAAAAATATAGTTAAGAATACATCCCTTTTTGTTGAGCTTGGCGGCGGTATCCGTTCAATCGAAACTGTTGAAAAGTATCTTTCAATCGGTGTCTCACGTGTTATTCTCGGCACAGCAGCTATTACTGATGAAGCTTTTCTTGATGAAGCAATCGCAAAATACGGCGAGAAAATTGCGGTCGGTGTTGATATCAAGGACGGATACGTTGCAATCAAGGGTTGGACAGAAAAATCCCAGTACACTTTCGAAGATTTCTGCAAAAAGATGCAGGACAAGGGTGTGAAAACTCTCATCTGCACAGACATCTCAAAGGACGGTGCAATGAAAGGTACAAACCGCGAGCTTTATAAATCTCTCAGCGAAAAGCTCAGTCTTGATATAATCGCTTCGGGCGGTGTTTCAACAATTGATGACATCAAAGCACTTCGCGAAATGAACCTTTACGGAGCAATCATCGGCAAAGCGTACTACACAAACGCAATTGACCTTAAAGAAGCAATCGAGGTGGCAAAATGATTACAAAAAGAATTATCCCCTGCCTCGACGTTAAGGACGGCAGAGTAGTTAAGGGTGTGAATTTCCTCGGCCTTGCCGACGTTTCATCTCCCGTTAAGCTTGCAGAGTTTTATTCATCCTGCGGTGCTGACGAGCTTGTTTTTTACGACATCACGGCATCCGCCGAAGGCAGAAAGCTTTTTACGGATATCCTGACAGAAGTTGCAAGCAAGGTTTTCATTCCGCTTACAGTCGGTGGCGGCATCAATACCGTTGACGATTTTGACCGCGTACTCAAATGCGGTGCAGACAAAGTCAGCGTAAATTCAGGCGCAATCCGTAACCCTGAGCTTGTACGTGAGGCGGCTCATAAATACGGAGACCAGTGCGTTGTTCTTTCTGCAGACGTTAAAAGAGTTGACGGCGAATTCCGCATTTTTGCAAAGGGCGGACGTGAGGACACGGGAATGGAAGCAATTTCGTGGATTAAAAGATGTGTCGGAATGGGTGCAGGTGAAATTGTTGTTAACAGCATTGATACAGACGGTGTAAAGCAGGGCTTCGACCTTGAAATGCTTGAAGCTGTCTGCAATGCAGTCAATGTTCCCGTTATCGCATCGGGCGGTGCAGGCTGTATTGACGATTTCACAAAGCTTTTCAAGGCTTTACCCAAGGTTGACGCAGGTCTTGCCGCTTCAATTTTCCACTTCGGTGAGGTTGAAATCAAAGACCTGAAACAAGAACTCAGAAACAACGATATCATAGTGAGGTTATAAAAATGAATTTGGACGAATTGAAATTTGACGAAAAAGGGCTTATTCCTGCCGTTGTCGTTGACGCAAAGAGCAAGAAGGTTCTTACCGTTGCATATATGAACAGAGAAAGCCTTGAAATCAGCATCAAGGAAAAACGTACCTGCTTCTGGTCACGTTCACGCCAGGAGCTCTGGCGTAAGGGCGAAACAAGCGGTAACGTGCAGAAAATCGTAAGCATTACAGCTGACTGCGATAAGGATGCGCTCACAGTTCTTGTTGAAAAGACAGGTCCTGCATGCCACCTCGGTACAGATTCCTGCTTCAACAACACAGTCTGGGAAAATGACGAGCTTCACGAGTTTTCATACGAAGGACTTCTTAAGCTTATCGAGGGCAGAAAGATAAACAAGCAGGAAGGCTCATACACAACATATCTTTTCGAAAAAGGTATGGACAAAATCCTCAAGAAGGTCGGCGAAGAATCAACTGAAGTTATCATCGCCGCAAAGGATAACGACAAGAGAGAAACCGTTTATGAAATCGCAGACCTTGCATATCACGTAATGGTGCTTATGATTGAAATGGGAATTTCACTTGAAGATATTTTTGACGAACTTGCTTCACGTCACGTTATTGACCACAAGGTTAAGCAGGAAAAGAGCACAGCTCAGTAAGACTTAAAAGGCATAAAAAATCGACCCGGAAATCAATCCGGGTCGTAATTTTTGTTATGTAAGATTATGCAGCGGGAGCTTCCTCAACGGGCCAGATAATCTCGTAATTTGCTGTTGAGGTGTACTCGAATGACATCGGTACTGTACCAACGCTTGCGAGTGTGCCCTGACCTGTGATCTCTGTTTCAATTGCTACTGAACGGCTGAGCTCAAGCTTTGTAACGTGGTCTGTCTTCTTGTCAACAACCATCTTGATTGTGCCGATACCGTAAGTTGCGCTGTACTCCTCAGCTGTAACAAAATCCTTAACGCTGTCGAAATTAGCAAGGATGTCTTCGTCCTTAGAAATCTTGTAAAGCTTACCGTAAACACTGTCTTCCTGCTCAGGATTTGTTTCGGGATTAATCTTAAGAATGATTGTGTAGTGTGCATCGCCCTTGTTGTCAGAGATAAGAGCTGAACGAACATCTGCAAGGCTGAGAGCGCCTGCATCGTCTGAACCCATTACAGGGAAGCAATCCTTCGGTGTTGACGGGTTTTCCTCATCTGCAGTTGAAAGACCGAAGCTTTCCTTTGTCATTTTGTCTGCAACTGTCTTGAATGCAGCCTTAACATATGCGTTTTCACATTCGCAACCGCCTGCACTCTGATCAAGCCAGTATTTCATTTCTTCGTAATCTGTTGCGTTCTTTGTGTCAGCCATAAGCTTGTTGAATCTTTCAACAATTTCAGCTTTGCCTGCAGGAGATTCTGAAGCGTAAGGAATTTCTGTTGTTGTTTCTTCCTCTGCAGGGTTTGTTGAACAAGAGCAAAGAGAGAACACCATAATTGCTGCCAAAGCAAGAGAAATCAATCTGATAAGTTTTTTGTTCACGAACAATCCACTCCTTATAAGTTTCTGTATACAGTGATTATAACACATATATCGGATAAATCCAATAGTTTTTAGAAAATTTATGAAATTCCCTGTTCATCAAACATAAATGCTGTTTCAAGAGCAATTTTAAGTCCTGTTTCAAGCATCTTCGGGTCAAGATTTTCTTCCGTATCAAGACGAGTATGGTAATATCTTGCGGGGGAGGGGTCCATAGCTGTGAATGCTGAAGCAGGAATACCTGCCTGTGAGATTGCTGCGGCATCCGTTGAGCCGAGCTCGATTGCCTTGATCGGCACATCGTGACCGACTTCCTTTGCTGCGTTCTGAAGAAGCTTTGCAACTCGCTTGTCGTTCTTGACCATACCTGTCATATCCTTGTCGTAAATCGCCATAAAGTCGATTTCACGGATTGTGTCAAGAGAAATGAAGATTGTTTCAACACCGTCGTTCTTGATTTCATCTGCGTGAGCCTTTGCCCATGCTTTTGAGCCGCGAAGACCTGCTTCTTCGCCACCCGCCATAAGAGCAACAACTTCCGTGTTTTCAAAACGGATGTTGTTTGCATCCATAAACTTGATAACCGCCGCTGAAATCATACAACCTGAAAGGTCGTCATTTGCACCCGTTACGGGACGCTTATAGTTGCAGAAGAAAATTGCCGCACCGAGCACGGGAACAGTTACATACATTACAACTGAAATAATTTTCATCGCAAGGTTGTCTCCCATCCAGACGATGCCGAAGCCTTCACCTGCGATAATGCCGTAAATGCCGCCGCCGATATTAAGAAGGATGGCGATTACAGCCGTTACGATAATTCCTGCAACGGCAGGTCTGCCGCCGTGATATGTGTAAGTCCATTCGAAGGCTGAGTCAACGTGACCGGAGAAAATGATTCTTCTCTTCGTTTCGCCCGAAGCCTTGCGTGTGCCCGTTACGTTCATTGAAGTCTTTTTGGGGAAGAAGATATCAAGCACGGGTTTGTAGAAAATGAACTCTGCAAGAATCGTGAAGAGAGTGAAGCATCCGATTGCAAGTGAAGCAACGGGAATACCGAAGGTATAAAGCACTGCAGAAAGAATAAGAAGCACCGCACCGAGAGGTACCCATGACATAAATGCCTTATCCGAGCATTTGTATTCTTCCTTCACAACTGTATCGCAGGTTGTTTCAAGCTCTTTTGCAAGGTACTCCTGCGCTTTCAATTCAGCCTCACTTCCCACGGGACGCGGGCCAAAATTTTTACACATTGTTTTTATATGCTTGATAGCATAGTTTGTGTAAAGTCTTACTTCGGATTTATAGTTTCCGACGCTTTCTGTTGATTTCATTTTCAACATTCCTTTCAATGGGTTTTATTGCTAAGCCAAAGACAGAGAAAATAATCCGTTTTCCTTGACAATGGCTCAAAATATGAATAGAATATAGTGTAGTTAAAAGAGGCTTAAAATAAAGGATGATTTTATGAATAAAAAGATTACTCCGCGAGTTATCCGAATAATCGCGCTTCAATCCGTTATGGTCATACTTGCCGTAACCGCACTCGGAGGTGCTGTTATCACACATCAGAAATACAAGTCTATGCTTGAAAATCCCGGTTCGGAATCCGTCAGCACTCAGGACAGTACAACAGGTTCAGGTGCTGTTGACGAAAAAACAACTTTGCCGACAAGCGTACCCTCATCTTCGGCAAGCGAAACTCCGACTCAGGGCACATCTGCTCCTGACCCGAATCAGTATCCTTATGCTTATGCAGGATTTATTCCGAAGGTCACAGATGTAAACGCTGACCTTTCAAAATTTATTGTCAACGGTAAATTTTCTTTACCTGAAGACTACAAGCCGCAGCTTGCAGAAGCTGTAAAAGGCTCGGGTGTTTACCTTGATTACCGTGTTGCTCCGTATTATCAGCAGATGTACGATGCAGCCAAGAAAGACGGAATAACTCTTACACCTATTTCGGGTTACCGTTCATACGAACGCCAGAAAAACAACTTTGAAAACAGAATCAAAGAGCATATGAACAGCGGTCTGGATAAAGTTGAGGCTACAAAAAAAGCCGCAACGGTTATTATGGTTCCCGGCTCAAGCGAACACAACGCAGGCCTTGCAATGGATATCTGCTCGCTCGCAGAAAGCTTTGAAAACTACAAGGAGTTCCGTTGGCTTGACGAACACGCTCACGAATACGGCTTCATTCTCCGTTATCCCAAGGACGAACGTTCAAAGGAAATAACGGGTGTTGTTTATGAACCGTGGCATTACAGATACGTCGGTGTTGATGCCGCAAAGGAAATTAAATCAAAAGGCATAACATTCGAAGAATACGTAGGTGTTGCATAATATCAAAGAGTGGAGAAATCCACTCTTTTTTATTTGTCCTTTATATCAGCGCGTTTAAGCACCTTAATAAATGTTTTGAAAATAATCTCTATGTCAAAAAGCATACTCTGTCTTTCAACATATTCTTTGTCGAGCAAAGCTTTTGTTTCGTTATCGATATTGTCTCTGCCGTTAATCTGTGCATAGCCCGTAATGCCGGGGCGAACGCTGTAAACTCCGTACTTCTCGCGAAGCTCACGGATTTCCTTTTCCGCAGGAATAAGCGGACGCGGGCCGACAAGGCTCATTGTACCGTTGAGAATATTGAAAAGCTGAGGAAGCTCGTCAATGCTTGTAAGCCTGAGGAACTTTCCCGTCTTTGTAATTTTTTCGTCAGCATTATTAAGCTCTGATGTTGCAATATCTCCGACGCCGTTTCTCATCGTGCGGAATTTATATACCGTAAAAATCTTGTTGTCCTTGCCGACTCTTTCCTGCCTGAAAAGCACGGGACTTCCGTCGGTTAAAAGTATCATAATCGCAACAACAAGGAAAAGCGGAGAAAGAAATATCAACGTAAATATACTTACTGTCAGGTCAAAAATACGTTTCAAAACTGCACCTCCGTTCAGATGCACTTAAAATCAGTTTAATTTATTCCAGAGAATATAATCGTCAATCAGCACGGCTCTTACGGGAGCACCGTCGATTGCACCCATTTTCACGGGCAGAGCTATAAGGTAATAATCGCCCGGCTCAACCTGAGAAAGGTCAAGATTTTCAAGTATAGCTACTCCGTTTTGCAGAAAAGCTTTGTGTGGCTTGAGCTGGTCGTTACCCTTGCCGATTGAATTTGCATCCGTTCCGATAAGGCAGATGCCCGTGTCGACAGCCTCGTATGCGGCACTTTCCATAAAGAATGATTGTGCATCACCCTTGATGAGAAGTCTTGTGCAATTCTTCGGAAAATATCTGTTGACGTATTCACCCGTTATAACTCCGGGCGGAACTTCTATAACCGTACACTGACCGATGAATTTATTAAGGTCGGCTTCGTCAATTGTTTCTCCGCCTTCAAGGAAGTGGTACGGCGCATCGGCGTGAGTTGCCGTATGCACGCAGGCGTAAACAGCCGAAAGGTTGCAAACGTCGCCGTTTTCGATTCGCTGAACGGCATCGAGCCTTGTTTCAGGGTCGCCAGGATATTCAATTGTCGTAAGCAACGGTCTTGAAATATCAACAATATTCATCTTTTTAAATCCTTATTTTAAAATCAGTCTTTGTTAAGCTCGGAAAGTGAAGCCTGCTTGAGGTACGCATTGATGAAACCGTCAATCTCGCCGTCCATAACAGCGTTGATATTACCGATTTCAAATCCTGTTCTGTGGTCCTTTGCAAGTGTGTACGGCATAAAGACGTAAGAACGGATCTGGCTGCCCCAGCCGATTTCCTTCTGTTCACCCTTGATGTCTTCAATCTTATCAAGGTGTTCTCTTTCCTTGATTTCGATAAGCTTTGACTTAAGCATTCTCATCGCAACTTCGCGGTTCTGGTGCTGGCTTCGTTCAACCTGGCAGGAAACAACGATGTTTGTCGGGATGTGGATAAGACGGACTGCAGATGAAGTCTTATTAACCTTCTGTCCGCCTGCACCTGATGCTCGGTAAACTTCCATCTTGATATCATCGGGGCTGATGTTTACTTCAATTGTATCGTCAATTTCGGGCATAACTTCCAAAGAAGCGAATGAAGTGTGTCTTCTTCCCGAAGAGTCAAACGGAGAAACACGGACAAGACGGTGAACTCCTGCTTCGCTCTTCATATAGCCGTAAGCGTTTTCACCCTCGATACGGAGAACTGCAGATTTAAGTCCTGCTTCGTCGCCGTCAAGGAAGTCGATCATACTTACCTTGAATCCATGCTGTTCGCCCCAACGGGTATACATTCTTACAAGCATCTGGTTCCAGTCCTGAGCCTCAGTACCGCCTGCACCTGCGTGGAACGTGAGAATAGCGTTTTTCATATCGTATTCGCCTGAAAGAAGTGTGCTGAGTGTCTGCTTGTCAAGCTCTTTTTCAAACTCGTCAACGCTTGACTTGCATTCGTCAAACATATCAAGGTCTTCCTCTTCGTCAGAAAGCTCAATCATTGTAAGAGTATCCTCAAAAGAAGCCTTAAGGTTTTCGTATTTTGAAATTTTATTTTTAAGAGCCGCGATTTTCTGAAGAACAACCTGAGTGTTCGCAATGTCGTCCCAGAAACCGTCCTGAGCTGTTTTCTCTTCAAGAGAAACAACTTCTTCCTTCATAGCATTCAATCCGAGAGCTTCGCCCAGCTCACCGAGCTTTTCCTCGAAGCCGAGCAGATAAAGCCTCAATTCTTCAAACTGTACCATTATTTTTACCTCTCATGCCGTAGCGCATATTTTTACTAAATAATTATACAGGATAATTCCCTTTATGTAAAGCAAAAGATTTTAATATTCTTTTAAAAATATTCAAAATTAGTCTACACTATTGTAAAACATTGTGATATAATATAAATGTAAAAATTTACTATCCGGTGAGAAAGAATGTTTTATGACAACAAAGTGTGCGACGGTTGTTCAGACGTTATGCTTGAGGGTGACGATATCGTTGTCTGCCCCGAATGCGGAACACCACAGCACAGAGAATGTTACAAAAAGAATAATCAATGTGTAAATGCGCATCTTCACGCTGAAGGCTTTGACTGGCGGACTGCTAATGCCGAACTCGAAAAAGAGCCCGAACCCGTTGTTGAAAATTCAGCAACGCAGGAAGACGAACAGGCTCCGCGAAAGATAATTCCCGACTTTACGTCTGACGGAGAAATACCCGAGATTCCGTTACCTGAATTCAACATCGACGGAGTTTACGTAAACGGGCAGACCTTCGGTGCTGACGAGGATATCGGCGGCGCAACGGTTAGGGAAGTCGTGACTTACACACAGGTCAATTCAAGGCATTACCTTAAAAGATTTATCAAGAACAAAAACAAAAAGAATTTCGTTTCGTGGAACTGGGGTGCATTCTTCTTCGGCCCTGCGTGGTTCTTCTACCGTAAGCTTTATAAGGCGGGCGCCGTCCTGCTTACTCTTGCGATTTCTGCAACAATCGCGGTTATGCCGCTTATGCCGAAAGTTGATGCGGCTGCAGCAAAGCTTGAGCCACTTTACAATCAGCTTGTTGAAAAACTTGAGGCTGGAGTTGATGAAACCGATGAAGCGGCACAGGCGGAACTTGAAAAACTTTCTGAAGAGATTACGGTAACTTTAAAAACTGCTATGCCGTATTCGCTGACCGTTCTGGGAGCAACATATGTTGTTTCGCAGATTATTCCGGCACTTATCGCCAACAGCTTTTACCGCAAAAAGATGTTGGATGATATAAAATTTGCAAAAAAAGCAACTTCCGACCCGAAGGTGCTGAAATTTTCCCTGATCCGCCGTGGCGGCGTTTCGTTCCTTGCAGGACTTTTTGCAACACTTGCAGCAAGCCACCTGCCAAACATTATTATGTCTATTGTTAGTTATTTTTAAACCAGTATAGGAGGAGTTAACAATGAAAATCAAGAAAGCCATTATCCCTGCAGCAGGTCTCGGTACAAGAGTTTTGCCCGCATCAAAGGCAGTTCCGAAGGAAATGCTCAATATCGTTGATAAGCCTGCAATCCAGTACATTGTAGAAGAGGCTGCAGCGGCAGGTATCGAAGACATCCTTATCATCACAAACCGCGGTAAGGGCGTTATCGAGGATCATTTTGACCACAGCTATGAGCTTGAGGACAAGCTTTCAAAGAATCCTTCAAAGAAGGATCTTTACGAAGATGTTCTTGCTTGTTCAAATATTGCAAACGTTTATTTCATCCGTCAGAAGGAGACAAAGGGTCTCGGCCACGCTATTATGTGTGCAAAGAGCTTTGTCGGCAACGAGCCGTTCGCAATCCTTTACGGTGACGACGTTATCATCAACAACGAATACCCCGTAACAAAGCAGCTTGTTGACATTTACGAGCAGACAGGTAAGGGCGTTGTAGGCGTTAAGGAAGTGCCGAGAAAAGACGTTTCAAAGTATTGCTCACTTGACATCACACACCACGAGGATAATGAAAAGGTTATGGATGTTCACAACATCATCGAAAAGCCGACAGACGACCAGATTATGTCCTGCTACTCTATCCTCGGCCGTGTTGTTGCTCCTCCGCAGGTGTTTGATTACCTTGCAGAAGACCTTGCAAACACACCCGAAGGCGAAGAGCTTTATTTCACAGACACACTCACACGTCTCGGTAAGGAAGGCAACCTTCTTGCTCTTGATTTCGACGGTATCCGTTATGATATGGGTAACAAGCTCGGCATCATGAAGGCTAACTGCGAAGTTGCTCTTGACCACCACGAAATCGGCGAAGATTTCAAGGCATATATCAAGGACCTTGCAGCAAAGCTTTAATATCTGAACATAACAAAAGGACGGGGTATCCCGTCCTTTTCTATATCCTCAGAAGTTGTTTTTTGAGTTTTCCGATGAAATTCAATCTTCTGAAAAAGACTTCAGCAAAAACGATTTCAACAAAAATCATTACAAGAACCTGCCACACTCTCGTTGCGAGAAGAGCCATGAAAGAAGAATGATATAATATCGAAAGCCACCATGTGTTAAGAAGAAGACCGCACACAGTCTGTTCAACAATAACGCTTACAGCAATCTTTGCTGTTGTACACTTTCCCCCGAAAGCTATACCATAAATAAATCCCGAAAGAGCAGCCGTTACGGTGAAGCCCGGAAAAAACGCACCCGAAGGGAAGAGCGTTGCTCCAATAAGGTCGCTCACCGCCGCAACGATAACACCACCCGAAGCTCCGTAGAGGTAACCTGCAAACATCAGCGGCACAAAAGAAAAGCCGATTTTCAGGAATTGCAGATTGATTGAAAGAAATCTTGAAAGCACAACTTGCAGGGCAATCAGTAATGCCAGCGTCGCAAGCTTTACGGTATTATTTTTAAACCTTTTTGATTTTTCATTTCTGTTCAAAAAAACTACCTCCCATCATCCTTAATGAATAATAGGGAGGTAATATTAACTCGATACTATTCAGCGGGATGCAACAGCTGCACTTCCTTCCGACGGACAACTCCCCGTCCCGTCGGCGTTTAACGCACAACCGTCTACTCTGAAATTTATGAAAATATTATATATCAAATTTTTAAAAAGTAAAGACTATTTTTCGGAAAAGCCTTCGACTTTCATATAATCCTTTGATTTTGATTTGATATAAACCGTAAGAGCAACACCGAACGGAATTGCAAGAACGGTCATAAGCTTTTTCGGCGACTCCTGAATAAACTTTCCGTTTCTGCTGATGATTGAGCTTGAAACATAATGAATACAGTTTCGGAAAACATCCTTCTTGTTGAAATTACATTTCATACTCTCTTTTCGTGCAAAAGCAAAACCTTTGGGGTTGCGGAGATACTGCCTGAACATATTCGTGCTTGAGCCGTCAGCTTGATACTCAACAACGCAGACGGGATCGTTAAGAATAATCAACGGGGCAATAAGGTCAACCTGCTCGTATTTATAGCCGAGAGAAACATATTTTTCTCCCTCAAAAACGGGATACGGAGGTGTTGACTTAACAACATCCGTACGATAAATAATTTTCTTATCTCCGCGGCCACCACGTTGGTAATATCCTGAAAAAGTAGTTGCAAAACGGTCGGTCTCAAGCTCTTTACCGATGATTTTGCCGTTGTCGAACATATCGAGTGCAAAGATTCCTGCATATTCTTCTGAGCCGTGAGCTTTCCAACAGTTTATGATTTTTTCAACAGCATCGTCTGTCATGTAATCATCAGAGTCTATACAGGTATTAAGCTCGGTATCAATATTTTCATAAGCGGTGTTGTGTGCTGTGTGCATACCACCATTTTCTTTGTAAACGTACCTGATTTCAAATCCGTTATCCTTTGTCTGCCATTCACGGATAAGCTCGGCTGTATTATCTGTTGAGCCATCATCAACAACAAGCCACACAAAATCCTTGCAGGTTTGTCTGCAAAGGCTTTCATAACACTTGTGTATACAGTAACCTCGGTTATACGCAGGAGTAAAAACCGTCAGGGTTTTGTTTTTTGTGTTCATTTAGTGAAATCCTCCCTTCGGTCACAGCTGTTATTATTATACAGTTTTAATCGTACTTTGTAAAGCGTAATTAATGTTAAGTGTTCGGGTGAAACAGTCGGTTAAGATAAAAAACGGTGTCCGAAGACACCGCTTGCTTTTATACCTGCCTTGCGATTAAATCGTCAAAGCTTTCTCTTTTAACCGCAACGTAATCCTTTTCGCCGTCAAGCATAATGACGGGCGGTTTGCAGATTGCGTTATAGTTTGAGCTCATAGCGAAGTTGTATGCACCTGTTGTAAGAACTGCGATTGTGTCGCCACGTTCAGGCTTCGGAATTTTAACACCCTCCTGAATAAGGTCGCCGCTTTCACAGCAACGTCCTGCGATGGTGCACTCATAGTCGGCTTCTTCGTTTGCCTTGTTGGCAACCATAACGGTGTACGCTGACTGATAGAGAGCGTATCTCGGGTTATCGGGCATACCGCCGTCGATTGAAACATAATTTTTGAAGCCCTTGATTTCCTTGCGTGTACCTGCTGTGTAGAGCGTAAGTCCCGCATCTGCAACAATGCTTCTGCCGGGCTCCATAAGGATTGTCGGCATTGTCACACCGAGCTTTGCACACTCAGCCTTTACAAGATTTGCAATTCCTTCGATATTCTTTGCGTAATCAATTTCAGGGTCGGATTCAACGTACTTAACGCCCATACCGCCGCCGAGGTTGAGAACGCTTGCCTCAAAGCCAAGCTCGTTTTTCATATCGGCAAGGAATTTAATCATAATCACAGCCGCATCACAGAAGGGGTCATATTCAAAAATCTGCGAACCGATGTGGCAATGGTAACCCATAAGAGTGATGTTCTCTTTGGAAAGAGCAAGCTCAACAAGCTCCTTAGCCTGTCCTGTTTCAATAGCCGCGCCGAACTTGGAGTCAACATTACCCGTGCTGATTTTTGCGTGAGTGTGAGGATCAATGCCGGGTGTAAGACGAAGAATAATCTTCTGTTTTATGTCCTTGTTTCCTGCTTCGCGGTCGATTGCGTTAAGCTCCTCAACGTTGTCACAGACGAAATATCCGATGCCGTTTTCAATTGCAAAAGCGATGTCGAAATCAGTCTTGTTGTTGCCGTGGAAATATGCGTTTTCCATCGGGAAGCCTGCCTTGACAGCTGTGAAAAGCTCGCCGGGGGAAACGACATCAATTCCCATTTCTTCCTCTTTCATAATCTCATAAATTCGCTTGAAGCAGAGAGATTTACTTGCAAAAAGAGGCATTGAGCTTCCGCCGAAAAACTCGCCCATAGCTTTTTTATAAATACGGCACTTTTCTCTTATTTTGTTTTCGTCCATTATATATGCAGGGGTCTGATACTTTTCTGCGAGTTCAACAGTATCGTGACCTGCAAAGGTAAGATGACCCTTTTCGTTAACACCAAGGTTATTGCAGATCATAATTTTACTTCCTTTCGGTGTGTATATAGATATAGCGTAGCTCCCTCTGACGAGGGAGCTGTCACGTAGTGACTGAGGGAGAGAATGATTTTGCAAAAAACACCGTTAAACAGAGTTGTTGCGAATCTCTCCCTCCGTCTTTTGCTTCGCAAAATCCACCTCCCTCGTCAGAGGGAGGAAAAAGAAATTCTGTAATTAATCAGAATATACTTTTGATTAAAGCATATGCGCTCTGATTTCATCGCCGGATTTGTCGATGAGGAGTGCGGGTGCGATATCGAAAACTGTCTTACAGCCTGATTCACCGTTCTGATTAAGTCTGTATGCCGCACGTGCATATGTTGCAAGAACACTGCCTGTGAACTCGGGATTTGATTCGAGGTTAAGGCTGTATTCGATAGTGTGCTTTGTGTTAAGGTCGAAGCCTGTGAAACCGCTTCGGATAACGCGTCCGCCGTGGGGGATACCCATATGGTCGCGCTGAAGCTCTTCAAGAGAGATGAAGTTTACTGTTGTGTCATAGTCAGCAAAGTAATTCGGCATTGTAACGATTTCGTTTTCAATACGAGCCTTGTCTGCACCTTCTTCAACAACAACGTAGCATTCTCTTGTGTGCTTCTGTCTTGTTGTAAGCTCAGGGTTTTCACCGTTACGTACGCTTTCGACTGCACTTTCAACGGGAACGGTATACTGACGTGCATCAATAACACCGTCGATTCTGCGGATTGCATCCGAATGTCCCTGGCTTACGCCCTTGCCCCAGAATGTGTAATCATTACCGTGGGGGAGGATTGCGTTCATATAAAGACGGTTGAGCGAGAACATTCCCGGGTCCCAGCCGACTGAAATGATAGCGATTTTGTTGCCCGCTTTTGCCTTCACATCTGTGTTTGCAAAATGCTCGGGGATTTTTGCGTGAGTGTCAAAGCTGTCGATAACATTGAAGTTTTCTGCGATTGCGGGAGTTGATTCGGGAAGGTCTCTTGCACTTCCGCCACAGTTGATGATAACATCGATGTCGTCTTTATAGTCTGTGATTTTATCAAAGGGATATACCTTGACACCCTCAGTTTTAATTTTAACGGAGTCTGGGTCGCGTCTTGAAAAAACGGCGACAAGCTCCATATCGGGATTATTTTTAACGGCAGCTTCAACGCCCTTGCCGAGGTTGCCGTAACCTGCTATACCAATTCTAATCATAGGTTTTCCTCTCATTCAACAATATTGTTCATATTGTAAAGTCCTGCAGGTTTTCCGAGGATAAACTCTGCTGCAGAAACTGCACCCTCTGCGAAAAGTGCTCTTGAATGAGCTTCGTGCTTGAGGGTGATTGTCTGGCTGTCTGTTGAAACAAGAACTTCGTGAATACCGACGATGTTTCCTCGTCTTACAGCGTGAACACCGATTTCGTTCTTCTCTCTTTTTGCCATTCCTTCACGGCCGAAAACAAACTGAGCCTTTTCACGTACAGACTTGATTGCGTTTGCAATCATAAGCGCCGTACCGCTCGGAGCGTCAAGCTTACGGTTGTGATGTGTTTCAACAATTTCAATGTCAGCGTCGGGCATTGTTGCTGCAGCCTTGACTGCAAGCTCACAAAGAAGTGCAACACCGAGCGACATATTTGCAGAGTGGAAAACTGCAATCTTCTTGCCTGCTTCCTCAATAAGAGCAAGCTCTTCGGGAGTGTGACCTGTTGTTGCAACAACTGTCGGAGTGTTATTCTTCACGGCATAATCAAGAAGGTCTTTTGTGCCGAGGTGGTTTGAAAAATCGATAATGATATCAGCTTCACCGCTGAAATCGTTGATATCTGTGTAACAGCCGCTTTCAGCAGCCATTTTGTCTACCTTTGCCGCAACCGTCATGTTTTCGGAAGCTTCAACGATTTTTTCAACTTCCTTACCCATTCTGCCGCAAGCACCGTTAATGAGTACCTTTATCATACGTTCAACCCCTGCTCACGCATAAGAGCGAGAAGATTCTGCTTGTGTGCATCCTCCATCGGAGTAAGCGGAAGACGGAGATAATCTTCACCGTAACCCATAGCAGCCATAGCCGCCTTAACGGGAATCGGGTTAACCTCGCAGAAAAGAGCGTTGATAAGCGGAAGGTAATCGAGCTGCATCTTGAGAGCCTCGTCTGTCTTGCCTTCGAAGAACTTGTGACACATCTGTGATGTTTCCTTCGGAAGAACGTTTGAAAGAACAGAGATAACACCTGAACCGCCGAGAGAAAGAAGGGGAATGATCTGGTCGTCGTTACCTGAGTAAAGGTCAAGTCTGTTGCCTACGATTGCCATTGTTTCAACAATCTTTGAAATGTTACCGCTTGCTTCCTTGATACCTGTAATCATCGGGTGGTCAGCAAGAACACCGTATGTTGCAGGCTCAATGTTGCAGCCTGTTCTTGACGGAACGTTGTAAAGAAGGCAGGGCTTTGTGCTTTCGTCAGCAATAGCAGTGAATGTCTTGATAAGTCCGTTCTGAGTTGCCTTGTTGTAGTAAGGTGTAACAAGGAGCATGCCTTCGTAACCGATTTCGCAAGCAAACTTTGTAAGGTCGATTGCGTATGCTGTGTCGTTTGAGCCTGTACCTGCAATCATCGGAACTCTGCCTGCTGCGCGCTTGTAAGCGAACTCAAGCGCGTCTCTGTGCTCTTCGTCAGAAAGTGTTGAACCTTCACCTGTTGTACCGCAGATTACAAGAGAGTCGATGCCTTCTTCAATCTGCCAGTCAATAAGCTTGCCGAAGTTTTCGTAGTCGATGCCTTCTGCGTTAAGCGGTGTGATGAGGGCGGTAGCCGCACCTCTGAAAATGCTGTTTTCTGTCATTTTAAAAACTCCTTTTACCGTTTGGTGTGAAATTACAAGTCATAAAAAAATAGCCGATTTGCATCGACTACCCGAATTTATTCCGGCAATACTACCGTGAAAAAATATAAGATAGCTCTCCGCAATATGCGACAATAGGCGGGATCTTATTCCCGACTACCAGCTCAGCCCTGGCTCAGGCTGCCTTCGGCAACGATTCCTTTCGCAACTGCCGTAAGCCTTGCCACAGCCTTGAATAGCAGTTGGTACTGATAATGCGATGCGCCTCTATCGTTAATTTTTTATTAACTTTGGGATATAGTATCATACTATATTATAAATTGCAAGAGTTTTTTTGTATTTTATTAAATTTTCGTTTAGTGAATATTTAACAAACAAAAAATGTTGTATTTGTAAAAGATAGCAACAAATTCGGGTTTGTCGGGGTGGTTTTAATATACGGTTGCGTTGTAACCTACACCTCACCACCGCCTACGGCGGAGCCTCCCCTCAAGGGGAAGCCTTGGACTTGCGCGGTTTCTCAGCCTTCCCCTCGAGGGGAAGGGGGACCGCTTGCGGTGGATGAGATGGAAAATAAAGATATCGACAAACACGAATTTATCGAACAAAAATCGCACAGGTTTTACCCTGTGCGATTGATACTATTTTTTAATTATGCAGCCCAGAAGAAGAACGGGTAAAGAACAACTCTCATAGCCTTAACGATGAAGTTCATAATCTCTCTGCCGACACCTGCAAACCAGTAGTGAGCCTTGCCGAATTCGCCGTTCGGGAGCTCAGAACCCTCTTCAAGAGCGAGGTCAGAAGTATAGATCATTTCTCTTTCGTATGTTGAAAGATCGTTTTCGTCAAGAGTGAGAAGCATAGCACCCTGGCATGTCATATCGTAGTATGAGTTATATGTTGAACCGGGAACGTTAACTGCGTCAACACCGTTTACATCAGCAACATATGTGTTGATGTGGTCGTGGCCGAAGAAAACAGCCTGAACGTCGCCACGCTCAACAATTGCATCCCACTGACCTTCGCAGTCAGGTGAGGGACAAGCCTGCTCAAACATCCAGCCTTCTTCAAAGCCCCAGATGTTGGGAAGGTATGTAGCAGCTGTACCGTCTGAGAAGTTAGTTGAGCCGAGAGCGCCGAGGTTGCCGTTAACTGTGAACATAACCTGCTTTGCAACTTCTGCAGGAACGATGTGCTGGAACATAAGTGAAGGAACCTTGCCGCCGTTTGCAGCTTCAAGCTCTTTGCTTACGCCTTCATACCATTCGATCTGGTCAGAACGAACACAGTCGTAACCGTCTTCAATGTAGTCACCGCTGTCCATCATCCAGAGGTTAAATGCTGTTTTTGAACCGTCTGATGAGAGGATTTCAAGGTTGTGTGTGCCTGTGCCGTGGAGAGAGGGGTCTGCATCGTATGCAAGGCAGTTGCCATATGTCATATACTTTGCAAATTTCTCGTCCTTTGTTGATTCCTTGTGTGTGTCCTGGTCGTCGTGGTTACCGAAAACAAGAGTGAAAGGAATGTCTCTTTCAACAAGCGGTGTAAGAAGCTCGTCAAAACCCTTCCAGTAATCTTCTGAAGTTTCAGCGGACATAATGATGTCGCCAAGGAAGATAACAAGGTCAGGCTGAGTCTTGTCGAGAGCTTCGTTCATGAAAACTTTGAAGTCGTTGTGGAACGGATAGCCGTCCTGTACATCAGCGAAAAGAAGGATTTCAAATTTTCCGTCTTCGCCGAACTGAAGGTTGCCGTTTTTGCTACCGTCTGCTGCGAATGAAACTGATGAAAGTGAGAGCATCATCATTACAGCAAGAAGTACTGCAAGAATCTTTTTCATAGTAAATACCTCCTGAAATGTATAAAAGATGCAAATATTTTATCACAATTTAAAAATCAAGTCAAATGAAATCAGAGTGTTGAACCCTCATAATTCTTATCTTTGTCGAAAAGCCACACATAACCGACATCGTTTCCGTGCATTGTGCTGAAACTTCCGTTATCGTAAATAAGTGCCGCACCGTTTTCAATTCCCATACCCGAAAGAGGACGGTTTTTGATTTCATCCTTGAAGTTGTACCAACCGTTGCCCTCAAAATGCGGACAGGCACAGTAGGGAAGAATATCAAGACAATCGCAGAAAATGAAGCTTCTGTCGGGACCGCAGTCGTCATAGCCCTCCGTAAACCAGCATACCGCACCTGCACTGTAGCCTGACATAACGATGCCATTTTCGTAAGCCTCACGAAGGACGTCGGAAGCACCCGTTTCGTTCCACGTGTTCATCATAAATTCAACGTTGCCGCCGCCGACATAGATAACGTCCGAAGAAAGGATTTTTCCGCGGATATCGTCTTTGGTGAGAGCTTTGTCCGTCAGGAAAAGATAGTCAAAACTGCATCCGCAACCAAGGAAAATGTCCCTGATATGCTCGTCGCCCTCAATATCGTCAAAGCCTGCGGTCGGAAGAAAAAGCACTTTCGGGTTTTCTTTGTTTGCACATGATGCGATGTATTCAAGAATGTTTTTGATTTCACCGTCATCGTAGCGTCCTCCGCCGACAGCAATAATCTTGCCCATAAAATCACCCCTGTATATTTATGTATATATTCTAAACCAAAAATTAAACATAATCAAGACAATATGTTGTTGTTTTTTCAGCGGTTTTGTGTTAGTATTAAAATGTATATGAACACAAACGGAGGTTAATTTATGACACGTTACGAATATGCAAAAGATATGTACTCAAAAATAGGCATTGATACCGAGGAAGCAATTGCAAAGCTTTCCGCTTTGCCGATTTCAATGCACTGCTGGCAGGGTGACGATGTTGTCGGATTTGACTCAAAGGAAGCTCTTTCCGGTGGTATCCAGACAACAGGTAACTACCCCGGCAAGGCTACAACTCCCACTGAGCTTATGGCTGACATTGACAAGGCTTGCTCACTTATCCCGGGCAAGAAGAAGCTCAATCTTCACGCTTGCTATGCGATTTTTGAGAATGGCGAATTTGCAGACAGAGATGCAATTGAACCCAAGCATTTTGCAAAATGGGTTGAGTACGCAAAGGAAAGGGGAATGGGTATTGACTTCAACCCCACATATTTCTCACATCCGATGGTAAAGGATAACCTTACTCTTTCTTCACCTGACGAGGAAGTTCGTACCTTCTGGGTAAATCACGGTAAGGCTTGCCTTAAGATTGCGGAATATTTCGCAGAGGAAACAGGTGTACCCTGTGTTATGAATATCTGGATTCCAGACGGATACAAGGATATCCCTGCGGACAGACTTTCTCCGAGAGCAAGATTCAAGAAATCGCTTGATGAAATTCTTGCAGTACCCTACGACAAGTCAAAGGTTTACATAACTCTTGAATCAAAGGTTTTTGGCATCGGTCTTGAATCATATACAGTAGGTTCAGCTGAGTTCAGCCTTTCTTATGTGAATTATAAAGGTATAACTCCGCTTATGGATAACGGCCACTACCACCCGACGGAAGTTGTTTCGGATAAGATTTCTTCACTTCTTCTTTTCAACGAAAAGATTGCTCTTCACGTGACAAGAGGTGTACGTTGGGACAGCGACCACGTTATCATTTTTGATGACGAAACAAAGGAAATTGCAAAAGAAATCGTTGCTAACGATGCACTTGACCGTGTGTTCATCGCAACGGACTATTTCGATGCATCAATCAACCGCGTTGCCGCTTGGGTAATCGGTCTTCGCAATGTACAGAAAGCAATACTCAATGCGCTTCTTACTCCGCACGCAGAATTGACTGCCCTTCAGGACAGTGCAAACACAACGAAGCTTCTTGCACTTCAGGAAGAAATGAAGACATATCCGTTTGCAGATGTATGGAATGAATACTGCGCACGTTGTGGCGTGCCCGTAGGTGAAAGCTGGTTTGAGGAGGTTGAAAAGTACGAAGCAGAAGTACTTTCAAAAAGATAATTATGAGATTGGTTGAAATTGAAAAATCATTGGTTTTTGAGCAGGATAAATTTTTTGCACAGTGTCACGCATCCACAATCCTCAAGGTTGGTGAAAAGCTTCTTTGCGCTTACTTTGCGGGAACGGAAGAGGGCAACGATGACGTAAGAATTTTTCTCTCTGTCAATGAAAACGGAAAATGGTCTGACCCCGAACAGGTGTCTTTTACAGATAATGTTCCTTGCTGGAACCCTGTGCTTCTTGAAAAGGACGGAACAATCTATCTTTTTTTCAAGATAGGCAAGAAAATCACAAACTGGCAGACGTATCTTCGCAAGTCAACCGATGGCGGAAAGACATGGTCGGATGCTGTCGAGCTTGTTGAGGGTGATGTATCGGACGGACGCGGTCCTGTCAAAAATAAAGCAATAGTCCTTTCTGACGGCACTGTTGTCGCGCCTGCATCAGCCGAAACAGCAACAACGTGGGACTCTTTCATCGACTTTTCGCGCGATGACTGCAAGACGTGGCAGAAGAGCAAAACAATATTTTTTGACCACGAAAAGGCTGTCGGCAAAGGTATAATTCAGCCGACACTCTGGGAAGCTGACGGAAAAGTTTATGCATTTCTGCGTTCAACGGAAGGCTACGTTATGCGAAGCTTTTCAGAAAATCTTGTTGATTGGTCACCTGCAGAAAAAACAGACCTTCCGAACAATAACAGCGGTATCGACTGCGTAAAACTTCCGAACGGTGATGTTGCGGTTTTCTATAATCCCATAGCCTATGCCGGTTGGGGTGACAGAAACATTATCTCCTACGCGATAACAAAGGATAACGGTGACACCTTCCTTCCTGCGGTTGAGGTTGAGAGGGACGAGGATACCGAGGCGGAGTTTTCTTACCCTGCGGCTATAACGGACGGGGAATACGTTTACCTGACGTATACGCATTACCGCAAAAACGTAATGTTCAGAAAATTCAGGATTGAAGATTAATTGTAATCTTGCACAAATTACAATTTGGTTTTTACACCTATCTGTGTATTGACAAGTGGTGTATAATATTTTTGTAAATTATTTCAAGGAGGACTCTTTATAATGAAAAAGATTTCTAAAAAGATTCTCGCAGTTGTTCTTTGTCTGACATTTGCTTTCGGCATTTCAGGAATTGCAACATCTGCTGAGGAAGCTGCAGATGCCGTAACAAGAGTAAGTGTTTCTTTTAACGGCGATTCCAAGACATCAAGAGGTTTCTGCTGGTACACAGAAAGCTATTCTGATGCTGACGTTCAGATCGTTAAGACAGCAAAGTTTGACGGTTCATTCGCAAACGCTGCAACATATTCTTCAGACAACATTTATCAGTTCCGTGACCTTTACTGCCATAAGGTAGCAGTTTCTGACCTTGAAGCAGGCACAGAGTACACATACCGTGTAGGCGATAAGTCAGAAAATCTCTGGAGCGAAGCAGGTACATTCAGAACAGATGACGGTGACGATGAGTTTTCATTCATCACAATCGCTGACGTACAGGCAAGCAGTGACGAAAACTTTGCAGAGGCTTCAGAAACTCTCAAGGGCGCAGTAGCAACTCTTCCTGAAGCAGAGTTCACAACAACGCTCGGCGACTATGTTAATGACAACACAAACGAAGAGTGGGATTGGTATTTCAAAAACTTCCAATTCTCAAATATGTCAACAACAGTTGCTCCTGTTGCAGGTAACCACGACGGTAACATCACAAACAAGCTTAATATCAACGTTTTCAACTCAATGTTCAACCTTTCAAACGAGAACACAGAGTCAAACGTTAACTGGGTAAACGGCGTTTACTATTCATTCGATTACGGCAATGCTCACATTGCAGTTCTTAACACAAACGATATGTATCCGATGTCACAGTCACAGAGAAACTGGCTTATCAACGATATGACAGCTTCCGACGCAGACTGGAAATTCGTCTTCATGCACAGAGCTATGTTCTCTGAGGGCAAGAACATCAACAAGCCGGATACAATCATTATGAGAAACGTTCTCGGCGAAATTTTTGCCGAGCTTGATATCGACTTTGTATATGCAGGTCACGACCACGTTTACTACCGTTCACATCCCGTTATCGGTGATGAGGTTGTTAAAAACGTTACATATGTAACAGAGAACTACAAGGGTGAAGAAGTTACATTCGCAAACAACCCTGACGGCACAGTTCATATCCTTCCCTCAACAGCAGGTACGAAGAGATACGGTCTCAACGAAGATGCTATCGATCCGATCGGCGAAGCTTGTGCATTCGACCTTTCAACAAGTGATATGGGCGGTTGCTTTATGACAACGGTTGTTGATGGTGATAAGGTTATCATCAAGTCATACCTTGTTGACGACGAAACTCAGGAAATCACTCTTATCGACAAGTACGCAATCAAGAAGGATCTTTCTCAGAAGACTGAATTCGAGCCGACAAACCTTCCGACAGACAATGTTTCAAATATCGACGATTATATTTCAAACATTGTTTCTGAAATTATCGGAATGCTTTACAGCTATGTTGCGGTTCTTCTTCCGCAGGTAATCAAAGGCTTGTTTTAATTCCAAAATAAAGATTTAAACCTGTCGGGCAGACGTTTTCGTCTGTCCGACAGTTCTTTTTTTGTAACAAAATACACAAAACGGTCGATAATTTTCTACATATCATTTGAATATTATAGTCAAAATTACTTGAATTTTGGTTTGTGCTTTGGTAAAATAATAAATGTATAAGTGGACAAGTCCGCCAATTTTAAGAATGCTTAAATGGAGGGGATTGAAAATGAACAAGGAAAATCATCCGAACGATGTTCCTGTCTATCTGTTTCATCAGGGAAACAACGCAAAGGCATACGAGTTTCTCGGCGCGCATCGTGTCGATGACGGCAGGGTTGCTTTCCGTGTCTGGGCACCGAATGCACAGGCAGTGAGTGTCGTTGGCGAATTCAATGGCTGGAACAACGATGCAAACCATATGTATCGTCTTTCCGACGGCTCAATCTGGGAATGTTTCATTGAAAATATCAATCAGTTTGATACCTATAAATTCTGCATCACGGCACGCGACGGCAGAAGAATCTTAAAAGCTGACCCTTATGCATTCCACGCGGAAACACGTCCCGAAACAGCATCGAAATTTTACGATATTGAAGGCTATGAGTGGAAAGACTCAACGTGGATGAAAACACGAAAGACAAAGTCTGCCTACGAAAGCCCGATGAATATTTATGAAGTACACCTCGGCTCGTGGAAGATTCACGGTGAAGAAATATTTTATTCTTACCGTCAGCTTGCCGACGAATTGACAAAATATGTAAAAGAAATGGGATATACTCACGTAGAGCTTCTGCCGATAAGCGAGCATCCGTTTGACGGCTCTTGGGGATATCAGGTTACGGGATACTTCGCACCGACCTCACGTTACGGCGAACCGAAGGATTTTATGTATTTTGTGGATAAGTGTCATGAGGCAGGATTGGGTGTTATCCTTGACTGGGTACCTGCCCATTTCCCGAAGGACGCTCACGGACTTTACGAGTTTGACGGTCAGCCGCTTTACGAATATGAAGATATGCTCAAGGGTGAGCACAAGCAGTGGGGAACAAGAGTTTTTGACTACGGCAAGAATGAAGTAAGAAGCTTCCTCACCTCAAGCGCACTCTTCTGGCTTGAAAAATACCATATCGACGGACTCAGGGTTGATGCCGTTGCGTCAATGCTTTATCTTGACTATTGCAGGACAGAAGGTAACTGGCGACCGAACAAAAACGGCGGCAACGAAAACCTTGAAGCAATCGAATTCCTGCAGAAGCTCAACACCGCAATCTTCCGTGAATACGGCGACGTACTGATGATTGCAGAGGAAAGCACAGCCTGGCCGATGGTTTCAAAGCCTGTCTGTGACGGCGGCCTCGGTTTCAACTTCAAATGGAATATGGGTTGGATGAACGACTGTCTTCGTTATTTCTCAATGGACGGAATTCACAGGAAGTTCAACCACAATAACCTTACTTTCTCTTTCTTCTATGCTTTTTCGGAAAACTTTGTCCTGCCGATTTCGCACGATGAAGTTGTTCACGGCAAGTGCTCGCTCATCAACAAAATGCCGGGCGAGTATGAAGAAAAATTTGCAGGTGTCCGTTCTTTCCTTGGTTATATGATGGCTCATCCGGGTAAAAAGCTTATGTTTATGGGTCAGGAATTCGGCCAGTTTATCGAGTGGAATTACAAGCAGGGTCTTGATTGGCTGTTGCTTGATTATGAAGCTCACCGCAAGCATATGCATTTTGTTAAAACAATCAACGAGCTTTATAAATCAACTCCCGCACTCTGGGAGATTGATTACAACTGGGAAGGCTTCAACTGGATAAGCAACGACGACGTTGACAATTCCGTTATAGCCTTCAGGCGAATTGATAAAGATAAAAAAGAAATTATTGCCGTTTGCAATTTCACTCCCGTCAGCCGTGAAAATTACTGCATAGGTGTCCCGAAGGCGGGCAGCTACAAGGTTGTTCTTAATACGGATGCGGAAGAATTCGGCGGCAAGGGCAAAGGTTCAACAGGCAGTGTTAAGAGCAAAAAAGCTCCGATGCACGGCTTCGAAAACAGTATTTCGCTCGACCTTCCGGGTCTGAGTGTAATATATCTCAAAGCTCCGGTTTCGAGAAAAAGAAAAACAACAAACGAAAATGCCGCAAAAAATGCGACGAAATAAAAAGGAGGCAGCACTTAATGTCACGCAAACACGAATGTATCGCAATGCTCCTTGCAGGCGGACAGGGAAGCAGACTCGGGATACTGACTAAAAACATCGCCAAACCTGCCGTACCCTACGGCGGAAAATACAGAATCATCGATTTCCCGCTTTCAAACTGTGTAAACTCAGGTATTTACACCGTGGGCGTACTTACACAGTATCAGCCTCTTGAGCTTAACGATTATATCGGAAACGGACAGGCATGGGACCTTGACCGTGCAGACGGCGGTGTTCATATCCTTTCTCCGTATCAGCAGATTCAGGGTACAGAATGGTACAAGGGCACGGCAAACGCTATCTATCAGAACATCAATTTCATTGACAGATATGACCCCGAATATGTCCTCATCCTTTCCGGTGACCATATCTATAAGATGGACTATTCAAAGATGCTCGGATTCCACAAGGAAAAGAATGCCGACTGTACAATCGCAATGCTTGAAGTGCCATGGGAAGAGGCTTCACGTTTCGGTCTTATGATTGTTAACGAGGACGGCTCAATCTCCGAGTTTGAAGAAAAGCCGAAGAATCCCCGTTCAAACAAGGCTTCAATGGGCGTTTATGTATTCTCATGGAAGAAGCTTCGTCAGTATCTTCTTGACGATGAAGCAAATCCGTCATCAAGCAACGACTTCGGTCACGACCTCATCCCTGCAATGCACGAAGCAGGCGAGAGAATGTTTGCTTATGAATTTGACGGCTATTGGAAAGACGTTGGTACAATCGACAGCTTGTGGGAGGCTAACCTAGACCTTCTTAATCCTCAGGTTGACCTTGACCTTACAGATTCAAGCTGGAAGATTTATGCAAAGAATCCCGTAACCTGTCCGCACTACGTTGCAGACACAGCAAAGGTACAGAATTCAATGATTGCCGAAGGTTGCGAAATTGAAGGTGAAGTTGATTTCTCCGTTCTTTTTGCAAACGTTGACGTTGAAGAGGGCGCAATCGTAAAGGATTCAATCATTATGCCCGGAAGCGTTATCAAATCGGGCGCAAAGGTTCAGTACGCAATCGTTGCTGAAAACGTAACTGTTGAAAGCGGTGCCAGCGTCGGTAAGCGTCCCGAAGACACGGCAAGCCTCGATGATTGGGGCGTAGCAGTTGTCGGCCCGAATGTAACTGTCGGCAAGGGTGCCTGTGTTGAACCCAAGGCAATGATCGGCGAAGATGTAAAGGGGGCAGAATGATGAGAGCCAATAATGTACTCGGACTTGTTTTTTCAAACAATTTTGATAACTATCTTAATGAACTGACATCAATGCGTTCAATGGGCTCTGTGCCCTACGGCGGACGCTACCGTCTTATCGACTTCAACCTTTCCGTAATGGTAAACAGCGGAATGGGCAAGGTTGGTATTATTACAAAGAGTAACTATCAGTCACTTATGGACCACGTCGGAAACGGACGTGCATGGGACCTTTCAAGAAAGAACGGCGGTCTTTATATCCTTCCTCCGTTCAACTCTGCAAACACAGGACTTTATTCGGGCAGAATTGAAGCTGTTGCAGGTGTTATGAACTTCCTTCAGTATTCCGATGAGGAATATGTTCTTCTTTGCGACTGTAACGCACTTTATAACTTTGACCTTACAAAGATGTTTGCTTTCCACGAGGAAAAGGGTGCGGACATCACAATCGCTTATGTTAACGGTGAAACTCCCGAAATTTCCGAGCTTGCAATTCTCGGTGTTGAGGAAGACGGCAAGGTTAATTCAGTTTCACGCAGACTCAAGGACGGCGTTGAAAATTATTCAATTAATATCGTTCTTATGAGAAAATCTTTGCTTGAAAGACTTATCAACGAAGCAACAAGCCTCGGTTTCCATTCGTTTACTGATGACATTCTTAAGAGAAACGTTTCAAAGCTTAAGATTTACGGTTATGAAGTAACAGGTTTTGTTAAGCTTCTTGATTCAATGCAGAGCTATTTCGAAGCAAATATGGCTTTGCTTGACAAGGAAACAAGAAATGTACTTTTCCGTTCTCATCCTGTTTATACAAAGGTTAAGGACGACGTTCCGGCAATTTACGGTCTTGGTTCCGAAGTTACAAATTCGCTCGTTGCAGACGGCTGTGTAATTGAGGGTAAGGTAGAAAACAGTATCCTCTTCCGCGGTGTTCACGTCGGCAAGGATGCAGTTATTAAAAACTGCGTTCTTATGCAGAACACTTATATCGGTGACGATGTTTCTCTCAACTGTGTTGTTGCGGATAAGAACGTTGTTATCAAGCCGAACAAGGTGCTTTCGGGTGACGAGAAATTCCCTGTTTACATCGGCAAGGGCATCGTAATTTAACTTTTGAAAACTATTTTCACGAAAGGGTGATTACTAATGAAGGTTTTATATGCAGCAAGTGAAGCTTTGCCGTTTATGGCGAGTGGTGGTCTTGGTGATGTTGCAGGCTCTTTGCCTCAGGCGCTCAGAAAAAGACTTATCGGTTGCCGTGTGGTAATGCCTCTTTATGATACAATCCGTCAGGAGCTTAAGGACACAATGAAGTTCATCACTCATATCTGTGTTCCTGTAGCCTGGCGCCGTCAGTATTGCGGAATTTTTGAAGCAAAGCATAACGGTGTTATTTACTATCTCCTTGACAATCAGTATTATTTCAAGCGCGACACAATCTACGGTCAGTATGACGATGCAGAGCGTTTCGCATTTTTCTCAAGAGCGATTCTTGAGATTATTCCCTATATCGATTTCAAACCCGACATCATCCATTGTAACGACTGGCAGACAGCGCTTACACCTGTTTACTATTCAGCAATGTATGCTAATTCACCGGGTTATGAAAACATAAAGACAATCTTTACAATTCATAATATCCAGTATCAGGGTATATACGGTAAAGAGGTACTTGAGGATGTCCTCGGCATTCCGCAGGAGCACGCATCTCTGCTTGAATATGACGGCTGTGTAAACTTTATGAAGGGCGCAATCGAATGTGCAAACAAGGTTACAACCGTAAGCCAGTCGTATGCTGACGAAATCCTTGACCCGTGGTATTCACACGGTCTTGACAGCATTCTCAACGAGAGAAGATACAAGCTCAGCGGTATCCTTAACGGTATTGATGTACTTGGCTATGACCCTGAAACGGACAAGAGTATCAGAGCTAATTATTCAGAAGCTAAACCCGAAGACAAAAAGCTTAACAAAGAGGATTTGCAGCAGGTTATGGGACTTCCCGTCCGTGCAGATGTGCCTATTATCGGTATGGTTTCCCGTCTTGTTGCTCATAAGGGTCTTGACCTTGTTAAGGGTATTCTTGACGAGCTTCTTGCAACAAGCGAAATGCAGCTTGTTGTCCTCGGTTCGGGCGATTATGAATATGAAAGCTTCTTCAGAGAAATTGCCGCAAAGTATCCCGACAAGGTAGGTCTTCGTATCGGATTCATTCCTGAGCTTGCACGTAAGATTTATGCAGGCGCGGATATGTTCCTTATGCCTTCAAAGAGTGAGCCCTGCGGACTTTCACAGATGGTTGCTCTGCGTTACGGTACGGTGCCCATCGTCCGCGAAACAGGCGGTCTCCGTGACTCTATCTCCGACTGTGGCGACGGCGAAGGCAACGGCTTTACATTCAAGAGCTACAATGCTCACGATATGCTTGACGCAATCCGCCGCGCATTGACGGTTTATTATAACCACGACTGGGCGGCACTTACACAGCGTGCGCTTGAATGTGACTACAGCTGGGGACGTTCGGCAAACACTTATATCAAGCTTTACAAAGCAACATTAAAGGATCAGTAAAAAAATGAAGTCTTATTACATTCAACTTATACGAAACGGGCTGACTGCAGGCAACGTCGGCGGCCGTTACATCGGTCATACGGATGAAGAGCTGAGTGCCGAGGGAATTGAACAGATAAATCAGATGAAAACGGATTATAAATATCCTGCCGTTGAAGCTGTTTTCTCAAGTCCTCTGAAGCGTTGCACACAGACGGCAAAGCTCATCTATCCGAACTGTGAGCCGATAATCATTGACGGTTTCATCGAATATAACTTCGGCGAGTTCGAAGGAAAGTCAGCAGAAGAGCTGGAAAATCATCCTGTTTTCCCTGATTGGCTTGCAGGTAAAAAAGGCGTTTCACCGCCTTTCGGAGAGAGCAACGAGGAGTTTTCTCAGCGAATTGCTCAGACAATGATAAAGGTCATTGACGGTGTAATTCAGTCAGGCATAACCAAGACGGCAATCGTAACTCACGGTGGAGTTATTATGGCACTTCTCTCTATGTTCGGTCTGCCCGAAGCTTCAATGCACGAATGGCTTACTCCCGGCGGTTGCGGATACACAATCCGTGTCACTCCGTCACTCTGGTCACAAGGCAGAAAGTTTGAAGTATTTGCGCAGATTCCCGAAATCGAAGGCGAGGATGAATTCCGCGATATCGACGATGACTTCAATGTTGAAGACTTCTTATATGATTAATTTTTGAAAGCAGTGGATTTTATGGATTATATTTCACAGCTAATACAGCGGTATCCGAATCTCAGCGAGAACGAAAAAGATATCCGTCTGTTTTGCGAAATGCTTATAAACTGCTATGAATGGGGCGGTAAGCTTCTCGTCTGCGGAAACGGAGGAAGCTGTGCCGATGCCGAGCATATTGCAGGCGAGCTTATGAAAGGCTTTTTGAAAAAAAGACCCTTGTCCGATGAGCAGAAAGCAAAAATGATTTCTGCTGTTCCCGAGCTTGAAAATGTTGATATCGGTATGCTTCAGCAGGGTTTGCCCGTGTTTACTCTTAACAGCGGTGCGGCGTTGACAACGGCATTTGCCAACGATTGTGACACTGACCTGATTTATGCTCAGCAGGTGCTCGCTATGGGAAGGAAAGGTGATGTCTTCCTCGGAATCAGCACCTCGGGTAACGCAAAGAATGTTTTTTCCGCGGCAGCCGTTGCAAAGTCGATGGGAATTAAAACAGCGGCTCTTTCAGGCAGAAACGGAGGCAGACTCAAGGAAATCTGCGATGTTTCAATCGTAGTCAGCGAGGATGAAACCTTTAAAATTCAGGAGCTTCATCTGCCCGTTTACCACGCAATCTGCGCAACAGTCGAAGAGCATTTTTTTAAAGAATGACGGCATAACCGTCATATATAATACACAAAAGAGAAAGGCTTGGATTTCGCCGAGTTCCCACAAGGAAGTTTTGTTTAAAATGTGAACTTGCGGGAGCATGGTGTTTCTAAGCCTTTTGTTTTGAGTTTATACAAATTCTGTCCGTATGCTTTTTCAAGATGGGCACAGAAATAAATGATAATTTACACAGCATAAACAGGGCGGTTATTGCGTTCTTTTTACGGTGTGTTATAATACTGACATGACCCAATTTAGCAAGGAGAGTTTTTATGTTTAGTCTTATCAAAAATTTTTTCGTTGCGCTTCTCGCGCTGATAACCTTTGCGGCACCGTTTGGTGATACACAGCTTCCTGAGCGTAAGTGTGCACCTGAGTTCAGCGGAACTTTTATTCAATCCTGGATGAGCAGTACGTGGGACGACGAGCGTTGGACGGCTGAGGTTGAGTCTATGCAACGCGACGGTGTGAAGTATCTTGTGCTGCAGGATATTGCCAATATGGATGCAAACGGAAACTGGACGGTTTATTACAACAGTACAATTCCTGCATTCGACGGAGCGACCTTCGGCGGAGATGTTGTCGGCAATGCGCTTGAAGCCTGCAAGGGTACGGATATTAAGGTTTTTGTGGGTCTTACGATGTTTGATTCGTTCTGGCTTCTCGGTAATTTTACAGGCGAATACAAGTCTGTCTGTAAAATTACGTCGGATATGCTCGAGGATATCTACGACGGATACTATTCCGTTAGCCCCGAAAACTTTTACGGCTGGTATTTTACTCTCGAAATCAATAATCAGATAAACTGCGGTCCGCTTATGGGAAAAATGGTTAAAGGATTTAATACCGTGCTTGAAAGAGCGACAGAGGTTGACCCTGCTTTGCCGATGATGATAAGTCCGTATACTGCCCACTATCTTGACCTCGGTGATGTTGCTACTTATTCGCAGTGGCTCACTTTCTTTGAACGTGCGTCGTTCAGAGACGGGGATATAGTTGCTCCGCAGGATGCACTCGGTGCGGACTGGATTGAAGAGGATGATCTTGTAAGAATCTGGAAAATGTACTCCTCCGCAGCAGAGAAGGCCGAAGCTGATATAAAGCTTTGGGCTAACTGTGAGAATTTTGATATTGCAACAGGACCGAGTATCCTTGGCGGAACGATACTTCGTCCCGAAACGGAAAATATTGAATCCGTAACGGCAACACTTGACAGATTTGTTATGCAGATGGATGTTGCTTCACGCTATTGCGAAAATATTATTACTTTCTCATATTCACATTATTTTTCTCCGAATCTTGTAAAGGATATGTATATAGAAACTTACCGCGATTATGTTGCGAACGGCTATGTCCTTGAAACAGAGAAGCCGACAGCACCAGCAAATGTATCGGTTGTTTCTGATGAAAACGGTGTTAAGGTAAGCTGGGATGCATCTGAAGATAACTTCGGAATCGCTTATTATCGTATCTGCAAAAACGGCGAGTTTTTCACCCGTATTGAAAATTTCAAGTGGGATTATCCGTTGGAAGTAACTGATGCAGAGGGAACTGCGGATGATGTATACACTATAGTTGCTGTTGATGCGGCAGGAAACTGCTCAGCAGAATAAGCGGAGCGTTTTCAGAAGAAAACAGCATCAAAAATCCCCGAACTCAACCAACGGTATGTGTACTTTTTGAATAACCCCCGATAAAATACAGGTGAAAGGAGGCAACGTAATGGACCAGATTAAAATCGGCAGATTTATTGCCGAAAGAAGAAAGTCAAACGGTCTTACGCAGGCACAGCTTGCAGAGAAATTGAACATTACGGACAGAGCTGTTTCAAAATGGGAAAACGGAAAATCGTTGCCCGATTCATCAATAATGCTTGAGCTTTGTGCCGAGCTTGGAATCACAGTCAACGATTTGTTAAGCGGGGAGGTTGTTTCAATGGAAAATAACAAACAGGAAATGGAAAACAGACTGATAGAAATGATCAGGGAGAAGGAACAAGAGGACAAACAATTGCTTATGCTTGAATGGGTAATAGGAATTCTTTCCTGCATTATTTTGTTCATTCCGATTATTATCGGTTCGTATGTTCCGATTGAACCGGAGTGGAAGCGAACAGCAATCGTGCTTTCGGGATTCATACCTGCGATTATAGGCTTTGCTTTTGCTATGAAAATCGAACAGGTGGCAGGGTATTACAAATGTAAACACTGCGGTCACAGGTATGTTCCGACGTTCAAGGCAGTGAATATCGCAATGCACATGGGCAGAACAAGATATATGAAATGTCCCGAATGCGGTAAAAGAACGTGGCAGAAAAAAGTAATCAGTAAAGATTGAATTTGACAGCAACCCTTGCCTCGCAGGGGTTGTTTTTGTTTTGTAGGAGTGATACAATTATATATATTCAAGATCTTATTGAGGTGCAGTATGGCTTTAAACAAAGAGGATAAAACCCCGAATTTGGCGAACAAAAACTTTTACGGAGAATTGTTATGACTAAAAAATTATTTGTTCAGGCGATTATAAAATTCATAGCAGGAGTCATTCTTGTGGGATTGTTGGTTTTCCTTCCTGCAGGAACGGTTTCGTTCTTTAACGGCTGGCTTTTTTTGGGAGTTCTTTTCATCCCGATGTTTATCGCAGGAATTGTTATGATGTTCAAAAATCCTAAGCTCCTTGAAAGCCGACTTGACGCGAAGGAAAAGGAGAAGGAACAAAGCCTCGTTGTGAAGCTCAGCGGACTGATGTTTCTTGCGGGCTTCATCGTTGCAGGTCTTGATTTCCGTTTCGGATGGCTACCGTTGCCGAAGGCTGTGTGTATCGGTGCGGCGGTTGTGTTTCTTTTCGCCTATGTGCTTTATGCCGAGGTGCTTCGTGAAAATACATATCTTTCACGCACAATAAAGGTGCAGGAAAATCAGAAGGTTATTGACACGGGACTTTACGGAATTGTAAGGCACCCGATGTATGCCGTCACTTTGCTGCTTTTTCTTTCGATGCCTCTTGTTCTGGGTTCCTTGTGGTCTTTTCTGATTTTTCTTGCATATCCGTTTATAATATCGAAAAGAATCAGGAACGAAGAACAGCTTCTTGAAAAGGAGCTTGACGGCTATATTGAGTACAAGAAAAAAGTAAAATACAGGTTAATACCGTTTATATGGTGAAAAGAAACCGCTTTTTTGTCGGAGATTTCCTTCAAAAGGGCGGTTTTTATATATATTATACAAAAAGCATTTACAATCATAAAATTTAATGGTAAAATAATTTAAATATATTGCTGTTTCGGCAATTTTGAAAAGAGGTCGTTACTATGAGAAAAGCTGTTAAAACAATTCTTTCGCTGATGCTTTGTGTTTGCTTTTTAATGCCGACGGTTGCATTCGCTGCGGAAGAAAAAACAGCGGTGTACAATCCTGTTCAGGAGTACATTGAAGAATCACAGATGGATACAGGCTTGCTTGTAAAAATCCGGCTTTCAAAGGTGCTTAATTTTATAAGCAATTTTGTTATTAACGATGTGCTTGGCGGTGCACTCGGTTTTATTATTCCCGATTCATCCGCTGTTACAGATTTTGAGGACTTCAAAATTGACGAATACGGCAACTTCTACCGCGGTATGGAAACATTCATCGACGAACCTCAGGGCGAAAAGGTATGGAGCCTCGGTTACGGTAAGGCTTCCGTTCTTCCTGCAGATTTCGGCGAAAAGTCTTATGCAAAGGGTGCATACCTTCCCTATGTTTTCGGCGATGCAATGTATACTGACGAAGACGGTCAGGAAGAAGACCTTATGGCAAGAGCTGTTGTTATGAACGACGGCTCAGGTAGAGGTAACGTCGTTTTTATTTCTCTTGATGCGATGGGTTTTGCAAATGCGGACGTACGGCTTATCCGTGAAGCACTCAAGGATGTTGCGAAGGAAAACAACATCGTCAGCATCAACGTTTCCTGTACCCATATTCATACAGGTATTGATTCTCAGGGTGTATGGACAGATCCGATCGGTTGTATTCTTAATAACATCATTTCTTCAGATGTAAGATACGGTGTTGAGCGTTCATTCATCGAATCTGTTGTCAAGGGTTCAAAAGAAGCTGTTGAAACAGCGCTTAAGGATATGACAAAGGGTAAGCTTTATTATTCTCAGACAAAAATTGAAGAATATATTCACGACAGAACAGCTCCGATTTCACTTGATAAGAATTTATACAAGCTTGAATTCGTTCCGTTTGATTCAGCAAAAACTCCGACGGTGATTGCAACATTCGGTTGCCATCCTGAATCTGCAAGCTACGACTGGGCAAGTGCAGATCCCGATAAGCCTCTTTCTTTTGATAAAAAATTCACGGCAGACTTTATCTGGTATGCAGAAAAGATACTTAATGCCGCAGGATACAACTTCCTCTTCATTCAGGGAAATGTTTCAACAGTAACTTCTTCAAGACATCTCTCAGGTGATGGCGTAGAGCAGTCTGCTCATTATTCAGCTGTTCGTTACGGCTATGAAATGGGTTACATAATCGCAGGCCTTAATCTGACAAAAGCGGAAAGAATTGCTCTTAACGAAAAGACAGGCGACAGACTCGGAATTGATAAATATAAAGACGTTTATGCTGAATACACAATCTGGTACGATGGTCTTGAAACAGTTGAGGCTCAGGAAGTGAAGCCTGTTCTTAACATCAGGCACGAACAGTTTACGGTTCAGATTGATAACAATATCATCGCTCTTCTCGGTAAGACATCCGTTGCAGACAATTTTGTTCTTAAGGATAATTTTGGAAGATATTACACCGTTTCTGAAGTCGGTTATCTTGAAATCGGCGACAATATGAAGGTATATATGAGCCCGGGCGAAACATTCGGTGAGCTTCTTCTCGGCGGCAGCGGTGCCAAAGGCTTTGAGTACGCTCCGATAAGAGAATACACGGGTGAAAACATTATTATTATGGATCTTATGAACGATGCCGCAGGTTACGTTGCAAACCCTGCAAACTATGTTCTTGCAGGCCTTCAGTATAACGAATACACAGACGTTTTCGACAGCGATACATGGTGTCTTATTTCCTACGGTAAGGGTGCGGCACCGACATTCATCGGAAACTTCTATAAAATTTATGACAGCGTAAGATAAGGAGGACAAACTGAATGAAAAAGACATTTAAAAAAATTATTTCAACGCTTCTTGTTGTTGTAATGCTCTTCACGGGTGCAACAGGTGTTGCTGCTTCGGACTCAGCAGCTATGGACAACAGCGGAGTTATGTTTGCAACCAATGCAATCAACAGCTTGCTTAACGTTGTGTTTATCGGCTTCAGTGCTCTCTTCCCGAAGAATTTCCCGACTGTTGATGAGTACTATGCATCAGGAAGCGAAAACTTCTATGCAGGTATGGATTCTTTTGTTGATGAACCTGCTTCGGGTGCAAAATGGCACCTCGGCTTCGGTCAGGCAAGTATGGTTCCCGAAAACCTCAAGGACGGTTCAAGGGAATATTACACAGGCGGTTATTTTACACAGAAGATTGACGGTGTTTATGACGACCAGAGTGCAAACGCAATTGCAATGCACGACAATTCAGGCAGAGGCACAGTTGTTTCAGTTTCAATCGACGGTGTAGGTGTTAACAATGCTGATGTACGTACAATCCGTGCAGAGGCAGAGCGAAAGCTCAGCGAGCAGGGTGTTGAAAGCGACATCGTTGCAATCAACATCAGCGCAACTCACTGCCATACTGTTATTGACACTCAGGGCTTTGGTCTTGGCCCGATTATTACAAAGCTTTTCCACAATATCCTTTCTTTCCTTCCTTTTATGGAACCGATCAGAAGCATTGACGCGGATTTCTATCCTATTATGATTGATGCTACATCAGATGCAATTGTTGAAGCGTACAATAATATGGAAGCAGGCGAGCTTTACTATTTTGAAACAGCAGGTATCGGCAGAAGCGAAAGAAACCAGAACTATATGAACGACGAATACGAATATATTTTCAACAAGAGATATAATCTTGAAGGTTATCAGCACGTAATTGCTTGCTTCAAATTTGTGCCTGACAACAAAGCTTCAGAGCCGACGGTTATTGCAAACCTTGGCGGACATCCCACAACAATCAACAGAGCAACAAAGCTCCTTTCAGCTGACTATCCTCATTATATGGAGAAAAAAATCAACGATGCAGGAATGAATTTTGCATTTATTCAGGGTGCACAGTCACCGATTTCCGTTAATAAGGGCGGTGTTCAGACTCAGGAAGTCATTGACGAAGTGAATGCTGAAATTGAGGCTGATCCGCGCGTTAAGGATTACGAGGGTGCAAAGTCGCTCGGTTATGAATTTGCAAGACTTATTCTTGAAGCTCAGGAAGATGCAAAACCCGTTGAGCCGATGCTCAATGTTAAAATGGAAGAAATAACAATTCAGATGGAATACGGTCTTATGCAACTCGGTGCAGTTTCAAGCCTTCTCGGAACAACAACAGTTAAAGACAAATCTGCTCCTTGCGGTTATTCCGTAATCAGCGAGATCGGTTACCTTGAACTCGGTAAGGATATTGTTATGCTTACAGTTCCCGGTGAGCTTATTCCTCAGCTCGTTTACGGTAATGTTGTTGATAAAACTCAGTCCTATCTTGGCGAAGATTGGGAGCTTGATATCACATCTGACCTTATCGGTGAGGACAAAACCGTTCTTGTAATGGGTCTTTGCAACGACGCTATCGGTTACATCGTACCCGACAACGATTATGCTCCGTTCATCGCGGATTCACTCTGGAACACAGAGCTTGGTGAAAAACTCTGGGGTCCTGCTCAGCATCATTACGAAGAAATGCTTTCAATGGGAAGCAAGACAGGTTCAACTGTTATGGGTGCACTCAATGCTCTTGTTACAGAGGTTCAGTAAATAACAAAACATCATAATTTTTTCAGGGGTGAAAATTATGGCATTAAAAAGGGAAAAGGGAGCTAATGCACAGGCGTTCGATGAGCTTCGCAAGCAGGACGACACTTCCGAAGCGAAGCGAATGGTTAACCGCCGATACGTCGGCACAAAGGAAACCCTCGGATTCATAATCTGGGATGCGGCGCAGAGCTTTAATATCAATATCTATTCAACACGTTTTATAACGAGTATCGTTGGTGTTGACCTCGGTCTGCAGACAATCGCAAATGCGATTAACAGCGTATGGGATATCGTTAACGATATGATTTTCGGTGCGGTTGTTGATAAAACCCGTACCCGTTGGGGTAAGTTCAGACCGTATCTTATGTTCCTTGCACTTCCGGGATGTATTCTTACATCGCTTTACTGGCTTATGCCGCACCTTTTTGCAGGTACGTCGCAGGTGGATATGCTTAAGTTTATTTTCTATCTTTTGCTGACGGTTACCCGCGAAGGTGTTACAACTTTCCAGACAATTTCACGAACGGGACTTATGGCGACGATAACGCCCAATCCGATTGACAGAACACGTCTTATTACAATTGCAAACTTTGCCTCAGGCTTCTTCGGTGAAAAGCTGCCCGAACAGGCGGTAACAATTCTTATCGACGTGTTCCGCGGAATGTATGCAAAAAATCCGATTAAGCTTTCAAAAGCTTATACGAATCTTTTCGTCGGAATGGGTATTTTCACTACGGTCGCATCAAGTATTTCCTCTTTCTGGTTTTTCTACAATTCAAAGGAAAGAGTTTTGCAGTCCGTAAAATCTCCGGGAGTAATAGAATCTGTTAAGTCAGTTATCAGCAACAAACCGTTATTGCTTATAACTTTGTCAGATTTCCTCAGCGGTTTTGCAATCAAGGGAAGTCAGGATGACTATTACACCGATGTTCTTCATTTCTCATCAATGACGCTTGTTGCAGGTATTCCTGCCGCACCGATAAGCCCTGCCAGCTACGCTTGGGTTCCGTGGATGAGAAAGCATTTCTCAAGCCGTACGCTTTATATCCTTGCAAAAGAAATCGGTAATATTCTTTATGTTCCCGTATTCATTTTCGGTTGTATCGGTATGAAGGGCAATTTCGCGGGCGGTATGTACCAGAAGGTTGTGCCGATGGGTATTGCAATGGCTCTTTGGGAAATCATATGGACTTTGTTCTTCGGACTCAAGTCTGTTATCGGAACAGAAATGTACAACGAAGCAATGGACTACTGCGAATGGAAGAACGGCTACCGCACGGAGGCGATGGCATCCGTTGCACGCGGTACTGCTGCAAAAATTTCTTCAAGCGTAAGTAACGTTGTTACAACAATGATAAAGAAAATTATCGGCTACGAAGCGGATGCATTCAGAACAGGTAAGGAGCAGACAGATAAGGTTAAGTTCTACCTCTTTGCAATGTTCACAATTATTCCTGCCGTTACAGGTTCACTCGGAATTATCCCGATGCTTTTCTATGACCTTGATAACGACAAGAAGGAAAGAATGTATGCAGAGCTGATTGCACGTCGCAAACTTGTTTCGCAAAAGCTTGGCAGCGATACCGAAAATATCCTCGGCCTTGCGGACACAGTTTCTGTAGGAGCAGACGAAGAATAAACCTCTCTTAATTCAGGAGAATATTATGGAAATCAGATACATAAAAGAAAACGAAGTCGCCGACTTTCAGAAAGTTTCGGCTGCCTCGTTCATCTGGAAATTTAATGCTGAAGAGGACAATACCGTAAAAAGTCCTGTCCTCGCAGCTTTTGAAAACGGCAGACTCATTGCAGGGGTTGAGATATTTAACTTCAGGACTAACTACTGCGGCAACTTTCTCAATACGATTATTGCATCAGGAGTCTGCAGTCTTCCCGAATGTCGCAGAATGGGCGGTGTCAGAAAGATTTTTGAAAAGATCGGTGAAACCGCAATAGAAAACGACTGGGTTCTTGGTTTTTTGCATCCGTTTTCAATTGTATATTATGAAAAGTTCGGCTATGCAATTGTTAACAGGATGTCTTTAATCAGTGTGCCCTTTGAAAAGCTGAGGCATATTCCCTACAACACAGACGTTGAACTTTACGACGGAAGTCAGTTTGACGAGATCAGAGAACTTCACGAAAAATGCGCACTCAAAGAAAATCTTATGACTTTGCGCGAAGACAGAAACCACTTTTGTGACAAACCGCTTGAAGAAACGAATTATACTTACATTCACCGTGACAAAAACGGAAAAGCTGACGGATATGTAAACTTCATGGTGAACAGACCAACCGAAGTTGCGGTTGAGGATATGATTGTACTCACACCCGATGCGCTTCTCGGTATAATAGGATTCTTACGGAATTACGACGGTATTGCAAAAACTCTTCTGGTTCACAAGCAGTATCCGGGCTCACCCTTTGCTTGTCTTTGCGACAGTATTGACGAAGTTTCTTACTCTCAGGACGGAGTTTCAGCGGGAAGGATTTACAACCTGCAAAAGCTTCTTGAAGCTAATGTTTATCCCGAAAAACACGGCAGATTCAGACTGAAATGCATTGATGACATTGAGCTGAACAATGCAATTTTTGATGTTGAATATGAAAACGGCAAAGCAACCGTAACACGTAAGGATGACGGTGAATATGATATCTGTCTTACTGCCGCTGCTGCCGCAAAGCTTATGCTTGCGGGTGAGGGGCACACTGCCGAAACTGCGGTGTATCTTAACGGGGTTGAAATTAACGGCAACGCGGACGATTTCTTCCGTGCATTTCCTCACCGTTTTACAAGATTTACAGACAGTCCGTGGACAGAGTAAAAATTTTTTATTGGAGATGAAGCTATGAAAATCGCAAAAAAGTTTTTATGCATTTGTCTGACCTTAATAATGTTGGCTTCTTCCTTTGCAGTTGCTTCAGGTGCTGCTGAGCTGACTTTTGATGTTTCGGATGCGGTAATAGTGATTTCACAGACCGCAAACAAGACTGACAAATATGCCGCAGAACGTCTTAAATATTACCTTGACGAAATCACAGGCGGAAACATTCAGATTGTTACTGACAATGTGAATGCCGACGTTGCAATTTCTGTTGGTGCAACAAACCGCACGGATGCCGATTTTTCTTCAGGTGCGGACGGAAGTTATATCATAACCTCTTCCGGGAATGAAATTATAATCAACGGAGCAGGTAACAAGGGTACCATCAACGGTGTTTACGCTTTCCTTGAAAAATACTGCGATTGTCATTGGTATGAATCAGAAGTTATAATCATTCCGGAAAATGCCGGGCTTGAAATTCCCGCAGGAATTGACGTTGAATACACTCCGTTTTTTGAATACACAGAAGCGGACACAAAAAGTGCGTGCGATCCCGAGTTTTGTATCGCAAATGGTCTTACGGGCGGCATTTACAAAAACCTGACGGATGAACAGGGCGGTGACGTCGATTATCTCGGTCTTCCAAGTCATACGCTTACAAGCATTTACTGCAACCCGTCAAAATATTTCGATGAGCATCCCGAATATTTTGCCTTGCACAACGGTTTGCGAACAACGAAGCAGCTTTGCCTGACAAATGAGGATGTTAAGGACGTCGTAACTCAGGAAGTTTTTGAAGTGCTTTCTCAACAGCACAATCCCGAAGCTTCGGTTCAGATTCTTTCCATAACCCAGGCAGATAACAGTGAGTACTGTATGTGTAAAAACTGTGCGAAGCTTGATGCTGAAAACGGCTCACAGGCAGGAACAATGCTTACTTTTGCAAATGAAATTGCAAAAAGAGTCAAAGCGACAGGAAAATATGACAATGTTGTAATTGACACTTTTGCATATCAGTATACACGAACAGCTCCCTCTCAGGTTGTACCTCGTGAGGATGTTATTGTCCGCCTTTGCTCAATCGAATGTTGCTTTGGTCACACTCTTGACGACCCGAAATGCAAGGAAAACGTCAAGTTTATGGATGACCTTGAAGCGTGGAGTAAAATCTGCAACAGACTTTACATCTGGAATTACAATCTTAACAGTGACGAAAGTGTAAACATTAACGCAAACTTCGGCACACTTCAACGCAACACACAGATTTTTTACGAACATAACGTAAAAGGAATTTATCAGCAGGGCGTCTTTTACATCAACGAGTGCGACGGTGAGTTTGCCGAAATGAAGACATATCTTCTTTCAAAGCTGATGCAGGACCCGTACCTTGATTACGAAGCTGAAATGCTCGGATATTTAACGGGAGTTTACGGCCCCGGCGGTAAGCACCTTAAAGAATTTATTGATATTGTGACTGAACATGCAGTTACAAAAACTAAACACCTTTACCTTGAAGAGGATTCAAGATTTTCTCTTCCCGGTATGATGCCGTGGGAAGTTTCACGTTGCGATGAGCTTTGGGAAATGGCAAAAGCCGAAGCCGAAACAGACGAACAGCTTCAGCAAATCATCCGTTCAGAAATCTGTTGGCGATATTGGAAATGTTCAAACAAGCGTTCCGAATTTTCGCTTTTCCAAAGTCCGTATCTTCAGATGAAGGCTAACAAAGAGCTTTACGAAGACCTTGTTGCGCTTGGAATAACAAGAATGGGCGAAAGACCGGGTCACGAGCTTTCAAGCAATGAATTAAGGCACTATACACGCCGTATCTATACGTGGATTACGCTCTATGACAGCCCTGTATGGGATGCGATTAATCCGTTGGCTGTTAAAATGTACGAAGCGTTAGAAAGAATTTATATATTTTTACATCCCGGTATGTATTAAAAAACAACCACGGCTCTCTGCAAAAGAGAGCCGTGGTTTGCTGTAATTGCAGGGGACAATACCCCATTTAATTTTGTTCAGGAATCTTTTCTTTTCTCTTTTCAAATTCCTCTTGCGAAATAAGTCCGATTTCAAGAAGATACTTAGCTTTTGCAAGTTCTGTTTTTGTGTCGGTTGATTCGTGATTATTTTTTGTTTTCTTAATGCCGACAATCCAGAAAAGGAAGAAAGAAACCGTTGCAACAGAGTTAAAAATAACATTCATTAAATATCCGGGGTTACCGTAACTAAGTTCATCAATACCGAAAGGAATAGCGTTAAAGGTGGTTAAAACATTCAGAATAATTATAATAATTGCAAGAACCTTTAACCGCCGTAATCTTTTAAACTCTTTGTTGACAGAAATAACGGCAATAACAGAAAAAATTACGCAAAGCAAACTTTCATAAAAACTGAGTGTAAGCTGAAAGTCACTCAAAAACGCATAAATATTGCCTGATATTATCAGATCTTCCACTGTTTCAAGCGGAACAATCACTTTAAGAAGTTCTTCATAACCCAAAACAAACGGAGCGCCGCCAACAACAAGCAGACTTCCTGCACTTTTTATAAGAAAAAGAATACAGCTTGCAGAAAGCAAAAGATGATTGAGTTCTTTCCCGGCAAAGTAAAAGAGATAAACTGACAAAAGTATGAACGGTGAGCAGAGAAAAACAGATACCGGAATTTCTGCCAAAAACGTAAGGAGATGAAACACGGGATGACGAAGATAATCGGCGGCAAAGATGAGAACGTTTGTAACAAGATAACCTACCGCACCGATTGCGGTAACGATGCCGAGCCACAGAAGATTTTTACGGTTAGCCGAATAATTCATATGCGCACCTCCGTTAATTGTTATATTTTTACTATAGCATATAATAGTTTAAAATACAAGCAACGAAGAATTATCAAAAACAGCAAATTCGGGTTAGTCGGTATGTTTTATTATAACGGTTGCGTTGCAACCTACACCTCATCAGTCACTTCGTGACAGCCTCTCCTCAGAGGAGAAGCCTTAAATTTACGTATATTCTCAGCCTTCTCCTCCGAGGAGAAGGTGCCGAGGAACGAGGCGGATGAGGTGGTAACAAAGAAATAGACAAGCCTGAATTTATCTGGGCAATTTAAAGTCAGTAGCAATATCCAGCCCTCCTTGTAAGCGGAGGGTGGCACGACGAAGTCGTGTAGGGAGGATTGTTTGATTTTTAAAATTTTTAACAATCCCTCAGTCGCTCCGCGACAGCTCCCTTTACACAAGGGAGCCTGAAAAATCAAGCAAATTCGTTATTTAAAGAACTCGACAAACACGAACTTGTTAAGCAGATACATTACCTTGGCAACCGACTTTTGTGGTAAATAAAGATAAAAGCACTGAAAGTTTATTAAAAAAACAAAAATATAATAATAATTCCCCTTGAAATGTTGATTTTGCCGTGGTATTATATTACTAAGTATAGGTGTTATTATAAGCAAAATTGTCTATACAAATATTTAAATGAGGTGATAAAAATGAAGTCTACTATCAAACGCTTTGCAAAGAGAACTTTAAGCCTGGTTCTTTGCCTTGCTATGGTATTGACGACAGTGATCTTCTTCGAGATCGGTATCCCTGAAACGCAGGCGGCGGTGACGACGGCGAGCACGGATATGAACGATGTCCTCTTCTATGTCCCCGAAGCAGTCTATCTGCGTCCGGTATCGTATTCGTGGATCGGAGGCTCAACATCAACCTTCCATTTCTTTATTGAAAACGATGTTGTCAATGGTAACAACCTGAAAACCACCCCTACGGTTAATCAGGCTGTTCCGACGATTGGTAATGTTCGTTTCCAGTATAGCGATGCAAATGGTAATGATTTTGCAACCAATGTTCAGCTTTCCTACCGTTGGCTGAGTTCTGATTTAAAGACAGCTCTCAACGGTAACGGAATCCGACTCGGCTCAACCGATGTCGGCGTTAACCAGAACCTTACTCTCAGCAAGGCTTCAGGTGCGAACTATTATCATACAACGATTACGGCAGAAAACTCAAAGAGTCCCGAGCTTTCGTCAACTACAACAGGATGTTACATTGAGTGGACAGTTAAGTACCATGACAAGGCAGACAACCTTGACAAGGCTGTAACTGCATATACCTATGTGTATAAGCCGTTTGTTGTTCCTTTGGTAACCGGTGTTCGTACTGAAAACAATACAGGTAACGACTCTAAAGTTGGTTCGCTTTCGTGGATTTCAGGCTTCCATCGAGTCAAAAGTACCGCAACAGAAAAGAACCATTATCCTCGTTACACAACGCGTGCGTTAGGTTCTTATGGTGCATTGACATTCCAGACAAGTGCTCCGTTGAAAGCTATTAATGACAATACAAGCGGGGCCGTAGGTACAACTTTTTCTGTGCCTGATGGTGGCACACTGGCAAGTGGAGCAAGTATGATGAATTCATATTTTGCTTCAACGAATACCAGTTATTCATATTTTTGGGCCGGTCAGGCTGATCACGGTATAGGTGGCGATGGCCCGGCCAACTGGTATACAGATGAAGCCAACTTCAGTGCAACTGCCAGTGGCGCTACTGCTTTTAGCTATAAGATTTTCTCCTATGACAATCAAGAGGGCGGCGTAAATGCATCAACAAACGACTATTCCGTGTGGCTGTCACACAGAAATGCTTCCGTAGTTGAGATGTGTATTGACACAAGCCGTTATGATAACCTCAGCAAGGTACCTAATTTGGGCGTCGGCTTGATGGGTGTTTTTTCTGACGGTACTAGAAACGGTTCATGGTATGTTGCGGACTATACGGGAAGAACACAGACAAATGTAAATGATGCAGAAGACACACAAGCTTCTGCAGCTTCGGGTAATCTGAGAACAAAATGGGCTGATTATACAAGCCTCATAGCAAATTGTAATGCCACGGATTTTACAAATACAGGCAACGGCGGTGACTCAGAAAATCTTAAGTATGCAGGTACATGGGTAAGAAGTGTTGATACTTCAAAATCAACAGGATCAGGTTCATATCAGGTTAAGACTGCATATTATTGCGCAGAAGAAGGTAAAGATAATAATGCCTGCTTTGCAATTATGCAGATGGATGCGAATTTGTACAACAAAGCAAACCTTCGTAACGCAGTTGCAAACGCTCAGAAAGAGTTTGCTCTCCTCGGCATCTATGACTATAACTACAACAGCCGTTATTATAACAACACAGGCGCTTATACAACATTCGTTGATGCTTATAAGACAGCTTGTCAGTTCCTTACAGGTGTTGATACACCTCTCTCAACTGACCCTAATACACTCGCAACAAACCTTAACAACGCTCTTACAGCACTTAAGAACGATGATGGTACAGGTAATAACACTTGCCGTAAGAAGGGTACAGCTAAGCAGTTCAATGTAGGTCTTCTCAGAAATAAAGACGGCTCATACAGACTTATCAGCATTCCCGGTGCAACTCATCCCTCTGTTCCGTACAATTATCGAGATAAGGTTGAATTCACAGCTGAAACATACACAGGCTACAGTTATGTAGGTATGTTTAAGCTTTCAGCAGGTGCAAGTGTTGATGCTCTTCTCGAGGAAGCTTACCGTGTCACCACTTATCCTGAGACGTGGACAACGACAAACTTCAGATATGATATTGATGCAAAACAGAATAGCGACAAGACAACTTCCTTTACAAGCACAGGCAGAATTACAGCCGCAACACAAGTCGCAACTTTCAACGGCTCAACGGTAACATATCCGTATGCTCACGATGCGGAGACAACCTATATGTATGTTTATCTCCTGGATGCAGGTGAAATCCTCTTCGATAATGAATTCGATTTCGACGATACACGTTGGAATAAGCCGACAGGCGGTACTCAGGTTGTTGACCATGTAAATAATACGGTCACACTGACAGGTACGGCAGATAATGCATATACCGAAACATATAAGATTACGGAGCAGAGAGGCTATATGAATCTTGCTCCCGGCAGAAGCTACAGATACTCTGCTAAGTGCGAAAACCTTTCTGATAAAGAAGTAAAGATTCAGATGTTCTTCTTTACATATGCAAGTCCTGATGCAGCCGAAGGTACACAGCACGTGTCTGAAATAACACTTCCTGCAAATTCAACGATGTATATCAAGGATGTCAACAACTATGTAACGGTACCTGATACAAACCAGTATGCAACTCTGCGTGTAGGCTTCCTTAACGGTAACGGTGCAACAGTCAGATTCTCAGATATCTGCGTACGAGATATCTCAACATTCGTTGATGATAAAACTCCTAACACTATCTATCTTGATGGTGATTCAACTCAGGATTATACAAAGATACCTCTTAACGTAAATGCTCAGCCGTTGTCTACAGTTGAAGTAAACTATGAAAACGGTACAGCACCGAAGCTTAAGCGTTCAGGTTATCAGTTCGCAGGCTGGTCAACAGTACGTGCAGCAAACGGTAACGGTGATCCGAACAATATCGTAACAAGCACAACAATTCCCGAACACGGTAACAGAAAGCTTTATGCAGTATGGGCAACAAATGTTATCTATCAGCTTGACGGCGGTCTTTACAGAAAGTCATCTGACCCGATGCAGACGAGCTATCAGGCAGAAGGCAGATGGAATCTTGATGTCGGCACATCAGTTCCGGTTTCAAACAGAGTTGCTCAGGGTCAGACAAACTGGAACAGCGTAGATGTAAATTACACCTATGTTCCGTATAAAGCCGGATATAACTTTAAGGGTTGGAAGGCAACTTCGATTGACCCGTCAGTAAACGAAAATGTATACTGGCCGACACAGACAGTTGTTGCCAATGCAAACGTAG
>JAZSQQ010000007.1:0-59078 GCA_045538055.1 Acutalibacteraceae bacterium
GCAAAGGCGATGCCTTTGCAATGATATATCCGCGATGCGGATATGATGAATGATGTCGCTTCACTAATGATGTGTTTGCATCGCAAACATTAAGGGGCTGCGACGCTGAAATTATAGCACCGACTTTAGTAGAACGAGTAGGGACGGGCGTCCTCGACCGTCCGATATGCAGCATAATCTAGGGACAGTCCGGGAGACCTGTCCCTACGCACACAGAGATAGATTGTGCGAAATAAAAGGCCCGGACAAACCCGAATTTATCGGAGCGATTAGTTGAAATGTAAAGAAAAAAGAAGCCGATTACTCGACTTCTTTTTCCTTTAATTGAGGGGTTTATTGAGGAGGGGTATGTACTAACAAGAGTTGCGGCTCTCTCGTTAAGTACAGCTAAATAATAGCCCACATTTGTTACAGAGATATGAACTTTCTGTTATACTTTGGTATATTATTTATGAATTCAAAAGAAAAAATTTTCAAAAAACTTCACTTTTTTGCATTAAAGTGTTGAAATGGGTTTAGCTTTGTTGTAAAATTCAGAATGTAAAAATAATTACCCTGGGAGGTTATATATTATGAAACTTGCAGTTCAGCTTTATTCTGTAAGAGACGACTACAAAACAGGCGAAGAATTCCTTAAGATTCTTGAAAAAGTTAAGAAAATTGGTTTTGAGGGCGTTGAGTTTGCAGGCTTCGGTGGCTGTGAACCCGAAGAAATCAAAGCAAAGCTCGACGAGCTCGGTCTTACGGCAGTCGGTTGCCATATGGGCGTTGAAAACTTCAAGGCTGATAAAATTGAAGAAACAATCCGTATCGCTAAAGTTCTCGGAATGAAATACGTCGGTACAGGCGGTGCACCGCACAGCACAGCTGAAGAAGTTAAAGAGCTTGTTGACATTTTCTCATATGCTAACAAAATCGGTGAAAAAGAGGGTATCAAGTTCTACTATCATAACCATACTGAAGAGTTTGAGATTGATTTTGACGGCAGAAAGTGCATGGACGTTATTGCTGATGGTGCATACCTTGAGCTTGACACGTATTGGAGCTTCTGCGGCGGTGCTGACAACTATACATATATCAAGGATAACGCAGACAAGATTATCCTTCTTCATATCAAGGACGGTATTGACCGCAAGCCGACAGCCCTCGGCGAGGGCAACAACGACCTCCTTTCAGTTTTCAAAGCCGCGAAGGAAGTTGATATGGAATGGCTGGTTCTTGAAAACGATGATCCTGTTCCGACAGGTATCGAAGACATCACACGCAGTATGAAATATTTTGAAGCTAATTTATAAGGAGAAAACGATATGAAACTTGGTGTATTCACTTGCTTGCTTCAGAACTTACCTCTTGAAGAAGCACTTAAATATTTTAAATCACTCGGCATTGAAATGGTTGAAATCGGCTGCGGCGGATATCCCGGAAACGCTCATGCAAATCCCGAGGAATTGCTCGCTGACGATGCAAAGCTTGAAGAGTTCAAGGCTACACTTGCAAAGTACGATATGCAGATAAGTGCCCTCAGCTGTCACGGTAACCCTGTTCATCCGAACAAGGAAATCGCAGCTGATTACGATAAGACCATCCGTAACACAATTCTTCTTGCTGAGAAGCTTGGTCTTCACCAGATCAACACATTCTCAGGTTGCCCCGGTGACCACGAAGGTGCAAAGTATCCCAACTGGGTAACTTGTCCGTGGCCCGACGATTTCAGCGAAATTCTTGAGTGGCAGTGGAACGAAGTTCTTATCCCCTACTGGAAAGACCTTGTTGAGTTTGCAAAGGCTCACGGTGTAAACAAAATTGCTCTTGAGCTTCACCCCGGTTTCTGCGTTTATAACTGTGACAGTCTTCTTCGCCTTCGTGAAGCGGTCGGCCCCGAAATCGGTGCAAACTTTGACCCGAGCCACCTTATCTGGCAGGGAATGGATCCCGTTGCATGTATCCGCAAGCTCGGCGATGCAATCTTCCATTTCCACGCAAAGGATACAAAAATCGACAAATACAATACCGCTGTCAACGGTGTTCTTGATACCAAACCCTACGGTGATGAAATCAACCGTTCATGGATTTTCAGAAGTGTCGGCTACGGTAATGACGAAGTTTACTGGAAGGATATCATCAGCAATCTTCGCCTTGTCGGCTATGATTACGCAATCAGCATTGAACACGAAGACAGCCTTATGAGCCAGAATGAAGGTCTTACGAAAGCAGTTAATACGCTTAAAAACGTTCTTATTACAGAAGCTACTACTGAAATGTGGTGGGCATAATTTCCATTGAAAAGAGGCAAATACTATGGTTAACGGAAAGATAGGAACAGCTGTTATCGGATACGGCGGTATGGGTAAGTGGCATACCGAAAAAATGATGCGCGATATGAGTGAGAGAATGGAGCTCGTCGGCATTTACGATATAAAGGAAGAAAGATGTCAGCTTGCGAGAGATAACGGGATTCACGTTTTTTCTTCAAGAGAAGAACTGCTCGCGGACGAGAGAATTGATTTCGTAGTCGTTGCAACACCTAACGACGTGCACCGTGAAATTTCAATTCAGGCAATGGAAGCAGGCAAAAGCGTTATGAGCGAAAAACCTGTTACTCTTTCAAGCGAAATGCTTGAAGAAATGATTGCCGCAAGTGAGCGCACAGGTAAGCTTTTCACGGTTCATCAGAACAGACGTTTTGACCCTGACTACCTCGTAATCAAAAAGATTTACGAAGACAATATGCTCGGAAAGGTTTTCAATATTGAATCGCGTGTCTGCGGCTCACGAGGAATCCCCGGCGACTGGCGACAGAAAAAGGCTCAGGGCGGCGGTATGATCCTTGACTGGGGTATACATACACTTGACCAGATTCTCATGCTTTTTGATGACAAGAAACTTCTTTCGGTTTACAACCAGATTACAAACATCACCAATGATGAAGTTGACGACGGATTCAGCTGTGAGCTTCGCTATGAAGGCAATCTCACCGTTCATCTTTACGTAGGTACAAGCAACTTCATCGACCTTCCGCGTTGGTATATGCAGGGTGAAAACGGAACGGCAGTTATTTCTGACTGGGATCTTAACGGTGAAATCGTTATGGTTTCGGACTGGGAAAACAGAGATGCTGTGCCGATTCAGGCAGGTGTCGGTCTTACAAAGACAATGGCACCGAGAACCGAAGAAACAATCAAGAAGTACCCTCTTCCATATGTTGAAAAAGTTTCTTTCAGCGAAGAAAGCAGACTTTACAACAACCTCTGCGATGCACTTGAGGGTAAAGCGGAACAGTTTGTTACACACAATCAGCAGAGAAGACTTATCAAGGTTGTTGAGGCAATGTTTGAATCAGCAGAAAAAAATGAAGTTATAAAATTTTAAACAGTTAAGACCGACAGAAAGTTTCTGTCGGTCTATGTTTTAGGTCTGCAAATTCGGGTTTGTCGAACAAACAAAAAGGATCTTGTAAAAAGCGAAGTTTTTACATCTCCTTGATTTTATTCTTTTTCTCTCTGTCTGTCTTTTCGGATTCTGAATCCGGATTCTTCGTCATCGTCTTCTCCGTCATCAGTCTTCTCTTCGGGAAGGACTTCCACACGGACTTTTTCAATTCTTCTGTTATCAACAGCAAGAACAGTAAACTTGAGATTTTCGAACATAACCTCGTTCATTTCGCCGTCCTTCGGAAGATATCCGAGCTCGCTGATAATAAAACCTGCAACGGTGTCATAGTCACCTTCGGGAAGGTTTTTACCCGTAAGCTCATCAATTTCGTCAATATTCGTTATACCTTCAATTGTGAAGGTTGTTTCATTGATACGTGAGATTTCTTCGTCCTCGTGGTCGTACTCGTCCTGAATATTTCCGACGATTGCTTCAACGATATCTTCAAGAGTTACAATACCTGCCGTACCGCCGTATTCATCAACAACAACCGCCATCTGTGTTCTTGTTGCCGTCATTTCCTTGAACAGGTCACCGCAGATTTTTGATTCAGGCACGAACATCGGAGCACGCATAACATCCTTAAGCGTTGTTTCGGGCATATCCTTGCCGACATATTTAAGCAAGTCCTTGATATAAACGATACCTACGATATTATCGGGATCATCGTCAAAAACAGGAATTCGCGAATAACCGTGTTCTATACTGAGTTTAACCGCCTCCATAATCGGGTCGTTAAGCTCAACAGCAGTCATATCTGTACGGTGAGTCATAATATCGCCCGCATCAAGATCGTCAAACTCGAAGATGTTGTTAATCATCTCTTTCTGAACATCCTCGATAACGCCCTTTTCACCGCCGACATCAACCATCATACGGATTTCTTCTTCCGTAACGGTTTCTTCGTCAGCGTGAGGATTGAATCCGAGAAGTCTTACAACACCGTTTGTTGAAAGTGAAAGTACCTTTACAACAGGGCTGAAGAATTTTGAGATAAAAAGAAGCACACCGACAACCTTGAATGAAATTGCTTCAGGCTTCTGCATACCTATCTTTTTGGGTACAAGCTCGCCGAACACGAGTGAAAAATAAGACATTATAAGTGTGATAACAACAACGGAAATTCCGTTAATAACACTTGCTCCGAGCACCTTTTCAACTGCCGTACCCTCAAAGGCCCTGACAAGCATATCCGCAAAGGTCTGCGATGCACTTGCTGAAGTAAGGAAACCTGCAAGGGTTACGCCAATCTGAATTGTAGAAAGGAATCTGCTCGAATTCGAGGTCAGCTTAACAACCTTTTTCGCTTTCTTATGACCTTCCTCCGCCATCTTTTCCATTTTGTTATCATTCAGGGATATAATCGCAATCTCGCTCATAGAGAAAAATGCGTTTACCAAAATAAGAAGTAAAAGTAAAACTATCTTGATAATAATCCCGGGTAAGTCATCCATTATGGATTAACTCCTTTCAAAAGTTAAAATTTAGGATATTGTACCATATGATTTAGTAATAGTCAATGTTTAATGATTTATTCATATTTTAAGTTTGAATGAATTTTGTTGTTTTGTCAATTGACTTGTGATGCTTCAATGCTTAAAGCACAATCTATTGTGGATTTAAAATCACGGTGTAGAAAGTGATTTTTGCTGTTTCTTTTTGACCCCGATACGTGTATAATGATATTTGGAATTATGGCGCCAAATAAAATTAAGGACAGTGAAAAAATGGCTTACACAATAAATCCTGCGGTCTTCGGCTCAATGTTCGCCGTACCATCGCAGGTTGTTGACAATAACTTAAAGCTTGCAAGTGCCTCACAGCTCAAAACTCTGCTGTGGGTCTTCCGTCACGCTTCGGAGCCGATTGACCCTGCTGTTATCAGCAAGGAAATCAACTACGCCGAAAGTGATGTCTGCGATGCACTTACGGTACTTTGCGAATGGGGTGTGCTCAACTCGGATTCAACTCCCGTTAAAAAGATGCCTCTCCCCGAAGCACCCGCTGCAACAGCGACAGAAAAGAAAAAGGAATTGCCTGAGCTCGCACCCGTTAAGCCTACATACGAGCAGGTTGCAGCACGTTGTACGGAATCGCCCGAAATTGCACATATGTTTTCGGATATTGAACAGCTTCTCGGTAAAACCCTCGGCTACGACAGCCAGTGTATACTTCTTATGATGCACGACCAGTACGGACTTCCCGTTGAGGTTATCTATATGCTTGTAAGCTACTGTGTTTCAATCGGTAAGGCTAACCTCGCGTATATCGCAAAGGTGGGCAAAACCTGGGGCGAAAAAGAAATTGATACAATCGAAAAAGCGGACGAGCAGATTAAAACTCTTAACCTCTGCCTCGGTGTCTGGAAGCAGTTTGCCACTCTTGCAGGAATCCCCAATCCGAAGCCGACATCTTCTCAGGCAGCTTACCTTAACACCTGGACTGTTGAGCTGAAATTCAGCGTGGATATGATTTACCTCGCATACGAAGAAATGCTTGACCATTCGGGAAAAATCAGCTTCGCTTATATGAACAAGGTGCTTATGAACTGGCACGAAAAAGGTCTTAAAACTCCCGAGGATGTTGAAAAGGACAAGCAGGCATTCAGAGAGAAAAATCAAAAGAAAAAAGATACGGATACATCTTACGATATGGCAGAATTCAACCGCAGGGCAGAAAGTCTGCCGGTTTACAAAAAGGGGGTATAAGCCGTGGGATTCAGTAAAGATACATATGAAAAAGCCGACCGCGAAATTAAACGCAGACTTGACGAAGCACTTTATCAGCGTGAAAAAAGACACAGCGAGGCGGTTGCAAAAATCCCCGAGCTTCTCGCAATAGAAGACACAATGGCTCAGGCAGGACTTGCAACAATAAAGGCTGTCGGTATGGGTAACGGCGGCGAGGATTTCATAAAGAAACTTGCAGAAATCAATCTTGATGCACAGGCAAAGCGTCGTCAGCTTCTTGTTGCGAACGGTTTCACCGAAGATTGGCTCGACGTCAGATATACCTGCCCGAAGTGTAAGGACAAGGGTTCTGTCGGGGGCTATGCGTGCGATTGCTACAAGCTTCTTCTTCGTTCAATCGAATATGAAAAGCTCTGTTCAAAGCTCCCCGTAAACAAATGCCGTTTTGATAATTTCAAGCTCGATTATTACCCCGAAGGAGCAGGAATCAGTCCGCGCAAGAGAATGGAAAACGTACTCGGCTACTGCAAGGCATACGCAGACGATTTCAGCTCGAAATCGCCGAGCCTTCTGCTTTACGGCAAAACAGGTCTTGGCAAAACTCATCTGTCGCTTGCGATTGCAGCAAAGGCTGTTGAAGCAGGCTACGGTGTTATCTATATGACGGCACAGAACCTTTTCAACCGTCTTGAGAGAGAAAAGTTCGGCAGAGGCGACGGTGAAAACACAGAACAGGCAATCCTTGACTGCGACCTTCTTATCATCGACGATCTCGGCAGTGAGTTTATCTCACAGCTTACGGTTTCTTCACTTTATAACATCGTAAACTGCCGCGGTCTTGAGGAAAAGCCGACAATCATCAGCACTAACCTCACGCCCGATGAACTAAAAAACACATACAGCGACCGTATCGCTTCAAGAATTCTCAGCGCATACACAATTCTTCAGTTTGACGGTGCGGACATCAGACAGCTTAAAACTATTTAACAGGAGTTATTATGGATATTATTTCAGCACTTACCAACGAATTCAAACTCAAAACATGGCAGGTAGAAAACGTTGTCGCTCTTATCGACGACGGCAACACCATCCCCTTTATTGCACGTTACCGTAAAGAGGCTCACGGCACACTTGACGACCAGACTCTCCGTGAGATTTCAGAAAGACTTGAATATCTCCGTAACCTTGACAAACGTCGTGAGGAAGTTCGTTCTTCAATTGAGGCTCAGGAAAAGCTGACGGAAGAAATTTCCGCTGCACTTGACAAAGCGGCAACACTTGCAGAAATCGAGGATATCTACCGTCCATTCAAGCCGAAGAGAAAAACAGGAGCTTCCGTTGCACGCGAAAGAGGACTTGAACCTCTCGCAGCTGCAATTTATGCTCAGCTTCCCGACAGTCCTGCGGCAATTGAACTTGCGGCCGAATATATTAACGAAGAAAAAGAAGTTCCCGATGCAGAATCTGCTTTGCAGGGTGCTATGGATATTATTGCAGAAGATATTTCGGACAATGCTGACATCCGTCGCAGACTCCGTAATCTTTTCACGGTTCTCGGTGTTGTAAACGTAAAAGCATCCGACGAAACAGCACAGAGCGTTTATGAGCAGTATTATGATTTCTCACAGCCCGTTGACAAAATTGCAGGTCACAGAGTTCTTGCAATCGACCGCGGTGAGCGCGAGGGCTTCCTTAAAGTCAGCGTTGAGCTTGACCGTGTAAAGGCTTCAAATGTTATCACTTCCGTAACTCTTTCGGACAGCGGCTCACTCTGCACAGACACAGTGCGCGATGCAGGTGCCGATGCTTACGACAGACTTATTTATCCTTCAATTGAACGTGAAATCCGTTCAATGCTTACGGAAAATGCCGCGGCAGCCGCAATAAAGGTTTTCTCTTCAAATCTCAAGGAGCTTCTTCTCCAGCCTCCTGTTAAGGGCAAGGTTGCGCTCGGTCTTGACCCGGGTTACAGAACAGGCTGTAAGGTTGCAGTTGTTAACGAAACGGGCCGTGTGCTTGACACAGGCGTTGCTTACCTTACACATTCTGCAGCTCAGCAGGAGCAGGCAAAGGTTCTCATTAAAAATATGATTAAACGCTACGGTGTAAAGATAATTGCAATCGGTAACGGCACAGCTTCAAAGGAAACTGAGATTTTTACCGCAAATCTTCTTAAGGAAATTGACGGTGACACAGCATATATGGTTGTCAGCGAAGCAGGCGCATCCGTTTACTCCGCGTCAAAGCTTGCTGCTGAAGAATTTCCGCAGTTTGACGTTTCACTCAGAAGTGCCGTTTCAATTGCAAGACGACTTCAGGACCCGTTGGCTGAGCTTGTTAAAATCGACCCGAAGGCTATCGGTGTCGGTCAGTATCAGCACGATATGCCGAAGAAGGAGCTTGACAATGCTCTCAACGGTGTTGTTGAGGATGCGGTTAACAACGTCGGTGTTGACGTGAATACCGCGTCGCCGTCACTTCTCACAAGAGTTTCGGGTATCAACAGCACAGTTGCTAAAAACATTGTTACTTACCGCGAAGAAAACGGAGCTTTCACAAGCCGTTCACAACTTAAAAAGGTTCCGAAGCTCGGTGCAAAAGCTTTTGAGCAGTGCGCAGGATTTATGCGCGTTGCGGAAAGCAAAAACCTTCTTGACAACACAGGTGTTCACCCTGAAAGCTACGATGCCGCGAAGGCATTGCTTGAGCTTTGCGGTTATACCGTAAAGGATGCCGCAGACGGCAAGCTCGGCGATCTTAACGAAAAAATCACAGCTCTCGGTCAGGAAAATGTCGCAGAGAAAATCGGTGCAGGTGTGCCGACAATGCTCGACATCGTCAAGGAGCTTCTTCAGCCGGGACGTGACCCGCGTGATGAGCTTCCTCCTCCGATGCTTCGCACAGACGTTATGGATATGAACGACCTCAAGCCCGGAATGGAGCTTCAGGGAACAGTGCGTAATGTTATCGACTTCGGTGCATTTGTTGATATCGGTGTTCATCAGGACGGTCTTGTTCATATTTCACAGATTACGGATAAATATATCAAGCATCCCTCAGAGGTGCTTAAGGTCGGTCAGGTTGTTACCGTATGGGTAATTGCTGTTGACATTAACAAAAAGCGAATTTCACTTACAATGAAGAAACCAAAGGACGTTTCAAATGGCTAAGAAACAATCAACAGCTCAGAAAAAAACTGAATTCTGCCCCGTTGCAAAAAAATGCGGTGGCTGTCAGCTTCAGAATATGAGCTATCCCGAACAGCTCAGCTACAAGCAGGCGAAGGTTATCCGTCTGCTCGGCAAGTTCTGCCGTGTCAATGAGATTATCGGAATGGAAAATCCGTATAATTACCGCAATAAGGTGCAGGCGGCTTTCGGAATGACACGCGGCGGAAAAATTATTTCGGGTGTTTATCAGTCAAAGTCGCACCGTATCGTCTGCATTGACGAATGTAGGCTTGAGGATAAAAAAGCTGACGAGATAATTGTCACAATCCGCAATATGATGAAGCACTACCGTATGATTCCGTATAATGAAGATACAGGTTTCGGTTTCCTTCGTCATGTTCTCGTTAAAAGAGGTTTCACAAGCGGCGAAGTTATGGTTGTTCTTGTTACGGGTACGCCGATGTTCCCGGGCAATAATGCGTTTGTAAAAGAGCTTCTGAAAAAGCATCCTGAAATTACGACAATCATACAGAATATCAACCGTGAGCATACGAGTCTTGTACTCGGCAATACAGAAAAGGTTCTTTATGGCAAGGGCACTATTGAAGATACTCTCTGCGGTTGTGTTTTCAGAATTTCTGCAAAATCGTTTTATCAGATTAACCCTGTGCAGACAGAAAAGCTTTATTCAACTGCTATCGACTATGCTGAACTGACAGGTGAAGAAACCGTCATCGACGCTTACTGCGGAATCGGTACAATCGGCATCATTGCCGCAAAGAAGGCAAAGGAAGTTATCGCGGTTGAGGTCAACAAGGATGCCGTTTTTGATGCGAAGAACAACGCAAGAAGAAACGACACACAGAACATAAACTTCTACTGTGATGATGCAGGAAAGTTTATGACAAAAATGGCGGCTGACGGCAAAAGTGCGGACGTCGTATTTATGGATCCTCCGCGTGCAGGAAGTGACGAAGCTTTCCTTTCAAGTGTTGTAACACTCAACCCGAAAAGAATTGTCTATGTTTCCTGTAACCCCGAAACATTGGAAAGGGATTTGAAATATCTCATCAGGAACGGATATAAGGTCAAGAAAATCCAACCCGTAGACATGTTTCCGCACACAAGCCATACAGAAGTTGTCTGTCAACTTTTGAAAAATAAACCATAATTTCAGACAATATTTCAATTCCATAGGCTTATATGAATATTGACAAAAGTATAAAATCTGTTAAAATGTTTCTATCGCATTTTAACGCAAAGGAGTAATATATTATGAGTAACAAACAGATTGATTGGGCAAATCTCGGTTTTGGTTACATCCAGACTGACAAGAGATATGTTTCAAACTTCAAAGACGGTGCTTGGGAAGAAGGCGGTCTTACAGAGGACGCTAACGTTGTTATCAGCGAGTGCGCAGGTGTTCTTCAGTACGCTCAGACAGTATTTGAAGGACTTAAGGCTTACCGCACTCAGGACGGCCGTATCGTAACATTCCGCCCTGACCTTAACGCAAAGCGTATGGCAGACAGCGCAGACAGACTTAAGATGCCTGTTTTCCCCGAAGATAAATTTATTGAAGCTGTTGAGCAGGTTGTTGCTGCTAACGCAGATTTCGTTCCGCCGTACGGCTCAGGTGCAACAATGTACCTTCGTCCGTTTATGTTCGGAAGCAACCCCGTTATCGGTGTTAAGCCTGCAACAGAATATCAGTTCCGTATTTTCGCAACACCCGTTGGCCCGTACTTCAAGGGCGGTGCAAAGCCGATCACTCTTCGCATCTGTGATTTCGACCGCGCTGCACCTCACGGAACAGGCCACATCAAGGCAGGTCTTAACTATGCGATGAGTATGTATGCAATCGTTGACGCACACGACAAGGGCTTTGACGAAAACATGTACCTTGATTCAGCTACAAGAACAAAGGTTGAGGAAACAGGCGGTGCAAACTTCCTCTTTGTTACAAAGGACGGCAAGCTTGTAACTCCGAAGTCAGAAACAATCCTTCCTTCAATCACAAGACGTTCACTTTGCTACGTTGCAAAGGAATATCTCGGTATGGAAGTTGAAGAAAGAGAAGTATTCAAAGAAGAGCTCAAGGATTTCGCAGAATGCGGTCTTTGCGGTACAGCAGCAGTTATCTCTCCTGTCGGCAAGATTGTTGACCACGGCGAAGAAATCTGCCTTCCCAGCGGTATGGACGAAATGGGCCCGATTACAAAGAAATTGTATGACACATTGACAGGTATCCAGATGGGCAGAATTGAAGCTCCCGAAGGATGGATTCACGAGATTAAGGTAAAATAATTACATACCATTCATTAATAAATCTCCCCGACATCGGTTTTGTATTCGATGTCGGGATTTTTTCTGCACTATTGATAATACATTTTCTTTGTGTTAAAATACAGCTGTCTATATCAGAAACAATAAATATACAAAACGGTGATACAATGAATACTTATTTTAACGAAATAACATCAAAACCAAACAACACTGTCGACAGCAAAGTGCTTTATAAAATCCCTGCAGGTGCGATGTGCGGCAATGGCGACCTCGGCGTTGTTTTTGACAACGACGAAAAAGACCTTATCATCCACATTTCAAAGTGTGACTTCTGGAAATTCAAACCCGGAGCACACAGTGACGGCGGAATTAAAACCGTCGGCAATCTGCTTATCGACAATGTTGATTTAACCGATTACAACATAAAGCAGTACTTTGACAAGGGACTTCTTGAATGTAAATTCGGCAAGACGGAGATTGAACTCTTCGTCGCTCCCGAAAACCTTATTTATTTTGAAATCAAGGCTCCCCTTTCTGAAGATTTTCCGTGTGTTAACATTGAAACGCCCGACACCTGCGACTCTGTCAATTCATCGTTTGATGAAAACGGCATCAAATGCTGCAGCCGTAAGTTTGAGGGCGAAGCGCTTTCGCTTGAATCTGCCGTAACAATGTGTTGCCGTGAGATTGAATCAAAAGAAGAAGATAATTTCAAAATTGCACGTTATTGTATTTCCGTTGTTACGAATTTTGATAATGAAGAATATATTGAAAAAGGAATTGCAATGGTTAACCTCTGCGACTATGAATCTGACAAAGAAAGAACTCAGAAAAAGTGGCAGAAATTCTTTTCAGCTTCAAAGGTTACTCTTGAGGATAAGGAAATCGAATCGTTTTACAATTCAAGCCTTTATCACCTTGCAGGCTGTATGGGCAACAAAGAATTCCCTCCGGGACTTTTCGGAAATTTCATAACTGATGATTTCTTCCCCTGGGCAGGAGATTATCATATGAATTACAATTACGAAGCTCCGTATTACTGCATATTCGCATCCAACCATCCCGAGCTTTTTGACGGCTATATGACACCCGTCAACGAGATGCGCGAAGAGGCGACAAAGTTTGCCGGATTTTTTGGCTGTAAGGGTTATGCATTCCCCGTAAGCTTCGGACCGAAAGCTCTCGACGTTTACAGTCAGCCCGACTGCAAAGAGCACGGTGTCCTTTTCCTCGGACAGAAGAGCCACGCGGCTTATGCCTGCGTAATTCCGCTTATGCATTGGTTCTCTACATACGACAAGGAATACGCACTCGAAAATTATTACGATTTTGTTCTTAACACAGCCGCTTTCTGGGAAGATTATCTTGTTAAGAAAAACGGCAGATACATAATCAAAAACGATGCGGCACACGAGATTCCTTACTATCGCGGAGAAAAATTCAGATACATCACCCACAAGGGACAGATTGAAGCAGTAAACGCAATCAACTCGCTCGGTCTTGTAAAGCTTTTGTTTAACGGCATTTACGATATGGCAAAGGAACTCGGACTCAACGGGGAAAAATATCCGATTTGGGAAGATATCATTAAAAACCTGAGCGATTTCCCGACCTTTATCAAAAAAGGCAAAAAATGCTTCCGTTACTCAAAAAGAGGCATCCGTTGGAGAAACGACAACACCGTCGGTCTTCAGCACATCTACCCTGCTTCGCAGATAGGCTTTGATTCAGGTGAAAAACTTCTTAAAATTGCAAAAAATACATATTTCATCAACGACAGACGTCTTGACGATAACGGTTCAAACTCCTACCTTCCTGCAGGTGCACGAATCGGAGTTGACCCACACTTCCTGATTGAAGGAATTCATCAGAACATCAGGGAATTCGCTTTTCCTAACCGAATGTTCCGTCATCACGGCGGCGGAATCGAACACCTTACAACGATTCCTGCAACAATAAACGAAATGCTTCTTCAGGGACACGAAGGTATTATCCGCCTTTTCCCCTGTTGGGACAAAAAGTCACCTGCTTCATTCGAAAATTTACGTGCGGACGGTGCTTTTCTTGTTTCGGCAGAGCTTAAAAACAAAAAGATTTCTTCCATTAAAATCAAGAGTCTTAAAGGAAGAAACTGTAATGTAGATTTCGCTTATGTCAAATCTGTAAAGAGAGAATCTGACGGCGCAGAAATTCCGTTTACAAGAAACGGCAACGTCATTTCTTTCGAAACACAGGCGGATGAGGTTTATCTTCTTTATTAACAATTATCAAAAAACGGTTTAAAATAAACAAATCTCCTTGTAAAATAAAAATTACAAGGGGATTTGTTGTTCTATAATCTGTCTGCAATTTTAAAGATGAGTTTTTCTGTCTTTTCCCAACCGAGGCAAGGGTCTGTGATAGATTTCCCGAAAACGTGTCCGCCGACATCCTGCACACCGTCCTCAAGGTAGCTTTCAATCATAAGACCTTTGACAAGCTTTCTGATGTCCGTGTTGCGGTTTCTGCTTTCAATAACATCAAGAGCAATATCCGTCTGAGCAAGATAATTTTTGCCCGAATTATTATGGTTGGTATCAACAATTACGGACAGATTGATAAGTCCTGAGTTTCCGTAAAGTTCGTGAAGCTTCACAAGGTCATCGTAATGATAGTTTGAAACGCTTTCTCCGTTTTCGCCAATATATCCGCGGAGAATCGAATGGGCATAAGGGTTGCCTTCGCTTTCAACTTCCCAACCGCGATAAAGGAAAATGTGGCTGAGCTGTGCGGATTTAATCGCATTCATCATAACGGATAAATCCCCGCTTGTGGGGTTTTTCATTCCGACAGGAATGCCGACACCGCTTGCCGTCAGTCTGTGTTGCTGATTCTCAACAGACCTTGCGCCGACAGATACATAAGAAAGAAGGTCGGAAAGGTAACGGTGATTTTCAGGGTAAAGCATCTCGTCCGCACAGGAAAATCCATAATCACGAAGTGCTGTCATATGCAAATCACGAAGTGCAACGATGCCCTTGAAAATGTCGGGCTTTTCGTCAGGGTCGGGCTGATGAAGCATACCCATATAACCCTGACCCGATGTGCGCGGTTTATTTGTATAAATACGCGGAATGATTATAAGCTTGTCCTGTACCTCGTCCGCAACCCTGCGAAGACGGGAGATATATTCAAGAACAGGTTCTCTCTGGTTAGCTGAGCAAGGGCCGATTACGAGAATGAATTTTTCGGATTTACCTTCAAAAGCAGCGTTGATTTCTTCGTCCCTTTTCGATTTGACTGCCGCCATCTTTTCCGATACAGGAAAGCTCGTTTTAACGTCCAAAGGGACAGGAAGCTTGCGTTTGAAATTCATTTTCATAATATCACCCCTTTGCCGAAAATTTTCAACATCATACATCTTTTGACGGAAAAAGTCAAGAATCGCAACCTTTCCACGGAAAACATTTACTTTTATTTTTCTTTTTGATATAATGATTAAAAACTTTTACGGGTGTTTTTATGAAGATAAATTACAGAAAGCTTCTTCCGTGTGACAACACAGCAATGGCAGAGTTGATAAGATACAACTTAAAATCGAACGGACTTGACATTCCCGGTACGGTTTATTTTGACGAAATAATATGGCATCTTACGGATTTTTACGATGAAAAGCCCGAATGCCGTGCATACTTTGTCCTTATCGATGAAAATGACAGGGTTGTCGGCGGAATCGGTCTTGCAGAATTTCCCGACATTGAAGGCTGTGCGGAATTGCAGAAGCTTTATCTTGCGGACGAAGTCAAGGGTCACGGGCTCGGATATTTTCTTATTGACCTGCTTGAAAATGAAGCTTTGAAAATGGGATATGACAAAATGTATCTTGAAACCCATACAAATCTGCAGACAGCAATTCACGTTTATGAAAAAGCAGGTTATCTTGAAATCCCTCGCCCTGAGTTCGTTATGCACGGAACAATGAATAAATTTTATTTGAAAGATTTAAAGAAATAACATTTGTATAGGGTATCGATATGTTCTTTCTTGACATAAAACTATCCTCTTGCTATAATTTCGTTAAAAGAAATAAAAGGTGGTTATTATGAGTATTTTCAGCAGACTTACATCAATGCTTCTCTCGGTTTTAATGGGTATACTTTCCGTTTTCGGAGTTGCTCTGCCTGATTATGAAGTAGACACAAGCGATTGGAACACAAATTACAAATACATCTTCGTCCACGGCCTTATGGGTTGGGGCGAATACGATTTTTATTATCCGATTATGCCCTATTGGGGAATGTTCGGCGGAAACCTTATGAATTATCTTAACAACAGCGGCTTCGAGTGTTACGCGGCTTCCGTTGCAGGTACTGCAAGTGCGTGGGACAGAGCGTGTGAACTTTATGCTCAGCTTACGGGTACGGTTACCGATTACGGCAAGGCTCATTCAGAAAAATGCGGTCACGACAGATTCGGCAAAGACTTTACGGGAAAAGCACTCATTGATGAGTGGGATGCAGAAAACAAAATCAATCTCTTAGGTCATTCTTTCGGAGGTGCAACGGTACGTACTTTCGCGCATCTTATGGCAAAGGGTGATCCGCAGGAAATGAAAACAACTTTACCCGACGAAATCAGCGGTCTTTTCACGGGCGGTAAGGCGGATTATATTTATTCTGTCACCTCACTTGCTGCTCCTCATAACGGCACAACAGCCTACGGCGTTGAAACGGCAGACGGTGCAGAATATGACACAGCGGCATACGATATGCACATCGACAATGCGCTCGCCCTTAACGAAACTCTTTCTATCAGCAACAGTACTTATTATTTCTCATTTGCATGCTCAATGACTGAAGCTGACGAAAACAGTTATCATATACCTATTAAGGAAAATATGGAATCATTATTCACGTCAAGCAGTGCAGAAATCGGCAAGCTGACGGGCACAACCCCCGGCGGATATGTAGTCGGCAAGGAATGGCTTGAAAACGACGGTCTTGTTAATACATTCTCGGCTCTTGCACCCCTCTCCGACCCGAGCACACAGTTCAACAGCGCGAATGTCAAGAAAGGTATCTGGAATATTATGCCTGTCTACTACGGTGACCATATGTCGCTTCAGGGCGGTATGACAGTTGTCAACAACGTAAAACCGCTTTACATCGAACACCTTTCTATGATTAACTCTTTATAAACTATCAACCGTTCAGGTACTTATAAATGCCTGAACGGTTTTCTTTTTCGAAAATAAGATTAATTTTCAAAAAACTATACCATTTAAGATTTTTATTTGCTATAATGAACTAAACAAATTCAGCAAACGGAGGAATTGAAATGAGCAAAGAATTACCGCGCACTTATGTGCCTTTCAAGGATTGGAAAGAGCCTTCAAAGCAGACTGAATATACCAAAGAAACGCCTCTCCTCTCCCCTGACGGAAAGCTTCTTGCAAAAGGCTGGGCAAGACATAACTACTTTACATACAACCGTGATTACGTTAAAACAGGCATTATGAGCCGTAAGGAATGGGATTTTTACACAATCACTGACGGCAAGATGCAGATTCTTGTCAGCTTTGCGAATATCAACGTCGGCGGTTACGTAAGTGCAAAGCTTACTGACCTTTCTACGGGTGAAGTAATTGTTGATGCGATTCAGTATTTCATCGGTGCAAACAAGCACGTTCCTCCCGCAAAAGGCGATGTACCTAACCGTTATAAGGACAAAATCGGTAAGGCTGAATTCGACTTCGACACAAGAGAAACTGAGCGTATTCTTAAATACAAAAAGATGCACAAGGGTAAGCTTTGCGACGTGAACATTAAAATGGATATTCTCCCCGGTTCCGAAAATATCACGACAGTTCTCCCCTTTGACGAGGACGAAACAAAGTATTTTATGACCACAAAGCAGATGTGTATGCCCTGTGAAGGAACTTTCAAATACGGTGATTATGTTTACGAAATTTCAAAGGATACTGCATTCTGTGCTATGGACTGGGGTCGCGTAAATACTGTTCACAAAATGGTATGGTATTGGGGCAGCGGTTCATTGTACCACTATGACGAAAACGGACAAAAGCATCTTCTCGGCTTTGAAATCACCTGGGCAATCGGAAACGAGAGCCACGCAACTGAAACAGCTATCTTCTACGACGGAAAGGCACATAAATTCGGTGCAATTGACGTTGAAAAATTCCCCAAAGGCAGATTTATGGAAGAATGGAAATTCGTTTCGGAAGACGGCAGATTCAATATGACCATGACACCTACACTTGACAACCACAGCGATGTGGATTTCAAGGTCGGCAGAATGAACTGTCATCAGGTTTACGGTATATGGAACGGCGACGTCACTCTTGACGACGGCACAAAAATCGAAATCAAAGACCTCTTCGCATTCTGTGAGTATGTTGAGAACAGGTGGTAAATAAGGAGTTTTGAATATGAAAATTTCCACACAAACAAGTTCGGCGGCAAAGCTCGTCGGCGACGAAAAGGCTGTTGAAATGATCGCAAAGGCAGGATTTGACGCCTGGGATTTTTCCATGTTTGATATGTGCAAGTACGATTGGGGCAAAAAGGTGCTTCTTCAAAACAACCATCCCCTTGCAGGAAACAATTACCTCTCTTTTGCACGCAAATTAAAACAGGTCGGTCTTGATAACGGCATCGTCTGCAATCAGTCACACGCACCCTTCCCCACAGCCTGTGCCGCAATCCGTGCTTACTACAAACGTGCAATCGAATGTACTGCGGAGGCAGGCGGTGAAATCTGTGTTATTCATCCCGATAACAACAAGTCAGCTGAAGAAAATGCTGAAATGTATCACGAACTGCTTCCCTTTGCAAGAGATTGCGGTGTGAAAATCGCAACGGAAAATATGTGGAACTGGGATTCTGAAAAAGACGAAAGCAGCTTTGCTGCCTGTGCTACGGGTGAGGATTTTGTAAAACACATCGACGTAGTGAATGACGATTTTCTTGTTGCGTGTCTTGATATCGGTCACGCTGAAATGCGCGGTTCAGGTAACGGTGCGGCAAATATGATTTACGAACTCGGTCACCGTCTTCAGTGCCTTCACATTCACGACAACGATAAATGGCACGATTTGCATCAGATTCCTTTTTCAATGAGCATTGACTACGAGCCGATTGTAAAGGCTCTCAAGGACATCGGCTACAGCGGATATTTCACACTTGAGGCTGACAATTTCCTTGACGGTTATAACAGCGAAAATGTTTTTTCAGGCATTCAGGAGCTTAAGAAAAGCGTTCAGAAGCTTGCGGATATGTTTGAAGCTTTGAATTAAACCCATATATAAAAAAGGCGTTGTGTTTTTTGAGCACAACGCCTTTATCTTTATTCTCAGAAAGTGAAATTGTATACATCTGTGACTGTTCCTTTTTCGGTAACATCCAGAGCACTCTTTCTGTCTTCACTTGAAAGATGCATTTTCATTTCAAACGGGACAGCAACGGTAAGCTCCTTGAGGCAACCATCCTTAACAACCGCCGTAATTTCCGAACCGGGAAAAGAAGCTGTTGCATCGGTAACAAAATAACCTTCAAATGCACTTACCGTACAGTCTGCATAGTTAAGAAGATACGGATACGTCTTATGCGGTATATAATCCTTGTCATTTGCCTTATCTGCAACCAATACAATTTTCACAGTGTATGTGGATGCATCTTTTTTGGTAATCGTTGCGCTTTTAACAAGGCTCGGATCTATACGGGTATCGGGACAGAAATCAAAAACTGATTCCCCCGATTTATCGTAACCGTTTTCAAAATTAAGCACCAATTTATCGCTCTGTTCATCGAACTCAATAAAATCCTTGGAATTTTTGTCATTGACCGCCTTTGAAACATAACGGGACTGATAAGAAACTTTCACCTTGCTCATAGCCACCGAATCAAAAGCGTCTGCATAAAATTTAAGTGCTTCGTTCTTTGAATATGCTGTCGGATTATCAAGACCGACACTGATCTGCAAAACACGGAGTGCATCCGATGAATTAACGGCACCGTCATTGTTGAGGTCTGCTCTGTACTTATCAAACTCTTTGTCTTCCAAACCAACAGCATTACGTAAAACAAGAAGTGCATCGGTGGAGTTGGTTTTCCCGTCATTATTAACATCTCCGCGGACACCTGCAGCAAATGTCATAGGCATAACCGCAAGACAAATTGCAACTGCAAGAACAATCGCGAAGAATTTTTTAAATAAATTTTTCATATAAACATCCTCCTTTTTCTCAATTATACCATCATTTTATTCTTTTTCAAGTCGAAAAAATTCTTTCAAGAAAGTATCTTTCCTTCTCATCCGAGAACAAATCTGTACTCAACCGATTCATTTCCTCGTCACACAACCTTACCGTTTCAAGCGACGAAAAAACCTCCTGCATAAGTCTTTTGTACGCCTTTAAACTGAAATCCATACGCTTTTTTGTTTTCGTTTCCGAGGGAACAAGAAACCGCCCCGATGAAACTCTGCGGCTTTTTTCAAAATCGCACTTATGGAAATACTTGCAAACAAAAATTCCTGTTTTTAATTCAGGAATTATCAGGTGCTCTGCTCCGCTTTCGATATTCAGCGGGCAAAGACAGCTTATAACATCGTAACCTGCACTCAATGCATATCTTCTCACTCTGTCAACAATATGCCTTGAGCAAGCTCCCGTGCGGTCACATATGACAGTTACATTTTCACAATATATATCAAATGCTTCCATATTAAGCTCCACGCCGTCAGGTGTAAAGCAGGTAACAAAGCGTTTATGCTCCGTACCGACCGTTCCTTTAAGTGTACCGCCCATCGATGACCACAGACGTGATGAAAATCGGTTAATCTTCACAAGATCCATATCAGCGGCATCAAGACGTATCATATCGTTACTTATACATCGGCAGGCTGTAAGAAAACGCACAGCCCGTTTAACGGCTTCTTCACGGCAAAGAATTAAACTTTTCAGATTTTGCGTTTCATTGTCCAAACAGAAAGTATCGGCAGAATATGTAATCGTTTCGTACGTTCCGTCAAGGATTCTGAAGCCTGCATCTGCACTGTAAATTCCGATACTTCTTTCATCTGCACAGAAATCAACGTAACTCTGACCGCGTTTATCAAGCTCTTTTTTTATTGAATCAAAAAGCTTCTGCTTCGCTGAAGGTGAATATCCCTTTACAATATAATTTTTCTCCGCCGAAAATTCAGTCTTTGCGGCAAGAGAATAGAATCCCTTTGGTGAATATACCCCATAGTAGAAGCAGTTGCTTATCATCATCCTGACCTCCGTAAACAGTATAGTATATTCTATTCAAAAATTTTATTCTCGTGCTTGTATAGTTTAAAAGTTTGTGATATTATTTTATTGATAAATCCCAATTAAAAGAGGGTTTAAAATGCTTGATAAAGAAAAAATAAGCTCGCTGATTAATGACCCTGTTAAAGTTTTTGTTTTCGACACGGTCACTTCTACCAACGACGTTGCAAAAAAGCTTTGTAAAGAGAATGAAGAATGTATTCTTGTTGTCGCAGACGGGCAGACTAATGGAAGAGGACGTCAGGGAAAAAACTTCTTTTCACCAAGCGGAAGCGGACTTTATTTTTCTATGGTATTCAGTACCGAATCACCTGCTTTTGAATTTACGGGAGTTACCTGTGCGGTTGCGGTTGCCTGTGCAAGGGCTATTGAAAAGCTTTGCAGTCTGAATGTTAAAATCAAGTGGGTAAACGACATTTATATTGAAAACAAAAAGATCTGCGGCATACTTGTTCAATCCGTCAGCGAAAACGGCATCGTAAAAAAGCTTATTGTCGGAGTCGGAATCAACATTTCCACAGTCGACTTTCCCGATGAAATCAAGGATATTGCCGTTTCACTCGGCAGAGATATCGACAGAAATGTTTTAGCCGCTGAAATTGCCAACAATATTTCTGAGCTGATTTTCGATGTTCCCGAAAAATACATCGGCGAATACAAAGAAAAATCAAACGTCATAGGCAAGGACATAACCTATTTTAAAGACAACATTCCTCACACTGCTCAGGCTGTTGACATTGATAAAAAAGGCGGACTCGTCGTACTTGAAAACGGCAAAAAAACTACACTTACAAGCGGAGAGATTACAGTAAGATTTCCGCTGAAATAAAAACAAATCAAAGGAGCGAATTTATTATGTACAAGGGAACAAAAACCGAGAAAAACCTTATGGAAGCTTTTGCAGGCGAATCTCAGGCAAGAAACAAGTACACATACTTTGCAAGCGTAGCAAAGAAAGAAGGCTACCAGCAGATTGCTGCAATTTTTGAGCAGACAGCTAACAACGAAAAGGAACACGCTAAACTTTGGTTCAAGGCTCTCGGTGAGCTTGGAAACACAGCAGAAAACCTTGCTGCTGCAGCTGCAGGTGAAAATTACGAATGGACAGATATGTACGACCGTTTTGCAAAGGACGCTGAAGAAGAAGGCTTTACAGCTCTTGCTGCTCAGTTCAGAGCTGTTGCTGCAATTGAAAAATCTCACGAAGAGCGTTACCGTGCACTTCTTAACAACGTTGAAATGAAGGCTGTTTTTGAGAAGAGCGAAGAAATTATGTGGGAATGCCGCAACTGCGGTCACCTCGTAATCGGCAAAAAGGCTCCCGAAATCTGCCCCGTATGCAACCATCCGCAGAGCTACTTCGAGATGAGAAAAGAGAATTATTAATCTTAAAGCTATAACGCAAAAACCGTCGATACTCGATGTATCGGCGGTTTCGTTGTTCTATCTGCTTTTTTCTGCAATTTTCAGTATCTTCACAATGGGTATTACCAAGAGCGCACAGAAGAAATTACTTATACCGTGAATAAGGTCAAAATATAAACCTGCACCTATCCATACAAGCATGCCCTTAAAATCAAGCCCCATAATGAGTGCCTGACACGGAGCATAAAGTATTCCGTATAAAAAACCGTGAAGAGCACATATTACCATATAAGCAAGCGGTTTTATCTTTTCAGGTATTCTCTTTGGAAGAAGCATAACCGCCGCCCAGAGTACCGTCCATATATAAAGATACGGAAACCACCATGTTGCAAATCCTGAAATAAGTCCCGTAATAAACACAAAAATATATATGGGATAAAGCGCTTTCTTTCTGTAAACTACCGTAAACGCTATTATAAATGTACCTATAAGATGTATGTTAGGAAGCAAATCCATAAGCACCTTGGAAGCATACATAAGTGCACCAAGCATAGCGAAAATTGCAATCTCTTTTACCGTAAGCTTACTTCTGCGGTCTGAATGCATAGGTATGTCCCTCGGTAATTTTCGTCTGATCTACACCCGTAAGAGCATATTCTCCGTTTTCGTAGAAAGCCCAGTACAAGCCATCCTTATCGTAGTCAAGAGTTGTTCCGTTTACGGTCTTTACATAAAGTCCGTAAGGACCGTCTTCACCTTCGATTATACCCTCAGCTATAAGAGCCTTGCCGACGGTATCTTCATCCGAATGAACCTCCCACTTTGTTTCCTTTCCCTCTTTATCCTCAGCAATAAAGAAGAATGTCTTTTCTCCCTCTCCGATTACCTCAGGGGTTTCGGAAACTTTTGAACCTGTTGTTTCAACTGAATCTGAATCAGGTTCCGTGGTGCCTTTGTCCGTACATCCAATTGTAAAAAGTGATATGGCCGCAACAATCACGATACAAAGGATTATGGACAAAATTCTTTTAAATTTTGTCTTTTGCATAATTTTTTGCATCTCCTGTAAAATTTATTTCCCTCTTCGAGTAAAACTCAAACCGGCACTCGCAGTTAAAAGAAGAGAGCTTTTGTCAGGCGGATATTTCGACTCGGTACATTTCCTTCACCTTCTCGGTTTTATCCAATGGCTTGTCCCTGATTTGCGGCATCAGGCAAGAAGGAAACCTTTTATGTACCTCACGGCGACGGGCTCGTACAGGATTTACACCTGTTTCCCCGCAAGACATTCGGAATTGTAGCACATAAAATAAGAATTGTCAAATCACAAAAACCGAATTTTTCGCAAGCAAAAACGACCTCTCACGAGGTCGTTTTGACTTTTATTTGCTTGTTTTTTCTTTCTTTGCTTTTACCTTTTTCTCTTTTACGGGCGGATTTTTAATCGCCGCTCTTGCTTCGGGAGAAAGAGTTATATAATAGGCAAAAGTCCAGAACAAAATGCCGATGAAAAGCAAAGCCATTGTTATAACGGCATTACCAAGCTGGAAAACCTCAAAGTCAACCACACCTGAAATTGCCGAAGATAAAATAGAACCGACAATTCCTTCTGCACCCTCAAGGTTTTTACCGAGAATTGCACCGATATCAACCTTACCTGCGGTGAAGGGTGCTGTGAACTTAGTAAAGAAAGACATTGCAAGGAAGCAGGACAATGCACCGCCGATGCTCAGACCCATAACCGTTTTATGTGCCTGTGTAAAGAGCGCACAACCCATAATTATAAGTGCGATGAGAAGCGCCAGCACAAGCATAACAGCTGATGCAAGAAGCCATCCTTTAACTGCATTTACTTCGATAGGCAGGTTATCGAAATTGAAAAGGTCCTTCAAAAAGTCAAATGTGCCTTCCTGAATATAGTTAATAATATCGATAACGCTTAATTCTTCCTTGATTGCTGTATCACCCATAACCGAATTCAGCAATCCGCCGGGTGCTATGATTATTCTTATCATAATTCTTGTAACCGCTGCAGGAAAAACAGCAACTGCAAGAATGAACGTTACAATTCTGTTAAGGATTTTCATATGATTTCTCCTTTACTTGCCCCAGGATGAATTGAGAGCAACCGTACGGTTAAATACAAGCTTATCTTCTGTGCTATCCTTATCAACGCAGAAATAACCGTTACGCATAAACTGGAAGGTATCACCCGGCTTAACGTTACCGAATCCTCCCTCAAGAAGGCAATCTTCGATAACTGTGAGTGAATTCGGGTTAAGGTCTTCCTCGTAATCGTGTTCCTTGCCCGGCTCTTCAACGCTGAAGAGTCTGTCATAAAGACGGGCTTCGCACTTGATGCAATCGTTTGCATTTACCCAATGGATTGTACCCTTGACCTTTCTGCCGTCGGGTGAATTACCGCCGCGGCTTTCGGGGTCATAAGTACAGTGAAGGCAGGTAACGTTTCCGTTTTCATCTGTTTCGTAAGATTCACACTTAACAAAATATGCGCTCTTGAAACGAACCTCGTTGCCGGGGAAAAGACGGAAATACTTTTTCACAGGTTCAACCATAAAGTCGTCCTGCTCAACATAGAGTTCACGTGAGAAAATAACCTTACGTGTACCCATTTCAGGATGATCCGGATGAAGCTCAACTTCAAACTCCTCTGTCTGTCCTTCCGGGTAGTTATCAATAATAACCTTAAGCGGCTTAAGAACAGCCATAGCTCTCGGTGCATTAAGGTTAAGATTATCTCTTACGCAAGCCTCGATAAGGCCGTAGTCAACAGTACTGTCTGCCTTTGAAACACCGATTCTGTTTATGAAATCTCTTACTGCTGCTGCAGGATAACCGCGACGGCGCATACCGCAGAGAGTAATCATTCTCGGGTCGTCCCAGCCTGCAACGATGCCCTTGTTAACCATTTCAAGAAGCTTTCTCTTACTTGTTACGCAGTAGTTGATGTTAAGACGTGCAAACTCAATCTGACGCGGAGGCTCGTCAAAACCAATCTGGTCAAGGAACCAGTTGTAAAGCGGACGGTGGTTTTCAAACTCAAGAGAGCAAAGAGAATATGTTACGTTTTCTCTTGCATCCGAAAGAGGATGAGCAAAGTCATACATCGGATAAACGCACCATTTGTCACCTGTCTGGTGGTGAGAAACGTGAGAAATTCTGTAAATAACAGGGTCGCGCATATTGAGGTTCGGCGATGCCATATCAATCTTTGCACGGAGCACCTTTTCACCGTTGCCGAATTCGCCTGCTGTCATTCTCCTGAAGAGGTCCATATTCTCCTCAACTGAACGGTTTCTGTACGGGCTTTCCTTACCCGGTTCTGTGAGTGTACCTCTGTACTCTCTGATTTCGTCTGCAGTAAGGTCGTCAACATAAGCCTTGCCGTCCTCAATGAGTTTGAGAGCACATTCGTAAACAAAATCAAAATAGCCTGAAGCGTAGAAAATATTTTCCCAGTTAAAGCCAAGCCACTTGATATCTTCTTTGATAGCTTCGATATATTCTACGTTTTCCTTTGACGGGTTAGTATCGTCAAAACGGAGATTACAAATACCGCCGTATTTTTCCGCTGTGCTGAAGTCGATACACAAAGCCTTTGCGTGACCGATGTGTAGATATCCGTTCGGCTCAGGCGGGAAACGTGTCTGCACACGGGTGTTAACACCGTTCTTAAGGTCTTCATCTATAAAATCGTGAATAAAATTGGAAACTTTCATTTCTTCTTCCATTTTTATTTACCTCCTCTTATTTATATTCATTAAGTGCGTTTGTAAGTCTTGCCTTGATTTCATCGTTGCCGAGAAGGGCAATGATTGAATGAAGGTCAGGTGTGTTGCGGCGTGATGTTATTGCAACACGGATAACCGTTGAAACATCTCCGACGTGACCCTTGAAGGCTTCGGGATTTTTCTTGTATTCCTTTACATTGGGAGTAAAGCCGAGAGGCTCACAAAGCTCCTTGATTTTGTTGAACCAGGTGTCCTTGTCATCCTCTGCATCAAACACGTTAAGATAAGCTTCAAGAATTGCCGCAGCGTCTTCTTTTGAAACGTTTTCGGGAAGAGTGTAATCGGGAGTATAGATTTCATTATAGAAATATGAAATATAGTCCTTGATTTCGTCCCATTTTGCAATGTCCTTACGAGGCTTTGCGGTTCCTCTGTCGATTGAAAGAATACCCTTTGCAAATGCTTCATCGGCAGAAAGAAGCTTGTAAAGCTCTTCGTCAAAAGCCTTTGCCCAAACGAGTGCTTTTTCATAGACTTCGTCAGCGGTCATAAGTGAAATTACGTTTTTGCTGACGTCGTTGAGCTTATTGAGGTCAAACAATGCACCGCTTGCGCTCATCTTCTTAAGATTGAACGGGAAAGCTGACTGAGGTGCATCCTTGTTTGTCTTTCTCCAATCCTCAAAGTTTGAGTTTGCGATTGTGAGAAGATATTCAATAACGCTTTCCTTCGGATAACCACTTTCTGTGTAGAATGAAACGGAAGCTTCGGGGTCCTTACGCTTTGAAAGCTTACGCTTACCGCCGTTATCTTCCTTCATAATAGGTGAAATGTGTGCAAACTTCGGCACTTTGTATTCACAAGCCTTGAAAAGCTGAATGTGTGTCGGTACAGAAGAAATCCATTCGTCACCGCGTACAACGTGAGTTGTTCTCATAAAATGGTCATCAACAGCGTGTGCAAAATGGTATGTCGGAATACCGTCAGTTTTAAGAAGAACGATATCCTGAATATTTTCGGGCATTTCAATTTTGCCCTTGATAAGGTCTTCAAACTTGATTCTGTTTTCAGGCTTACCGGGTGAGCGAAGACGAACCGTAAACGGTTTGCCGGCTTCAATGTTTGCCTGCTGCTCCTCAAAGCTGAGTTCGCGGCACTTTGCCCATTCGCCGAAGTAACCCTGAATTGCAGTGCCTGCAGTTTCCTGCTCAGCACGGATTGCAGTCAGCTCATCTTCCGAGCAGAAGCAAGGATAAGCAAATCCTTTTATAACAAGAGATTTTGCAATCGTCTGGTAAACTTCTTTTCTGTGGCTCTGCTGATACGGACCGTAGTCGCCTCTTTCGGAATTGAAGCCGATTACTCCTTCGTCAGGCTCCATACCGAAATCTGTAAGTCCCTGAATGATTGCAGAAACACCGTCTTCAATCTCTCTCTTCTTGTCAGTATCTTCAATTCGAAGGATGAAAACACCGTCATCAGTTGCTCTTGTTGTAAGACGTGCAACCATTGAAGCGAAAAGGCCACCGAGGTGGAGGAACCCCGTCGGGCTCGGTGCGAAACGTGAAACTCTCGCACCCTCTGACAAACCTCTTTCGGGATATATTTTTTCATAATCCTCAGGAGTTTTTGTTATGTTCGGAAACATCAACTCCGCAAGTTTTTCATAATTGCTCATACTAAAAGCTCCTTAAAAAGGTATAGTTTTTCCACTTATACCCCAAGATAAATATACACTGTATATTATCGCAGAAAATGTCGCAAGTATCAAGAGTTTATTGCGAAAATTTAGATAAAATCTTCAACAAAAATACTATTCAATTTACTTTTAAGGTTGGTTGTGGTATTATTAAAGAAAAGGTGGTGATTCCTTGAGTAATTCAAAGTCTACAAAAGAAATATACAACGAACTTCTTAAGATTTCCGATTTACACTCTGTTCCTGAATTGAACGGTGAAATCCTGATTTGGAGATTATATAAAAATGCTTATATAAAAGCGTATTGCGATGGTTATGATTCTTGCATTGAAATAATCAGTGATTCTCCTTGGAAAGGTCAACTGACTCATTGGCACCCAGAGGAAGATGAGATTTTCAACTATCTTTATACTCTTGGTAAAAAAGGAAACATTCTTGTTTTAAAAAAAGTTCTGTCGCACTATGATATTATTTATATAGGAGAACCTGATAAATACCATTTAAATAAAAACAAAAAATGGCAGTGGGGCAAATTAATATATCTGGAACAAAAATAAATTTACAGCAGAGTGAATTCACTCTGCTGTATCTTTTTTTGCAAAACCTTGTACATAATTATTTATTTTACCAACGGCATTTCTGTCATTCTGAGATTTGTGCAGCCGTAGGGTATCATTTCAAGCTCGACGGCTTCGCCTGTCGGCACTCGTGATGACGGTACTTCCGCGCAGATTCCGTCAACGATATTCCACTCTATCGGCACAAACTTCGCCTTGATTTTAAGCGGAGCTTCTTCGGGTGAAAACGGCACATCGCCGACCTCTCCAAAGCTGACTTCAAAGCTGTCATCAGCAAAAGCGTAATTCCAAGGTGTTGTCGGATAAATTTCATAATCGCAGTACGGGAATTTACGCTCCACTCCGTCGCAGACATACTCTTTCTTTTCCCATCTTTCACCTATCGGAAGCGAAAATGTAAGGTTGCCTCGTCTGACGCAATACATATCGTTATCACGCTCGTAAAGCTTTGCTTCAAAACTGAAAGTTACATTAACTGTCACTTCAGTTTCAATCTTTACGGTTATTTTATTATAGCCCGTTTTTGCATCGGATGAGTTGATTTTCGCGTTTACCGCACCATCGGGAACTCTGAGATAAAGTGCGACTTCGCAAGGCTTTTCAGCCTTTATTTTAACCGAGTAACCGTCCTCAAAAGGATAGTTTGTTGCGATTTCTGCGGTTATATTTCCGTCAATGAGCTTTGACGGAGCAATTGCCGTTACAGCTATACCGTCCTCTGCTTTCATAAATGTGCTCATCGCAAACTTCGGCCAGCCCTGATTGAAGTTTGCCGTACAGCAGCCGAAATTCGGTTCCAGGCCGAAGAGGTGAGATTCTTCTGAATTCGTATCAAAAGGCTGTTTACCGTCCGGGAAACGGACGCACTGCATCTGATTTGAAAGTTGGTCATACTGATGCGACCACATATCGGGGCTGATTGTTGCAGGTAAGGCATTGAACGCAGCCTTTTCAAGTCTGTCTGCCCAGTAGCTGTCGCCCGTTATTGCCGTAAGCCATTCGCAGGAATACATCGCTTCCGTTACGGAGCAACACTCTGAGCCGTGAATCGGACTTCTTCCGCTGAGGCATTCGTCGCCTGAAAAATGCTCGCAAGCCATTCCGTGGTCACGAAGAAGAATTTCCATGCTGTTTTTCGCAAACGCATTTGAATCTTTGCCCGTAAAACGTGAAAGAAGCGCATATGCTTTTATCATCATACCCATATTTACAACATGGTTAAGGAAGCTCCAACGCTCACGTCTTTCGGCATATCGCCAATCCGAGAAAAGCTTTTCGTAATCCACACCGTGAATTTCAAGCTTCTGCACAAGGTCGAGCATCCAGTCCTCAGGCTGTCTTTCATAAAGCCACATGAGAGGAACAAGACATTCAAACCACCTTGCAGCTGCCCAATCGAAGAGAATATTACTCTCAATATGACGGTCAAGATTCTTAAGTGCCTTATAAATTACGGGTTGAATTTTCTCTTCGTCCTTGGCACAGTCTGCGTAAAGAGCAAGCACCTTGCAGATGAGAAAAACTGCCCAAACATCATATTCGTTGCGTTTTTCACGCGGACACGGTGCAATCCAACCATCTTCCTGCTGACGTTCAACAATTGCATCGATATATTTTTTCGCTCTTGCAATCAGGTCCTCATCCTCAAGCTGATACGCAAGAGGAATGAAACCATCGAGCCAGTAAGGAACTCTTTCCCAGCCTTCACAAGTGCCGCCAATCCACGCGCTGTCGCGGATATCCGGCCAGACTTTGTCAAGATTGCCCGAAAGACCTTCCGCCTGAATTCTGAGCTGATTTTTGAGCCAACCTGTCGGCTTGATTTCGTTTGTTGTGTATTGTTTAAATGCAAGGGGTTTTAACACTTTAATCACCTCTTAGGTAATACCAAGTTTTTTAGCCATTTCTGCTGTCTGGAGTTCGAGCATTTTTGAAACGCCTTCCTCCTGCATCGTGATACCGTAAAGGACGTCTGCTTCTTCCATTGTACCGCGTCTGTGAGTGATGAGAATGAACTGTGTGTTCTGCGTCATACGGCGTACATACTGTGCGTAACGTGTAACGTTGACGTCGTCAAGTGCAGCCTCAACCTCGTCGAAAATACAGAACGGTGACGGAGAAACCTTAAGAATTGAGAAGAGAAGTGCAATTGCCGCAAGTCCCTTTTCACCGCCTGAAAGGAGGTCGATATTCTGAACGTTCTTGCCCGGTGGTTGTACCTTGATTTCTATGTTACATTCAAGCACATCGTGCTGATTTTCAAGAATAAGCTCAGCCTTACCGCCACCGAAGAGTTCAACGAATGTTTCGCCGAAGTAGCTGTTGATTCGTACGAACTGCTCCTTGAACTGCTCTGCCATTCTGCCCGTAAGGTCGCCGATAAGACGGGTAAGCTCCTCACGCGAACGCTCGATATCGTCAAGCTGTTCTTTCATAAACGCATAGCGTTCCGAAACCTCTGCATATTCTTCGATTGCGCCGACGTTTACACTGCCGAGAGCACGGATTTTACCCTTGATTTCCTGCAAGGTGCGGTGTGCTTTCTGATAATCGTCGATAACGATGTTCATTGCTTCAGCCTCACTCTTTGTGAGCTGATATTCGTCGTAGAGCTTGTTGATTGCATCGTCAAGCTGTTTGAGCATCGTTTCCTTACGCTCTTCAAGACGTGCAAGCTCACCGCTGATTTTTTCGCGTTCAGAGTTCTTTTCGCGTTCCTCTGCACGAAGTCTTGCACTTGCGGCATCACATTCTGTACGCTCTTTGATAAGTGCTTCAACGTCGCCCTTGGACTGTGCGCCCATTGAACGGAGTTCCGCCGCTTTCTTTTCAAGTTCAACTATTTTATTTTCAATTTCTTTGTTTGCGTTTTCGATAACGGCAATTTCTTCGTTAAGGTCGTCAAGCTTGCCCTCGTGGCTTGCCATACGTCTTATGAGCAAATCAACAGCCTCTCGACGTGCCTGAATATCCTTTTCATAGGCAAGGATATCAAGGTTTATTCTCGCTTCAAGCTGAGCAAGGTTTTCCCTCTTTTCCTCAAGCTGTTCTCTGCCGTGTGTAACAACATCGAGGTCCGCCTGCAAGGAGCCGAGTTCTTTGTTGAATCCGTCAATTTCAGCCTGAGCCTTTTCCTTGAGCTCTTCAAGGTCGCTGATACGAAGGTTTGCATTCTGCTTTTCGCGGCGAAGCTCTTCAAGAGCCGCATTTGCCGTATCAAGCTTACCGTCAATGAGTGAAAGCTCGCTTTCCTTTCGGATAACATCCTCCTGTGTACGCTTGAGGTCAGCCTGTGAAGCATCAAGGTCAGCCTTAACAAGCGAAAGCTCTTCGCTGAGTTTCTTGTACTCTTCCTGACTTACCTGCTGCTGTGCAACAAGCTCCTTCATCTGCGTGTTGAGCTTATCGATTTCGTTACCTCGGCTGAGGATACCCGCATTGTGACCTCTTGAGCCGCCGGTCATTGAACCGCCTGCATTTACAACCTGACCGTCAAGAGTAACAATTTTGAAACGGTAGTCATATTTCTTCGCAATTACGATTGCGCTGTCAAGGTCTTCCGCAACAGCCGTACGTCCGAGAAGCGACCTGATAACTTCGCCGTACTTCTCTTCGTAATCAAGAAGCTCGTCTGCCATATCGATGAAGCCGTAGCAATCGTCAAGACCTTTTTCCGTGAAAGGCTTAGCCTTTACTGACGTCAACGGAAGGAATGTTGCACGTCCGCCCTTCTTTTCCTTAAGGAAGTTGATTGCGCGTTTTGCATCGTTTTCGTTATCTGTAACGATATTCTGAATTGCCGCGCCAAGAGCTGTTTCAACCGCGACGGCATATCTGTCGCTTACGTTGATAAGCTGTGAAAGCGGGCCGTGAATACCGCGGAGCATTCCGCCCTTTGCCTCGCGTACGATTGACTTAACCGCACCTGAATAACCTTCCATGTTCTTTTCCATTTCGTCAAGAATACGGATTTTATCCTTCTTCTGAAGAATGTCAAGACCGCGGCCATCAATTTCGCCCTTAAGCTTTTCCGCCTTTTCTTCACGGTTCTGAACACGGAGATTATATCCCGAAACAGCGTTTAAAATCTGTGTTTCTTCTTCTTTCATTTTGTCAAGCTCTGCCTGACACTCGTTTTTCTTGCCCTCAAGCTCGGTTATGTAGCCGTTACGTGTTGAAAGAACACCGTCAATGTTGCTTACTCGGCCCATAATTTCTTCGATTGAAGAATTTGCTGTTGTTTCTTCGATTCGCTTGTCGGCAATTTTATTTGTAATTTCGGTAATCTTCTGCGAAAGGTCTGCAATCTTGTCTGAAAACTCGCTGTTTTCAAGTCTTGCATTTGCGATATCAGCTGCAGCGAGATCAAGTTCATTCTTCTTTGCTGCAATTTCAGCGAGCAATTCGTCAATTTCTTTCTTTGACTCTTCGATTTCTGAGCTGAGTCCCTTTTCGCTGTCTGCGGCATCCGTCATATCGCGTCGAATACGTTCAATTGTCTGATTATTATGAAGGATTGTATTTTTCTCAACAGAAATTTCACCGTCGATATGTACAGCCTGCTCCTCGTATGAGGTTGCATTAAGGCGAAGATTATCGATACGTACTGTGATTTCCTGGCTTTTTGTGAAAATATTTTCTGTTTCCTGCTCAATTACGTTGAGGGCGGCTTCAATTCCGTCATACTGTGCCTGAGCGATTGAAAGCTTGTCCTCCTGCTCACGGAGTTTCGTTTTTGAAGTTTCAATTGTATTGAGCCAAAGACCGATTTCAAGCTCCTTCTTTTCAGCAGCAAGAACGAGGAATTTCTGTGCCTTTTCGCTCTGCACCTTCAAGGGGCCGACACGGCTTTCAAGCTCTGCAAGAATATCGCGAAGACGGACAAGGTTTTCCTCTGCCTGTGCAAGCTTCCTGTTTGCATCGTTACGGCGATAACGGAAATGCGAAATTCCTGCCGCTTCTTCAAGCATTTCACGGCGCTGACCTGACTTTGAAGAAATAAGGTCAGCAATTCTGCCCTGGCTGACAAGAGAATAACCGTCACGGCCAAGACCTGTATCCATAAACAGCTCGTGAATATCACGAAGACGGACAACAGCACCGTTAAGCATATAATCACTTTCACCCGAACGGTAATAGCGACGTGTTACGGCAACCTCGTCCTTATCGCAGTTATTAAGCGTTCTGTCTGAGTTATCAAGCTTCAGGGTAACCTCCGCAAAGCCGAGAGCCTTACGGATTTTTGTTCCGCCGAAGATAACGTCTTCCATTTTTGAACCGCGGAGATTCTTCGTTGACTGTTCACCGAGAACCCAACGAACTGCATCGGCGATATTACTCTTACCCGAACCGTTCGGGCCGACAACAGCTGTCATTCCGTGATTAAAATTAAAGACTGTCTTATCAGGAAACGATTTGAAGCCCTGCATTTCGAGTGCTTTTAATCTCATAATGATTCATTCCTTAATATGTAAACTTTGTATTTTTCAATACTTTCATCCGCTGTGATTTTCGCTTCATATCCAAGCTTTTTAAGTGCTTCGATGTTCGCTTTTTTCTGTCCCGTCATCTGCGAAACAGATTTAGGTGACACACGGATTTCAATTTTCCCCTCAGGGATTTTATTTTCACGGATAAGCTCCGTTACTTTTCGTAAATAAATTTTGCTTTCGCAGATTTCTTTGAACGCAGGATGATAAGCTCCTGCAACAAATTCACCCTCGACGTCGCCGCCTGAATGAAGACCCGTTCGGATAACCTTTATCCCCGATTCTTCAAACATCTGAAGCAGTTCGGCACAAAGCTCAGCCGCTTCTTCTACACCCTGCGGATGATATTCACCGTTTCGGTAAAGCTCGCAAAGCTCAGTATTTTCAAGCACGACCGTCGGATAAATCCTTACTGTATCGGGGTTTAATTCAATTATTTTTTTCGCAGTTTCAATGCTGTCTTCATCCGTTGAACCGTAAAGACCCGTCATCATCTGCAGACCCGTTTCGAAGCCGTTCTTCTGAAGAAGCTTTGTTGCTTTTACGACATCCTCTGCGGTATGTCCTCTTTTGTTGAGCGTCAGCACCCTGTCATCAAGGCTCTGCGCTCCGAGCTCAACGGCTGTCACACCGTAGCTTCTGAGGATATTGCAGATTTCTTCGTCAATCGCATCGGGTCGGGTTGAAATGCGTATTCCTCTGAATCTTCCGTTTTCAACATATTTGTAAGCCGCCGAAAGAAGCGAAACCATTGTTTCTCTTTCAATTGCCGTAAAGCTTCCGCCGAAGAAGGCAATCTCTCCGCCCTTGCTTGCAGGATTTTTCAAAGCAATCTGCACCGCTTCGTCAACGTCGGACGGCTCAACCTGATTTCTTTGCCCTGAAATTGCACGCTGATTGCAGAATGAGCATTGGTTCAGGCAACCGTTATGCGGTACAAACAGCGCGACGTTTATATGCCTCACAGACCCATAAGCTCCAAGGCTTCCCTTGCAGCCTCCTGCTCGGCTTTCTTTTTGCTTCTGCCGATTCCCCTGCCGATTACATTTGAGTTAAGATGCACCTCAACCTCAAATCTTTTGTCATGGTCAGGTCCTGTTTCGCCCGTGAGCACATATTCAATAAGCTCACCCGGATTTCTCTGCACAACTTCCTGAAGCATCGTCTTATAATCCCTGATTGACTGCTGCTGACGGATTGCTTCTTCGATGTATTTAAGAACAAAATTTCTTGCAGCTTCCATTCCGCCGTCAAGGTAAATTGCGGCGATAATTGCTTCGAACGCATCTGCCTGAATGGACGGACGCTCTCTGCCACCCGTAAGAATTTCTCCCTTACCAAGCAGGAGATATTTGCCGAGCTCAAGCTGTCTTGCAAAGCCTGCAAGTGATTTTTCGCAAACTGTTGCGGCTCTGAGCTTTGTCAATTCGCCTTCGGGAAGTTTCTTATAATTTTTAAAGAAATTTTCTGCAGTGATAAGGCCAAGGACAGAGTCGCCGAGAAATTCAAGCCTTTCGTTTGAATCGCCTGCAGAATGATTTTCATTTACGTACGACGAATGTGAAAGTGCACGGATAAGAATAGCTTCATCGTTGAAAGTGTAGCCAAGCTTTTCCTGCAACTCTTTTATGTTATTTTTCATTCTCACCTCTCCTTTCTTCAGAGAGTAGTTTTTTATAATAGTCAAGGCTTCTCTGAGAGAGAGCTTCGTAACGTAATTTTTTATCTCTTATCGGTTCTTCAAGCGGAGGAATTATGCCGAAATTTGCTCCCATCGGCTGGAAGTTTTCAACCGTTTCATTGCTGATATAGTTTGAAAGTGCACCGAGCATTGTTGTTTCGGGAAGCTTTATCGGCTCTTCACCTTTTAAGTATCTTGCCATATTAAGACCTGCAAGAATACCTGCCGCAGCTGATTCCATATAGCCTTCAACACCCGTAATCTGTCCTGCAAAATAAAGACCTTTTCTTCCTCTGAATGAAAAGTCGCTGTTAAGAAGACGGGGTGAATCGATAAATGTATTTCTGTGCATAACACCGTAACGGATAAACTCGGCATTTTTGAGAGCAGGAATCAAAGAGAATACTCTTTTCTGCTCACCGAATTTGAGATTTGTCTGAAATCCTACGAGGTTGTACATTGTACCGCTTGCATCCTCACGGCGAAGCTGAAGCACAGCCCACGGTCTGTGTCCCGTTCTCGGGTCACGCAAACCGACGGGTTTAAGAGGGCCGAAACGCATTGTATCCGCACCGCGAGAAGCCATAACCTCAATCGGCATACAGCCTTCGTAGACACCCTTTTTCTTGTCAAAAGAATGAAGCTCTGCAGACTCTGCATTTACAAGCTCGTTGTAAAAAGTTTCGTACTCTTCCTTATTCATCGGACAGTTGAGGTAATCGTCCTCACCGCCGCGGTCATAACGTGACTGAGAGAAAGCACAGGATTTATCAATACTTTCATCCGTAACAATCGGTGCAGCAGCATCAAAAAAGCTGAGAGATCCACCGCAGAGAGTTTTTATATTCTCTGCAAGTGCATCGGAAGCAAGAGGACCTGCCGCAACAATTACATTGCCTTCGGGAATTTCGGTAACCTCTCTGCACTCAACTTTAATAAGCGGATGTGATTTAATTTTTTCCGTCACCATCGCGGAAAATTTATCTCTGTCAACAGCCAAAGCGCCGCCTGCAGGAACACTGCACGCCTTTGCACATTCAACACAGACCGAACCGAGAAGCTCCATTTCCGCCTTAAGAAGTCCTGCGGCGGAAGCAAACCTCTGCGCCTTGAGCGAATTTGAACAGACAAGCTCTGCGAGCATATCACTCTTGTGCGCGGGAGAACGCTTTTCCGGCTTCATTTCCGCTATTGTAACCGATATTCCGTTGTTTGCCAGCGCCCAAGCAGCTTCAACACCTGCAAGGCCGCCACCTATTACAAGAACGTCGTTCATATTATTCCTCTGCTTTTTTTCTTGATTTTCTTTCTGTTTTCTTTTCGTAGCCGCAAGCTTCGTCAAGACAGACAGTAAAACCGCCCTTGCGCTTGAAAAGCGACTTTCCGCACTGCGGACACTTGTCATCAGTCGGCTTATCCCATGTCATAAAGTCACAGTTCGGCCAGTTTCCGCAGCCGTAGAAGGTATAGCCCTTCTTTGATTTTTTCTCTATAACCTCACCGCCGCACTTCGGGCATTTTGCATTTGTCTGCATAACAAGCGGTTTTGCATTTTTACATTCGGGGTAACCAGGGCAAGCAAGGAATTTGCCGAATCTGCCCTTTTTGATTACCATCATTCTTCCGCACTTTTCGCAAGGAATATCCGTCATATCCTCTTCAAGCTGAATCTTGACATCCTTCATATCTGCCTTTGCTTTCTGAAGAGTGTTATCAAAATCGTCGTAAAATTCGTGAAGCATTGCGATATAATCAAGGTTGCCCTCGCCCACCTCGTCGAGGTTGGTTTCCATGCCTGCAGTGAATTTTGTGTTAACGATTTTCGGGAACTTATCTTTAAGAAGGCTTGTGATTGCTTCGCCGAGCTCTGTCGGAGTAAGCTGTTTCTGCTGACGTTTGATATACTCACGCTTCACGATTGTTGAAATAATTGTTGCGTAAGTACTCGGTCTGCCGATACCGTTTTCTTCAAGAGCCTTGATAAGTGAAGCTTCGGTATATCTTGACGGAGGCTGAGTGAAGTGCTGATTGCCCAAGAGCTCCTTGAGCTTGAGTTTATCGCCTTCGCTGAGCTCGGGAAGCTTTGAAGCATCTTCCTCTTCCTCATCCGTGCTTTCTTCATAAAGAGCTGTGTAGCCGTCAAACTTCACGCTGAAGCCTGATGCATTGAAAAGGCAGTAGCCTTCCTTGCCCTCTGTCACAGCCTGAATTTCAGCCTTGACTGTGTTGAGGACACAGCTTGCCATAAGGCTTGCGATGAAGCGCTTCCAGATAAGAGAATAAAGCTTATACTGGTCAGATGTAAGGCTACCCTTAACTCTTTCGGGGGTAAGCATCGGATTTGTCGGACGGATTGCTTCGTGTCCGTCCTGAGCGTTGCTTCTTGATTTATAATATCTCGGCTTTTCGGGAAGGTATTTGCTTCCGTATGTGTCCGCGATGAATGCATTCGTAGCAGCTCTTGCCTCTTCCGAAATTCGAAGAGAGTCGGTTCTCATATATGTGATAAGACCGGTTGTGCCGATTCCCGAAACTTCAACACCTTCGTAAAGCTCCTGAGCCGTGCGCATTGTACGCTGAGCCTGGAATCCCATACGACGTGATGCTTCTTGCTGAAGAGTTGATGTGATAAACGGCGGTGCAGGATTCTTTTTCTTTGTGCCTTTTTTGATTGAAGACACAGTGTACTTTGCGCCGTCAAGACGTGCAAGGTAAGCATCAGCCTGCTCCTTGTTTGTAATCTTCACCTTACCGCTTTCATCGCCGTAGAATGAAGCTGAAAAGCTCTTTCTGCAGGGTGCAATGAACTTCGCATCAAGTGTCCAGTATTCTTCAGGTACGAAGGCGCGGATTTCGTTTTCTCTGTCCACAACAAGCTTTACAGCAACAGACTGTACTCGGCCTGCCGAAAGACCTCTGCGGATTTTCTGCGAGATAAACGGACTTAATTTATAACCTACAAGACGGTCAAGGATACGTCTTGCCTGCTGTGCATTGACAAGATCCATATCGATTGAACGCGGTGCCATCATTCCGTTTTCGACACCCGTCTTTGTAATTTCGTTGAATGTGATTCTGTTTGCCTTGCCCATATCAAGTTCAAGCAAGGTTGCAAGATGCCACGAAATTGCTTCACCCTCACGGTCAGGGTCAGTTGCGAGGAAAACTTCGTCGCTTTCGGCAACCTTTGCCTTAAGCTCCTTGACGAGCTTTTCCTTTCCCTTGATTACTGAATATTTGGGAGCAAAATCGTTTTTGATATCAACGCTGAGTTTTGCTGCGGGAAGATCACGGATGTGTCCCATAGATGCGGTTACGTCGTAATCCTTTCCGAGGTATTTTTTGATTGTCTTAACCTTTGTGGGTGACTCCACGATAATAAGCTTTGACATATTGATCTATCATCCTATTTCAGTTTATAGTTTTTGCCTGCCTGAAGCTCAACAAGGTCGAAAAGCTCAAGCTCGGTCATTGCACAGGCAAAAGCACTTACGCTAAGACCTGTTTTCATAATCAGTTCTTCCATCTGCATTCCGCCGTCCTCAAAAGCTCGGTAAACCTTGCGTGCATTTTCGCCGAGACCGTCTAGCTCAGCTTTTTTCTGCACAACAGGTTCCTGCTTTGCAGCAGAAGGTTCAGATAACGGCAGAACTTCATCTTCCTCAATATTAAGTGTTGTTTCAATTTTTTCGTAATTTATCAGCTCAGGATAAACCATAGCATATCCGCCAAGTACATCGATTGCACTGAATACAGGCTTTGCACCGTCACGGATAAGCTTGTTTGCGCCCGTGAATCCGCTGAAAAGAATATCTCCCGGCACGGCAAAAACATCCCTGCCCTGTTCAAGAGCATAATTCGCAGTTATAAGCGAACCGCTTTTTTCGCCCGCTTCGATAACAAGCGTACCGTAAGAAAGACCCGAAATTATTCTGTTACGAATCGGAAAGTTCCTTGCAACACCCTGAACTCCCGGAGGATATTCGGTCACAAGTGCTCCGTTTTCAGCAATCTGCTTGCGAAGGGCAATGTTTGCAACGGGATAAGTACAGTCAAGACCGCAGCCAAGCACGGCAATTGTTTTTCCTCCCGTTTCCAAAGCACCCTGATGCGCAGACGAGTCAATTCCCAATGCACCGCCACTGACAACAACCGCACCCGAACGGGTAAGCGATGCTGAAAGCTTGCGTGCAACGCGAGAACTGTTGAGAGTAGGCTCTCTTGTACCGACAACAGCAACGGTTATTTTGTTTTTCAAACAGTCCAAATCTCCGCTGACATAAAGAACTAACGGAAAATTAGGCAGTTTGAAAAGCATAGACGGATAATTTCCGTCATCCGGAGTAACCGTTTGCCAATTATTTTTAACGCAGGTGTCAAGGATATTCTTTGCTTTTGTCAAATCCTGATTGCTGAGCCTTGCAATCTGCTTCGGAGTGAAAACGCCCGACAGTCTCCATTCGTTTTCGCCTGCAAAAAACAGTGCGCGTGCTGAGCCGAAATAAGAGATGATTTCGTCCGTCCTGACGGAAACGCTTATTCCCAAGGTCTGCTGAAGCCATATCCAATAAAGCTTGTCGTTCATTTTCTCACCATCTCCCAGATAAGAATTGCCGCCGCAGTTGAAGCATTGAGCGATTCAGCTCTGCCGCCCATCGGGATTGTGACTTTCTTTTTACAGGCAGACATTGTTTCGGGTGTGATGCCGTTTCCCTCGTTACCGATTATGCTTACAACTCCGCCTGACATATCAATATTCGTGATAAGCTCCGCAGAGCTGTCGGGAGTTGAGGCAAGAGTCAGCATACCCTTCTTATTGAGATTTTCAATGAGTTCAACTGCATTTTCGCACGAATAAACAGGAATTCTCAAAGCTGAGCCCATTGATGCTCTGAGTGCCTTCGGGTTATAAATATCACAGCCTCCGCAGACAAAAATCCCGTCAATGCCGAGTGCTTCCGCTGTACGGCTTACCGCACCAAGGTTTGAGGGGTCCTGCACATTTTCAAGAAAAATATACTTTCCGTCCGCTTTAATTTCTGCAGTCTGTGCATTTTTGCCCTCTGCTTTACAAAGACAGAATATGCCCTGAGGATTCTGTGTGTCCGAAAGCTTTCCCGAAATCTCTTCGCTGATTTCGTAAGCTTCCTGCGCTGAGGCAATAATTTTTCCAGCATATGAGGAATACTTTTCAAAAGCTTTCCCGGTTAAAAAAGCTCTGCAGACAGTAACGTTATTTTCCGCCGCATCAGCACAAAGACGTGCACCCTCGAGAAAGAAAAGCCCCGATTCGCGACGTATTTTAACGCTGTCACGTACAGCCACGGCATACTTGATTTTTTCGTTATTCTTCGCCGTAAGACGTTCCATTGCAAGCACTCCTTTTCTGAAAAATCAATAAAAAACACCCTGTAAGTGTTACTTATAAAAAGACAAATTCACGCCCCCAGATATCAAGGGGCGTGATATAAGCTTATTATTTAAGAGCTGCCTTAGCCTTCTCTGTGAGAGCTGTGAATGCAGCGGGATCAGCGATTGCGATCTCTGAAAGCATCTTACGGTTGAGTTCGATGCCAGCCTTGTTGAGGCCGTTCATGAATGTTGAATAGTTCATGCCGTTCATCTTGCAAGCTGCTGAAATTCTTGTGATCCAAACACGACGGAAGTCGCGCTTCTTCTGCTTACGTCCGACATATGCATACTGTCCGGACTTCATAACTGCCTGCTTAGCAGTCTTGAAAAGACTTGACTTTGAGCCATAATAGCCCTTAGCCATCTTCATTACTTTATTTCTTCTCTTACGAGTCATGGTAGCGCCTTTAATACGAGCCATGGTAAGTTACCTCCAATTTAAAATTTAATTAGCTTTTGCTGCCGTAAGCAGCACGTTCTTATTTGTAAGGAATCAAACGCTTGATCTGCTTAACGTTTGTTGTGTCAGCAACAACTGTCTGACGAAGACCTCTTTTACGCTTTGTTGTCTTCTTGTTAAGGATGTGTGACTTGTTAGCGTGGCCACGGATCGGCTTACCGTTCTTAGAGAGCTTAAAGCGCTTCTTAGCACCGCTGTGTGTTTTAATTTTAGGCATGGTTTTTTCCTCCTTATTAATTCTTGGATGATTTGGCTGCTAAAAACATCAGCATCGAACGTCCTTCGAGTTTTGCGGGTTTTTCTACTGTACCGAACTCGCTGCAGGCATCTGCAAACTTGCTCATTGTTACCAGACCGTTTTCCGGATGAGCCATTTCACGGCCGCGGAATCTGATTGAAACCTTAACTCTGTTACCACCCTTCAAGAACTTGACAGCGTGGCCAACCTTTGTTTCAAAGTCGTGTGTGTCGATGTTGAGTGACAAACGAACCTCTTTGATTTCAATAACTCTTTGGTTTTTCTTGGCTTCTTTTTCACGCTTTGCCTGTTCAAAGCGATACTTGCCGTAATCCATAATTTTGCAGACAGGCGGTTTTGCCTGAGGCGCAATTTTAACAAGGTCAGTGTTCTTTTCTTCTGCAAGGCGCAAAGCTTCTTCAATCGGCATAACGCCAAGCTGATTACCTTCGGAGTCGATTACTCTGACTTCCTTGTCACGGATTTCTTCATTGATCTGAGTTTCTTTCGTAGCGATGTTCAAGCACCTCCAAATGCTTAATAATAAAATCAAAGCACGGATGGAACATACCCCACCCGTGCAAAATCACATAATACAAGACGGAAAACCGCCGTTGAATATTGACCGCACGGACGAGACCGTTAAGGTGGGAACGAACCATTCCACTTTGTTGTGCGAGTATTTTAACACTATATCCGTGGTTTGTCAATACCTTTTTTCAATTTTTATCGTGACGAAAGAATCTTTATTACGCCTGTAAAAATCAGCGTAAAGAATACCTGCATAAGGATTATAAATATCGCCGGCAGGTCTGCCACAACATTAATAACCGAAAGAATCAGCACAATCGCAAAGCTCATAAGTATTCCGATAAGCATAAGTGTGTTTGATATTTTAAACACATGACGGAGCATATCAGCAACGCAGAACGTTCTCATAAATGTATACGGTGTACCGTCGTTTATTGCAACTGCTCTTGAGTTAAGCTTAGGACGTGACTTGTACTTTTTGAAGATACGGCTCGATGAAGAATTGAGAATCTTTATGTTGTCAAGACGCATATCGTAGCAATGCGAAAGCATTACGTCCGTTACATTCGGGTCGCAGTTGCGCACAAGAATCGTAACACCTGCATCACGAAGCTTTTTGAGGTAAGGCACAAGCTTTTTATTCGGCGCATAGTCAACGACCATCATCGCCGCAAGTTTGTTTGCGATTGCAAGATATATTACCTCGTGACCTGAAATAAGATATCTGTCTTCATCAATCGTTCCGGGCACATCCACATTATGATTAAGCATCATCTGCCTTGTTCCGAGGATAACCTTCTGATTGTAAATCCAACCTGAAACACCAAGCTTTTCTTCATAGCTGAAGGATTTGACCGTCGGAAGAATATCACGTCTGTTTACGACCATCTGGTCGAAAACGCCCGTCAAAGGGCCACCTGAACGGATAACCATAGCCGCAGCATAAAGCATCGCATCGTCCACGCGGACATTCTTGAAATCCTTGAAGCCGTGCATTGAACAAAGATTCTGGTCAAACAAATCCTTGCTGTCAAGGACGATTGTGTTTGTTCTGCAAAGCTCATTCACCGCATCCTGACAGGAAATCATACCGCCGAGCTTATTAAAAGACTTGTTTGCCCAACGAAGCGGAAGCTGAACGAGAAGCGTTGCATAAATCGGCACACAAGTTGCAAGAGTTACGACAAATGCCGCAAATCCTACAGGGAAGTTTCCGCTGACTGCCCACGAAATAACAAAGTTTATTAAGCCCATAACAGCTATAACAAAGAACATAAATTTCATATTCTTATCGGTATGAGTTTCGCTTGTACAAAGCTCAATAAGGTGCGACGGAAAACGTGTTTTTCCCGAATAACGGATTCGCGGACTCGGCACCTTTACGTGTTTGCCGAATTCCACCACATCCTTGTCGTCCAATATGGCATCGATGCTGTAAAGACTGTCCTTGTTTATACCTGTACACATTTCGAGCGCATCGGAGGTTCTGCTGAAGGTAACATAAGCGCTGAGTTCAGCAAGAAGAAGCGATGCAACACCTGCTCCCGCAAAAACGCTGACCGTGTTTTCATCAAGGAAATAAAGCACAAACATAAGAAGCGTCTGCACAAAGCAGAATATGGACACAACCGCCGCCGCGGAATTGACATTAAACTTCTTCTTTTTAAGATTTTCAAAGGAAGAAGCAATCATCTGGTTGCTTGTGATAAGAGATGCCACAATTGTAACGAATCCCGAAAAAATTGTAAGAATATTGTCACCCGCAACGGTTGTATGAGCTGCCGCCGCAATACTTGTCAGCATTGCAAAAGCAAGAAGTGCTGTCTGGATTATGACGCGGTGCACACTCTTTTTCTTTTGCGTGTTTAAATATCTGCGGACCCGTCTTGCGTCCTTTATCTGCGAATATTCAACACCTACAAATTCCGGCTCTTCCTTACGGCGAGGTCTGTCGTCATTCGTGCCGAACAAATCGCCGAGGCGTTCTTTTTCGCTGTCCGTGCCATAGGGATCGTTTTCATTTTCGTCACCGAAGAGTACAAAGTTATCAATCTTTGCTTTCCTCTTTTTGAAAAGCTCCTTTTCCGCTTCGCTTTCTTCAATTCTTTCCGGCTTTTCGTGCTGATCAACATCGACAAAGCCTTCCATTTTTATCTGTCCGCTTTCTTCCTCTTCGCGGATCCGCTTTCTGAAATCCTCATTATACGGAGAGTTTTCATCAAACTCTTCTTCAACGGGTACAATCGTCGGCGCACCTTCGAGGTCGGAATCATCCTTGCTGATACCCTTGCGTATCACACGACCGGGTTTTTCAAGAGAAATGGTCTTCGTTTTTCCGTCGGCATCGTCAACATCCGCTTCAAATTCGCTCAGATCACCGATGCGGATTGTTTCTCCGTTATAATCCTCATCGTTCGAATATTCTTCATTTACGTCAAATTCATCTTCTTCGAACTCGTCAAACTCATCATCAAGGAACAATGACTTGTTATCCTGTTTTTGCGTACTTTTAAATGAATCAAAGAATTCCTTGCCTTTTTCCAAAAAGCTTTTCTTTGTGCCTGATTTTTTTGCAACCTTTTTCTTTAAAGACTTTATCTTCTTTACAGGTGCAGCCTCGTCGCTGAAAATAGACCTGAGCCTGTCCTTGTTTTCTGCCGGTTCGTTGGACTCGGAAATATCAACAACCTTGATGTCTTCCTCAAAGAAAGGCTCTTCACCTTTCTCTTCTTCAATAACAGGAATTTCAACAGTCTTTGTGTATTCACTTTCCGTTTTCTGTGCATTTACTTCAGCCTGCATTTCTTCAGCGATACCGAGCAGACGGTCAATATCTTCATTTGACCAGATTCTTGCAGGCTCTCCGTTTTCGTCAACGCCGTTTCTGCGACGTTCTTCTCTTATTCCCTCAAGCAAACTTCGAAGTTCATCTCTGTTAAGTTCAGACAAGGTTTTCACCCCTTTGCTTTTATTCCTGCTCTCTGTCGTGCGACTTCATACATAAGAACACCTGCCGCAACCGACGCATTAAGTGAATTTATTCTGCCCTTCATCGGCATTGATACCGTAAAATCACATTTTTCTTTAACAAGACGGCTTATTCCTCTGCCCTCTGATCCGATTACAAGTCCGACACCGCCGTCATAATTAACACTGCACCAATCCTCGCCGTCCATATCTGCGGCATAAAACCAGATGCCTCTTTCCTTAAGCTCGTCAATCGTCTGTGCGATATTCGAAACTCTTGCAACAGGCACATATTCGACTGCACCTGCAGAAGCCTTACCTACAACATAGCTGAGAGAAGCATTGCGTCGTTTCGGGATAATCACACCGTGCACACCGGTTGCCTCCGCCGTTCTGATAACAGCACCGAGGTTGTGCGGGTCTTCAAGCTCGTCACATATAATAATGAAAGGCTTTTCGCCTCTTTCCTCTGCAAGTGCAAAGATATCGTCAACCGTCGAATACTCGTGCGATGCGGCATAAGCCGCAATACCCTGATGCACAGCACCTCCGCACATAAGATCCAGCTTCTTTCGGTCAACCTCTTTGACAACAACACCGAGGTCACGGCATTCCGCAATGATTCTGCCGATTGAGCCGTTTCGTTCACCTTTTGAAACAAGAAGAGTGTCAATCGCTCTTCCGCCTCTTAACGCTTCGCTGACTGCGTTTCTGCCGATTATTAAATCCTCACGGGGAGAAGTCATTTCTTTTTCCATATAACTCACCAGATTAAAAAATATTAAATCAATATATTATAACACGACGGTACAGTAAATTACAATATGTTTTTTAAATCACGTCTTTATGCTATTTTTTCCGTTTTATCTGCAAGATGAAGCGACACAATTTTTCACTCTGAAGTTATAGAATAGATAAAAACTTCAGGAAAGGAATAAAAATATGGAAATAACAAAGGTCAGGGATTTTGTTGTCCGCAAAAGTGCCGACACGGTAAATTCTTTTGAATTCAATCCCGTTGTAAAAAGTCTGCTGACTTTCATCCTGTCTTTTTTACTCACTAACCCTTTTGCTTCAGGTGAATTTTCGCCGTTTGCAGTTTCCCTTGCCGCCGCATCGAACGTTGCAAATTCATTCTGGGCAGGAGCAGGAGGAATTATCGGTGCCTTTTTCTTTTTTGACGGCACAGACTGCGTAAAATACTGTGCCGCCGCCCTTCTTTGCATACTTATCCGCAATCTTTACGAAAGATATCTGCCTGAAAATTTTCATGGCATTGCACTTCTGCTGAATTCTTTTTTCAGCCTTTTTCTTACAGGCTCGGCAATCATACTTGCAACAGGCTTTGACGTTGAAGCAATTCTTTCCGTCACATATGAAGCTTTACTCTGCTGTGCAGGCGCATATATTTTCTTTCGCTCTGCGGAAATTATCTGGGGCAGAAAGGATGTTTCGTTTTTCACAACATCGGAAATTCTGACCGTTTTTCTTACCGTCGGTATTATCCTTATGCCTTTTTATAAATACAAGCTTTTTCAGCTTTCTCCCGTAACGGTTGTATTTGCATTTCTTATTCTGATTTCCGCAAGGCTTCGCAATTCGAACGGCGGTGCACTTTGCGGAATATGCCTCGGCTCGGTTGCAGGATTAAGCGTTGAAATCGGCTTTGTAAGTATCGGTTATGCGCTCGGAGGTCTTGTCGGCGGAGAGTTTTCCCGAAAGGGCAAGCTTTTTTGTGCCGCAGGTTACCTTCTTCCTCTTACAGTCTGCGCCTTTGCCGACGGCAACCTGACATCGTATATGGCAATCTTTGAAGGAATCCTCGCCTGCTCCGTTTTCATCGCAATTCCCGAAAGAGTTTACGACTCACTTTCAGCAAAGGTCAACTCACCGATACCGACCTGCATAAGAAGCGAAAATTCGCGGGTGCTGACAGACAGACTGCTTGAAACTTCGGATGCAATAAGCGAAGTTTCTTCCTGCATATCAACCGTTCAGGGCACTCTCAATCCGTTGATGCAGACACGGCTCAATCACGTTCTGAAAAGTGCATGGTGCAAGGTCTGCTCGGAATGTGAACTGAAAGAAAGCTGCAGAACCGAAGTGAAGAACCCCAAGGATGAAGATATCGAAAAAATCGCACAAACGCTCTCGAATAACGCCGAGCTTGACGAAACACGCTTCCCGAAAGGCTTTTTCACCTCCTGCTACAGCTTCAGCGAAATGCGAAGCGAGCTTTACGAACGCTATCTTTCATTCGTTGCTTCACTCGGCGCGCAAGGGAAGGTTGAACAGATTCAGGGACTTATGTGTGAACAGTTCAGCAATATGGCGGATATTCTCAGCCACCTTGCTCTTGATTTTGATGAGGATATCAGGGCAAACGCGGACATAGCCGAGCTTTGTGCAAACGAGGCACGCGAATTCGGACTTAACGTAAACGCAGCGGAATGTTACCTTGACAAATACGGCAGAGCAACTGTTTCGCTGAATGTTACTCAGCCTCGCGCCGATTTCAATATTACAAATTTCACCCACAGCCTTTCGACCGTAACGGGCACTAAACTCAAGCTCCCCGAACTTGAAGAAAATGGCGAAAACAGTATTCTCACATTCAGGCAGAGTATAGATTTCAACGTTGCAATCGGAGCAATCAGCCGTGCAACTGACGACGAGCCCGTATGCGGTGACTATTACAGAAGCTTCAGGGATGCTGACGACAGATACATAGTAATCCTCAGCGACGGTATGGGTACGGGCAACCGTGCCGCTATTGATTCAGCGATGGCAACGGAGCTTTTTTCAAGGCTGATAAAATCAGGTGTAAGCTTTGACTGTGCCCTTTCAATAACCAATTCCGCCCTGCTTGTCAAAAGCACGGATGAATCCCTTTCCACTCTCGACGTTGTCTGCATCGACCTTTACACAGGCAAAGCAGATTTTATGAAAGCAGGTGCGGCAGCAACGTTTATCCGTCACAAAGACAGCGTAGCACAGCTTGAGCAGACTTCCCTGCCGATAGGTATTCTTAAAGACATCAGTTTTGCAAACGCAACGGCAAACCTGACGAAAGGCGATATTATATTAATGGTATCCGACGGTGTGCTCGGTGACTGCAACAACTGGATTCAGCACGAATTACGGACGTGGGACACAAGCAATTCGCCGGATGAGCTCGCACGTTTCATTATTAACTCCGCATGTGAAAGAAAAATCGGCAAGCACCTTGATGATATGACTGCGATTGCGGTTTATATAGAATAAATTTATCTTGCTTTACTTGTCTGTGCCTTGTATAATGTAACAAGTACATAAAACGGATGTGATATTTTGGCACAGATACTTGCAACAGTAATGGCGGTTTTCGCCGTAATAGGTGCGCTTGATAAAGTCTTCGGCAACAAGCTGAAGCTCGGTGACAAATTTGAAAAAGGACTTACAACTCTTGGCCCTCTTTCGCTTTCAATGCTGGGTATGATGACTATTGCTCCTGCCCTTGCCGACCTGCTTCTGCCCGTCATCACACCCGTTGCAAACCTCTTTCATTTTGACCCGTCTGCGCTTGCAGGCATACTCATCGCAAACGATATGGGCGGTGCGGCGCTTGCAGATTCTGTCGCGACAGATGAAATCCTCGGTGCATTTCACGGTCTTTGCGTTGCGTCAATGCTCGGTGCAACGATATCCTTCACAATCCCCGTTGCGCTTCAGTCATCAAAAAAAGAAAACCACGACGATGTGCTTTTAGGACTTCTCTGCGGTATATGTACAATTCCGCTCGGTTGCTTCGTTTCGGGCATCACAATGGGAATTTCACCGCTTACGGTGCTTCTGAACCTCATACCTGCCCTGCTCATTTCCGTTATCATTATTATCGGTCTTCTTAAATTCCCGAAGGTTACGATTAAAATATTTTCGATTTTCGGAAAATTTATTTCAATTCTCATCACCTGCGGTCTCGCACTCGGAATTTTCCAGACTCTGACGGGCAAAATAATTCTTGAAAACACCGCACCGCTTTTGGAAAGTGCGGCAACTGTTTTCACAATCTGCATTACTCTCGCAGGTACATTTCCGCTTATTGCAATCATTTCAAAACTCCTTAAAAAACCTCTTTCTGCGCTTGGTAAGAAGCTCAGCCTTGATGAAAACTCTGTTGTCGGTCTTATTGCAACGCTTGCAAATTCAATCGCAACAATGGAAAGTGCAGACAGAATGAACCGCAAGGGCAGAGTGATGAATCTTGCGTTCGCAGTTTCCGCCGCCTTCGTTTTCGGCGATCACCTTGCCTTTACACTTTCTTATAATGAAAAGCATATTGTTCCCGTAATTGTCGGTAAACTCGTTGCAGGCTTCAACGCTTTGGCTGTCGCGATTATCCTTGAAAAGAAGACTGCAAAACAAAATAAAAAACTTTGAAAAATTTTCAAAAAAGTGTTGACAAAACCATTTTCTGTGTGTATAATAGCTCTTGTTCTTTAGCGGAATTGTGTAACGGTAGCACGACAGACTCTGACTCTGTTTGTTGGGGTTCGAATCCCTATTCCGCTGCCAAATACGATAAATCTGAACTCTTGCACCATTATAGGTGAAGCGTTCGGATTTATTTTTTCTTTGCCTGAATAGTAGTGAACTCCCGCAGATTGCTCTGCGGGAGTTTTTTGTTGGTCGTGATACTTTTGACGCATTACAGAAAGTTATTAAAAATTAATTTAGATTTATATGTTGAAAATATATAATGATTGTGCTATAATATGCAAAAATTAATATCAGAATAAAGAGATACGGTTTTGAAAAGTTGTAAGCTGAGTAGATTTAATAGGGAAATCAGGTTCGAATCCTGAACAACCGCCATTACTGTGTTGGAATTGAAAATCAGGTTAGCATCTGCATTTCTGCGGTTATAATCTGCTTTGATATCTGTTCCTTAAGTCAGAACACCTGCCGTGTCTTTTTAGGTTCAACACAACTTTGGTGAGAAGAGTGCAACCGATTTATCGTAGTATGGTAGATTTTGGATTGCGGTCTTTTTTATTTTGTGCAGTCCGAAGTTATTGTTGTCGTACCGCGTTAATCTGTTGTACTCTTTTGACCTTTTTGGTTGAAAGAGTATTTTTTATTTTTGTAAAGGAGGTTTGACAAGTGACATCAGAAGAGAAAAAGTGCTGGGCGGCAGAACTTTTGAAAAGAAAAGCTGAGGAACTCGGAAGATTGCCCAAAAAGGATGATTTTGATGAACCCACACGGTCACGAATCAAAGCCTACCTCGGACCGTGGCCAAGGGCATTGGAAGCTGCCGGATTAAAAGAAGCAAAACCTGTTTCCCAAAAATCCAAAAAGAGAAAAAGGGCAACTATCAGGTCTAAAAACCAAACTGTTTCTGCACGACAGAAGTTGGAGAAACACAGAGCCGAACCGAAAGAACAGGATACTTTCGGTTAAAACAAAATGAAAAATATCAAAAAGGAGAATCAATGATGAAAAAAAGAATTTTAAGCGTTATTCTTTCCATCGCAATGCTGCTAACAGCAACACCCCTTATGTCTGTTGCATCAGAAAGCGAATATGTTTATATGTCTGTAAGCTATGATGACAAATATACCGATGACAAAAACGGCAATCCCATAGCTTATATTCCCGTATCCCTCGAAACACTTCAATCTGTTGATTTGAACGAATACAATCTTTCTGAATATCTTTATGACGAAGACGGTGACGGCAATTATGACATTACAGCATTACAGCTTATCATCTATGCTCACGAAGAGCTTTATGGCGGTGATTGGAGCGAGGTAACTTTCACAGGTAGTCCCGGAAGTTCATATTTCGCAGGAGGTCTTTTCGGCAGAGATGAAAACCTCAACTATTATCTGAACGGTCAGTATCCTCTTGCAAGTGGAGGATGGGGTGCAACCTCTGACCAGATTGTTCTTGAAGCAGGCGACTTTATTGACCTTGCAGGCTTTACAAGCTGGGATTTCTATCAGGACTCGGCTTACGGTTTTCATTATTTTGCTGATGCAAACGGTGATGTAACACATTCTTACACCACAGAAACAGCCAAAGCTTGCGACATCAAGCTTATTAAAGGCACAAAGGATTATGAATACAATTCCGTTTTCTTTGAAATACCTGATTATGAAGTACATTACGGTAAAGCACTCTATAATGAAACGGGAAGTGTAGCAACAGATGACAGCGGATGTGCATCTATCACTTTCCCATCTGCAGGAAAATGGTATCTTTGGGTTGACGGAGGTTATGGTAACGAATATCCCGATTCTATAGTTTCTGCTCCCGGCTATGCAGAGGTAACAGTTACATCGGCGGATGCTCCCCGTGAGCCTCAGGATGTAAGCGCTGTGCTTAATGCTACAATGGCACAGCTTGCTGATACAGTACAAGAACCTGCTTTCGGTACTGACGCAGGTGAATGGACAGTGTTGAGTCTGGCACGCGGTGAATATTTTGAAAAGAACAGCACATATTTTAATGATTACTACAACCGTATTGTTTCAACAGTAAATGAAACAGCTTCATCGGTTAATATGAACGGTGCACTCCACACAAATAAATCAACAGAAAATTCCCGTTTGATTGTTGCACTTTCATCTATCGGTAAGGATGCAACTGCTGTTGGTGATTGGAATCTTGTTGAAGCATACAGCCTGAACGGTTTTGATTGGGTTAAAAAGCAGGGTCTTAACGGTACGATATGGGCACTTATCGCGTTGGATTCGGGCAACTATGAAACAAGCGATGAAACCATCCGTCAGCAGTGTATTGATTCCATCCTCTCACTTCAGCATGATGATGGCGGTTGGGCATTACAGGCAAACAAGACTTACGCATCTGACCCTGATGTTACGGGCATGGCACTTCAGGCTTTGTATCCCTACCGCAATCAGACAGCTGTAGCTGAAGCTTGTGAAAAAGCATTTGATTGTCTTTCTGAAATACAGCACGAAAACGGTACATTTGCATCAGGTGGAAGTGAATGCTCTGAAAGCTGTGCATGGGTAATCGTTGCCTGCACAACATGGGGCATCAATCCTGATACCGACAGCCGTTTTGTAAAGAACAGAAAATCTGTTGTTGACGGACTTCTTCTCCATTATCTTGAAGATAAGGCGCAGTTTGAACATATTGCAGACGCAGGTGCAAACGGTATGGCTACTGACCAATCCTGCTACGCTCTTGTTGCCTACAAGCGTTTTATAAATAACAAAACAAATCTTTTTGATATGTCTGATGTTGCATTTGATGAAAATGTTGAAATCGTTCCCGGTAAGATGACAGCAACTCTCGGTCTTCCTGCTGAAATATCCGATGAGGTCGGCAAAACTTTCAACGCAACAATCAGCATTGACCAGTGGGATAATAACGCAGGCTACAAGCTTATTGATTTTATTATGAATGTTCCCGAAGGTCTTACCGTTACGGCAGTTACAGCTGAAAGCCGTCTTTCGGGCGGAACGGTAAATTACAACGTTGAAAAAAGCACAGGCAAGCTCCGTGCAGTTTACTTTGACGCTAACAACCATAGCGATATCACAGTAAGCGGAACCACCTTCCCGGCACTTCTTTTCATAATTACTTTCCGTGTCGATTCCGTAACTGCAGGCGACAAGCTTGGCTTTAACATCAGCGGAATGTCAGTTAAACTCAATTCAGATTCTGCAGATGAAAACTCTATGATTATTGTTGACATTACGGATGCAAGCGGTACGGTAAATGTTGTAACAGGTGTTTCTTATAGCGCAATGTGTCTCTATGTTGGTGATAATGTTGACCTTATCCCCTCGGAGAAAATGGCCGTTGCAGTAGCAGTTGTTGGTGCAAAGGCCGGTGCAAAGCTCAGCTACAACGACGGCATCAACGGTTATGAATTCAAGTACAGCACAGAAATCTCTGATAAAACAGGTATTTCAACTTACGTTGCACTTGTTGATTCTTCAATTGATATGGCGAAGTTCGTTGATAAGCAGAATTTTGTTCTCTCTGATGACAACGCTGATGAAATCACATTCGGTGATGCAAACGGCGACGGAGTAATCAATGCACAGGATGCACTCGGTGCAGTTGATTCCTGGCTTCGTAAAACAGATGCACCGTCAGATGACAAGATTCTCGCCCTCAATGTGAACAGTGACAGCAGAATCAATACATTTGATGCTCTCGGTATCGTTGAAGCGTTTGTAGACGGCAGTGAATACATTGTTGTTACAAAGGCAGCAACTATTACAGCGAACAACTAACTGATTATTAAGGGGTGGGACTGACACTCCCACCCCTCTTGGGAGAATGAATATGAGCAAAAGTAAATTGGAACCGAAAACAAAAAAGAGAATAAAATCTGGTATCTCAATCGGCGTTTTACTGCTTTTGTTGATACTGATTCTCCTTTTTTCATTCTGCGGTGAAAACCCGTTCGGCAAACCTACACTTACAATAGAAACTCCGCAGAAAATCAGCCTTTCCGAAACAGATGAAATCACCCTCGACGTTACAATATCATCTTTCGGTGAAGCTAAATATCCTGCTGCAAGTATGAGCATTGTATTTGACCTGTCAAAGCTTGAGTTTATAGGTATAGAAGAAGGTAACGTTTTTATCCGTAATGACGGCGAAGAGATTGAACAAAGACTGCCGGACTGGAGCTGTAACCCGACACAATGCAACAAAACAGGTAAAATCAACATTATGTACCTTGACACAACAGGCGGAAAGAATGCGTTTGACAAAGACTTGCTTGAAAAGGACGACAATGTTGTGCTTCGCCTGAAATTCCGTCTCAGAGGAAGTCTTCGCAAAGGTGATGTATGTGACCTTGTTTTCGAAGATGCTGTTTTTGCGGCATCAGACGAAACACAAAGTCTTGCAATGACAACCGATACACTTAATGTCAGAAACGGCAAAATTGTTGTAGGAGATTAAAATGAAAAGAATAATATGTTTAATATTAGCCTTCGTGCTTCTTATGACAACTACAGCCTGCAGCGGTAATTATGCACAGGTAAACCTTAATGAACCCATAGCTATTCCGGAAAACGGGATTGTTGAGAAAAGTGTTTTAGATAAAATCAGAAACGAGAACGCTATCGCCACATTCACAGGTTCATCAAATGACATTAAATACGAATGGACAGTTTTCGGCAGTGATATCAATGAAACAAAGGATTTAAATTTATCAGTTGTCCTGAACAAATCAGACAAGGGTATAAAGGTCAATTTTACCGAAACGAAGGATTTGGGGTTTCCTGCCTTGCTTTCTATTCATATCAACGAAAAATGGTCATCAGACAGTGCAACCGCTTTTAACGGTGACAAAGGTGTCTATTCTGTTTCTGTAACAGGCAGTAAAACAAGTATTCTGAATATATCTGTAAACAAGATTATTCCTGAAATTGAAATTCTGCCTGATGAAACAAATTATACAGAAGACACCACTGCAGAAAATACAAATCCGACAGGAAACGATTCTTCAGATACTACAACCACCAACGGAAAAGACAATTTTCTTTCAGGTGTGCAGAACTCTGATGACAGAGTTTATTCTGACGGTACGGCAACAGAAAAGGATAAGTATGACACTGACCCTGTACCCGAAGGAAAACCTATGCCCGTTGAGCCTGAAAATCAGGAAATCAACAACAAAAAGACATATACCTGCACCTTTTCCATTGAATGCTCAACAATACTGAATAACCTTTCTGACCTTGACCCTGATAAACGTCATCTGGTACCTTCAGACGGTGTTATTTTACCGCCTACAAAGGTGACATTCTATGAAGGTGAATCAGTCTATGATGTGCTTCAGCGTGTTTGTAAGGAAAACAACATACATATGGAATCCTCATGGACTCCTGTTTATAACAGTGCCTATATTGAAGGCATAAACAATCTTTATGAATTTGACTGCGGTGAGCTTTCAGGCTGGATGTACCGTGTTAACGGATGGTATCCAAATTACGGTTGCTCCCGTTATCAGCTTGCAGACGGCGAGGTTGTAGAATGGCGTTATACATGCGACCTCGGTAACGATGTCGGTCGTGAAGGAACTTGGTAAAATTTATGAGAGATTCATTTTCAGAATATCATCCTTTTATAAACCTAATATATTTTGCATTTACGATAAGCTTTTCTCTTGTGCTGACGCACCCGTTGGCACAAGGGCTTTCTCTCATATGTGCTGTTATTTATGTAATAAGCATCAACGGCAAAAAGAGCGTGAAATTTCTCTTGAAATACTGTCTGCCGATGGTGCTTCTGACTGCATTTATCAATCCTGCATTCAATCACGAGGGTGCAACAACTCTGCTGTATTTCCCGAATGGCAATCCTCTTACGCTTGAAAGTATTTTATACGGATTTTCTGCAGGTGTGATGATAATTACAACGCTGATGTGGTTTTCGTCGTTTAACAGAGTGATGACAACGGACAAGTTTATCTATCTTTTCGGCAAGGTTATTCCTGCCTTATCTCTTGTTCTTAGTATGTCTTTAAGATTTGTTCCTAAATTCAAATCGCAGATGCAAACTGTCACCGAAGCACAAAGAAGCATCGGCAGAGATGTTTCAAACGGAAGTCTGTTACAGAGAACAAAGACGGCAATTCACATATTTTCAATTATGATAACATGGTCGCTTGAAAATGCCATTGAAACAGCTGACAGTATGAAAAGCCGCGGCTACGGACTAAAAGGCAGAACTGCATTTTCAATTTATCGCTTTGATGAAAGAGATAAATATACACTTGCATGGCTTTCTTTCTGTGGATTGTTTCTTGTTGCAGGAACTATACTTAATGCTTTCGGGTTCAGATATTTCCCGGATATTCGTTATGCTGCATTTGATATGACAACAATACCTTTTTACTGTGCATATTCTGCACTTTGCATTACACCCGTGATATTAAACTTAAAGGAGGAGAGAAAATGGAAAACTTCAGTTTCAGAAATGTAAGCTTCGCATATCCCGAGCAGGAAAACAAAGCTCTCCGTAATATCTCCTTTGAGGTAAATCAGGGTGAATTTCTGATTCTTTGTGGTCCGTCAGGCTGCGGCAAATCAACACTTCTGCGTCACCTCAAAACCTGCCTTACACCTCACGGTGTAGTTAACGGTGAAATTCTGTTTAACGGCAAACCGCTTAATGAGGTTAACGAAAGAACACAGGCACAAGAGATAGGCTTTGTGCTTCAGTCTCCCGAAAATCAGGTTGTGACGGATAAGGTGTGGCACGAGCTTGCTTTCGGACTTGAAAGCCTTGGGCTTGATACGCCGACTATCCGCCGCCGTGTGGCAGAGGTTGCAGCATTCTTCGGTATTGAAAATTGGTTCTATAAGAATGTAACCGAGCTTTCAGGCGGTCAGAAACAGCTTCTTAGTCTTGCATCCGTTATGTGTATGAATCCGAAAATACTTGTTCTTGATGAACCGACGGCACAGCTTGACCCTATTGCCGCTTCAGATTTTCTTGCATTGCTTGGCAAAATCAACCGTGAGCTCGGTATAACGGTTATTCTTACCGAGCACAGACTTGAAGAAGCTTTTCCCTTTGCAACAAGAGTTATTGTTATGGAGAAAGGTGAAATTATCAGTGATAATTCTCCCGAAAAAGTGGGACTTCATCTTCGTGATAAGGACAACGGAATGTTCCTTGCTATGCCGACAGCAATGAGAGTGTGGGCAGGTGTTGAAACGAATCTTGACTGTCCGATTACCGTACGTGACGGTAGTGAGTTCCTGACTGAAAGAAGCAAAGAAAAAGCACTTCTTCCCCTTGAAAGGGAAAAAGTGCATACATATACTGACGAAATAACACTTGAGTGTAATGAAATATGGTTCAGATACGAAAAAGACCTGCCTGATGTTATAAAAGGCTTTTCTCTCACTCTGCACAAGGGTGAATTTTATGCAATTCTCGGCGGTAACGGTGCAGGTAAAACAACAACGCTGAAAGTGTTTTCGGGACTTCGCAAGGCTTACCGAGGTAATGTAAAAGCAAACGGTAAGGTTGGAATGTTACCGCAGAATCCGCAGGCACTTTTTGTAAAAAGAACAGTGCGCGAGGATTTATATGAAGCTCTAAGTAATGTAAAAATCACAAAGAAAGAAAAGGATGAGCAGGTTGCCCGTGTGGTTAGTCTTTGCTCGCTGACTGACTTTCTTGACCGACACCCTTATGACATTTCAGGCGGTGAACAGCAAAGAACTGCACTTGCAAAAGTTCTTCTTACCGCACCCGATATAATTCTTCTCGATGAACCGACAAAAGGCTTTGATGCAGAATTCAAAGTAACATTTGCAGATATTATCGGTAAGCTGACAAATCAGGGCGTAACCGTGCTTATGGTCAGCCATGATGTGACCTTCTGTGCAGAATATGCACACAGATGCGGTATGTTTTTTGACGGTAATCTTGTCGCAGAAGGCACTCCCCGTGAGTTTTTCTCTGGCAACAGCTTCTACACAACATCTGCAAACCGTATGGCAAGGCACCTCATTCCCTATGCGGTAACGGTTGATGAAATCATTGCCTGCTGTGAAGGAGAGGTTAGGAGAACAGAAATTAATGACGAGGTGCTTGCCTTACCTGAGCCAACTCCGAAAAGTGTAAATTTCAAGCCGGAACCACTTAAACTATGGCGTAAAATTCTTGCTGCAGCATCAGGGCTTGTTTCATTGGCTGTGTTTTTCTATGCAACGGGAATTACCGATTTATCAGCACTTATAAATTCTTCGGGTATAAGTGAATCGGGTAAAAATCAATTATGGCTTTACGGTATTTTGTTTGTTGCTCTTACCGTGTTTATGGTTGCAATCGGAAGACGGAGCGAACCGCCGCTTATAGTGCAGACACCGAAAGAAAAACGGAACTTAAGCCAGCGGACAATTGTGGCATCTGTTGCTATATTGCTCTTTATTCCACTGACCATATTTGCAGGAATTTTCTATCTCGACAACCGACAGTATAACATTGTCGCACTGCTTGTGCTTGTAGAGTGTATGTTGCCGTTTGTTCTCGTGTTTGAGGGTAGAAAGCCTAAGGCAAGAGAGCTTGTAACGATTGCCGTGCTTTGTGCAATCGGAATAGCAGGCAGAAGCCTTTTCTTTATGCTTCCGCAGTTTAAGCCGGTTCTTGCACTTACAATAATCGCAGGTGTTGCTTTCGGCGGAGAAACGGGATTTTTGGTGGGAGCCGTTACGATGCTTCTTTCTAATATGCTTTTTTCACAAGGACCGTGGACACCGTGGCAGATGTTTGCAATGGGTATTATAGGTTTTCTTGCGGGTGTTCTTTTCAAAAAAGGATGGCTTCGCAGAACACGGGCATCACTTGCCGTTTTCGGTGCGTTTGCCGCTGTTGTTATTTACGGCGGAATAATGAACCCTGCATCAATGCTTATGTATTCGTCACAGACAATAACAGTTAAAGCCTTGATGGCATATTATATTTCAGGTCTCCCTATGGACCTGGTACACGGCTTCGGAACTGTAATATTTATTATGCTCGCTGCCGAGCCGATGCTCGAAAAAATGGACCGTATCAAGGTAAAATACGGGTTGGTTGAGTAGGAGTTATAAATAAAATAAGTTGTTTATTCCTCAGAAAAACTTTTAGAAAGCTACCTGTTTTTTTTAAACAATATTATATATATAGAAACAAATGAACGAACAAAATAATAATTTGACAGAGCACCGTGTTCGGTTCTCTAACCAATCTGAACATGTAACAAAACCTGAAGCAAAACAGCTTCAGGTTTTTCTTTTTATTAAAATTATTTTTTTCTAACATATTAAAACTGAAGACACAGGCTATAGGAATTTCTCACACAGGGACAGATTCTTGTTACTTGTGGGTGGAGGAATAATACGGATATGCATTAAGTATTGTTCGTCCGCTGAGATGCCGTGAGATGCGAATTGTTTTAAAATTCGCAGGTAGGCATCTCCTTCCAAACCAAAACGATATTTTAAAACAGTTTACAGTTTTGGTTTGGGGACAGAGTTG
>JAZSQQ010000001.1:0-12818 GCA_045538055.1 Acutalibacteraceae bacterium
ATCCTCTCCACCCCGATTAACGTTTGTTCGAAGTATATCGTAATGTTCATCATCTTCGGGGCATTCCTGGAGCGTACCGGTATTGCAGATTTCTTCATTGAGATTGCAAATGCGCTCGTAGGACGTTTCTCCGGTGGTCCGGCAAAGGTTGCCGTTGTTGCTTCCGCACTGGAAGGTATGGTTTCCGGTTCTTCCGTAGCAAATACGGTTGGTTCCGGCGCTGTAACAATTCCGCTTATGAAACGTACCGGTTACAAGCCGGAATTCGCCGCAGCCGCTGAAGCTTCTGCTTCGACCGGCGGTCAGATTATGCCCCCGATTATGGGTGCTGCCGCTTTCCTTATGACTGAATATACGGGCTTGCCGTATGCACAGATTGCGATTGCCGCAATTCTTCCTGCCGTTCTTTACTTCACAGGTATCTTTATGATGATTCACTTTGAAGCAAAGAAGCTCGGTCTTAAGGGTCTCCCGAAGGAATCAATTCCGAATTTCTTCAAGCTTGTTTTATCGAAGGGTTACCTTCTTCTTCCTGTTGTTGCTCTTGTTGTTGCAATGAACAACTTCTCTCCTGCAAAGTCAGCAATTCTTGCTATCTTTGTTGCAATCGGAGTTAAGCTTGTTGAAGGAATTGTAAAATCAATCGCACACAAAAAGTTCGAAATGGACTTCGGAATTTATTTCCGTTCTCTTGCAAACGGAACAAAGAATGCAATCGGCGTTGCTCTTGCCTGTGCAGTTGCAGGATGTATTTCCGCAATGGTTCAGCAGACGGGTCTTGCAAACGTGCTTTCTTCACTCGTTCATTCTGCGGCAGGAATTCACCCGATTTTCGCTCTTCTTCTTACGATGATTATGTGTATCGTTCTCGGTATGGGTGTTCCGACAACAGCTAACTACGTTATTATGGCGTCAATGGTTGCGCCGATTCTTATGAACAGCCTTAGCATTCCTGTTCTTGCGGCTCATATGTTCGTGTTCTATTTCGGAATCGTTGCGGATATCACACCGCCTGTTGCTCTTGCGGCATATGCAGGCTCAGCGATTGCAAAGTCAAACCCGATGAAGACCGGTGTTACGGCAACAAGACTTGCTATCACGGCATTCATCGTTCCGTATATCTTTGCTTTCAGCCCCGAAATGCTTATCATCGGCTCGGATAAGCCGTGGTATGAAATCGTACTCCTTGTTGTAACGGCTCTCTGCGGTATTTTCATCGTTTCCGCAGGTATGGAAGGTTATTTGTTAAGACAGATGCCGTGGTGGCAGAGAATCCTTGCACTTGCAGGCGGTTTGTGTATGATTATTCCGGGTATTGCTACGGATATCGCAGGTGTTGTGTTGATTGCATTGGTTGTCGTAATCCAGCTCCTGACAAAGAAAAAGACGGCAAAAGCCTGATAAAATTTCAAGCGTTGTGTTCATACGAGCACAACGCTTTTTGCTTTGTAAGATTTTAGCGTATCCCGACAAATTCGGGTTTGTCGGGATCTTTAATTGAGCATTAAGGCCCCCTTGCCCTAAAGGGGGCTGGCACGACGAAGTCGTGACTGGAGGATATTTTCGGAGAAAACTATTAAAGTTCATTTTTTTGGCAAAATATCCCTCCGCATTTTGCTTCGCAAAATCCACCTCCCTTTAGGCAAGGGAGGCTTTGCTCGACTTGAACCCTTATGTCAAATCACCCAGACAAACCCGAATCTGTCTGGGTTTAAGAGCAAGAAAAACCTCCGAAGGAAACTTCGGAGGTCGTTTATTTATTAGCCTACAAACTTGATTGTAAGAATCTTCTTGCCTGTGATTTCGAAATCTACAAAGCCGTCTTCCTTCATTGTAAGCGGTTCAATGTCCTTCTCTTCAAGGCTTACGAGTTTAACCTCGCTCCACTTCTTGCCTGAGTATGCAGGAAGCTCAAATTCAGCCTTCTGTCTTTCAACAGGTGACTGTGCCTTTTCAATCGGAGCCATACCGCCGTTAAGACGGATTGATGTCTTCACAGCGTTGTCTGACGGGTTGAAGATACGTACAACATAGCCTTCGCCGTCCTCGCTGAGCTTGACTGCGCTGACGTTGAGCTTCTCGTTTTCAAGCTCAAGGAATGAGTGAACAAGACCGTTCTTACCGTGCTCTGTCGGTGCAAACTGTGCAATACCGAAGCTGAGGTTGAAGCGCTCTGATTCGCCCCATACGTTGCCCTCTTCCCAGTCACCTGAGTGAGGCATAAATGCGTAACGGTATGTGTTCTTGCCGATGCACTGTGAGCCCTTGTCAACTTTGCTGTAGTCCTGCATATCTGATGTTACGCAGATACGAAGCGGATAAGCACGGAGGAGTGAAAGGTAAACTGTACCGCACTCGTCGTCGCTTGCTTCGTAAGCCTTAAGACCTGTGTTAAGAAGAGCAACACCGTTTGTGCCGTCTGTAACGTCAACGAATGAGTTCATCGGATGCTCTGTCATCGGGATTTCATCGTAGATTGAGTAGTCAAGCTTTGCAACCTGACGCTTAACAACGTCGAACTGACCCTGAGCGTATGAGAACTCTGACGTGATATCTGTCGGGAAGGCTACCTGGAGGTAGTGGTCCTCAGACTGATTGTCAATTGTTGTTTCAATTTCAAGATACTTTGCGCCCTTGCGGAGAGTTACGATATTGACAATCTTGCACGGGTTGAGGTGCGGTGAACGTGTCTTTTCGTCCATGCTTCTGCCTTCGGGAAGTGCCCAGTCGATTTCAATCTTATATGCAACTTCGAGCTCACCCTCGTGGAGAAGTGTGATCTTTGCTCTCTCATTGAGAGTTGTGAATGTTTCGTCGTTCTCAGGAACGATGTGCTCCCAGGGGTTGCCGATTTCGCCTGTATCCTTGAAGTAGCCGAGGCCTTCGTATGACTTGCCGTTAGCCTTGTCAAGAACATTGTATGTACCGTTTGCGTTGAATGAAACTCTGAGGTATTCGTTCTCCATAACCTGAGCTCTCTTGAGCATTGTTTTCGGAGTTGTTGCGCGAACGTTGTAAAGCGGCTGAAGCTTGAGTGTTCTGTAACCGAAGCCCGGGATGTCCTTAACGTCAACAACGATCTTGTACTGCTGAGTATGAAGAACGTTTGCAACGTCGTTCGGGTTCTGGATAATCTGTGCAACGTGCTTGTTTGTTGCAAGAACCTGATATGTAAGGATTTCGCCGTCTGTGTCTGTAATCTTGAAGCTGTCTGCCTTCCATTCCATCGGAAGCTCGATTGTCATCTGAACGCTCTCGCTTCTCTTGAACGGTGCAGGGTTGTAAACAACGATAGCTGCATCGTCACGAGTGAAGCCGTCAAGCTTGATGTCGCCTGCAACGTCCATAAATGCACGCTCGTAAACGCAGTTTGAAAGCTCCTTTGACTGTCTGTAACGTGAAACAACATCTTCGTAAACGATGTCACGTCCGCAAGCGCCGATGCTGTCGTGGCCGTGGTTCTGAAGAAGATAGTTATATGAAAGGTCGATGAAATTCTTCTGGAAGGGTGCACCTGCAAAAGCCGAGAAAACTGCAAGAGGCTCAGCATAGTTCATAAGCTGAGTTTCTGTCTTGAAGTTGTCCTGCTTGACGTATGTTCTTGCAGAAAGGATCCAACCCATAACGGGGCTTACGCTACCCTTTGTGAACGGCTCACGCATTTCTCCCTTGAGTACGGGTGAATTCTCGTCAAATTCATCGATGATGCCCTGTTCCATTTCTTTGAGTGTGCTGTGGAAAACTTCTGCGTTCGGAAGAACAGCATCAAGGTCCTTGATCATCTCAACCTCACGGATGTCGGGGCAGGATGAGTCGTGGCCGAGAGACCAGAAACGGTGAGAGGTTGTCCAGTCGCCGTCCTGCTCGCGCATAGCCTGCTCAGCGCGGTCTTTGATGTTTTCCTTGTGATACTCAAAGAACGGATGAACGTACTGATAGTCGAGCTTCTGATTCTCGTTATCTACAAACTTGAACACACCGTTGTTATCGTTCCAGACCATATCACGGTTGTTTTCGTTTGACTGGTTGTAATAAACAGGACGCTGAACAATGTACCAGATGTTGTAACGAGGACGCTTTGCAAGACGTGAAGCATAGATACGTGTTCCGTCCGGGCTTTCCCAGTAGAACTCTGAACGCGGAGCTGTATACTCGTTAACACCGCGGTAGAAAGATGCGAAGTGGATGTCAAAGCCTGCATAAATCTGCGGAAGCTGTGAAATCTGACCCCAGCCGAAGGGTGAGTAACCTGTCTTGCTGATACCGCCCATTTCCTTGCCGATTCTGTGGCCGAGGAGAAGGTTACGGATGAGTGCTTCGCCGCCGACCGTAAATTCGTCGGGAAGGCAGAACCAAGGACCTACACCGATCTTACCCTCAGAAACAAGCTTCTTGAAAAGCTCCTTCTTCTCGGGATAAACCTCAAGGTAATCCTGAACGGGCATTGTCTGTGAGTCGAGGTGGAAGTGTTTGTACTCGGGGTTTTTGTCGATAATGTCGATGAGCATATCGAGCATATAGCCGAGCATATACTGTGTTCTTCTTGCGGAGAAGCGCCACTCTCTGTCCCAGTGCGTGTTGGATATAAAGTGGCAGCTTATTTTCTTTTCGTTATCCATTTGCTGTGTCTCCTTCTGTAGCTTCTGCAGTTCCCTCTGCGGGAGCTTCTGCAGGCTGTTTTTTCAAGGTTTCTTTAAGTCTGATGATACTTGCATCGACATCACTTTTGTATGTAAGATATTTGTCTGCAAGGCAAAGAGCAAAAAGTGTAAATGAAACTACACTGATTACGTTTTTCGCTGAAAAAATCTTCATCAACCAATCATCCCTTTATAATTTTTAAAATATCTTCAAAGCTGTCTTCAAAATAATTACAAACAGCCTTTGTTCCGCTTTCGACGATATTGCCGCCTGCAATACCGATTGTTGTATAACCTGCAAGACGAACGGAGCAAGCACCTGCACCGCTGTCTTCAATACCGATAACGTGGTTGCGGTCTGCAAAAGCTTCGCCGAGACCGACGATTGAAGTTTCTGAATAAAGCCACGGATGAGGCTTCGGTGAAAGCTCGCCGAGAGTACCGACAGAACCCTTACGAAGCGGGAAGCCTGCAGAAATGATTGCATCGTAGAAATCCTTCGGGTCGCCCATACCGAGTGTCTTGAATGCAGAAAGGATTTCTGGCCATGCTTTTTCATAAAGACCTGATGTAACAAGACCGATTTTAACATCCATATCCTTGAGCTCGTAAAGGAAATCCTTTACGCCGACTGTCGGAGTGAAGGCACCATCCTTGCCTCTGCCTGCCATAATTTCTTCCATCTCTCTGTGTGTATGCTCGAAGTAGAAATCACGAGCCTTGTCAAGAGATGCACCGGGACAGTATTTATCGATACAGTACTGAAGGTGCTCGGAAACAGAGTGGCCTGAAACGAAGGGCATATCAGCCTCTTCAAGCTCAAACTTCGGGTTGCCGAGAAGGCTTGCAATACTCATCTGAATAATCCAGATCCAGAATTCTTCACTACGGACTGTTGTTCCGTCAAGGTCCATAAGAACAGCCTTTACAGGCATATCGAGCTGAACGGGCTGAACGGGATAGTATGTCGGGTAAGCGATTGCTGACTTAACGCAAGCGAGAGTGTGTGAGCCGAAAGAAATGAACTCAACCTTCTGGTCGCCTGTTGCAACGATATCGATAACACCGTTTTTGCCGACGGAAAACTTACCGTCTTCTGTTGTGCTGAGAACATGGAAGCCGCTGTCTGCTCCGATGTCGCCCAGATCGGGAATGTGGATTGTTTTGTCAAGTAACATAATAACGTCCTCTTTTTCTAATATATAGTCAATCAATTTATGTTAACAAAACATTGTTTAAAAGTCAATGCAGTTTATCGAAAAAAACTGTGTTTTTTGAGCCTTTTATAAGAGGTTTATTTGTTGACTTTTTTCACAATAAAAAGTATAATTATTCTATTATTCTACAATCTATGTTCACAGGGTGTGATATTGTGCAGAATGTGTTGATCGTAAGCCATACAATGGAAATCGGCGGAGCTGAAAAGGCTCTGTTGGGTCTGCTCGGCGTTTTCGACTACACAAAGTACAATGTCGACCTTTTTTTATATCACCACGAGGGTGAACTGATGCAGTTTATTCCGAAGGAAGTCAATCTTCTTCCCGAAAACAAAAGCTATGCTTCGCTTGCAAAACCCTTGAAGCAGGTTATAAAAAACAGGGCTTTCGGCACGCTCATCGGACGCTATAACGGCAAAAATGCCGCCAACGAATATATCGTGAAAAACAACATCCGGGACGGCAGTTACGTTTTTATTGACTACAGCCACAGATATACAAAACCTTTTATGCCGAAGATTTCCGACAAGGAATACGACCTTGTCATAAGCTTTCTCACTCCGCACTATTTTGCGGCGGAAAAGTGTAAAGGTAAAAAGAAAATTGCGTGGATTCATACGGACTATTCGCATATTGAAATTGATACGGTGTCCGAGCTTGATATGTGGTCGAGATACGACCACATAGTTTCAATTTCTGAAAAGGTTACGGAAGCGTTTCTTAAAAAATTCCCCGAGCTTGCGGACAGAATTGTGCTTATCAAAAACATTCATCCTTCGGAGCTTATCAAAAAGCAGGCGGATGAATTTGATGCAAGCAATGAAATGCCCGACGACGGTTATATAAAATTCCTCTCCGTCGGAAGATATACGGATGCTAAAAATTTCGACAATGTACCTGATGTATGCAGGCGGCTTGATAATGTTAAGTGGTATATCATCGGCTACGGTCCTGATGAAGATCTTATAAAAAAGAAAATTGCAGAAGCAGGAATGGAGGAAAGGGTTATTCTCCTCGGCAAGAAAACAAATCCCTATCCTTATTTCAAGGCTTGTGATTTTTACATTCAGCCTTCGCGCTATGAGGGGAATTCTGTTACGGTAAACGAAGCATTGATACTTGGAAAAAAGATTGCAATAACAAATTATGCAACGGCGAAAAGTCAGATTGATGACGGAGTTAACGGAGTTATCGTTCCGCTTGAAAACGAAAAATGTGCGGCAGGACTTAAGGCTTTTATTGAAGACAGAGAGCTTCAGAAAAAAATAGAAGAAAATATTAAAAATTCGGATTTTTCCAATTCCGATGAATTTAAAAAATTAGTTGAGATTACGGAGGGTTAACTATGGATAAGTTGCTCGATAAAAGAATACGAACAATGATAGAAGAGCTTCAGGTCTTTGTAACACCTGTTCGTCTTGATGTTACAGGCTGGAAGACCTTGCCTTGCGGATATAAGGAAGATAACACGGTGCCGTCACCCGACCTTGACGGTTGGCAGGATTTCGGCAGAACGCAGACATGGGGCGATCAGGCTGAAGAGCACCGTTGGTTCTATAATCGTATTGAGATTCCTGCAGAGCTTAAGGGTCAGGATGTTGAGCTTTATGTTTCAACAACGATGCCCGGTGACAGCCAGTGGGATCCTCAGTTCATCGTTTACCTTGACGGTAAAGAAATAAGAGGTATGGACTCCAACCACCGTTATATAAAGCTTGACAGCAATAAAGACGGCTACGATGTTCACCTCTATGCTTATTCAAGACCCTTCGGTGAAAGAGCATATTTTTACAGTCAGCTCTGCGTTTTCAACAGAGCGGTTGAAAAACTTTACTACGACTTAAAGGTTCCTTATGAGGTTGTTGAATATCTTGACGACAGCGATAAAAACCGCGGCGATATCGTGCTTCTTCTTAACGAAGCTCTTAATAAACTCAACTGGTGCGCTCCGATGAGCGAAGAATTCCTCGCTTCCGTTGACGAAGCAAACAAATTTATGGACGAAGAATTCTACGGAAAATTCTGCAAGGATCAGGATGTAACGGTAAGCTGTATCGGCCATACTCATATCGACGTTGCATGGCGTTGGACTCTTGAACAGACAAGAGAGAAGGTTCAGCGTACTTTCGGCAGCGTTATCGAAATGATGAAGAAGTATCCTGAATACAGATTTATGTCAAGCCAGCCACAGCTTCTTAAATACCTCAAGGAAGATGCGCCTGAAATGTATGAAGAGGTAAAGCGTCTTGTTAAGGAAGGCAGATTCGAGCTTGAAGGCTCAATGTGGCTTGAAGCAGACTGTAACCTCTCAAGCGGTGAGTCACTCGTCCGTCAGATTATGTTCGGCAAGCGTTTCTTCAAGGAAGAGTTCGGTGTTGACAATAAAACTGTATGGCTTCCCGACGTTTTCGGTTACAGTGCAGCAATGCCGCAGATTATGAAGAAGAGCGGCGTTGAAAATTTCGTAACCTCAAAAATTGCCTGGAACGAAACAAACCGTCTTCCCTACGATACTTTCACATGGCAGGGCATTGACGGCTCAAAAGTTTTCACATATTTCCTCACAGCTGTCAGAAGAAAGAAGAACTACGAGGGAATGTATTGGCGTTCAACTTATACACCAAGAGCAATTCCGGCTTATGTTCAGGGAACCTGGGACAGATATGAGCCCAAGCCCCTTAATCACGATCTTCTTATGCCGTTCGGTCACGGTGACGGTGGCGGCGGTCCCGAAGATAATGATATCGAATATATCAGACGAATGCAGCACGGCATCAACGGCTGTCCGCAGGTCAAGTGGGAAAGCTCGGCAGAATTCCTTGAAAGGCTCCGCAATAAGCTAAACTCCAACAAGCGTCTTCCGACTTGGGTAGGCGAGCTTTACCTTGAATTCCACAGAGGTACATACACCTCACAGGCAGCAAATAAGCGTAACAACAGAAAGAGCGAGCTTCTTTATCAGAACACCGAGCTTGTAAACTCAATGGCTGGCAAGCTCCTCGGTGCTGAATATCCGCAGAAGGAGCTCAACGACGGTTGGGAGTGCATCCTCCTCAATCAGTTCCACGATATTATCCCCGGCTCATCAATCCGTCCTGTTTATGAGCGTTGCGAAGAGGATTATAAGAAGATTATCGGCTCAGCAACCGAGCTTGAGTCAAAGGCTTACAAGTCACTTCTCAAGAATATCGGCACAAAGGGTGGCGTAGCTGTATTCAATCAGAACTCGTTTGTATCTGACGGTTACGTTAACCACAACGGCAAGACCTACCGCGTAAACGGTATTCCTGCAAAGGGTTATAAGGTTGTTGACCTCGCCGATGCTGACAAGGCATATACACTTAACGGCAAAACTCTTGAAACAAGCAACTATATTGTTGAATTCAATGACGAATACGTTATCACACGTCTTTACGATAAGGTGAATGAACGCGAGGTTCTCCGTGAAGGCGGACGAGCTAACTATATCGAAGCGTTCGAAGATTATCCGTATGAATACGATGCTTGGGAAATCTCCAAGTATTACACAGAAAAGAAGTATGAAATCAGCGACGTAAGCGACGTTAAGTTCATCGACGAAGGCTCACGTTTCGGTTTTGAAATTACAAGAAAGTTCTATAAATCCGTTATAAAGCAGAAAATTTATTTCTACGACGGGTCAAACAGAATTGACTTTGATACATACGCAGACTGGCATCAGGAGCATCTTATGCTCAAGGCTGCATTTGATGTTGACGTCAACTCCGACAAAGCTACATATGAAATTCAGTTCGGCTCTGTTGAACGTCCCGTTCATAAGAACACAAGCTGGGAATCAGCAAAGTTTGAGGTATGCGCACATAAGTATATCGATTATGCAGATTACGGCTACGGTGTATCTCTTCTTAACGACTGCAAATACGGTCATAATATCGAAAACGGCACAATGAAGCTTTCAATGTTCAAGTGCGCAACTTCTCCCGATCCGGATGCAGATAAGGGCGAACACTTCTTCACATATTCGCTCTTCCCGCACGCAGGCAACTTCCGCGAAAGCGGTACCGTTCAGCTTGCTTACGAGCTCAACTGCCCGCTGAAGGCATTTGATATCGAGGCTCAGGAAGGCGCACTTCCCGAAGAGTATTCATTTATTTCCTGCAACTCCGACAACTTCATTGTTGAAACTGTCAAGAAGGCAGAGGATGACGATGCACTTGTTGTCCGCGGATACGAAAGCTACAATAAGCGCACGAACGTTAAGCTTGATTTCGGATATGATGTTAAGAAGGCATATATCTGCGACCTTCTTGAAAACAATATTGAAGAAATCGAAGTTAAAGATAACAGCGTAGAATTTACGGCAAAACCGTTTGAAATCATTACAATCAAAGCATACTAATTTTACAGAGGTTATTCTTTTGAAAAATATAAAGAAACTTGCGGCACTTTTTGTTGCAACGGTCATTGCACTTTCGGTTATCTGCCATGCATCAGCAAAACAGATTGATTTTGCCGAGTGGAACAACCACGAAGAGGTGTTTGTTATCGCGGACAAGGATGCTCACAGCAACTCGGGGCTGAAAAATGCCCAGCTCAAGGTAAAATATGACTATCCTTCTCACCGGATGAGATTGTTCTTTCTTCTGAAGTTCAACAGCTTCGGTGAAGAGGGTAATCCGGGTATCCGCTTCAGCTTCAATGGCGAAGAGGAAATTTCAATTAACCTTAACGGCGAAACGGAGTATAATGAAGATAAATACTATCTGGATTTTATCTCACACACAATGCCTGTTAACGGTGTAGTCTATTTCGAAGTCACTTTCGGAGTAAAGGAAGGTATTCCTGAAGAAAGAATTCTGTCTGTAACCTTTGCGGACCCTGACGGCATTCTTTCAAATACCTATACGGTTGACCTTGCCGAAGGTGAACAGGCGGATTCCGAAGATGAACCGACGAGCGAAGAGAAATCAAAAACGCAAAAGACTAAAACAACAAAAACAAAAACGACAAAAACCAAAACAACTAAATCCGATAAAACCAAAAAGACAAAAGCGGAGAAAACGGCGGCAGATTCCGTAGGACAACAAACAGAGGCGGAACTCTACAAGGCGGAGGAAGGTACACCGCCAAGCCACTCCGAAAATGAAAAAATCTTTTTTGTATCTGCAGCTGCCGTTGTATCATTGGGGTTGATACTGTCGGGATGTCTGCATTTCCTTAAACGCAATAAACACAAAGGGGACAAAGGCTGATATGAAAAAATACGGTTTATTGGGAAGAAGGCTTCTACATAGCCTGTCACCGGAAATTCACAGAGAGCTCGGAAATTTCAGCTACGAGCTTTTCGAGATAGAGCCCGAAAAGCTTGCGGAGTTTTTCGCAAAAAGAGATTTCGCAGGCTTGAGCGTTGTTTTTCCTTACAAAAAGGAATCAGTAAAATACTGCGACGAGTTAACTGATGTTGCACGAAAGCTTGACTGTGTTGATACAATCACGGTTGATGAAAACGGCAGACTTATCGGTGACAACTGTGAGTATGACGGCTTCTGCCATATGATTACAAAATGCGGCATTGATGTCAAGGGTAAGAAGGTTCTTCTCCTCGGCAAAAATGCATCGGTTATCCGTGTCGTTATCGAGGATATGGGTGCACGTGAAATCGTTGACGTAACAGTTGACGGCAAAGTGAATTTCGAAAACATCTATGAGCATACGGATGCGGAAATTCTTGTCAACACAACCCAGACGGGTATGTATCCGAATAACGGCGACAAGGTTGTTGACGTAAAGCGTTTCCCGAAAATAGAAGGCGTTCTTGAGGTTATTTATAATCCACGAAGAACAAAGCTTATCTGCGATGCGGAAGACCTTGAAATCCCGAATTCCGACGGACTGTCAATGCTCGTTGCGCGTGAATATCTTGCAGAAATCCGCTTCGGCAGAATTGAGCCTGACGAGGAACTCTTCAAAGCAACATACAAGACGATGAGCGACCGCAGAAAGAACATCATCTTTGTCGGCTTGCCCGGTTGCGGCAAAACAACTATCGCAAAAGTTGTTGCCGCAAAGCTCGGCAGACCGTGTATCGACGTTGACCGTCTTATCGAAATGAAAGCGGGCGTCCCTGTTTCAACAATTTTCTCCGCTTACGGCGAAAGATATTACCGCGAGCTTGAAACAGAAACTCTGCGTAAAATAACGCGTAACGGCGGACAGGTAATCGCAACGGAAAGCGGTGCGGTTATGAGCCTCGAAAATCAGTATTACCTTCGTCAGAACGGCTATATCGTATGGCTCTCACGCGACCTCAGCGAACTTAAGCTTAACGGAGTTTATCTTGCAAGAAACCGTGAGGCTCTTGAAAGAATCCACGAGGAACGTTCCCCGATTTATAAATTCCTCGCAGATATCAATGTCGAAGTAACCGACAATGCAGAAAAAACCGTATTCGAAATCATCGAAAGAATGAATATCAAGCAAACCCCCTCAGCATTTTAAGTTCAACACCCACTCACAGCCGAGTGGGTGTTTAAAGTATAGTAATGTATACGCATAATCATTGCCTGCAAAAGATTTTCAGTAAGGACGGCAGGGCGGTGGCTTGCTGCCGCCTGTTATTGCACAAAGATAAAATCTTTTTGTAGGGTGTGACGCTTGCGACACACCGTAAGCTTATCGCAAAATATGGGTTCGATGCAAAGCGTTGAATTCTACAAAACGAAGCAAGACGGGTTCGTAGGGGAGCATATTATGCTCCGTCAGAAAAAAGTGTAAGATTAACGGGAAGAAGATATCTGCCCCTACAAATTCTGACTCAAATTAAGCGCGTAGGTACGGGCGACCACGACCGTCCGAAAACTGTTCCTTTAAAACGAAGATAAGAAATAATAAATAACAGAAAAAGAAAGATGTAGGGCAGGGATTCATCCCTGCCGTTTTGCTTCTGTCAAAAAGTATTAGATATAGTATATAAACCAAGAAA
>JAZSQQ010000035.1:0-11866 GCA_045538055.1 Acutalibacteraceae bacterium
AAAAATAAACAGCCGCACGTGAGCGGCTGCTTGAAATAGTAATGCGTTGTCAAACTTCTATGCCCCTTTCAGGGGCTTTGCCTGTAGGTGCCCCTTATAGGGGCTGTGCAAACCACTAGTTTACTAGTGGTTATGATTATAAAAATATTATACTCAACCGCAAAGCTCCTCACCAAGGGCATCAATAGCGGCAATGCTTGTTTCGTTGAGTGCAGATTTAATCTGAACAGTTGTTTCAGCGAATGTGATGTTCTTTGACCCCTCAAGCATTTTACGCATCATTTTTGCAGCAACGGGGCCCCAGGAGCCGTTTTCGACAAATGCAACTGTTCTGTTCTGGTAAAATCTTTCAGTAAGATGATTGATGAAATCCTTCATAAACGGGAAAACATCACCGTTGTATGTCGTTGTTGCAAGAACGAGCTTACCGTAACGGAAAGCATCTTCGATCGCTTCGTACATATCGCAACGTGCAAGGTCGTTAAGAACAACCTTCTGGCAACCCTTTGCCTTAAGCTTTTCTGCAAGAAGCTCCGCAGCAGCTTTTGTGTTTCCGTAAACTGAAGTGTAAGCGATAACGATACCCTCGCTTTCAACGCCGTATGATGACCAGATATCGTAAAGATTTATATAGTAACCGAGGTTCTCGGTAAGAATCGGACCGTGTAACGGGCAGATAATTTTAACGTCGAGAGTTGCAAGCTTCTTAAGAAGTGCCTGCACCTGAACACCGTATTTACCGACGATACCGAAATAATATCTTCTTGCCTCACAAGCCCAATCCTGCTCGATGTCAAGAGCGCCGAATTTGCCGAAACCGTCAGCGGAGAAAACAACCTTGTCTGTTGAGTCATAGCTGACCATAACCTCAGGCCAATGTACCATCGGTGCTGTATAGAAGGTGAGGGTATGCTTGCCGAGGCAGAGTGTGTCACCTTCGTTGACAACAAGGCGTCTGTCTGAATAGTCGTTTCCGAAGAAATTAGCCATCATGTTGAAGGCTTTCATAGTAGCAACAACCTGAGCTGACGGATATTTGTTTAAAAACGCATCAATGTTCGCAGAGTGGTCAGGCTCCATATGATGAACAATGAGATAATCCGGCTCTTTTCCGTCAAGTACATTTTCAAGGTTGGCAAACCATTCATCGGCAAAATTTTTGTCCGCAGTGTCTGTTACTGCAATTTTTTCGTCCATAATAACATATGAATTATATGCGATACCGTCGGGCACATCAAACTGACCTTCGAAAAGATCTGTACTGTGGTCGTTGACACCGATATATTTAATATCATCTGTAATGTACATATACAATCTCCTTTTTGTTGAGCTTTATTTCAAATCCCAAGTATTATACAATAAAACTACAGAATAAACAAGATGTAAAATTTCGCTGTTATAAAAAATAATTGACAAATGAAAAAAATTAATATATAATCACTCTCGGAAAATCCGATGAGGGAGTAGTGAGCGCACTTTTAGTGTGTAGCAAGTCAACATACTGACTGCAAGGTCTGGCTTGTTTTAAATCGCGAGACTCATGTATATCTGCAAAGGCTATACATGGTGTCTTTATATCTTCAGGTAACCGAGTGTAGCAATTGCTGCACTTTTATTTTTGGAGGAACAAAAATGACTCTGAAGTTTTTCTTCAACAGCGTGCTTCTGGGTATAGGTCTTGCAATGGATGCTTTTTCGGTTTCGCTTGCAAACGGACTTAACGACACAAAAATGAAAAAGAATAAAATGGCCGGAGTTGCGTGGCTGTTCGCATTTTTCCAGGCACTAATGCCTTTGATCGGTTGGGTTTGCGTTCATACCGTTATGCAGTATTTCAGTTTTTTTGAAAAGTTTATTCCGTGGATTGCACTTGTTCTTCTCGGCTTTATAGGCGGAAAGATGATTTTTGAAGGAATTAAGGAAAATAACTGCGACGAAAACGGCGAAAACTGCGGAAGCGCAAAGCTTGGAATCGGCACTTTGCTTGTGCAGGGTGTTGCAACTTCAATTGATGCTCTTTCAGTCGGCTTTACGATTGCAGAGTATGACCTTGAAATGGCGGTTATCTGTGCATTGATTATTGCTGTTGTAACGTTTATTATCTGCTTTGCGGGAATTGCAATCGGCAAAAAGTTCGGAACAAGGCTTGCGGGAAAAGCAGGAATCTTCGGCGGCTCTATCCTTGTTTTCATTGGCTTGGAAATCTTTATTTCAAATGTGTTCTTTAAATAAAAAGGAGCTGTTTCACTCGTGTGAAGCAGCTTCAACTTTTTAAATCACCATTTCGTATTCGCCCATATTTCCGTCCTTGAAATAGCTGTGAAGGTCGTACGGAGTGTAAATTCCCGTATCCGTAACAACACCGCTTACAAGCTCGGGAGGAGTGATATCAAAAGCAGGGTAATAACCCTTAAGACCGTCTGCGGCAGTTTTGACACCCATTGCCTGAAGAACAAAATCGGGATCTCTCATTTCAATTTTAACCGTATCAATTGTCGGATGTCCGTGGTCGGGTGCACCGGTTACAAAATAAGGGATACCCGTATATTTCGCCGCAATAGCTATCTGATAAGTTCCGACTTTGTTCACCACGTGGCCGTCAAGACAGATTGCGTCTGCGGCTGAGGTGAACACGTCAACGTTTTCCTTCTTCATAACATAAGCAGGCATATTATCTGTTATAACCGTTGTGTCAAATCCCATCTCGTTGCAGACTGTAGCGGTAAGTCTTGCACCCTGGAAGTACGGACGTGTTTCGGGGCAGAAAATACGGATATTCTTCTCTCGCTCCTTTGCCACCTTGAGCATCATTCCGACGATTGTTTCACCGAAGCACTGTGTCATAACCGTACCGTTCTGCGGAAACATATCAACAAGATGCTCCGCCATAAGATTGACTTTACCGTAACGAAGATTATTTGCCTTTACCGTGTATTCAACGATAGCTTCGCTTACGTCTGTGCCGTTTTTAAGGGCAACTTTCGCCGCTTCAAGGCAACCGCCCGTAATCAGCGACATTCTTGCTACCGTAGTAGGTCTTGCGTGTGAAATATTATCGGAAGCGGCAAGAAGATATTCAAGTTGCTTGTCTTGTGTCATATTTCTGCATTCATAAGCGGCAAGTGCCATACCCATAGCCGCGGCAGTGTACGGTCCGGCACTCTGCGTAACCATATCACGGATTGCCTGCGTTACCTCCCGGTGAGTGTTGCAGACAACAAATTCAACCTTGCGCGGATAAACACGGCGGTCAAGGATACGCACCTTTCCGTCTTCATACCATGCAATATTTTCGTATCGGAGCATAAAAGCAAGTCCGTTATCAGCTCTTTGCATTTTTGTCACCTCAGTATAATTTCTTAATAGCTTTTTCTATTCCGTAATAAATCTTTTCTTTGTCGAGGGTTGTGTATTCACCATTTTCGTAAAGTATCTTTCCGTCAACCATCGTCATACAGACATCACTGCTCTGCGCAGAGTAGGTGATGAGAGCCTTTTCGTCAATAACAGGACGAAGATGCGGCTTGTCAAGCGAGATTGCAATAATGTCAGCTTTGTTGCCTACCTTAAGGTCACCGCAGTCATTTCTGCCCTGAAGAAGTGCACCGTTGAGTGTTGCCATTTTAATAACAGTATCTGCGTTCATAACAGTCGCGTCCTGCATATAACCGTTGTGAATGATTGAAGCAAGATGCATTTCTTCAATCATATCAAGATTGTTGTTACTTGCGGCACCGTCCGTACCGAGGGAGACGTTGATTCCCATATCAAGCATTTTCTGTACCCTTGCAAATCCGCTGCCGAGCTTCATATTGCTTGACGGGTTGTGAACAACATTAACTCCTTTGTTGAGAAGAATTTCCATATCGCTGTCCTCAAGAGTAACACAGTGAGCCGCAAATGCTCTTGAATCAAACGTGCCGAGGTCGTTAAACCATTGTGTTGGAGTTTTACCGTATTTTTCTTTACATTCGTTGTGTTCTTTCACTGTTTCAGAAAGATGGATATGCATAAGTCCGCCACGCTTGTTACACTCTTCGGAATAAGCGCGTACGATTTTTTCTGTACAGGTATATTCGGCATGAATTGAAAAGTCGATAAGTACTCTGCCGTTTTCCGCGTTGTTCCATTCGTCATAAAGTTCAAGCGACTGTGCGATTCTGAACGAATCCTTTGGCTCTTCGTTCGGATCAAAGCTCTGCACGGGACGAGTAAGATTAGCTTTCATACCTGCCTCAGCAACAGCTTTTGCAGTTACCTGCGGTTCAAAATACATATCAGAAAAGCTGACAGTACCGCAAGCGAGCATTTCAAGCAAAGCGAGGTTTGTACCTGCATAGATTTCGTCAGCTGTGAGCTTGTCCTCAATTGGGAAAACCTTGTTGAAAAGCCATTCGTTAAGCGGAAGGTCACTGCCGACACCGCGAAGAAGCACCATTGGACAATGGTTGTGACAGTTGTAAAGTCCGGACATAAGAAGCTTTCCTGTCATATCTTTTACAATGTCAAAATCACCGTCAGGCATATCCTTTCCGATGTATGCAATTCTGTCGCCGTTAACGGCAAGATACGCGTTTTTTATAACATTATATATTCCGTTTTCAAGAAGAAGAATATCAGCGTTTTTGAATAATGTTTTCATAATTCACCCCGAGAGATAATTGATAAATATATTTTATCACGATATTGTGACTAAATCAACAAAAAGAAAGGCGCAGTTTCCTGCACCTTAATTTGTTTACCATTTGAAATCTGAAAGCTCAACTGCTGTATGAGCCTTGCCGTCAGCTTTCTTTACCGAAACAATCGTATATTTAATGCTTTCCATTTCTACTGTCCAGTCATAAGCGGCAGTAAGAGAAATAAGTTTACCTTCAGGGTCAATTACTGCAACAAAATTTATGTTCGAGTTTGTCACCTTAATTGATTTAACCGAAACATCTTTGACACCGCTGATACTTGCATAAACGCAACCGCTGCTGAGGTAATCGTAATTGGGATCTGCAACATCGCCTGTGAGAAGTCCGCTTCTTGCAAGGGCAGAGCTGTCACTTTTTGATTTTGCTGTTGCTGAACTGCTGCCGTTTTTCAGACTGAGTGAAACAGTGTAATTTTCTCCTGTTTTTTCACACGTTGCAGACTTAAGATCAGTTTCTTTAAGAGAAGCTTTCATAAGGTATTCTGATTTACCCTTGCTGTTTACATACTCTTTTGTACCAACACCGAGAAACTCATTAACCATATCGACAACAAGCTGAATTTTGAGTAATGCACCACCGTTCATTTCAACGATAGTAGTAGTTCTTTCCTTCTTATATCCTGCTTTTTCATCCACTACCTTGTTAACGGCACTGTTATATAAAGCGACGATTTCTGCTGTCGTAGCCGGTACTGTGGGTTCGTCGGGAACTTCTGGCTTATCCGGTGTTTCAGGTTCTTCAGGCAACTCTTCCTTTTCATCAATGCCGACGCTTACTTTAAGAATTGCAAGTGCATCGGATGAGTTGATGTTTCCGTCTGTGTCCATATCAGCAACTTTTTCGTTGATTTCCTTATCAAGCCCTACCGAATAGCGAAGGACCGCCAGTGCATCGGATGAATTGACGAGGTCGTCACCGTTGATGTCACCCTTGTACGCTGCGAATGCGACTGTTGTGAGGCTTAAGGTTAAAATTACCGCAAGAGCCAAAGCCGAAAATCTTTTTGTTTTCATTTTTATTTTCCTCCTCAGTTTTTTCTCAGAATAAACCCTTGAAATAATATTTTTTATCTCTTGGCTGTGCATCAACCATAGAGATGAGATCAAGATAGAACTTACGTGCTTCTTCGGCTGTTACACCCATACCGACAACTGTTCCGTGGTGACCTCTCAATACGGGCATTACATTCCATTTGCCTTTAACGATGTTTTCGCTGTCATAATCCTGCCATTCATCAGTGAACGGATACTTTGCGGAAATGACATTTACCATACCGTCGTTTTCAAGCCACGTCTTATCAATCTGATAATCTGAAACCTTGTTTTCTGAATACGAACCGATCATAGTTGCAGGCAGATAAAGAATGTCCTTGAAGGTCAGAACAGAACTGTCGGGCAGCTGCACACCGAAGCTTTCTTTGGTTGCTGAATAAGCATACGAGAAATAGTAAACATTGTCAACCGTTTTTATCGTTTTGTTAATTTCTGCTGCTCCGTCAGGAGAAAGGTCATAGGCGGCATTGTCTGTGCCGTTACCGAAAACTGTTTTTATAATGGATGTTGCATCCTGACTGTCGTTTTCAATTCCGAAATGTTCAAGGTGGAAGTCGTAAAATTCTCCGAGTTCAATGCTGTTTGCAAACTGACTGCCGTAAAAGACTAAACCGAGAGCAGAGTCGATAATATTGTCATTCAGTGAAACACAGTAATAAAGGGTTGAACCGTTATGCGGTGAGCAGAGTGTTGTTACGCTGTTGATGAGGTTGTCTTTACCGCCCTTGAAAAGCTCGGAAACGTCATCGGGACTTGCATTCTTCTCTTCCTCACTTCCGTAAGCAAGAAGTGAAGTGAGCATTCTTACCGTTGCGCCGCCGAAGCTGTGTCCGACAAGATTGAGCTTCATAACCTGACCGCCCTTGGTTTTTGAACCCCATTCACCTGCAAGCTTGGTTTCATATGTTCTGCCGTAACGGTCGTGGTTGTGAGCTTTACTGTGTGCTTCGCCGTAGTCAACAGTTGTACCGGTAAGCTGAGCGTAAAGCTCACACGTTCTGTCCCAGGTGCTTGAAAAAGGACCGACCGAAGCTTCGTAAACTTCATAACCTTTTTCTTCACGAAGGTAGGTTGCAACATTACCGGTCACACCGCCCCAATAGGGTGTTGTTTCGTTGATTTTTGATTCGGCGCCGTAACCGCCGAGACCGTGAACAAGAACATAAGGGTATTCAATCGGTTCTTCAAAAAACCACTTTTTGTAAAGTCCTGTCGGGATAGGAATGATAAGCGCGATCACAAGTATAATTGAAATTACTGCCGCAACAATTTTCTTTACGGGAAGCTTTTTCTTTTTTACAGGTTCAGCGTACTCGGAAACAGGAACAGGCACGATTTCTGCCGGTACGGGTTCTTCATCTGTATATAGAGTTTCTTCTTCAAACTCTTCAGGTATAACCGCCGTTATATACTCCTCAGTGTCACGAAGAAGAAAATCCGTTGAAACATTGAAAAGCTCAGAAAGTGCAAGTACCTTGTCTGCGGCGGGAATAACCTTACCGGATTCCCAACCCGAAACAGTCTGCCTTGAAACTTCAAGCTTTTCGGCAAGCTCCTCCTGCGACATGTTTGCATTTCTTCTTAATGTACTTATTTTTTCATTTATTGTCATAACAGCACCTCTTTCATAAATCGGTTAAAGATATGCCTTGATTTTAACTTCATTATACACTAAAGTCTATCAACCAAAGTTGATATTTAGAAAAAAGATGAAATTTTTGGATGTAAAGCCGACTTTACATCAGATATTTGCAATGATTTTCTTAACATAAGAGGCGAATTTATCTGCAATTTTAGCTGCCGCAATTCCGACTTCTTCGTCAGAAAGCTTGCAGTCAAGAACTCCTGCTGCCATATTTGTCATAACCGAAAGAGCAAGCAAAGGCATTCCGCAATGAGCCGCTGTCAAGGCTTCCGTTACGGTTGACATTCCGACTGCATCTGCGCCAAGAATTCTTGCGGCACGGATTTCGGCAGGGGTTTCAAACTGCGGACCCGTGAAAAACATATACACGCCCTCGTGCGTTGTAAGTCCGCTGTCCTTTGCACATTCAAGAGCGATTTCACGAAGTGACTTTGTATACATATCCGTAACGTCGAAAAACCTCGGACCAAATTCTTCAATGTTTTTTCCGCAAAGTGGACTTGCTCCGTTGAGCTTGATATGGTCCTTTATAATCATAATATCGCCGACGTTGTAATCTGTGTTAACAGCACCTGCGGCATTGGTGAGGATTGTTTTTCTGACACCGATAAGCTTGAAAAGCCTGATCGGAATTACAAGCTGTTCGTAATCGTAACCCTCGTAAAAATGAAATCTGCCTGCCATACAGACAATTTTCTTTCCCTCAAGCTTACCGAAAATGAGTTTGCCTGCGTGCGACTGTACAGTTGACACAAGAAAGTTCGGAATATCCTTGTAATCAATAACGATGGGGTTTTCTATTTCATTCGCAAAATTGCCGAGTCCCGAACCGAGGATAATTCCGATTTCAGGTTCGTACGTGACAATAGATTTTACGTAGTCTGCACTTGCTTTGAAATATTCATAGCTGTAATCCATAAAATCACTCCATTCACAGTAATTTTATCATAAAATACAGATTAAATCAATGTTTTTGATTGCTGTAAATAAAAATATAAAACCGCCACGGAGTAACGTAAATTTTGTTTTACGTCGTCCAAGGCGGTTTAATATGTTGTTATTTAAAATAAACCTGAAAGCTGACTGTCGATGATGTCTGAAAGAACACCGCCGAACGGGTCGGGATATTCACTATCATCCTGTGTCGGCACCTCTGTCGGAAGTGTCGTTGTTTCCTCAACCTCCCAGACGAAGAGTGTAACGGTATGACCCCTGTCGTATTTTGCGCCTTCTTCACAGTTGTGGTCTGCGACAGTTTCTGCAACATGATTGCCGATGTTCTGCTTATAAATTTTCGTAACATTAAAGCCGAGACTTCTGAGATACTTTTCGGCGTTTTCATAACTCTGACCAACGATTCCTGCGTTCGGGAAAACGATACTTTCTTTGCCGACACTTACCGTGAGGATAATTGTTGAACCCTTTGGTATCTTTGAACCGATGGTTGCGTTCTGTGAAATGATTGTACCCTCGCTATGGTCGCTGTAGGCATCTCTTTTCTCAAACTTAAAATACTTGAGGTTATATTCGTTGTTTATAACGTCTGAATAGCTCTGACCGATGAACTCAGGAACGTCAACAAGCTCCTGCTGAGCTTCAGCGGTTGTAGTTTCTCCGGAGAAGATATTGATTTTACCCGTAAGTTCAAGACCGAGAATAACAGCAATAACAACAATGATAACAGCTGCCGCCGCAACGATTGCCGTTGTGAGATTATGTCTTCTCTGTGCGGCTTCGCGTTTTTCATAGGTGACGTCGTTTTCTTCCTTTTCAAAGTCAAGGCGCTGTGCAACTGAGGTGTATTTCGGCTGCGGTGCGGTTGCTTCCTGCTTTCTTACGTCAGGTGCGATGATGTCACGCGAAGCAACAACAGCACTCGGTGAAGCTGAAAGCTCTGCGCGAAGCTCCTCAACACTGCGTGTTCTGTCTTCGGGAAGAATCTGCAAAGCATTTACAAGACCGTTTATAACGTAAGCCGGAAGCTGTTCAGCGAATTTACCGGGAACCATAAGTCGGTCATTCGTAACTCTTTCTTTTGCATCAATCGGGTCAGTACCGATAAGCGTTCTGTAAAGAACTGCACCGAAACCGTAAATGTCTGTCCATGCACCTTGTCTTCCGTCAAAGCCGTACTGTTCAAAAGCGGCATAACCGTTGAAAAGCTGATGTTCAAGCTCGCTCTTTGCAGAACGTATCTGGCTGATGCTGAAGCCCGTGATTCTGATTTTTCCGTCAGAAGCTACGATAAGCGTTGACGGGGAAATTCCGCGATGGATGATGCCTGAAGAGTGAAGCGTACCGAGTGTGGAAAGTACGGGCATGAGCAGGGGACGTGCCTTTTCCCAAGAAATGTAGCCGACATTGTTACGAAGAAGATATTCGCGAAGAGTGATACCGTCAATATTTTCGGTAATCGCGTAGCAAGTGCCGTTACCTTCAAGCACATCCTGCACCTTGATAAGCGCAGAAAGACCGCTGAGGCGCATAAGCTTTCGCCACATTTCAACAAAGCTGTGAAGACATTCGTTGAAAAGACCGCTGTGCTGTTCGTCAGGCACAACTGCGAAAGTTTTAGGCTGACGGCTGACGATACCGATGGGGAAAAACTCACGGATATTAATGGCTGTCCTTGTTGAAAGGTCAAAGCCTATGTATGTTGCTCCGTCACCGTTATAGCTGAGAAGCTTTCCGACAAGATACCTGTTTCCGAGAACGGTTCTTATCGGCAGGTATGGCTCAATCTGCTGAGTGTCGCTGTGAAAACCGCAGTGAGGACATGTTTTGAGGTTGCCGATGTCCTTCATACAGCTCATACACAAATTGTCTGAATTGATCATTAAGTCTAACCTTCTTCCGATAATTCAAGTACAATTAATAATACCATATATTGCGAATTGTTGTCAAGTTAAGGCAGGTTACAATAGGGTTACAATAGGTTACGAAGGCAGATTTTACTATTGACAAACCGAACAAATGTTCGTATAATTAGGGAGGAAATCAAGGGGGCGAGAGAGTGGAAAGGGTAATTTTGCATTCAGATCTGAATGCCTGCTATGCTTCAATTGAATGTATGCTCAATCCGGATTTGCGCGGAAAACCTGTTGCCGTTGCCGGTTGCGTCGAGGACAGACACGGAATAATTCTTGCAAAATCGCAGGAGGCAAAGGTATGCGGAGTCAAAACGGCAGAGGCTGTCTGGCAGGCAAAACTCAAATGCCCCGATCTGATTTTAGTTCCGCCTCATTTCGAAGAGTATATAAAATATTCCTCAATGGTGAGGGATATCTACCGACGGTATACGGATCTTATCGAACCCTTCGGTCTTGATGAAGCGTGGCTTGATGTTACGGGAAGTCAGCGTCTTTTCGGCAACGGAGAAACGATTGCACACAGTATCCGCGAAACAGTAAAATCTGAACTCAGTCTTACGGTTTCGATTGGTGTTTCTTTTAATAAGGTGTTTGCAAAACTCGGAAGCGACCTGAAAAAGCCCGATGCCGTAACGGTTATAACGCGTGAGGATTTCAAGGAAAAGCTCTGGAAACTGCCTGCCGTTGAGATGATTGGTGTTGGCAGAGCAACCTTTCAGAAACTCAACAGCTTCGGCATATACACGATAGGTGACCTCGCAAACTGTGACAGGGACTGGATAACAAAACAACTCGGAAAATGCGGAGCTGAACTCTGGATTTTTGCAAACGGACTTGATCTGTCACGTGTCAGACCTGACGGATACAGGGAGCCGATTAAAAGTGTCGGTCACGGGATTACCTGCTCGGAAGATCTTGTCAGTAACGAAGAGGTATGGAGGGTTTTTCTGTCTTTGAGTCAGGATGTTCAGCGTCGATTGACAGAATATAAGCTCAAAGCCTGCGGTGTGCAGATAACTGTCAAGGATTGCAGACTTTTAAATGCTCAGTTTCAGAAAAAACTCGCAATCCCGACACGCAGTGCATCTGAAATTGCGAGAGAAGCGTTGGAGCTTTTCTTAAAAAAATATGATTGGAAAAATAATGTGCGTGCATTGACAGTCAGAGCAATTGACCTGATTGAGCTTGATGCACCTTCTCAGCTTGACCTCTTTTCAGATATGTCAAGGCATGAAAAGATACAGAAAATTGATGATACTGTTCTTGCTCTTCGCCGGCGTTTCGGCAAAAATGCAATTTTCAATGCCTGCCTTATGCAGGAAAGAAAAATGCCGCAAGGACACCCCGAAGAATCAGTAATGCCGATGAGAATGTACAGATGAAATAATCTGAAACGATTAATAATATATTTTGAAACAATACCCATCACGCACTTTGAAATGAAATGTAAACATATCGATAAATTCGGGTTTGTAGAGTTCTTAAAATCTTTATGTATCTGACCTGTTCAGGCTCCTTTGTGTAAAGGGAGCTGTCGCGTAGCGACTGAGGGATTGTCAAAAACCCTTGAATTATCAACAATCCTCCCGTCACGGCTAC
>JAZSQQ010000003.1:0-17497 GCA_045538055.1 Acutalibacteraceae bacterium
TTCCTCGGCTGGTAATGTAATATTCGGTATTCTGTAATCACCAACCATTCTGTATGTTCCGCCGTTTTGCTCAAATGATGATTTATTCATAACTATATTCTCCTTTTAATCAGTAACAAATGTGTCGTATGTAAATTTAGCACCAAGCCTGAAGCCTGATATAAAGCTGTCAGCATTACTTGTAGTTGAAAATTCAATATAAGCACTGACATAGTTTTGAAACAGCTCTTTATCCTCACCGCTCAATCTTGCAGTAAGCTGTTCTTCTTTTTCGGCAAGGTTACTCAGCTTTTTCTTGAGTTTAGGCGTCAATTCGTTATTTACTTCTTGTGGCTCAATGTTGCCGTAATAGAAATCTTCAATAATATTTGACATTATGTATTCCTCCGTATCTGAGGAAATATATTAGAGTACGAAAGATAGAATATGTATTGCCGGAGAACTACTTGTGTTATGAACATCCGTACCATAGTGAGTATTCATAACACAAGTGAATACTCACTTTTCTTTTTTACATTTCCTCATAGTTAATTATAATATTTTATTATGTATCGTCGCATTCCTTTCGGAGTGCGACTTTTTTGCTATGCTGATTTTCTATAGGTTTCAGGATAGATGCTTACGAGTGGATTTTGTATCCGTAATTGCAATGCTTTTTAATATGTATGCCATATATTTTTAATTCTCTCTACCGATAAAACTATTAATAAACACGTAAAATTTTTGTTTTATATTGACAAAATCTTACTACAGGTGTAAGATAGAAGCATACTACAACTGTAGTAAGATTGAAGAGGAGGGATTTATATGAAATTGTCTGAAGCTGAATGGTCTGTAATGGAAGTACTTTGGCAAGGAGAAAGTTTTGCTCTTAAAAACATTGCTTCCAAACTGAATGAACTTAACGGATGGAGTAAGAATACGGTTTTTACATATCTTAACCGAATGGAAGCGAAAGGTCTTGTTACCATAGAACGTGGTAGTCGCACTCCGTATTCTGCTGCTGTAAGCCGTGAAAATTGTGCGAAAAACGAAAGAGATGAGCTTTTAACTAAAGTATATTCCGGTGCTACATCAGACCTGATTGCCGCGTTTCTTAAAGAATCACCGATATCAAAACAAGAAATTGAAAGGTTGAAAAAACTGCTTGACGAAATGGAGGTATAACCACCATGGTAAATATATGGGATTTTATTCTTCAAACCGTTTCTGTAAGTCTTGTAGCAGGACTCCTGCTTATTACCAAAGGTGTTTTCAAGGACAAACTTACACCTCGTTGGCAATACGGAATATGGTTTTTGCTTATAATCAGAATTTTCCTGCCCGTAAGAGCAGATAAATTTGTTATTCTGCCCTTTGGCATTTACCTTGAAATGCTAAAAACCTATATTGAAAGCAAACTTAGCTCAGCTTATACCAATCCGCTTGCAGCGACCGAGCCCTCAAATATTATACCTCACATCAGTTCTGCCCCAAAAAGTATTACTGATATTTTGTTTGTAATATACATCGTTGGTGTTATTGCCTGTTTGGTATTCTATCTGCTGTCATACATAAAGCTTCGATTAATCTTAAAAAAAGGAAATAAAATTTCTTTTGGAAACAAAAGTGAGTTACAACATTTTCTTTCTGAAAAAAAGATAAATAATATTAAAGTAATCTCCGTTGAAGGGATTAACAGTGCTTTTATCTGTGGCGTTTTCTCTCCGGTTCTTGTTCTGCCTTTTGGAAGGCGAACCGATGAAAAAGTTTTGATGCATGAAATTATGCATCTTAGACATTTTGATTCTCTTCAAAACATATTTTGGTGCATTCTACGTTGCTTACATTGGTGCAACCCATTTATGCATTATGTATTTAACATTATCGAAAATGATATGGAAATGCTTTGCGACCAACGAGTTCTTGAAAAATTGGAGGGTGAAGAAAGAAGAGAATACGGTACACTTCTTCTGAATGAAGTTAATAAAAAATATGCCCGTATGCCTGGTACAACTTCTGTTTCAAATGGCGGAAAAAACATTTCAAAAAGAATTGAAGCCATTGTAAGATTTAAGAAGTATCCTAAGGGTATGGCTCTTGTTAGTGTTTGTATTGCAATCATCTTATCATTACCTTGCCTGTTTGTAAGTGCCGGATTTTCTGCGGATAACGATATATATTTCCCGGATACAGAATATGAATATCAGAAAGCGATTGCTTATTCGAGGATAAATAGGTGTACTACCGTTGCGGGAGCAATTGATACTTATGCAAAGGCACTGATGGATAATAGCGGAATAATGCTTCTTACGGTTTCGCCAACAGAGAAGCACGAAGGAATAATCAATAATCTTCACGATTTTCATAAAACCGATGAAAAAATAGACATAATTATTCCTTCAAGCGGCCGTCCGTTTACTGTGTTTAACCTTATAAAAACTGCTGAGGAAAGGTATTCTGCTGTTCTTATTTTCAGTACTATGGAGGAAGATGAAAATGAAGGTGCCAATGATGAATACAATGTATATGGTGATACACTGCTTGTCCCTATTGAAATTTTTAAAGAAAATAACAGTTGGGTAGTACGGGAAGCTGGTGAACGAAAAAAATCGAAGAATCATCTGGAGGATTCTGTTCAGATGCAGGTTCATGGTTTAAAAAACGATGTGCCCATACTTTTTGAAACTGTTCAGCAGGGCGAAAAAGGTACTCTTACTGTTAAATCAACATCTGTTTATCAAACAGATTACAGTGTGGTATCTTCAGAAAATATGTCGTTTTTTACAGACAGTGTGGGTTATGACAACAAAGTTCATCTTGATGCGGATTTCAGTGGTTGCTTTATTGAAACAAACTATGTCTACAACTATGAAGGCAATGATTACAAAAATGTTGAAAATGTGGCTGTTGAATATACAGCAGACCTTAATGCTGAGTTCACTTCTGTGAAAAACTATCTTGAAAAAGATTACGGCAGTAGTTCTACTGATGGTAGCGGCATAAGAGCTTACAGTGTAAATGACGGCGAGGAATGGGATAGAACTATAATTGACAGTGATATGAACAGCAATCTTGATTATAAAAAGCTTATGGAAGGATATGCATCAAAGCGCAAGGTAGCAATTTATATTGACGGTAAACTTGCAGATGTATTTATGGTGGAGGTGAATATAAATGGAAATTAAAACTCTTTCATCCGCCATAAAATGGGTAGCCATAAGTTATATATTTATATACTTACATATAAATATTTCAGTAATTGATATACTCCCTGATTGGCTTGGATATTTTATGATTGTTTCAGCCTTGCCTGTCCTTTCCAAGATAGAGCAATCAGTAGGGCTACTTAAATCATTTGGTATTGCAATAGGAATATGGAATATAATAAATGATATTTTTAAGATCATAAATGTTCAGTGGAATTTAACGTTTATAAGCCTATTGTTCAGTATTGTTACAATATACTTCCATTTTCAGCTTATTACAAACATTGCTAATCTTGATATCGTGCTGTCAAAAAGGAAAAGAATGCTTGCTTTGAGAACCGCAACTGTTTTGCTTCATACAGTATTAACATTGTCACTTTTTATACCTACTACTATTGACAATGAAGTTTATTCCTGTATTCTTATATTCATGGCGATTCCTCAGATTGTAATCTGCTTTTGGATAGCAGGTGAGCTTTTTTCGCTTTCAAAAACTATGAGAGAGAAAGAAACGGAAACGATTGAAACATCTGAATCAGCAGAAGGATCAAGCGAATGAAACAATAGTTTAGGATGCGAAAACATTTGTGCCGTAGTGAAAGAGTACGGAGCAGAGCAGGGAGCAAATTCAGAAAATTAACACGGGCAGAGGTGTGCAGGTTGAGGAATACTCGCTGGCGCTTTCGCTGCTTCTTCACCCGTCAATAACCTTTGTTGGTGATGTGCTGAAAAAAGAAAATTTTCCGTATGTAAATCCGCTTTTCTGGGTGCCCAACGCAATTCTTACACCTCATATCGCGGGAAGTATAGGCAACGAGCCTCAGCGTATGGCTTATTATATGATAGAAGAAATGGAAAGTTTCATTTCGTGTGCACCGACACGTTATGAAGTAACTCTTGAAGCTCTCAAGAGGATGGCATAAAACTATGATTTTTTATATGTGTTGACTGCTGTGGTTTCATTTTCAGTGATATTTACGGCAGGTGAGATGAACGATTATCTTACAAACTAAATTACAAAACCCTTGTTCAATTCTGAATTGAACAAGGGTTTTAATAATTGGTGGTTTTTATTGTCTATTTTTACTTGACAAGTTCGCTATGTGTGCGGGTAGTTATGATTTAACGGAAATTCATATAACCAAAGACAAGCAAGCCTGCCATTAAGATATGGAAGAACGGGAGAACCGTTATATCCCCGCCAAAGGAAACAAGGAAATCCTTGACGGTTTTCGACTTTTTGTAGTTTTCGATTACTCTCTTTGGACGATAGAAATAAACAAGGTCGAAGAGAATATAACCTACACAGTAGAAAATCCACGTTTCCCAAAGAGTGTAGCCCCTGAGAATCTGACCGACAAGAATAGCTGCTCCGATCAAAATCAGGAAAATACGTATAAGCTTGACGTTCTTATAATCCCAATAGCGTTCAAGACCGTCGTGCTGAGCGATAACATAGTACATTGTAAAGCAACAGATAATTGAAGCCATTGTTGTTGAGCCGAGCATAACAAGTGCGAGAGGTCCGACCATATAGCAGGGACGCTCAAGAACCTCAACAATGTTCATATCAACCTCGCCGAAGGCGCGGGTGATTTTGTTGCCGTTTCTGCGGTAAGGAATGATAAAGAGGAAAATTGTGAGAATTATCAAAGCACAGAATACCCACGAAAGAATAGTATCAACCTTTTCGGGAAGCATATACCAAAGCTTTCCTGCCGCTTCAGCCTGCTCAAGATTCTTGGCAGCAAGAGGCCAACCGAGAACAAAAGCACCTGCGATACCAAGACCGTTGAAGCAACCTTGTGTAAATTCCATTATTTTCCAACCGTCAATAACATTAAGCGCATCCAATTTACCGAAAAGGCGTTTACCGTTCTTAAGAGGATGAATCTGCTTGTCATAGAAGGTGATGGCGACAACCCAACCGACAGAGCCTGCAAGTGCGCCGCCAATCCACATAATAATACCGAAAATATCACGGCGGATTGCCATCATAAGAAGCAGACCGGCCACTACAACAAGGTTTCTTCCCCATTCCTCACGGCTGTCTTTAGAGAAACAGACTTTAGGCATTCTGCCGTGTTCAGGGTCGTAGGGTGTGTTGAAAATTCGGTATCCGATTTCCTGCACCAAAGGAACAAGTGCAAAGAAGATAACAAAATCATACCATTTATAAACAACACCACTCATAGCGGAAAAGCTTACGCCGAGAAAGCCTGCTCCGAGACCGCTCCAGATTGAACCCTTGAAAGCAAGAGCCAGATAGCCCAGCGGAGGATTGTATCTGGGTATATCGTGGTGAAGAACGAGACTCATTGTTGAGCCGTAGGGCTCCATACCGCCGTAAAAATAGCCGAGTGCACAGGCAGCTGCGAACAGGTATACGTTATCCATCAACAGCTCCGAACCTGTGTACCAGACACAAAGAATACCCATAAATGCTCCGGGTAACATAGCTCCTTTTTCGCCGCCGATTGCCGAGCCGCGCATGCCCCATCCGAAGCACATAGTAATCATACTGATTGCCAAAAAAGCAAATATATTTTGAGTTTCCATATGCAATATCCTTTCTTAGTTTTAATTCTTTTCTACACGAACAACCGCATAGCCGATTTTCTTGCGTCCGCAGGTATAAACCATATGGAGAAGATTGCCCTCAGCAACAATTGAGGGATATGAAAATTCAACGCCGGGTTGAGTTTCAAGGTCAATGCGGACGGGGTATGTAGAACCGTTATCCTCGGAAAGGAAAAGGCAAAGAGGTGCGCGGTCACCCCAGTTTTCACTTACGGGATTGCAAATCAATCCCAAAACACCGCAATCGGTCATTGCCGCACCGATACCGCTGTTATTGTTCGGCATATCGGTAGGTCTTGCAACAGACCAGGTACGTCCGAAGTCTGTTGACTCACTGCGGTAAATCCAATTAAGGTTTGTACGCGCAAGCATATAAACTCTGCCGTCGTGTGACTGGTCTTCCCATATCGCAGGCTGAATCAATCCTTCTCCATCTTTGGGAAGCTCCTCCTTACGGTTGCATATTGTGCCGTCGGGCAACTCAAATGCAACAGGAGCTGAAAGCTTCCAGGTTTCACCGTTATCTTCGCTGCAGTCAGTCCAGGATTCCCAACGGTCACACAGATCCTCAGTTGAGCCGGGAGCAAGAAGCGTGCCGTTTGAAAGCCTTATCATCTGATTTTTAACGGGCCCTCTTCCGCCGATATCACCGGGAACAAGTTCTTTAGGCTCCGTCCACGTCTTACCCTCGTCGGAAGAAACGGATTTCATTGAGTACCAATGTCCTTCATCAATACCGCTTTTGTAAATAAGCGTAAGAACGCCATTCTCTGCAAAAAGTGTCGGATTCCAGTCTGCCTCACCGTCATCGGGAGTTACGGGAACGGGAATGCTCCATTCTCCGTCGCGGCGTGCAAACCATATACGCACATTTGGATTTTTTTCTTTTATGCCACCAAACCAGGCAGCTGTGGGCTTGCCATTGCAGACAGCAACCGTTGCTGCATGACATTCTCCTGTTTCTTCATTGATACCTTCGGTTGCAAGGTATTCCTGATATAAAAGTTCAAACTTAATCATTTGTTAATGCCTCCCATTCTGAAATTACGGTATCTGCTACAAAACGGTTATCTTCTTCACCAAGATTGTAATAGTATAAAATATGGATTTCGTTATTAAAAAACGCAATACGGGGATAGCCGATATCCGTATTGACCGCATCGGTCCGCAGTGCAGTGGGTTCGCTCCAAATTTTTCCGTCACGTGTGGCGGTAATGAACAAACCGCAAGGATCCTGTCTGCGGAAAAAAGCAAGCGCAACCGTTCCGTCAGGCAACGAACACAGTGCAGGCGGACTGCCGCCACTCATATCTTCATCTATATAATTGAGCTTTGATTCGTAAATCCATGTTTTTCCTTCATCATTGCTCAGAAAAACATCAAGCTGTGTAAAGCCCGGTTCGTTTTCACTGGCATATCGTGCAATTCCGAGCAATGAACCGTCGGGAAGCCTTGCAAGAGCAGGCATAATGCGGAAGTCTCCCTTTGGTGGATTTTCACCCATCATACCGAGCTTTTCCCATTTACCGTCAAAGGTAAGCTTTGCGGCAAAAGCGTTACCCTCCAGGCCGTCAGCCTTAACACCCGTCATAGCAAGCAGATAATAACCGTCACAAACAAGATAATCCGTTCTTGCACTGACACCGACAAGACCGAAGTCGGGAATATAAAACGGTCCTTCCCAGCTTTTGCCTGCATCGTTTGTAACCATAAGCTGAGTGAACACATTGCCGTCCCAGCCCGAGGGCATAAGATACAAGCCGCTTTCACTTGTCAGGATATCTGACGGAATGCAGGGGAGAGGTGTTTTATTTTCATAATCAATCGCCGGGATTTCGGGAAATTCGTGAACCCATCCGGTTTCGGGGTGTAATCTTGCGAACATCCTGATTGTAGGTATTGTTCTGTCAAGTGCGTGGACACCGGGACCGTTGTAATGGTGTATACCTTTTTCGAAACCCACAAGCAACTCGTTGTTGAATTTCCATATACCGTGGTTTGCAGGCCAACCGAAAAAGTCTGACTTGCCTATAGCCACGATGTTGTGTGTCACTTTCATATTTCTCACCATTCTGAATCAGTAATAATCAAATACCCCAAATGAAATCGTTTGTTATTTCATTTGGGGTGTCGGCTTAATAATCAGCAACCGTGCAATTCTTTGTAAATGCGGATGACCTCCTGAAGGTCTTCCTCTGTATCTACGCTGACAGCTTTGTAATGTGCAGGAGCAGGAACAATTTTGATTTTGTAGCCATGTTCGAGTACTTTGAGCTGTTCGAGGGACTCAGCCTCAGAAAGCGGCGTGGGTGCGAGCTTGGTATATGCATTGAGAAAATCGTGTGTATATGCATAAATGCCGATGTGTTCAAAATATCTTGCATGTTCTGCATGACGGGGATACGGAATGGGAGATCGGGAGAAATAAATCGCATTGCCGTTTACATCGCTGACAACTTTGACAACGGTGTTATTAAGCACATAATCTTCATCACCCGTGATTTCCAGACTGCCTGTTGCCATAACACAATCGGGGCTGTTAATCAGAGCAGAACCGATATCATCGATTATTTCAGGGGGAACAAGAGGCTCGTCGCCCTGAATATTGATTACATAGTCACAATCATAATTGCTTGCAGCTTCTGCAACACGGTCAGAACCCGTGGGGTGGTTAACACTTGTCATAACAGCTTCGCCGCCGAAAGCGATAACCGCATCATACACACGCTGATCGTCTGTTGCAACAACAACCTTGCTGAGAACCTTTGATTTGCTTGCGTTTTCATAAACATGCTGAATCATAGGTTTGCCGCATATATCCTTAAGAGGCTTGCCGGGCAAGCGGGATGAACCGTAACGGGCAGGAATAACACCTAAAACTTTTGCACTCATATCAAAAATCTCCTTTAATTAAAAACTGTATTTTTCGCGGATAGCGTTTCGCATTTTGTTGAGCGAGAACGGCTTGATTTCATCACAGATGCGCTCACGCATTGCTTTACCTTCGTCTGTGTTCTGGGGAGCTGAAGTGAAATCAAGTGTCACGCCGAGCTCGTTGCATATACGGTCAACAAAAATCGGCCAGAGTTCACCGATATCGCCGATAACAGGAATACTGTTTTCAAGACGCGTGAATGCGGACATTTCCATACGGAAAGGAATTTTTGTAAGCTTGGTCTTGGGAAGACCCTCGTTGATTGCCTTCTGGATAAGCTCGCTCTGCTTGTTGAGATCCCACGAACGCTTGAGGTTCTCGTCGAGGTCAAAGCGGATGAGAGTTTTGTCCTTGAGGCTGTATGTAGGCAGTCCGTTCATTGCTGCCCAGATACCGTGTCCTGTGTATGTTTCAAAGGGACCGTCGTGAATTTCCTGAGTAAGAGCGACAGCAGATTCAATGATAACATCTGCCTCAGAAAGCATTTTTGCAATACGCTTGCAACGCTGACTTACAGGAATACTGTCAGAGATACAAAGACCGACCTGACCGCCGCCGATAAGCTGAGGAACACTGACAAGAACAGGTACACCCTTAATTGCGCCTGCGCCGATCATTGTATTCGGGTCTGCACCGAGACCTGCAACGTACTCGAAGCTTTCGCCGAGCGTCTGTGCCGCAACCATAACCTCTGTTGAAACAGTCTCGTTAAAATAGCCTACAGGATAAGCCATATTACCTGCAGCCTTGATAATAACTTTGCCCTCTGCCTTTTTGCAGACAGATACAAGTTCTTCGTCAAGAGGTAACTCGGAACGGATACGTGACCATTCCTCGTCGCTGAGCTGTGTAAGCTCATAAATGTTACCGCGGCAACGGATGTTTTCGGGGCATTTGTCGCCAAGAATATCCGCGTCAAAGCGCTTGACTCTGTCAAGAGTACCGCCCATTTCGTGAGATATAACGGCAGAGCTTGTTGTTACACCGTCAATAAGACCGGCGTGAATAAGAGCAGCAATAAGAGTTGTAACACCCTCGTGAAGATTCGGACCGCTTCCTATAACAGCCGCAACCTTGCCGCCGCGCTTTTTTACTTCTATAACCTTTTCAATCGCTGTGTTTAAAAATTCTTTTGTTTCATCAGGGAGTGCCTGATAAAGCTGTTCAACCAAAGCAGGTGATGCCATAGTATATTCTCCTATTCATAAATGTGTTTAACTTAAAATTTTTTGCCGAAGCAGGCGTCATCGTAGTCGATTGACAAGAGTGTGAAATTGTATTTTTTGTAGAATCCCATTGCTCTTTCGTTCCTCGGACCACAGGTAAGACAAACGCCCGAAACCCCTTTTTCGGCAAGATGGTCACACAGAGTGTCAATGAGTTTACCGCCCAGACCCATTCGCTGATACTCGGGAAGAATGTTTATATGAAAATGAGCAGGATATTTTTCCTTGAATTTTTCGGGAACATTATAAGCTGTCGATGCCCACTCGTATCTGTCATCGCCGTAGCTGTCCGAGCGCGGGAGATATTCGCTGTCAAAAATCTCCTTGAATCTGTCAAAATTTTCTGCACAGATTATATAACCTATCACCCTGCCGTCATCCTCGAGAACAAAGCAGTTTTCAGGCTCGTGCTCGATATAATAATTACAGAACGTGTTATGGTAAAACTGTCCCGTTAAATAATCCGGCACTTCCTCGGGACCCTCGCTGTTATCGCATACAAAATGCATATCAGCACGATCCTTTTCCTCATACTTTCTGATAGATACCATTATAACTCACCACCCTCAATCCGGTTTACAGGTATAGGTTATCATAAACGTCAGTAAAAAGCAAGAAAATACTTGAATTTTCCCGAAAAAGGTGTATAGTAAAGATATACAGTTTTTGGAGGTTTGTGTATGAAATTTAAGGATAGTTTCACAAAAAAATCTGTAGATGCCCTTGCAAAATTTATTATTTCGACTATGCCGAAAAAGCACTTTACGGCTCAGTCGGATGCAGATAAATTTTTGCTCACGGGTAACGAGAAATTTTCATACTCACCCGGTGAAAAATGGGTCTGCGGCTTCGGCAAGGCAGCGTACACTCCTGCTGATTACAAAAGCAAAACCTATTATATTGCCGGATATGATTCGAACAATCCCGTAAAGGGCGTTCTTGACGACCTTTACGCAAGGGCAGTTTATCTTGACGATAACAGAGGAGACGGCGGTGTTGTTTTCTGTGCGCTCGATTGTGTAGGTATAAGCAGAAAAGATATCAACGATATCAGAAGACTTGTTCTTGAAAGCGGCAGGCTCGGTAAGGTTAAGTCAATCAATGTCGCCTCCACTCACACGCATGCCGGAGTTGACACTCAGGGGCTTTGGGGTGAAAAAATCTATAAATGTGGCAAGGATAAGGCATTTATGGATAATCTCAAAAAAACAGCGGCTCAGGCTATCATCACAGCATTTGAGAGCAGAAAAGACGGCAGTCTTTTTATGGGCTGCACCCCCGTTGAGGATATGCAGGCGGATGTCAGAACACCCGTTACCTACGACAAAAATCTTACAAGATTCCGCTTTTCACCGTATGACAATTCGGGCGATGTTTATATAGTGAATTTCGCTTCACACGCAGAATTGCTCGGTACAACATCCCTCATCAGTGCGGATTTCCCTGCATATCTTATTAAAGAAATTGAAGAAAGCGTTCCGGATTCAAATGCAGTTTTCTTTAACGGTGCAATAGGTGGTATGATTTCCGCAAAAGAAATAAAAAAGGTTTACAGAGATTCGATTGACTGCGAAGCATATATGAAAGGCTTCGGCAGACAATTAGGTGAAATCGTTCTTTCAATTAAGGATGAAACAGAGCTGAAACCAATTCTCAACATTAAATCCAAGAGCGTTATAATTCCGGGTGAAAACACGGTGCTGATTCTTGCAAGATATCTGAAGGTTCTCAACAACGATATCGGAAGAACCGAAAAGAGGAACAAGGCATGTATTTATTCGGAAGTAGGATATATGGAGTTGGGCGATAAGGACGTTGCCGTATTTCTTATTCCCGGCGAGCTCTTTCCCGAGCTTTATAACGGAGAATTTCTGACGGAAAAGGACAGCGCAAACCACAGAAAGGCAAATTATGAAAAGGTTCTTGTCGATATGACAGAATGTAAGCACAAATTCGTTATCGGTCTTTGCAACGATGAGCTTGGCTACATTCTTGCGGAAAACGATTTCCTTCTGAACGAAACTCTGCCTTACATCAACAAAGCTACCGACGATATGGACAGAGATCACTACGAAGAAACAAACTCAACCGGCCCCGAAACAGGTAAAATTATTCTTGAAGAAACAGAAAAACTTATCAAATCGGCTTATAATTGATTAATAAGGAGATGTGAAAAATGAAAAAACTTTCCCATTCTTTTATAGCAATTCTTCTTGTGTTTACTATGCTTTTTTCTGCAAATTCAACAACGGCATTCGCAATCGGCGAGCAAGGCAACAACCCCATCTACTTTGTAACAAATGTGCTCGGAGGCTTTATTGACAGCTTAATCAAATTATTGGGAGTGTTAGCTCCTACACCCGACTACCCGACGGTTGAGGAATATTTCGCGACAGAAAGTGAAAATTTCTACAAGGGAACAGATACCTTCATTGATGAAGCCGCAAATGGAGCCAAATGGTCTCTCGGCTTCGGCAAGGAAAGTATTGTTCCCGACAATCTTCGTGACGGAAGTAAGAAATACTACACCGGCGGTTATTTTACCCAGAAGGTAAACGGTGTTTTCGACGATCAGAAGGCTGTTGCGATTGCCCTTAACGACGGCTCGGGCAGAGGCACAACAATCTTTGCTTCAATCGACGGTATCGGTGTTGCCAATGCGGATATCCGTGCTATAAGAAGTGCTGTAGAGCAAAAGCTCAAAGAAAAAGGCATTGACAGCGATATCAACGCCATCAACATCAACGCTACACACTGTCATACGGTTATTGATACTCAGGGCATTGGACTTGACCTGTTACCGAAAATTTTACTCAGTTTCTTCGGCGGAGCAAAAAGGTCAGTGAATACCGATTTTCTTGAAGTGATGATTGATCGGACATCAGATGCAATAGTTGAGGCGTATATGAACAAGGAAACGGGTAAGCTCTTCTATTTCGAAACAGCAGGTATGGGCAAGGATGACGAGCACGGTCTGTATGCCGATGACGAATACCCGTATCTTGTCAACAAGAGATACTATACCGAGGGCTATCAGCACAAGTTCGCTTGCTTCAAATTTGTTCCCGATAATAAGACTTCAGCAGCAACAATCTTTACTAATATCGGCGCACACCCAACAATTGTTGACGAAGAAACAAATCTTCTTTCTGCAGACTTCCCTGCATTTATGGAAGATAAAATCAACGATGCAGGTATGAATTTTATGTTCATTCAGGGAGCACAAGCACCTGTTTCTATTAACAAATGGGCAGATGTTCCGGCGTCAACCATTGGAGAGGTTGATGCAAAAGTCGCTGTTAATCCTACTGCAGAAGATTATAAAACAGCTATTCTCTACGGCTATGAATACGCAAGACTTATTCTTGAAGCGCAGAATAACGCAAAGGAAATAAAACCTATACTCAATGTCAGAATGAAAGAGTATGTCGTTCAGCTTGAAACCGGTCTTCTGGGCTATGGCGCAACGGAGGGCTTTATCGGCACAACAACGGTAGAGGATTCTTCAAGCAGCACGGGATATTCCATCATTACAGAGGCAGGCTACATAGAAATCGGCAAAGATATCGTGCTTCTTACCGCACCGGGTGAAATTGTCCCACAGCTTATTTACGGTAATGTTATTTCTGCGGAGGAGTCTTACCGAGGCAACGAATGGACATACGAGGCGACCGCAAGCCTTGTTCCGGAAGGAAAAACCGTTCTCGTAATGGGTCTTTGCAACGATGCGATAGGCTATATCCTTCCTGACAATGATTACGCTCATTTTATCACCGATTTAATCTGGGATGCAGACGGCGCAGATAAGCTCTTCGGCCCGTATCACAGACACTATGAAGAAATGCTTTCGACAGGAAGCTCGGCAGGCTCGGCAACGATTTCGGTTCTCAACGAGCTTGTAAAAAGTGAAAATCCGTAAATACTGTTGATGACGACATACAAAGGAGGCAGTACGGATAATCTCCGTATTGCCTTTGATTTTCTTAAATATTTTTCTCAAAGATAAATAATTTACATACGGCAAAATAAACACAGGTGTACTTGTGAACATTCTGCCGAAAACGGAGGTTCTTTATGACAAAGGAAGCTGCCAGAAAAAAGGCAAGGGAACTTGTTTCAAAAATGACAGTTGAAGAAAAAATTTCTCAGTTGTTATACAACGCACCTGCAATCGAGAGACTTGGAATAAAAGAATACAATTGGTGGAATGAAAGCTCGCACGGAATTCACGGTGCAGGCACAGCCACAATATTCCCTCACGCTATAGCTATGGCTTCATCCTTTGATCCTGAGCTTGTAGGCAAGGTTGCCGATGCGATTTCTACGGAGGGCAGAGCCAAGTATAACAATCATTTAAAATACGGTGACCATGACATTTTTAAAGGAATTACCTTCTGGGCACCCAATATCAATATTTTCCGTGATCCACGTTGGGGCAGAGGTCAGGAAACCTTCGGTGAGGATCCTTTCCTAACCTCGGAGCTGGCTGTTTGTTATATCAACGGTATTCAGGGTGAAGGTGATTTTCTTAAAGCAACAGCCTGCTCAAAGCATTTTGCCGTTCATTCGGGTCCCGAAAAAAACAGACACGGATTTAATGCCGTTGTTGATAAGCACGATCTTTTCGAAACCTACCTGCCTGCATTTGAAAAGACCGTTAAAGCCGGTGTTTCCGGGGTTATGGGTGCATATAACTGCTTAAACGGCGAACCTTGTTGCTCTCATTCATATCTTATCTCGCAAATACTCCGCAAAGACTGGAATTTTGACGGCTATGTTGTTTCTGACTGCGGTGCACTCAAAGATATTTATAAATTTCATAAATTCGTTGAAACGAAGGCTGAAGCAGCTGCAGTTGCTCTGAAAAGCACCTGTGACCTTAACTGTGGCGAAACATATGATGCACTCGTCGATGCGTATGAGCAGGATTTAATCACCGAGGATGATATCACTGCCGCTGCCGAAAATCTTTTCACAATACGTTACCGTCTGGGAGAATTTGAAGAGGTCAGACCTTATTCGGACATCGGTTTTGACAAGCTTGACAGCAAGGAACACAAGGCTCTCAACCTCAGAACGGCAGAACAGTGTATTGTTCTTCTTGAAAACAAGGATAACTTCCTTCCTCTTGATAAAAATACCGAAAAGAGAATAGCGGTTGTTGGTCCCAACTCTCTTTCGGTTACTGCTCTTGAAGGTAACTATAATGGTTATGCTTCCGAATATGTTACTGTTGCCGACGGCATCAGAAGAGTTTTCAGGGATGCTGAAATCAAAGTTGAAAAGGGATGTAACTACTGCGATGAATACCTCAACCATTGGAGCGGTTTTCAGAACATGATAAGCGATGGTGTTGCTGCTGCCGCCGAAGCGGATATCACAATTCTTGCGCTCGGCCTTGACAGAACGGTCGAAGGAGAGGACACAGGCTTCGACGATGAATATACAGCCAGCGGTGACAAGCGAACTCTCTATCTTCCCGACACTCAGCAGAAGCTTGCGGAAGCGGTCTGCGATGTATGCGAAAATGTTATCGTTGTTCTTCTTTGCGGTAGCTCAATTGATGTTGGCGAAAAGGTGAGAAAACACGCAAAGGCAGTTATTCACGCATGGTATCCCGGTTCAATGGGCGGACTTGCACTCGCAAACATTCTTGCAGGCAATGCAAATCCCTCAGCAAAGCTTCCTGTTACAATCTACAGGGGCGACCATAATATGCCCGATTTCGAGGATTACAATATGAAAGGCAGAACCTACCGATACATTGACGGCGATGCGCTTTATCCCTTTGGCTTCGGCCTTTCATACACAAATTATAAGTATGGCAACGCGAAGGTTGTTTCTGTGGACGTCGAAAAGATAACGGTCAGCGCAGAGGTTGAAAACGCAGGCGGTATTGCAGGTAAGGAAATTATTCAGGTGTATGCCGCATACAAAGACAGCCGTGTTGCAACTCCGCATTGGCAGCTTTGCTCACTCAAAACAGTTTCTCTTGAAGCAGGCGAAAAGAAGGAAGTTGCCCTTGATATCGACCGCTACTGGATTAAGGCAGTTACCATGGACGGTGAAAGAGTTGACCCCGACGGAAAGATTACTCTTTATATCGGAGGACATCAGCCCGATGCCGTGAGCAACCGTCTGCTCGGGTATGCATGCCTTGAAATCGAGCTGCAAAAGGAGTAAAAACAATAACAAAAAAGTTTTTTGATCACAGTACGACAGAATGAATATGTATTGCCGGAGCACTACTTGTGTTATGAACACCCGTACCAATCCTCATACGAAAGTATGAGGACTTTTTTTATGTCAAAAATACGCCATCCAGAACAACCCCACCCCTGAAATACCTTGTTATGACAGGTATTTCGGGTAATCTTCTCAACTATATCACAAGGGGTGCAAAGGCAATAGGTCATATAATTTTTACGCAGATAGAAGCAAAAAAATAATATAATTGATACCGCAGTGGTTTTTATGCAGGTAAATATCTTTACATTGTAATTTTAAATATTTTACATTTTACCCCTGACTTTTTACGGTCAGGGGTATTTTCATTGTTTGGAATTTATTGCCGAAGAGCATTTTCAAAATCTCCATACTGTACCTTGCTACTGAACTATAATGCTATTAATTTTAATTTCAAAGAGTTCTGCGTTTTTGCATGACAGATAGAGGCACTGATATATTTGCTCACTTAGAAATGATTGATTTGTTACAGTGTAATTGTTCCTGTTTCTTTGTTGTCAACAGCAAATGCGAAGAAGAGTTTTTTTGCGACTACGGCAAAATAGTCTGATTTCTGATAATTATCCGTATAGTTTTCGTTGATTATATCAAGGGTTTCCTTTAACTGCAGCATGGTTGCGAATTCGTGCTTGCAATTGAAGCTGCAATAGCAGGAGCAGACAAGATTGCTGATTTCGCCATCTTTATAGCTGAATTCCACTTCGTATGTGTTACTGCCTTCTACTATGGCATAGCCTTTTGTTCCGTCAAGGCAGATGTATCTGACCTTGTTATTCATATAATAATCGTGACCTCGTTCTGCAACAGAATGGTCAATTTTCATTGTACTGAGATCGTTAAGTAAAAATGAACTGTCATCATTTCCGCTTGCATATTCTTCATCTTCAGCTACGGGCGCTTTGAACCATGTGACAACCTTGCTGACGGGCAAGGCGTATCTGTCAAAGGTTACCATATGTGAGCCTGCAATATGAAACTGACCGTTAATATCTGTATCAACAACCGAAATGACACGCTTGTAGTCAGAAACCTTGATTTTGAAGTTATAATTAACAGCAGTAACACGACCGCATATTCCTTCCAGCTTGCCGTCAACATAAACGAGGTCTCCACGATGAAGGTCAAATTTGTCGTTGTAATAGGCGAGTGTCAGGTTGCGGTTTGAAAAGTAAACCTGAACAATAGATTTGCGTGGGGGCAACGGACTTTTCTTGTTTTTGATAATTAATCTCCTGATTTTTATTGTCGGAATTCTTTGCTGAAAAACCGATTCTGAATGACATAATTTATCCCCCCTGCAGTTATAATCTGAAGTCGGAGGC
>JAZSQQ010000016.1:0-44888 GCA_045538055.1 Acutalibacteraceae bacterium
TCGACGTACCTTTGTACGCCTTCGGGTGCCCAAAACAAAGCTTTGCTTTGTTTTGGCTCAGTTTGTTCATTCTGCGCATTTTTTCCTATCCCCTTAAAAAGGAGCTGTAAAAAACAATTTGTTTTTTTACAGCTCCTTTTATATGAGCTTTTTCTTTTTGAAAATGTAAATGCATAAGCTGACCGTAAGTACACTTAATATGATTACGTACAGGTAACCGTATTTCCATGAAAGCTCAGGCATAAAGCGGAAATTCATGCCGTACCACCCGGCAATAAGAGTAAGAGGCGAAAATACGGCTGTTATTACGGTAAATAATTTCATAGTGTTGTTGAGCTTCATATCAAGGCTTGTCTGGTGTGTTTCACGTAACTGGACTATGTTGTCACGCAGCAGATTGACATTATCACAAAGTCTTTCAGCCTTTCTCATTAAATTCCTGAAATTTGAAAGATTGCTTTTGTCAAAAATATTGTTTTCGTTTTCGTATAAAACATCACATATATCAATCAGCTGTTCATAGTAGTTGCGTAGTTTAAGAAGTTTTCTTTTGTATTGTAGAAGCTCTTCATAGAAATTTTTATATTCATTTTCACGGATTATTCTGTCTTCAATGCGGTTTATTTCAAGCTCAATTGCTTCCAGCCCCATACTGTCCGAAGAAATAAGTGTGTTCATAAAAGAATAAATAAATCTTTCGGGAGAGAACTCTTCGGGCTGAATACGCTTTACGGCATCCAAAAATCTTCCGTGTATTGTATGATTTGAATCTGAAATATCTATTATCAATACAAGGTTATTTAAAATGTAAAATGCTAATCTGTCTTCAGATATATTGTTGATATCGGGCTCAATGATTATCATTGTGCCGTAATAATATCCGTCACAACTTTCTGTTTTTGAACGGAAAAATCTGTCATCACAGCTGAATTTTTCATAAGCAGTTTGGTCGATGCCTAAAGATAAATGAAACTTCTCAAATTCAGCAGATGAAATGAATGCCGCGATATTATCCGAAAATTTAACTTGCGTAAAATCAATTTCACGTACGGTGTCTGCAAACTCAAAAATCATAATATACCTCAAGAAAAAGACTGAACAGTTATCTGCTCAGTCTTTTTTGTTTTATATTATTTTTTCTTAGCTTTTGCGATTTTATTCACGGCAACTGCTGCTGTTGTGATTGCGGCGGCTGTGCCGAGTACGGTGCCTGCAACCTTGAGTTTTGCATCCTGTCTGTCTGTAACGTGCTCCATATACGGACTAAGGCTCTTGGATTTAAGACCGAACTGCTTGAAGTGATACATCCTTGTGTTGATGTTCTGAAGATCGTTTTCGTCAAGAGTAATAAGTCTTACGCCTGAACGGCACCCGTCTGTATACGGACGGAAACCTGCTGTTTTACACTGGGCAAGCATAATTCCGTCAACATATCCTGCAAAGTCATTCATATGGTCATGACCGAAGAACGCACCGATAACATCGCCGGTTTCCTTCCACGCGGCAAACTGTCCGCTGTTAACACAAGGAGTGCACGGACCTTCGCCGAGGTAACCTTCAACATTTTCTTTAAGAACGTAATTCTTGTCTGCCCATTTACGGTGACCGGGCACGGAATCAAGCTTTTCGTGAACTTTTGCTTCTCTCAGAAGCTCATATTCTTCGGGGACGGGGATATGCTGGAAAGTGAATGCGGGAATAACCTTACCACCTTTCTTCTCTTTGAGTTCAAGAGCAGTCTTTTTGTACCACTCAATCTGATCAGTATGTACCCAATCGTAATATGAAAGCTCCTGATCCTCGGCAAGATTATTACTGTCAATAAACCAAAGATTGAAAATATCATCGTCGGATTCCGAAGACTTTATAAGAAGGTTGCAGTTTCCGTAGCCTGTAATTGAATCGTCAGCATTGAACATATAGCAGTTATCGTGCTCTCTGTAAAGGCGCATCTGATCCCTGAGACTTACTGCACATTCGCGGTCGTGATTGCCGAAAACAACAGCAAACGGAATATCCCTCAAAGAAACGGGGTAGAGAATACGGCTGATAACCGAACGCATCTGCATTTCATTGTCTGCGCCGGCATTATCGCCAAGGTAAACAACGAGGTCAGGATTCAGCTCTTCAACTGCTTTGGTAAGAAGGGCATTCATATCATCGGCTTTGTTTGCAGCATTGTCCGAATACATATCATAGCTTTCGTGCAAATCACCGATGAGCATAATTTTGAATTTTCCGTTTTTAAATCTTAACGGTTCTTTGTTCATAATGATCCCTGCCTTTTAAAGTTTACTTAGTATTATTATATAGCTATGCAGTATCTTTGTCAATTAAAAGAAATAGCGGACAGGGGTTTCCTGTCCGCAGGTCGGCTGTTAATCCATTGTTTCAACTGTACCGACTTCAACATCGCTTCTGTCCCTGAAAAGCATTGAAATGCACCAGACACCGGCAAGTGAAACAAGCGTGTAGATAATTCTGCTCACGATTGCATCCTGTCCGCCGCCTATCCAGCTTACAATGTCAAATTGGAAAAGACCGATTGAGCCCCAGTTTAAAGCGCCGACGATGACCAAAATCAACGAGATTTTGTCTAACATATAATCATCTCCTGAACTATGCTCAATGGTAGTTTTAACGATAAAAAACATTTTATTCAGGAGTTTAACAGATTTATAATATTTTCCAAAACTGTTGAAAAAATCTGCGATTTGTTATATCATAAATCGTAGAATATTTTAGGAAGTGTTTTAATGATTTTTAAAAATTTTGTTGATATGCATACGCACACAAATAATTCCTTTGACGGAAATTATCCTATAGAGGAAATGTGCGAAGCTGCAATTGAAAAAGGCATTCAGATAATAGCTTTTACCGACCATGTTGAAATGGATTATTTCACGGAAAAAGGCTTTGATAAGGATGCCGAGAATTCATATAAAGATATGCTCAGGGCAAAGGAAATGTATAAGGACAGAATAGAGCTTTGCGTTGGCATTGAGCTTGGCGAGCCTACATACGACATTGAAGCTTCCGAAGCTCTTATAAATTCAAGGGATTACGATTTTGTTATCGGCTCAATCCACAATCTCAGAAAAACTGACGATTTCTGCGAGCTTAAATATGAGGGTATGGATATTGAAGCTCTGCTTGACAAATACTTCTATGAGCTGAAGCTTCTTGCGGATTGGGCAAAATTTGATACCTTTGCTCATCTTACATATCCTTTAAGATATATTGTCGGCGAAAATAAAATTCCCGTAAATATGCAGAAATATCAGAAGGACATTGATGAAATTCTTTCTATCCTCGTTTCAAAAGATAAGGCTCTTGAAATCAACACATCAGGTCTTCGTCAGCCGATCGGTATAACGATGCCCGATGAAAGTATAGTAAAGCGATTCAAAGAGCTCGGAGGAAAGATGATTACTGTCGGTTCTGACTCTCATTTCACCTATCATCTTGGTGCGGGAATTGAAGAGGGTATGAAAATCGCGAAAAATGCAGGTTTTGACAGCGTGTATATTTTCAAAAAACGTCAGCCTGTTGAAATTGAGATAATCTGATTTATGAGGTGATAAAGTGGAACTTTACGATGCATTTACCGAAGGTGTTGAACCCGGCGGACTTCGTAACCGTAACGAAATCAAAACTCTTATATGCTACCTTGTTTCACATCTTGATACGCCCATAACAAAAGGTCAGCTCAATAACATTATCTGTGAAGAAGGTCTTGCAAATTACTTTGAACTCAACCAGGCTCTGAGTGAGGTTATTGAAAACGGCAATGTACGTGCGGAAGACGGAGAAGATCCGGAGCTTTATATAACCGAAATCGGCAAACAGAACACATCAACGCTTGAAAAGGATTTGCCGTATACAGTGCGTGAAAGTGCTCTTAATGCAGCATTAAGACTGCAGACGCGTCTTCGTCGCGAAAGAGAGCATAAAATTGAAATCACACGTCTTGAAAAAGGCTGTAATATTACAATGTCAGTCCTTGACGGTGAAGATGAGCTTATGACTGTTACAGTTTTTGTTGCAGATTATGAGCAGGCTCTTGCGGTTAAGGAAAAGTTTTTATCAGATCCCGTATCAATTTATTCAAATATAGTTTCTCAGCTTATGGCATAAAACAACGGCAAGGATTTCCTTGCCGTTAATTTTATCTTATTTCGAAAAGTGCAAAAGCATTTTCTTTTGTTTTATTTATGAGTTGCTGGGTGTCGGTGTTTCTGACCTCGGCAATTTTTTCTGCTGTCAGAGCAATCATATCCGAAGAGCAACGTTTGCCTCTGTGAGGTACGGGTGCCATATACGGGCAGTCGGTTTCAAGGAGCAGTCTGTCTTCGGGAAGAAATTCTGCAACCTCAAGAGGTTTACGTGCATTCTTGAATGTAACCGCACCGCCGAGACCGATGTACATGCCGAGCTTTATAATTTCTTTTGCCATTTCGACACTACCGGAGAAGCAATGCAGAACACCCTTTGGCTTATATTTCTTTAGAAGATTCAGTGTGTCCTCGTGAGCCTCACGGTCGTGTACGATTACAGGCAGGTCTGCCTCAACGGCAAATTGCAGTTGTTTTTCGAAAAACTCAAGCTGTTTATCCTTCGGAACGAAATCGTAATGATAATCAAGTCCGATTTCGCCAACGGCAACACATTTTTCATAACTGCAAAGCCCTTTGATTTTTTCAAATTCAGCATAGCTTTCATCACCGATTTCACTCGGATGAATACCCAGTGCACAGTAGAAATAATCAAAGCTTTTGCAGATTTCAATGCTCTTTTTGCAGGATTTTAAATCGCAGCCGCAGTTTATAACGTATTCAACGCCGTTTTCGGGGAGTTTTCGCAAAAGCTCATCTCTGTCCTCATCAAACTTTAAATCGTCATAATGAGCGTGTGTGTCAAAAATATGCTTATACATTATCTTATTCTTGCTCCTGCAGGCATACCTTCAACGAAAATAACCTTGACATCATCCTCTGCACAGTCAGCTGCAAGAATCATACCGCAGCTTTCAACACCGCAGAGAACTGCAGGCTTGAGGTTTGCGACGAGTACAACCTTCTTGCCGATAAGGTCTTCAGGCTTATACCATTTTGCAATACCGCTTGCAACTGTTCTCGGTGTATCTGTACCGTCGTCGAGTGTAAGCTTAAGGAGCTTCTTGGCTCTCTTGACAGGCTCGCAGTCCTTGATTTCGGCAACTCTTAATTCAACCTTTGCGAAGTCCTCGATGCCGATCTGTGCAAGACCTACGATTTCGGGTCTTTCCTCTTTCTTTTCAGCTTCTTCCTGAGCCTTTCTCTTAGCTTCGATTTTTTCAAACATCTCGTTTACATCAATTCTGCCGAAGAGGGGAGTTGCAGTGCCTACCTTTGTGCCGACCTTAAGTCCACCGAAGCTTTCAAGGCTATCGTATGATGTTACGTCTGTGTTTATCTGCTCAAAAATCTTCTGTGCTGTTTCAGGCATAAAGGGTGAGAGGAGAACTGCAGTGAATCTGATACCTTCAAGAAGATTGTAAAGTACTGTACCGAGTCTTGCTTTCTTTTCTTCGTCCTTTGCAAGTGCCCAGGGCATTGTTTCGTCGATATATTTGTTGCAACGCTTTGCGAGTGAAAAGATCGCCTCAAGTGTGTCGCTTACACGGTACTCGCCGAAGAGCTTATCAACCTTAGCGACGGTATCAACTGCAAGCGTCTTCAGCTCGTTGTCAATGTCTTCTGTTACATCAGCAGACATAACCTCACCGCCGAAGTACTTGTTTGTCATTGCAACCGTACGATTAACGAGGTTGCCGAGTGTATTGGCAAGGTCAGAATTGTATCTTTCGATAATTGTCTCGTATGTGATTGAACCGTCAGAAGTGTAGGGCATCTCTGAAAGAAGATAGTATCTTACAGCGTCAACGCCGAAAAGCTCAACAAGGTCATCGGCATAGATAACGTTACCTCTTGATTTTGACATCTTGTCAGTACCGAAAAGAAGCCACGGATGACCGAATACCTGCTTGGGAAGTGGTACATCAAGAGCCATAAGCATAATAGGCCAGTAGATTGTGTGGAATCTTACGATATCCTTACCGATAATGTGAACATCAGCAGGCCAATACTTCTTGTACATATCGCTTGAACCGTCGGGATCGTAGCCGATACCTGTGATATAGTTAGTAAGAGCATCAATCCATACGTATACAACGTGATTCGGATCAAAATCAACAGGAATACCCCACTTGAAAGATGTACGGGAAACGCAAAGGTCCTGAAGACCGGGCTTGATGAAGTTGTTAAGCATTTCCTTTTTGCGACTTTCGGGGTAAATAAAGTTTTCGTTACTTTCGATATAATCTTCAAGCTGCTTCTGATACTTTGAAAGCTTGAGGAAATAGGCTTCTTCTCTTGCGGGTTTTACGTCACGACCGCAGTCGGGACATTTACCGTCAACGAGCTGAGATTCAGTCCAAAAAGATTCGCAGGGAGTGCAGTACATTCCTTCGTACTCGCTCTTGTAAATATCGCCCTGCTCATAAAGTTTTTTGAAAATTTTCTGAACAACCTTTTCATGGTAGTCATCTGTTGTTCGGATAAACTTATCGTAAGTAGTGTTAAGAAGGTCACAGATATCCTTGATTTCGCCTGCAACTTTATCAACGTGCTCCTTGGGTGTGATTCCTGCTTCTTTTGCAATTTCTTCAATCTTCTGACCGTGTTCATCAGTACCTGTCTGGAAAAAGACATCGTAACCCTGCATACGCTTGTAGCGTGCAAGAGCATCAGTCATAACAATTTCGTAAGAGTTACCGATGTGTGGCTTACGTGAAGTATAAGCAATCGCAGTGGTTATATAGTATTTTCCTTTATTCATGGAAATCCCTCCTGAGTTTACATATAGAGTTATTATACCATTTCCTGTAAATTTATCAAGTATAAAAATGTATTTTAGTATGCCGTATTTTAATATATAGGCAGTCTTTTTTCTTGAATAATAAAAATATATATGTTACAATTTATTCGATATAGCCGAAGGGTGGTTTTTGGATGTCATCAATAGTTTTAAGCGTAATTTTACCTGCTGTTACGGACAGCGAAAAATTGGGCAGATTCTGCAGTTCTCTTTTCTCCGGGAATACACCTGCCGAACTTTTAATCTGCGGGGAAACGGACAGTAGATTTTTTGAAAAATTACCGCAGGAATATACAGAAAAAATTGTTCTTGTAAACGCTGAGGACAAGGTACAGTCTGTCAGCAAAGCAATTGAAATTTCACGCGGAAAATTCCTTATGTTTTCCGACGAAAGTGTGATTTTTGCACCTGATGCAATCGAAAAGCTTATTGTAGCTTCACGCGGAAACTCTGCGGTATGTAATGCAGGAATAATCCAAAACGGTGAATGTAACAAAACTTTTTCTGAAAGCTTTTCTCTCGAAGAAGCGGCAGGCAAGGCTGTTCATTTCAATTATCTTCTTTCAACGGATATAATTAAAAATAATGCACTTTCTATTTGCGGAACAAGCACTTTGGCAATTATGATTTTTATTGCAGACTATCTTCGTTATGATAATTGCAACGCTCTGCACGAAGTTCTTGTTTATTCTGATTCAAAAAATGAATACACATCCGATGACAGTATCTCTTATATTGAGGAATATGCAAAAATATTCAGCCTTACACAGAATGATAAAGCATCAATCTTTTTTATAAAAGCTGTTTTTACTGCACTTCTTGCGAATATGAATGCCGAAACCTTTGAAGTACTAAAAAGCACAGTAAGAGCTTTCAACGACTCTGTCCTTATTCTTGCCTGGATTCGTGCATCATTTAGCGTGGATGTTGATATGCTTCTTGACGAAGATTCATATTTCGGTGATTTTAAAGTTAACGGAATAAATGTTTATTATAAAGAGGTTGTTCTTCCGATGATACCAGACTCGGTTGTACGCAACTTTTTCTCGGGTAAATACGGTGTCGATATGCTCAAAAAATGTATTGGCGCATGGCTTCACTATAAATTTTATTGCCGCAAGGACGGTAAGCTCAAGACACTCGGCTGCAAATTGAGCCGTAAACTGCTCGGAGGTGACTTCGTTGGATGATTTCAAGTATCTTGTCAGCGTAGTTATACCTGTTTACAACGTCGAAAAATACCTCGATTTATGTATGCAGTCGCTTCTGGAGCAGACACTTTCTTTTGATAAAATGCAGATTCTTCTCGTCAATGACGGGTCAACCGATTCAAGCGAAGAAATCTGCAAAAGCTACGCTGAAAAATATGAGAATGTTTTTCTTTACACCAAGGTTAACGAAGGTGCCTCGCAGGCAAGGAACTTTGCTCTTGACAGGGTAGAGGGTAAGTATATTTTTTACCTAGATTCCGATGATACCGTTAAACCTGAAACAATCAAATCGGTATGCAGCTTTTTTGATTCGGTCTATGATGAGGTTGACCTTGTTACATACAGAATTATTCAGTATTATAACGGCAGACCTACGATTGTTCACTACCGTTATATGACGTTACTTGAAACAGGCGTGTATGACCTTAACGACCCGAAAAACAGGTTTATTACGCAGACTCATATGAATGTCTGTGTCAAAAATTTAAGAGAGAATAACGTTAAATTCGACACAATCAAGCACGAGGATGAGAAATACTGCTGTGAAATTCTCCGCAGAAAGATGAAAATAGGCTTCTGCGATAAGGGCGAATATATTTATAACCGAAGCAATGTGAACAGTGTTGTTTCAACTCAGTTTTCACCCGAGCACATTTTTGAAACCTCTATGAAGCTTTATGAGGACTTGTTCGATTCTTTCCCGGGAAAAGTACCTCCGTATTTTCAGGGTATTGTGTTCAATGATTTCCGCTGGAAGCTGATGGACGGCAAGTTTTTCCCAGATCACCTTAACGATGATGAATGGATTAAGGCTAATAGGCGAATAGATTCTCTTCTTTCAAGAATGGATGCCGATACAATCATTTTACATCCGTCTGTCAGCGTTGAGCATATGCACTATTGGCTTAAGCGACGCGGAGGATGTACTGTTTTTAACAATCCTGACAGTCTTTCAGTCTGCTGCGAAGGTAAAATGATATTTCAGGTAAAGAACCTTAAAGCAACCAAAAGCGTTAAAGGTGACGTTACGAAGTTTTCAATCAAATCTCCGGTATTTTTCCACCTGAAAAAGAAGAATATTGTTATCAGACGAAACGGTGAGCCGATTGAATTTAGCTTTGTTGACTCGCATACAGATAAGGAGCATCTTGAGCCGAAGATGCTTTATCCTCAGTTTACAGTCAGCACAGAAGAGGCTCAGAATGCTGAGTTCACCGTTGAGATAAATTCAATTTCGTACAAAATATAAAATGGAAGTGTAATAATGGAAAAGCAGACACCGATTATCGAAATGGAACTTTATATTGTAAGACACGGTCAGTCCTGCACAAACATTAAGGATGGTTACGGTGTCCCCGAGGAAGAACTTACACGTGACCAATTGGTAAACCCTCCGTTAACAGAGCTTGGCAAGCATCAGGCAGAAATGCTCGGTGAGTACTACAAGGATGTAAAATTCGATGCAGTTTTTGCAAGTCCGTTACGTCGTGCAACAATGACTGCTTACCTTGCTGTTATGCAGAATGAGTGCTCGGAAAAGTATGTTTATACAATGCCGTGGCTTATTGAATGCGGTATAGGTGAGGATTATTCTGCTGTTACTTTTGACGAACTTAATGCTGAGTTTGACGGAAAAATACTTGCTCCCGAAGGCATAGATGTCAGCGGAAATCTTATTAACGGTGACGGTCAGAATCAGGACTCTCACCGCAGAAGAGCAGAAAATGTAATAGCTTACCTGAAAAACCGCTATCATAACGGTGAAAAGGTAATGTGCGTTGCTCACGGCGGATTTAATACCGACATTTTTCTGCATGCTGTAAAGGCACAGGACACACGCCTTTTTGACCCTGCTTTTTCCAATACGGGGGTTACGAAAATTATATTTTATAAGGAAAATACAGGACCCTACGGATATGACATTGAGCTTTGCTATCTTAACAGCACAGCTCATCTGGCAAAAGATAAACGCTCGGTTTAAGCCGAGCGTTCTTGTTATTTTCTCTTGTACTCACACCAACGGAATTTATATCCGTTACATTCCTGCTCGCCTGAATCGTCAGAAAGCTCCCATTCGTCAGGTGAGAGTGCAGGAAACTTTTTGTCAGCCTCGTCTGCGACAGCATCAACGTGCGTGATGATTGCCGTATCACACATAGGCAAAAGTAAGGTGTAAATTGATTCGCCGCCGATAACGTAAATGTCATCGCTGTTGTACTGCGAGAGAACTGTTTTGAGTTCATCAAGGTCAGAAACGAAGGTTGCACCTTCAACTTCAAGCTCCTTGTTTCTTGAAAGTACGATGTTTACGCGGTTTTTCAACGGCTTTGAATTCGGGAAGGATTCAAGCGTTTTTCTTCCCATAACGCAAACTTTTTCGATTGTCTTCGAACGGAAAAATTTAAGGTCATCGGGAATATAAAAAAGAAGATCGTTCTTGTTTCCGATGTTCCATTCTTTATCAACTGCAACAATTAAATTCATATTACTTTACCTCAGACTGCAATAGGAATGTTTTTGATCTGCTCGTGTGTTTCGTAGTTGTCAAGCCTTACATCATCAACCGTGAAGTCGTAGAAATTCTTGATTTCGGGGTTGATCCAGAAAGTGGGTGCGGGGAGAGGCTCACGCTTTATTAGCTCTTCAATTACGGGAATGTGTCTGTCATAAATATGAGCATCTGCGATAACGTGTACGAATTCACCGATTTCCATATCGCATACCTGTGCAAACATATGAAGAAGAACACAGTACTGAACAACGTTCCAGTTGTTTGCCGCAAGCACATCCTGGCTTCTCTGGTTAAGGATTCCGTTGAGGACAAGCTTGCCGTTTTCACCCTGAGTTACGTTGAATGTCATACTGTATGCACAGGGATAAAGTCCCATTTCATTAAGGTCATGGTGATTGTAAATGTTGGTCATAATACGGCGGCTGAACGGATTGTTTTTAAGGTCGTAAAGAACTCTGTCAACCTGGTCAAACATACCTTCCTTATATTGGTGCTTAACACCGAGCTGATAGCCGTAGGCCTTGCCGATACTGCCGCTTTCGTCTGCCCATGAATCCCAGATGTGAGAATTAAGATCGTTGATGTTATTTGACTTTTTCTGCCAAATCCAAAGGATTTCATCAACGCAGGACTTGAAAGCTGTGCGTCTTAATGTAAGCGCGGGAAACTCCTTTTTAAGGTCGTATCTGTTTACGACACAGAAAAGCTTCTGCGTGTAAGCAGGCGTATCGTCCTCCCATACGGGACGGACTTTTTCGCCCTTTGTGTCTGTGCCGTTTTCAAGAATGTTTTTACACATATCAATAAACAGTTTGTCAGCGTAGCTCATTTTTTACTCTCCTTTGATTTTAATTAAACATATTTCAGGTCTGCAGTTGAAACGAAGGGGGAGGGGGAAATGCCCAATTCCCGAGGTTACGTAAAGATTTGTGTCTCCGAATTCATAAAGACCCTTGTCGGTAACAATTCCGTGATAAGTAATTTCAGGAAAGATGTATCCGTTAAAATAAATGCTTCCGAGTATCGGCAGGCGAATCATACCGCCGTGTGTATCTCCGCAGAATATATAGTCAAATCCGAAGTCACCGTAATGCGGCATTGACGGAATGTGTGAAAGAAGAATATTTATTCTGTCATTCGGTGGTGTTTCAAATTCGTTTGCAAGGTCAAAAGTATCCGAAAAATATACATTGTCTATTCCGTAAATTCTGAGATTGTTACCTTTGATATTTACGTCTCGGAATTCATAATCAAGCAGAAAAACTTTTTCAAGGCTGTCAAGCTTTTGCTTGTATTCTTCGTCATAATCGTGGTCACCCGTAACGGCATAAACATCTGCGATTTCGGAAAGCCTTTCAGTAAAATCTATAACGCGTTCAATTTTGCCGGTCTGCCTTCTTGAATACATATCTCCGAGCATAAAAATAACGTCCGGTTCAGTTTCACTGACCATTTCAATTATTTTGTCGCAGTCAGTATAAAAGGCGAGATGAAGGTCGGAAATAAGAGCAACCCGTATTTCTTCATAAACCTTTGGGGATGAAAGCTCAGCTTCAACCGTATGGATTGTAAAGTTGCTGTAAATCCAGACACCTGTCAATAAAACAGCCAGAATCAGGCAAATTACTTTCGTAAACCTGCGTTTCTTTTTCAAAAGATCACTTCCACGGAGTATATGGTGTTATTATATATCAAACACAAGAAAAAAACAACTGTTTAATTGTTTTATCTGAATAAAGTGTCAAGAAAAAGAAGAGCTATACAGGCAGGAGTGCCGAAGATGCTTGCAAAAATAACGGCATACCAATTCAATGCAATCGTAACTCCTGTAACAAGACCAACTACGTTAACCGCAAGAAGCGAAGCAAGGCCCTGAAAGACAGAAATTATCAGGCTTTTGAAAAAATGTCCGCTTTTTACCGCCGTAATATAAACAGCTAAAGCGCCGACAGCAAACAGTATAATTACGATAGCTTTCATATGTTTATACCGCCGATGAAACAGGGATTATGGATTTTACCGAGCTTGGCCTCTTTTATAAGATAGCTGTAGTGTGTTTCCAACTCCTTCATTCTGTAAATCAGAGATTCGGTTTCATAAGGGTCTGTAACCTCATTGAACAGCAGATATGCCTTGTTAAGCTCCCGGATAACCCGTTTGGTTTCTTCTGTCAGCAGTTTATCCTCTTTTGCAGTCGCTTTGCTGTCGGCAAACAAATCAATTATCATGTTATTAACCTCCGTTTTCTTTGATAAATTAATATTGCTAAAAGCGGAGATTTATGATAGTATTAAATCAATTCCGGGAGGTGACACCGATGTATGATATAGCCGTTATAGGTGCAGGAGCATCAGGGCTTGTTGCGGCAATAAGTGCGAAGAAGGCATATAATAAGCTTTCGGTCGTGCTGATAGAAGCTTTACCTAAAATAGGAAAGAAGATTCTCGCAACAGGCAACGGCAGATGTAACCTTACAAATCTTACCGCAAATGCGAAAAGCTATAATACAAAGGCTGTTTCGGCTGTTATGGAAGCCTGCCCTCCGAAGAAAATTATGGAGTTTTTCTCTTCAATAGGTCTTGAGTGTGTTTCCGACAGCGAATCAAGGGTTTATCCAATGAGTAACACGGCAACGAGTGTTCTTGAATGTCTCAGATTTGAGGCGGAACGCCTTGGCATAAAAGTTATGACTGATACAAAGGTAACGTCTGTCAAAAGAAACAGCAGTTCATTTATTATCAATGACAGTATTGAGTGCAGAAAGGTTATTGTTTCAACAGGAGGAAAAGCGTCACCTTCACAAGGCTCCGACGGAAGCGGATATCCGATAATTAAATCTTTAGGACATACGGTTACACAGCTTTATCCCGGACTTGTTCAGCTTACGGTTAAGGAGAATCTTAAATTTCTGAAGGGGATAAGAGTTAAAGCAGCTGTTTCGCTGAAGGATAAAAATGGTAGAATACTTGACAAATCAGAAGGAGAAGTGCTTTTCGCAGATTACGGGCTTTCAGGAATTGCGATAATGGATGTCAGCAGAAATGTCAAGGGAAACAACTGCATATGCAGTCTTGATATACTTCCCGAGATGAAAAACGAAGCGGTGTATGAATTCATCACAAAAGCCAAAAAACGAAACCCGTCGCTTTTGCTTGAGGATGCATTGTGCGGAATCTTACCTAAAAAGGTAGGATATCTGATTATCAAAAACTCAGGCTTCAGGCAGGATATAACCTTACGTGACCTGAGGGACGATGCTATAAATAAATTCGTTTACAATATGAAAAACTGTATTTTTACGGTTACAGGCACAAGAGGTTTTGACAGTGCACAGATTACCGTCGGCGGAGTCAGCACAGATGAGTTCGATATGAAAACGCTTGAATCGAAAAAAGTCAGCGGTCTTTACTGCACAGGTGAACTTTTGGATGTTGATGCTCCTTGCGGAGGCTTCAATCTCCAATGGGCTTGGGCAAGCGGTATAGCTGCAGGAACGGCAGCAGCACTCAGTTTAATAAAATAACAAAGGACCGGAAAATCCGGTCCTTAATTTTTACTCAATGTCCTTTAATGCGTCAATTTCTGACTTATCAACAGTAATTCTTTTATCCTTGATAAGTTTGACGTCTTTTCTGTGATATACTGCAGGTGCAGCTTCAGGATACCTGTCAAGACAGATTTTAAGCATTCCTTTAAGAAGATTGACTTCAACAACAGAGCCTTTGCCCTGCGGAGTGTCAACGATTGCACCAACCTTAGGCGTTACGTGAAGGAGGTGTTCGTATGCGTTCTGCTCGTATTTTAGACAGCACATAAGTCTTCCGCATGTACCGCTGATTTTTGTGGGATTAAGGGAAAGCCCTTGCTCCTTTGCCATCTTGATTGAAACCGGCTGGAAGTCACCGAGGAAACTGTTACAGCAGAAAGGTCTTCCGCAGATTCCGAGACCGCCCTTCATCTTTGATTCGTCACGCACACCGATCTGACGAAGCTCGATTCTTATTCTGAACACGCTTGCAAGGTCTTTTACAAGCTCGCGGAAGTCAACTCGTCCGTCAGATGTGAAGTAGAAAAGAACCTTACTGCCGTCAAAAGTATATTCAACATCCACGAGCTTCATATCGAGCTTGTGGTTTTCTATTTTCTTAAGACAGATTTCAAAAGCTTCCTTTTCTTTTACCTTGTTGTTTTCAACAACTTTAAGGTCTTCGGGTGTAGCAAGACGGATAATCGGCTTAAGCGGTTTTATGATTTCTTCGTCATCTATTGTTCTGTTTTCCATTGCAACTTCGCCGCATTCGATACCTCTTACGGTTTCGACAATTGCAAAGTCACCTTTTTTGAATTCAACGTCAAGGGGATCGAAGTAATAAATTTTACCGACCTCTTTGAAACGTATTCCGACTACTTTTGACATAGTGGGTACCTCCGGGATTTATATGGTAGTTATCCGCCATAAGCAGTGTTCCTGAGGATACTGCAGAAGCGGGTTATGAGCAGATTTTTGTTTGCGTTTTTGTTGATACAGTCAAAAAGATGCTCCGTATTTTCGACAAGCGCAATAAGCGTTTTTAACGGGAATTTTGCCGCAAGACGTTTTGCTGTATCTTCGTGGTTGCTGAGAATAATATTACTTCCTGTGTTAACTGCAACAGCATCGCGGAAAATAAGCTGCAGAGATGCGAGTGAAAGGGGAAATAAATTTTTATCTTTTTCAAAAGCTGACGTAAGGCGCATAAAATTAAGCTCCGTAACTTCCGTAAGAGCGACAGCGAGCTTTTTGGCAAGCTCATCAGCTTTAAGGGCATATTCATCCGTAATTCTATGGTCATCGGCACCGAGGTTAAACGGCGTAACACGCGACATAATTGTTTCAAGAAGAGCTGCTCTGGACTCACATAAAAGAATAAATCTTGCGTGTGAAGGCGGCTCTTCAAGCGTTTTAAGAAAAGCGTTCTGTGCCGAAGCGTTCATCTTATCCGTGTTTTTTAAAATATATACCTTGCATTTAGCTTCATTCGGAAGAATATACGAGTCTGCACGGATTTCCCTTACAAAATCAACCTTGAAGGTTTTTTCCTTATTTTCTTCAGGGTCAAAAATTATAACGTCAGGATGTGTGCCGTTTTTTAATTTAAGACAGTCTTTACACATCCCGCAGGGCACACCGCTCTGACAAATGAATGAAGAAGAGATATACAAAGCAAGTTCGTCACGGTCTTCTGCACTGCCTGAATCAATGAGAATTGCGTGCGGAAGCCTGCCGTTTTTAATCAGCTCCGTGACCATATCAAAAATTTTAGTGTTCATAAAAAATCCTGCTTTATTACATTTTGTGGAACTGTTCAACGTCAAGGACAAAAACAGTAGCTCCGCCGACAGTTATCTGAACAGGGATTGCAGGCATCATACCGCCTTCAAATGCAGGTGAGACGGAAGTGATTTCTTCTCTCTTTCTGCAGTTTGTGCGGAGAATTTCAAGAAGAAAATCAACCTTGTCGTCCTCAACACCCATAAGAAGTGTCAGGTTACCTGCACGCAGAAATCCGCCTGTTGTTGAAAGCTTTGTGGCATAAAATCCTGCTTTTGTGATTTCGCTGAGGACAGTCTGAGAATCGTCACTGTTGATTATTGCAACAATAAGTTTCATAACACTATCATTCCTTTATCTGTTTAGAATTTCAAGATTTCGTTTAATTATTTTATCTCCGCGCCAGGCATAAGCTCTGTCGGAAATATCGGAATCAGTGCGAGCCTTAAGTTCGACACCGTTTTTGAAATCGTCAATCGGCTCAATCTTAATATTCCTGTTCATAGGACAGACATTCTGACAAATGTCGCATCCCCAGGCACAGCCGCTTGATTTGATAAGCATTTCCTGTTCTTCTGTAAGTGAACCTTTTTTCTGCGTGATGGCGGAAAGACATTTTTCGGGATTAATGCCGTCAACGCTGATTGCTTTTGCCGGGCAGGAATCAATACATTTTCTGCATCCGATACAAATCGGGTCTTCGGTATTCTGATAATCAAAAATTTTTGTTGTAACAATTTCTCCGATGAAAACCCATGAACCGTATGTTTTGTTAATGAAAAGCCCGTTGAGTCCTTTTACTCCGAGTCCGGCCGAAACAGCCGCTTTGACCTCAGGAATAGGGGAGTTGTCGGTAAAAACTACGAACTCTTCATCGGGATAAGCTTCCTTCAGTTTCCGTGAAGCTGAAAGGAGAATCGGGGTGATAGTGTCGTGGTAATCGGGAACAACCGCATATTTTGAAATATCTGAGCCTTCATATGCACTGTTACCGAGGTAGTACGGAAACAGCAAAACAATTACGCTTTTCGGATTTTCGGGAAGTCTGTTTTTTGCTCTGCAGTCAATCAGAGAGTCTTTGATTTTTTCAAAAGGACAGAAACCGTAAATCGGTGCTGCATTTGAAAGAATTTTATCAATCATCACAAAATCTCCTAAGCAATCGTCTGCACGGCGGCAATTATAAGCGGTATTGTAATTATAGACATAAAGCTGACTGTCGCAACGATTTGTGCGGCGAGGCTTGTGTCTTTGTTATATTTTGCGGCAAACATTACCGTGTTGTTTGCTGTCGGAGCACAGGCAGAAATTGTAAGCGCAATAAGCAATGTTCCGCTGATGCCTAAAAGGTAGTAAATTCCTACCATCGCAGCCGGCAATACTAAAAGCTTCATAAACGCTACAAGAAGAATTTTCTTGTGCTTGAAAATATCGTTGAGCTTTGTATGCGAAAGGAAGGTTCCGAAAATAAGCATTGCTATCGGAGTCTGCATTGAAGCAAGATAGGAAATCGGTTCGTTGATAAGAGTCGGAAGCCTGATTTTAAAAAGGAACAGCGGTAAACCGATAAGAACCGAAAGAACTCCGGGATTCAGAATAAGCTTCTTTTTATCAAATTTTCCGTCCACATTGTTCATTATATAAACACCGTGGGTGAAAGAAACAGCGTTGAAAGCCATAACAACTGCTGAACAGTAAAAAACACCCTCATCGCCTAAAATAGCCTCTGTCAAAGGAAGTGTCATATAACCGACGTTTCCGTAAATAGAGCTGTATCTGAAAAGTATATTTTTTTCACGGTCACCTTTACGGTACAAAGGCATATTAAGCACGATAGCGACAAAATGCATAAGAAAACCGCAACCTACAGCGATAAGCAGTTTTATACCGGTTTCCTTAGTAAATTCCTGATTAAGAAACGATCGTATAATTACGCAAGGTGTGATTATATAAAAAAGCAAATCTGTACATGCCTTGGCGGTTTTTTCGGAAAACAATCCGATTCTGTCACTTATTGCACCGATAAGAACGATGACATAAAGTATGCCGACTTGCTGTGCGGCAATTTTTACGTTTTCAAAAAACATAATTTGATCCTCAAATCAATTATTTCTCTTTGACGTTGCTTTCAGCTTTTGACGATGAAATGCATACATAAATTGCATAAACGGCAATGGTAAGATCGCTGATATAAGCAGGATGAAGGGGGTTGATAAGTTCGCTTTTTCCCGTTAAGAGGAGGATAAGCTTCGGAATGAAGCACACGAGTGCAAACATTGCTGCAGGAAGACCGTAAGCGTATATTTTCCAGAAAATATTTTCAGCGTCAATCTTTGATCTTATCTGTGCAAATGCGAGGAAGAATACCATTGCAAAAACGATTGCGAAAAGCTCAAGGAAGAGATCGGAAACGTTTGTGAAAGCAATTGTTCTTTTGAATCTGTAAAGCAGACGGAACACACACCATACAACAGGACTGAGCGCAAGAATTCTGAATTTTGAAACTGCGGTTTCGTTGAGTGCCGACAATCCGGAAATAAGGAAATGGAATCCGGACAAAGCAGAGAAGAATCCTTCTGCAATAAGAAGTGTACCGCCCTGAGCTGAAATATATGCCGATAAACCATCGCGGTCAAGATACCTCGGGGCATTGCTGATAAGATCAATGAAATCTGTAACAAGGTCAACACCGTTAATAACCGCACCTGCTGCCATAATAAGTGAAACAGCAAGAAACACCTTGGAATTTTTGCCGACAGTAACGGTCGGAATTGATTTATGACTGATGTACGGTAAAACTATGCAGACAATCATTGCAACGGCAAGAATACCGTAAACAACAATAACAGAAAAGTCTGTTCCGTCAAAAAAACCTGTTGAGGGATTAATCAGTTTTGCGTACTGATAAACTCTGAGCGGGACGGCTATAAGAATTGCTGCAAGAACAGCAAAAAAAGGAATTCTTAAGATCAGGCTGTCATTCTTTGGTGTTTTCATTTTATTTGCCTATCCTTTCTTCGAACGGTATATATTCGGAATCAAGAGTAAATTTATCGATTCTGGCGTCGATCTTGATGTACTCTCTTCTTGTTGAAACGCTCTTATATGCAGGACGGATGATTCTGCCGCCTGTCATCAGCTCTTCAAGACGGTGTGCAGACCAACCTGCAATTCTTGCGGTAGTGAAAAGCGGAGTGAATATATCCTCAGGGATCTGAAGCATTTCGTAGATAAGACCTGAGTACATATCAACATTTGCACAGATCGGCTTTTTGCTTCCTTTAACTTTAAGGAAGACTTCGGGAGTAAGACGTTCAACTGTTTCAATAAGATTGAATCTTTCCTCATAGCCGGTCTTCTTTGCAAATTTTCTTGCTTCTTCTTTGAGGATAACTGCTCTTGGGTCAGAAAGAGTATAAACTGCGTGACCCATACCGTATATAAGGCCTGAACGGTCACCTGCTTCTTTTTTTATTATTTTTTCAAGGAAATCGGCAATCTGACCTTCGTTCGATGTATCACTTACGCCCTCACGGATGTGGTTGAACATTTCGGAAACCTTTATGTTGGCACCGCCGTGCTTATGGCCTTTAAGTGCACCGATGGCAGCAGCGTATGCAGCGTAAGTATCCGTTCCGCTTGAAGTCAGAACTCTTGCGGCAAATGTTGAGTTGTTACCGCCGCCGTGTTCCGCGTGAACCATAAGGCAAAGGTCAAGAAGTTTTGCTTCTTCATCCGTGAACGTCTTATTTGAGCGCATTGAATGGAGAACCGCTTCAGCTGTTGAATGGTTCGGTTTAGTCGGATGGATGTACATACTCTTCTTGTAATAATGACGTCTTTTTACCTGGTATGCATATGACATAATTACGGGAATCTGTGCAATGATCTGAATTGACTGACGGATTACGTTCTCAATTGAAAGGTCATCAGGATTCTTGTCGTAGGAATAAAGAGCAAGAACCGAACGTGTGATTTTGTTCATGATGTCGGGTGAGGGAGCCTTCATAATCATGTCTTCAATGAAATCGTCAGGAAGATTTCTGCATTCAGCAAGAATCTGGCTGAATTTTTCGAGCTGACGAGCCGTCGGAAGTGAACCGAAAATAAGAAGCCACGCAACTTCTTCAAAGCCGAAACGGTTTTCTTCCTGACAGTTTTTTACGATGTCGGACATATTGACACCGCGGAAGAAAAGATTACCTTCTTTCGGAACTCTTTCACCGTCGTTGATGTAGTAACCGTCAACAGAACTGATTTTTGTAAGACCTGCCATGACGCCTGTACCGTCAGCGTTACGAAGACCGCGCTTAACACCGTATCTGTTAAAGTCGTCGGGATTGATTTTATTATGTTTACGGAGCTCTTCTACAAGAAACTCAACGTTTTCGTTTGTAATCGGAGTTATATAAGAACCCATAGTTTCACCGCCAAATAATATTTCAGAACATTATACAATATAATGAGTTGTAAAGTCAAGAAAATTGCAGATATTTCTGGTGTGTAAAAAGTAATTATTTAAAGCTTGTCTGCATAGAATTTCAGCATGGGAGGAACAAAAAATGAAACATATATTTTTAACATGCTCAATTCTTACAATTTCAATGATTATTATACCTCTTGCGGTAATGAAAGACACGCGCGAGAAGCCTGTTTCAGCGGTGTCTTCAACACAGGAAAATGACGGATATATAAGTGTTATGAAGAGTGAAAACGGTAAGGTAGAAACGGTAAGCGAAAGAGAATACATCATAGGATCGTTGGCTGCAGAGATGGATTTTTCGTATCACGATGAAGCACTCAAAGCGCAGGCAGTGGCGTGCTATACATACGCTGTATACACAAAAAACAAGGGCGTTGAAGAAGACCTGAACGGTGCAGATATCAGCGATGATTCAGGTATTCATCAGGGTTATATTAACGCAGAAGAGAGAGCAAAAAAATGGGGCGTAAATTTTGAAAAATATGAAAAAAAGGCAGGTGAAATAGTTGATTCAATTGAGGGAAAAATGATGTTCTATGACGGTAAACCTATACTTGCTGTTTATCACGATCTAAATAATGGTAGAACTCTGGATGCCGAAACAGTATGGAAGGAAAAAATACCGTATCTTGTCGGAAAAGAAAGCCCCGGAGATAAGCTTTCTCCGGATTACAGCAAAGAAGTTGAATTTACATATGACGATTTCAGGTCACGGCTTGAAAAAATTGACGGAGTTGTGTTTAACACAGAAAAAGAAAACTGGATAGGCAAATCGGAAAAAACAGAAAACGGATATGTTAAGAATGTTGAAATCTGCAATGAAAAAATATCATCTGAAGATTTCTGTACGGCGCTTGAATTGAGAAGCCGATGCTTCACCTTGAAAAGTGATGAAAACGGTATAAAAATCAACGTTACCGGAAACGGTCATATGGTGGGAATGAGCCAGTACGGAGCAGATTATATGGCAAGGCAAGGCGCGGATTATGTTGAAATTTTAAAATATTATTATACGAATGTAGAAATTCAATGAATTTTTTTGTAAAACTATTGCATTTTTTCGGTGATATGATACAATGTAATCAAATCTGGGACAAGGAGGATGAACAAAATGGCATTTAAAATTACTGATGATTGCATCTCTTGCGGTGCATGTGAAGCTGAGTGCCCGGTAGGTGCTATCGCTGAAGGTGACGGCAAGTATGAGATCGATGCTGATGCTTGCGTCTCATGCGGTGCATGTGCAGACGCTTGCCCGGTAGCTGCTCCCGTAGAGGAATAATCAAACTTCATACGCAGGGTGGACTTCGGTCTGCCCTGTTTTTCTTTTTGACATATTGTTTTTTTGATAGTATAATGTCGGCGAGGTGATTGTATGGCAGATTTCCGAAAAGAATATCTTGGTAACGATGTCAGCGTTATTGTGTCGGACGAACACGGATTCGGTACGGATGCGGTTCTTCTTGCTGATTTTGTTTCGCCGAAGCGCAAGGAAAATGCCTGCGATTTCGGAACGGGCTGCGGAATTATCCCTATGTTATGGTACAGAAACGGATGTGCAAAGCATATCTGGGGTGTCGAACTTCAAAAACAGGGATACGAACAGGCTTGTGAATCTGCAAAAATCAGCGAAGCTGAAGAGAAAATCACCTTCCTCAATCACGATTTGCGTGATATTAAGTCTGTATTTGAACACGGAAAAATGGATGTTGTTTCGATGAATCCGCCGTACAAGGCAGCTGACAGCGGAATAAAAAGTACATCACAGGCTGATCTTATCGCAAGACACGAGGTTGAATGCAATCTTTCGGATGTTACTTCTGCTGCGGCTCATCTTCTGAATTTCGGCGGACGTCTTTGCATGTGCAACCGTCCCGAAAGACTGAGCGATACAATAGTCGCGATGAAAGAAGCTGGAATTGAACCGAAAAGATTACGTTTTGTTGTAAAAAGACCGGATACACGACCCTGGCTTTTCCTGATTGAAGGTAAAAAGGGAAGTAAACCCTATCTGAACGTTGAACCGATGCTGATAATGTACGGTGATAACGGTGAACTAAGTGAAGAAGTTATTAAAATTTACGGCGAATATAAGGAGAACATAAAGTGAGTAAGCTCTATATAGTCGGAACACCTATCGGAAATCTCGGAGATTTCTCTCCCAGAGCGGTTGAAACTCTTAATGAGTGTGATTTTATTGCCGCAGAGGATACCCGTGTTACGCTTAAACTTTTAAACCATTTTGGTATAAAAAAGAATATGGTGAGTTATTTTGAACATAACCGACGCGAACGTGGAGAGATGATTGTAAGCCGTATTCTTGGCGGCGAAAGCTGTGCACTTGTTACGGATGCAGGTATGCCTGCAATTTCCGATCCGGGTGAAGATCTTGTCAAGCTCTGCCATGATAACGGGATAAAGGTTGAATCTGTGCCAGGACCGTGTGCTTTTACAACAGCTCTTGCGTTATCGGGTATGCCGTCGGGAAGATTCACTTTTGAAGGATTTCTGAGTGTCAATAAACCGAGCAGAAGAGAACATCTTGATTCGCTTAAAAACGAAACAAGAACGATGCTTTTTTATGAAGCTCCGCACAAGCTTGGCGCAACACTCAAGGATATGTTTTCAGCCTTCGGAGACCGTGAAATTGCGATTGTCAGGGAAATTACAAAGATACATGAGCAAGTTATAAAAACAACGCTTTCTCAGGCAGTTGAAGCTTACGGAGCGGGCGGTCTTAAGGGAGAAATCGTTCTTGTTATACACGGAGCAGAACCTGTTGTGAATGATGAGGAAATGACACTTGATGATGCTGTTGAGATGGCGAAAAAGAGTGTGGAAAACGGTCTTTCTGTAAGCGAAGCCGCAAAACAGGCGGCAAAGCTTTCAGGGTATAAAAAAGGCGAAATTTATAAGCTGTTGATAGGAGAATGAATATGGGATTTTTTGAATATATCTCTCAGCATTGGTATGCAGGTGCAGCGTTGATTCTGCTTGTTGTTCTGACTGTTTTTGTGTGGATTCGTGCCATGATTTCAGGCCGGAAAAGAAACGAGGAACGCGAACGTATAATTGCCGAAATTGAGAAAGAAAAAGCACTCAGAAAAGAGTTTAAAACTATTGATGAAAATACATTTTCGATTGTTGATGACTACAGATTAATAATAGGAATTTGTGCTCATATTCAGCAAAAAATTGAAGATGAAACCGATATGAACGCTGCTTTTTCAGCGCTTTCGGAGCCGGAAAAATATGCATATGTATTCGGATATGTTTTTGAAGACAGTAAAAACAGTCTTTCTGAATTTTTCCGCGCAAACGGTGAACCGTTGCTTTCGGTTTCGTTGGAAGCAGTCAGAAATATTATCGGAGGAGATTTTTCAGACGTGTTTGAAAAAGAATTCATCATGCTTGATGAAAACGATGAAACAACCTCTGTTGATAATAATGAGTTGGAAGTTCTGGACGGGAAATTCGCATCACTTATTGAAGCTGACGGTGCTGACGTTTATGCAAAAGTTGCTTCGTATATCCGAACAAACAAAAATATTTTTCTCAATTGATATTTCTTACAAAAAAGTGCTTCGTTTTTTGGAGCACTTTTTTGCGTTTATATGTAATTAATGCTTTATTTCCGATATCAGCTGTGCTATAATTACTATGTGTTTAGAATGGACACTAATTGACAATAAAGGGGCAATTAATATGGCACATTTTATTTTTTCAGCTTTTTGTGATGAATCAGGTGAAGCTACGATAGGCGGTCAGATGGCTGCTTGTAAAGCTAACGGTATTACACACATGGAACTCAGAGGTTTCGGACCTGAGCTCAGCATAAACAATCTTTCTGTTGAACAGGCTAAAGAGATGAAGGCTGAGATTGATAAGGAAGGAATGGTTGTTTCTTCAATCGGTTCAGGTTACGGAAAAATTAATATTAAAGACGATTTCAAACCTCATTTTGAGGCTTTTAAAAATACAGTCGAAGTTGCAAAAGTACTTGAAGCAAAGTATATCCGTATGTTCAGCTTCTATTTTAATGAAGGTGACGATTTTGATGCCTACAGAGATGAGGTTATCCGTCGAGTAAAGGCTCTTGTTGATTACGCTGATGAAAACGGTCTTATCTGCTGTCACGAAAACGAAAAAGGCATTTACGGTGATACGGCTGAGCGATGCCTTGATGTGCTTCAGGCTTGTGAAGGCAAACTCAGAGCAGTATTTGATCCGGCTAACTTTATTCAGTGCGGCGTTGATACTCTCAAGGCATATGATTTGCTTGAAGATTACATTGAATACTTCCATGTTAAGGATGCTCTTTATAACAGTGCCGAGGTTGTTCCTGCAGGCGAGGGCGAAGGTCAGCTTGTTGAGATTCTTAAAAAGTTTGATAAACGTAAGCAGTCTGCTGTTCTTTCACTTGAGCCGCATCTCAAGGTGTTTGACGGACTTTCAAATCTTGAGGTTACCGACGATGTTGAAAATGCAATGAAGGTTCATACATATGCTTCTCATGCAGAGTCCTTCAAGGCTGCCGCAGACGCTATGCATAAGGTTGCAGAAGAGGTTCAGCCGATTCGCTTCGGTATCATCGGTATGGGTAATATGGGTACAGCCCACGCTAAAAATTTCCTTAACGGCTATATAAGAGAAATGCGTATCACTGCTGTTGCGGATATCGTTCCTGAAAAGCTTGAATGGTCAGCGAAGAATCTTCCGTGGGCAAAGAGATATAACACTGCAACCGAGCTTATGGAAAGCGGTGAGGTTGATGCAGTTATTATCTGTGTTCCTCATTATTTTCATCCGCCGCTTGTTATTGAGGCCCTTAAAAACGGACTTCATGTTGTTTCAGAAAAGCCGGCAGGCGTTTATACAAAACAGGTACGTGAAATGAATGAATTTGCCGCAAAGCAGGATAAGACGTTTGCGATGATGTTCAATCAGCGTACCAATTGCGTTTATAGAAGAATTAAAGAGATAGTTGACAGCAAGGAGTACGGAGATATCCGCAGAGTTAACTGGATTATCACTGACTGGTATCGTACTCAGGCTTATTATAATTCAGGCGGATGGCGTGCAACCTGGGTTGGCGAAGGCGGAGGTGTTCTTCTCAACCAGTCACCGCATCAGCTTGATTTGTGGCAGTGGCTTTGCGGTATGCCTTCAAAGATCCGTGCTTTCTGTCATGAAGGCAAGTGGCACGATATAGAAGTTGAGGATGACGTAACAATCTATGCCGAGTATCCGAACGGAGCGACAGGTGTGTTCATTACCACAACAGGTGATTATCCGGGTTCAAACAGACTTGAAATCACTATGGATAAGGCTAAGCTTGTCTGCGAAAACGGCAGTAAGATTACACTTTATGAGCTTGCTGAATCGCTTCAGGATAATATTGCTAACTGTGAAAGCGGTTTTACAAGCATTGATATCAAAGCAATTGATGTTGAAACAGACGGTATCAATGACCAGCACACGGGCGTTCTCAATGCATTTGCCGATCACATCCTCTTCGGTACTCCGCTTATTGCAAACGGCGATGAGGGTATAAGAGGTCTTATGATTTCCAATGCAGCTCATTATTCAAGCTGGACAGGTGAAACGGTTGAGCTTCCGATTGATGAGGATAAATACTACGAGCTTCTTATGAAGAAGGTTGCTTCTTCAAAGGCAAAGCAAGACGTTGTATCAGTAGTAAATGAGGATATGAGCAGCACATATTGATTTTGTCGGAGGGGTATTATGAGAGTTTCAGTTGTAGGTTGCGGCGGTGTTTCAAAATCGCACCTCAGGGCGCTCAGCGAGATGGAATCTGTTACGATTTCATCAGTTGTGGATATTGTGAGGGAAAAGGCTGACTCTGCGGCACTTAAATACGGTTGTAAGGCATACTACGATTATGACACAATGCTCAGTGAAGATAAGCCTGACTGCGTTCATATATGCACACCGCACTATCTTCATGTGCCTATGTCAGTTAAGGCTCTTACGCAGGGAATACACGTTCTTTGTGAAAAACCGTGCGCAATTTCGGCAGAAGGTCTTTCACAGCTCAAAATGGCTCAGCTTCTGAGCGATGCTAAGTTCGGTGTATGTTTCCAAAACAGATATAATGAATCTGCGATTCTTGTAAAGTCTCTTGTTGATAAAGGTACCTACGGTAATGTCGAAGCAGTAAGATCTACCGTTCATTGGTTCCGTGATGAAGCTTATTACAGCGACGACTGGCACGGCACAATCGAGAAAGAAGGTGGCGGTGTTGCCGTAAACCAGGCAATACATACTCAGGACCTTATGCGATATATCTCGGGAAAAAAGACAAAATGTGTCACCGGTCATGTTTTTACTGACCACCTAAAGGATATAATTGAAGTAGAGGACACCGTTCACGCAATTTTTGAATATGAGGACGGCACACTCGGTCTTTACAATGCAACAACGGCATTTTCAAAAAATCTTCCGGTAATTATTGATGTGGTCTGTGAGAAAGCGACTCTTCGTCTTGAAGGCGATAATGCTTATGTAATCACCGACGGCGGTATCGAACAGCTTCACCTTGCAGATAACACGGGCTTTGTCGGCAAAAACTATTGGGGTAAGGGACACAGTTCACTTATCAATGATTTCTATGATTGCATTAAGGAAGACAGAAAATTCCCGATTGATGCAATTGAAGGCGGAAAAGCCGTTGAAGAATTTTTGGCGATTTTTGAATCTTCCGAAAAGGGAGATAAAGTATATTTGAAGAAGGATTGATCTTATGCAAATGACAATGAGATGGTTCGGCAAGGAGAAAGACACTGTTTCTCTTGAAGAAATCAGACAGGTGCCGGGCGTTGTTGGTGTTGTTCCTGCTCTTCATGCTTTGCCTGCGGGTGAAGCATGGCCTCTTGATATGATTATGGATATGAAAAAAGAGATTGAGGCGGCAGGTCTTACAATGGAGTGCATTGAAAGCGTTAATGTTCACGAGGACATCAAGCTTGGTGCACCCACAGCTGATATGTACATTGAAAATTATAAAACGAGCATCCGTAACCTTGCTAAAGCAGGGGTTAAGGTGATTTGTTATAATTTTATGCCCGTATTTGACTGGACAAGGACCGATCTTGCAATGGATATGGGCAACGGTGCAACCTGCCTTAGTTACAATGGTGTTCAGGTTGAAGGCAAAAGTCCCGAAGATATGTTCAGGGAAATTGACGATAACTCGAACGGCTACGCTATGCCGGGCTGGGAAACTGAGCGTATGGGTGAAATCAAGGAGCTTTTCGAAAAATATAAGAATGTTACTGCAGAGGATATGTGGAATAATCTTAAGTATTTCCTTGAAGAAATTATTCCCGTTTGTGAGGAATGTGATGTCAGGATGGCTATTCATCCTGATGATCCGCCGTGGGATATTTTCGGACTTCCGCGTATTATCAAGAATATCGAGGATATAAGAAAATTCCTGAAGCTTGTTGATTCTCCGTATAACGGTCTTACTTTCTGTACAGGCTCACTCGGAGCAAGCGCTTCAAATGACCTTCCTGCGATGATTCGTGAAGTAGGCGACAGAATCTATTTTGCGCATCTGAGAAATATTAAAATCCGTGAAAGCTGGTTCAATGAAACGTCACATCTTTCTTCTGACGGTTCACTTGATATGTACGAAATTGTCAAGGCTTTGCAGGATGCAGGCTTTGACGGATATATAAGACCCGATCACGGCAGAATGATCTGGGGCGAAGTTGCAAGACCGGGTTACGGTCTTTATGACAGGGCTCTCGGTGCGGCTTATCTCAACGGACTCTGGGAAGCGGCAGAAAAATCAAAGTAATACGGAGGAAATATATATGACAGAGCATAAAAGTCTTAAAGGTAAGGTAGCTGTAATCACAGGCGGCGGCGGTGTGCTTTGCTCAGGCTTTGCAAAGACACTTGCACAGCAGGGTGTTAAGGTTGCCGTGCTTGACCTTAATGAAGCAGCAGCACAGAAAGTTGCAGATGAAATTGTTGCAGACGGCGGTATAGCTATCGCTGTCGGTTGCAATGTACTTGAGCCTGAAAGCATGAATGCTGCAAGAGATATTATTGCTGAAAAACTCGGCACCTGCGATATTCTTCTTAATGGCGCAGGCGGTAATAATCCGAAGGGTACAACAACCAAGGAAACACTTGAGAAAATCGACCTTATTGAGAAGGACGAGAATGTTAAAACTTTCTTTGATCTTGACCCCCAGGGTATTTCTTTCGTGTTCAACCTCAATTTCCTCGGAACACTTATTCCTACACAGATTTTTGCAAGAGATATGGCAATGAAAGAGGATAGTTGTATCGTTATGGTAACGTCTATGAATGCTTTCCGTCCTCTTACCAAAATTCCTGCTTACTCTGCAGCAAAGGCGGCAGTAGCAAACTTCACACAGTTTATGGCTGTGCATTTTGCAGAAATGGGTATCCGTGTAAATGCAATTGCACCCGGCTTCTTCTCAACTCAGCAGAACAAGGCTCTTTTGTGGAATGAAGACGGTACACCGACGGCAAGAACAGGCAAAATTCTTGCCGCAACTCCGATGGGACGTTTTGGTGAGCCCGAAGAGCTTGCAGGCGCATTACTCTTCCTTTGCGATAAAGAGTATTCAGGTTTTGTAACAGGTACAACAATCGCTGTTGACGGCGGTTTCAATGCATATTCTGGTGTATAAAATTTATAGATTCGACTGAAAAGAGGTGGCAGAATGCCTGCTAAGGTCAGTATCATTGTACCGGTTTATAATCTTGAAGAGTATATCGAAAACTGCATCAGAAGCTTGTTGAATCAGACATATGAAAATATCGAGATTCTGTGTATTGATGACGGGAGTAAGGATAATTCTGCCGAAGTTATTTCAAAGCTTATTGAAGAAGACAGCCGTGTGAAATATATTCATCAGGAAAACGGTGGAGTTTCATCTGCAAGAAACAAAGGTCTTGAGTCTGCAGAAGGCGATTACATTATGTTTATTGACGGCGATGATTATATGCACTATCAGGCTGTTGAAATACTTGTCAGATGTATAGAAGAGAAAAATTGTGATTTGGTTTCGGCTCATCAGGTGCATACGTCATCTCTTGAAGAAAAAATGAACGTGATTGAGAAATACACTTGTCACGAAGCTTCTCACGAGGATCTTTTTAAAGAGGTAAACGGTAATGTTATCGGTAAGTCATCGTGTGCAAAACTCTTCAGAAAAGAAGCGGCATTGAAAGTCCGTTTTCCTGTCGGAATAGCCAATGGTGAAGATGCAAATTATATCATCCGTCTTCTTGCAACAGGAATCAGAACGTGTATAGTTGACCTTACTCTTTATTATTATTATTCGAGAGAAAACTCAAGCGTTACATCGGAGTTTACTCAAAGTAAGTTTTCAATTACGCTGTCGTTTGACGATTTATGTGTGTATCTTAAAAATACCGAATATAAATTTCTGAAAGCTTATTGCTTGCAGTATCTCTATCAGTCAATACTTTATAATCGTACCTGCTCCATAGGTACACCTGCACAAGAATACGTGTCAGCTGAAAGCAAACGTATAGGAAATAAATGGCTTAAGGCTTTTATAAATAATTCCGATATTAGTATTATTATAAGGTTTATGTTTGTCTTGTTCTTTAAATCAAGACATTTATACGAATTTGCACGTATGATTCAGGATCCTACAATGAAAGATTTTTACAAAAACAGAAAAAACAACAGAAAGGTTTGATATAATGGAGCTTAATTTAAGACCGCAGAATGAATGTGCCTTTGATATGCTCTCGCTCGGAGAAGTTATGTTAAGACTTGATCCCGGCGATTCAAGAATTAAAACCGCAAGAAGCTTCCGCGTCTGGGAAGGCGGCGGAGAGTACAATGTTGCTCGAGGTCTGAGAAGATGCTTCGGACTCAAAACGGGCGTTGTGACAGCACTTGCTGATAATGAAATCGGCCGACTTGTTGAAGATTTTATGCTTCAGGGCGGTGTTGACGTTTCACTTGTAAAGTGGGTTAAGTATGACGGTATCGGCAGAACCGTGCGTAACGGACTTAACTTTACGGAAAGAGGCTTCGGTATAAGAGGTGCAGTCGGCGTTTCTGACAGAGGTAATACTGCCGCTTCTCAGCTTAAAGCAGGCGATATCGACTGGGATTACATCTTCGGTACTCTCGGTGTAAGATGGCTTCATACGGGCGGTATCTTTGCTGCACTTTCAGATACAACCGCTGAGGTTGTAATTGAGGCTGTTAAGGCTGCAAAAAAATACGGAACGATCGTTTCGTATGACCTTAACTACCGTCCTTCTCTCTGGAAGGATATCGGCGGTAAAGAAAAGGCACAGCAGGTTAATAAGGAAATTGCAAAGTATATCGATGTTATGATCGGAAATGAAGAAGATTTCACGGCCTGCCTTGGTCTTGAGGTTGAGGGCAATGACGAAAACCTCAAGGAACTCAATCTTGACGGGTATTTCAAGATGATTGAAAATGCTGTCAAGGTTTATCCTAATTTCAAGGTTATTGCAACAACACTCCGTACGGTTAAAACGGCAACAGTGAACGACTGGAGCGCAATCTGTTGGGCGGACGGAAAGATTTACAAGGGAATGGACCTTCCGGGTCTTGAAATTTACGACCGTGTCGGTGGCGGTGACAGCTTTGCATCAGGACTTGTATACGGTCTTATGACAACAGGCGATGCACAGGCGGCTGTTAATTACGGTGTTGCTCACGGTGCACTTGCAATGACAACACCCGGTGACACTTCAATGGCAAGTAAAGCTGAGGTTGAAAGAATTGTCAGCGGTGCAGGCGCACGAGTTCAGAGATAAGGAGATTTTAAAATGGATAAAGAGAGAATTTTAACAAGAATACAGGATTGCGGTATTGTTGCTGTTGTCCGTGCTGAAAGCACAGATAAGGCTGAAAGAATCGTTGATGCCTGTATGGAAGGCGGAGTTGCAGCGATTGAGCTTACTTTCACTGTTCCTCATGCCGACAGAGTTATTGAAGAGCTTGCAAAGAAATATGACGAAAACGACATTATCCTTGGTGCAGGTACTGTTATGGATGCCGCAACAGCACGTATTGCTATGCTCAGCGGAGCCCAGTACATCGTAAGCCCGTACCTTGATCTTGAAACACTTAAAATGTGCAACCGTTACAGAGTTGCAATGATGCCCGGTATTATGACAGTACGCGAAGGTGTTATGGCAATGGAACACGGTGCAGATATTCTTAAGGTATTCCCCGGTGACCTTTTCGGACCGAAGATTATCAAGGACATAAGAGGGCCGATTCCTTATGCAAAAATGATGCCCACGGGCGGTGTTGACGTTAATAACGTCGGCGAATGGATTAAGGCAGGTGCTGTTGCTGTCGGTGCAGGTTCATCACTTACAGCAGGCGCAAATACTGGCGATTATAAAAAAATTACAGAAACAGCAAAGCAGTTTGTTGCAAACATCAAAGCTGCAAGAGCTGAATTGAAATAATTATTCCGAGGTACAAATACTATGTTTGTTGACATAGCCAAAATTAAAATTAGAGCAGGTGACGGCGGAAACGGTGCCGTCGCCTTCCATCGTGAAAAGTATGTTGCCGCAGGCGGTCCGGACGGCGGTGACGGCGGTAAGGGCGGAAATATTGTTTTTAAAGTCAACGATAATCTTTCAACACTTGCTGATTTTCGTTATAAAAGAAAGTACAGAGCACCGAACGGTGAACCCGGTCAGACAGGCAAAAGAAACGGTAAAAGCGGTGCTGACCTTGTGATTGAAGTTCCGAGAGGTACCGTTATACGTGAAGTGAATAGCGGCAAGGTTATGGCGGATATGTCCGACGACGATGTCTTTATCGCTGCAAAGGGCGGTAAAGGCGGTTGGGGTAACCACCATTTTGCTACTCCGACAAGGCAGGCTCCCCGATTTTCAAAGCCGGGTATACCGGGCGAGGAATGGGAAGTAAGCCTTGAACTAAAGCTCCTTGCAGACGTAGGTTTGCTCGGCTTCCCGAATGTCGGCAAATCAACCCTCATTTCAGTTGTCAGTCAGGCAAAGCCGATAATCGCTGATTATCATTTTACAACCCTTACACCCGTGCTTGGAGTTGTTTCAATGGGCGAAGGCAACTCTTTTGTTATGGCAGATATTCCGGGTCTTATTGAGGGTGCAAGTGACGGAATAGGTCTTGGTCACGAGTTCCTTCGTCACGTTGAACGTTGCCGTTTGCTTGTTCATATTGTTGATGCAGCAGGCAGTGAGGGAAGAGATCCGATTGAGGATTTCAACACGATTAATGCCGAACTTATAAAGTTCAATCCTGATATGGCTGATTTGCCGCAGATAGTGGTTGGTAACAAAATTGACCTTGCAACAGATGAACAGCTTGAAGCTCTTGAAAAGTATTTTACTGAAAGAGGATATCAGTATTTTACTATGTGTGCACCGATAGTTGAGGGTACACAGGAGGTAATTAACGCTGTTGCAGCAAAGCTTGCAACACTTCCTCCGATAAAGAAATTTGAAAAAGAAGAAATTCCTGCTGAATTCTTTGAACAGAATAATAACGGAAAGTTTACAATCACTGTTGAAGATGATGTTTACTCGGTTGAGGCAGAGTGGCTTCTTAAAATATTGCAGAGAACCGACCTTGACGATTATGAATCCTTACAGTATTTTCAGAGAGTTCTGCAGTCAAGCGGAATTATTGATGCACTTGAAGAAAAAGGAATACAGGAAGGCGACACGGTTGTTATCTATGACCTTGAGTTTGACTTCGTGCCGTAAGTGAAAAATGGAAAGATTACTTAAAGAAAAAGATGTTAAACCAAACGAGTTAAGTCCGTTGACTTTGGCTTTTATCGGAGATACGGTTTTTGACCTGCTTGTAAGGGAAAACCTCATCTGCGAGGCCAACAGACCTGCAAATGACCTTCATAACCTTGCGGTTCAGAAGGTTAAGGCTTCTGCACAGGCAGAATTTGTTGAAAAAATCCTGCCCCACCTTACAGAAGCTGAGCTTGCTGTCTACAAGCGAGGCAGAAATGCAAAGTCAGGTCATCTTCCGAAAAATGCATCGCAGAGTGATTACCATATGGCAACGGGTTTTGAAGCACTTATCGGTTACTTATATCTTTCAGATGAAATTGAAAGAATCAAAGAGCTTTTTCACATAATCGAAAACTAACGGAGGCTTAGCATTGAAAAAGGGTGAAAGCATTAAATCTGTTTTTGCAAATTTCAGTGTAAAAGAATTTGCTGTTGATAATATCTATTACATCCTGGGTTGTATCCTTTATGCCGCAGGTGTTAATATTTTTGCAATTCCGAATAATATTGCACAAAGCGGAATTACGGGTCTTGCAATTATCATCAATTATCTTGTACCGCAGTTTCCTGTCGGTCTGACGGGTTTGATTCTTAATATTCCGTTGATAGTTCTTGCCTGGATTTTTATAGGAAAGGCATTTACACTCAAAACTCTGTGGACAACCGTAATACTTTCGGTTTGTATCGACGGCGTTGCGGCTGTAATGAATATGGGCTTGATCGGGGCATATACGGGCGACAAGCTTCTTGCCGCACTTTTCTGCGGTGCTATGTGCGGTGCGGGAATTGCACTCATAATCGTTCGCGGAGCAACATCGGGCGGTACGGATGTACTCGGCAGACTCCTTAAGAAAATCTGGCCGCATATGACTATGGGGACGATGATTCTTGTTTGTGATGCAGCTGTTGTTATTGCGGCGGCAATTGTATTCAAAAGCGTCGACAGTGCAATGTATGCGGCGGTTCTTATCTTTGCAAGCTCAGAGGTTATGGATCACATTCTCTACGGTACGGGAAGCGGAAAGATGCTTTATATCTTCACTAAGAAGGGTGACGAGATAGCAAGAATGATAACCGAAACCTGCAAGAGAGGTGCTACGATAATTGAGGGAAGAGGCGGATATACCGGTGACACAAATGAACTCGTTATCGTTGCCGCGAGGAGCCATGAAATACCCAAAATACGAAAAAAAGTAAAAGAACTTGATCCCGATTCGTTTGTTGTTCTTACGGAAGCAAACGAAATACTTGGTAAAGGCTTTACGCCGCCGGCAGCAGGGGATTGATATAATAAGAATTAATCTGTAAGAATAGCTTTTGAAAGTTACGGTGCAACCACTTTTATGGTTGCACCGCTTTTATATATTGAAAAATACTTACTAGCGATTTTCTTAATGTTTTAAATTTTTGTAACCTTTCTATGCACTTATTTGTTATTATAGTGAAAGGACCTTTCAATTAGGCGGTGAAACAATGACAGATGATGATTTTATGCAAGCGGTAAATCGTAATAATCAACGTCTTTTTCTTATTGCTCTATCTTTCACAAAAAGAACTTTCGATGCTGAAGATATCCTTCAAAATGTTTTTATAAAACTTTGGAAATATCCTAAAGCTTTTTCTGATAATGAGCATTTAGATAAATGGTTGACAACTGTTTGCGTTAACGAAAGTAAAAACTACATAAAATTACCATTCAGATATCACAAAAACATTGATGATTGTGATTTTGTTTCAGGTGCCAACTTTGACAGTACTACTCAAATAGATTTGTATAATGCTGTTATGAGGCTGTCTAAAAAAGAACGCACGGTAATTCATTTGTTTTACTACGAAAACTTATCGATAAAAGACATTGCAGAAATGCTTAAAATTAAAGAGTCGGCAGTTAAAACCAGGTTAAGTCGTGCAAGAGTAAACTTAAAAGAACAGTTGGGAGATGAGTGGATAGATGAGTAAAAAACAATATACAGATACCTTTTCAAACATTCATCCTTCCGATGAAACAATTGAAAGGATTATGAGTATGACTAACAAAAAACATTTCAAAGGTTTTAGTAAAACACTTGTTGCTTTGGTTGCAGTAATTTCAATTCTTTGTTCCATAGGTTTAGTAGCAAACGCTGCCACTGATGGCGCTGTTGCTGAAACTGTTTCTGAAGTTTTTGAAGCCGTATCAAACAAAGTGACCATATTGATAAACGGAAAAGAAACTGAGGCTGAAATTGATGTTTCAGAGAAAACTAATTCTGACGGTGAAAAATATTACGAAGCTGAAATTAAAGTGGATCTTCCTGATGCTTACGTAGAGGCAAAATGTGAATTACAATTAGATGAAGACACAGTCGTGGAAGATATTGATTCCGCTTTGCAAGAAAGTATGGAAATATATATGACAGACGAAGAAACTAAATAGTAGAGATTTACCCGTAATACTTTATTTTAGTGTTGCGGGTAGTTTTGCGTTATCGAATACAGTTATTAAATGATGGTTTTTTATATATCAAAGAAAAAGAGAGAAGCTGAAAACCTCTCTCTTGTATTCTATAATTAATGACTAGTGTGTTATCAATCGATGTTTATGCATAGTTAAACTGATTCCGATCAATCCCACTCACAACCTGTAACGGTATCCATATCAATTCCCTTGGTATCGTGTGTTTTAAGCAGAAGTGCAAAGAATGCGCCGATAAATCCGGGGACGAGGAGGGCGAGTGAAACCACTCCGATAATCTCGTTTCCGAGCCCCGTTATAAACGGTACACCGATTCCCACAATGTAGGATATCGCAAAGCCGACAGCCGTGACAAGAAACTGCGCAGACATTGTTGATGAACGAAGATTTGTCGGTGATGATTCGCCGATCATCATGATAAGAACGTCATTTGTTGAATAGTAGCTGCCGATGCTTGCACCGCAAAGGAAACCTACGAGATACGGATTCCAACCGAGTGTTGAACCGACTGTGAACGTAAAGAATGCGATAAGGCAGTTAACAGCGGTAACGATTGCGGCTGATTTTCTTCCTTTGATATCGGAAATGAATCCCATTATAACCTGAGAAACTGCGCAACCTACGGGGAACATAAATAATGCTGTAGTTACATCGCCGATGCTGACAGCCTGATATGCCGCTTCAATTGTTTCAAACAGCCCTGCTTTGACGTGATGCTGAGCATATCCGTAAGTCATAATTATCTGATAGTTAACCGTTCCGATGAAACCGACGTTGACGATTGAAGATGTTATGTAAAGCCAACGGAGCTGTTTGTGTTTCATCGCGAATTTCAAAGCGGGGATGAGTCCTCCCTGTGCGTTCTGTGCATCCTTAAGCTTCTTTTCAGCTTCTCTTTCCTCGTCTGTCATTCTGAGGTAGCGAAGTCTTGATTCGATGAAGGAATCCGTCTCACGTGCGGTCAAAAGTGCGATGAAGCTTGTTATAAGACCGACAAGTGCAGGGATAAGGTAAACCATTCTCCACTCTGAAGCATTGTGCATAAGCAACCTTCTGAGCACGGGTACGAGCATAACGGACATATTTGCAATGAATTTGATTGAAGAATAAACTTTGCCTCGGTGATCTGTAGGTGAGGATTCCATTATGTAAACAACGTGCATATCGTGTGGAATAAAAAACTGCACCATACACGCACCGAAAAAGTACAGAAAGAGATTGTCGGACAGGAAAATTACAAGCAGTGCAAGGCTCATTCCGAAAGTGTTGATAACAAGAAACTTTTTTCTGCCCCAACGGTCGGCAAGTGGACGGTACAAAAGCCCTATTGCCTGAAACGGAACAATCAGTATAGAGAGAATATCAAGGAATGTGCCTGATCTTTTGCCGAAAGAAGCGAGAAGGTCATTCGCAATTTCGGTTTTCATCAGTGTGCCTATCTGTGAAGCAATTTCATCTGTCGCGTAAATAAGAGTGATGATAAAAACAAGATATGCAAAGTAAAAACTCTTCTTCGGTTTTGCTTTTTCCTTTTCCCATTTTCGGATTTCTTTATCACGCTTTTTCTGCATTTTTAAAAGCTGTTCCTGAGTGTATACTCTTGTCGCCATGCAAACACCTCTTTTAAAGTAATACTCTTTTTATGTCATCTAAGAAGTTTTTGGGGTCAATACTGTCAAGTCTGTGGGCGTCAGTGCCGAGTGTAAATACTCCACCGATCTCTTTGCCGATATTAAACATCCTTCTTGCTAACGGAGCATCTGCCATAACAGCACCTGTGTTAAGCTCAAATGCACATCCGCTTTGATAAGCTTCGGTCAGAATGTCGCCAATCTCATTGTCTGACCAACAGCTGCCGACAGCCTCATTGCTCCAACCGGTGCTTTTAGTGAGATATTTGCCGTTAAGAGGATGAGCAATTGTATCAGCCGCCTTGTCCTTGAAAAGATTTCTCAGCATAATTTTTGTAAGCTCTTTGTAGTTTTCGGGTGTCTTCTCAGACGGCTGTTCCCAACCTGTTACGTGAAAATGATTCTGGGCATAAAGGCGGTATTCAGTTTCAATATCGATACCTTTCAGCGTATATTTTTTGCTTCCGTAGCAGGAAAATTCTCCGCCGATAAGTATTCTGATATCAGGGTTGAGTTCATCTCTCAGTTTTCTTAAGTTTTTACAGTTTTCAAGAAACTCAGGCAGGTCTTCAGGTTTGTAAATATGGTCGCAGAGTGCAATCATTTCAAGTCCTGCTTTTTCAGCGGTTGAGACGATATTCTCAAAACTCATTTCATCCTTTGCACAGCCTGAAAAGTTCGTATGTATATGCAGATTGAAGCGTGCAAGCTCATCTAAATCGTATATTCCTTTGGTTAAAAACACATCATCAACTCCTGTTACAGTTCTTTTTTTATTGTATCAATTTTATAATCTTTTGTCAATTTTATATAAAGTTTTATTAACATTGACAATGAAAAACAGTGATGTTATACTTGACTTTACAAAGGAGAGTTTTTATGAAAGATAAAAAATTATATTTGTTAACATATGACCACGGCGGATATGTTTTATGGAAGGATGAAGTTAAGCCCAGACTCAGAGATATTGCAGTCTGGATGGAAAAATATCCCAAACTCAAAATAGGACTTGACTATGAATCTTTTACTTTTGATGAGTTCTCAAGGTGTGACCCTGAGGTTGTGGATATGATAAAGGAACTCCTTGAAAAGTATCCTGACAGAGTCGGACTCGGAGCAACCACTTACGGACAACCTCTTTCACTTACGATTTCAGAAGAGTCCAACGCAAGACAGCTCACTTATGCTGTCCGTACAAATCTTGAATACTTCGGTAAAACACCGTCCGTGTATGCGATTTCTGAATATGCATTGAATAATCAGACTCCGCAGCTTCTTAAACTGACAGGCCATGATGCGGCTATTTTTCGTTCACACGTAATGGGATACGGATATCCGAGAACCTTTGATTCATCCTGGGGACGGTGGATAGGCAAGGACGGTTCTGAAATTCCGTCCGTACCTACATATGATAAGGAAGGCCGCGGTTTTAATTGCACAACACTTGACAATTGGATTATGACGCGTTGGCCGAGTGATGATGAAACAGTTCAGTCCGTTGAGGAGTTCAGTGAGATGTTTTCAAAATACTCTCCGCTTCTTATGTCAAGATATGATGATCTCACTCAGCCGATTGAAGAATTCACAAAAATGACAGTTGAAAAAGATAACTGTCAGTATATTCTTCTTGAGGAAATTCCGGAAATCTACGGTAAAGCTGAGGATGAACTGAAAACTACGGATAATGATTTTCATATCCAGATGCCGTGGGGTTACTGCGGAAATGAGATTTTTAACGGTGTACGTGCTGCGGAGGTTGCCGCTGTTCAGGCTGAAAAGCTTAGCGCACTTGCAAGCTTGTTCGGAGCTCCTTCTTTTAAAGAGAAGCTTGACGAAGCGTGGAAGTATGCACTTGCTGCACAGCATCATGATGTTACAATCTGCGGCTTGCTTGACCTTTCGCGAAGATTTATTCCGGCTTCTCTGTCGGCTTCAGATGAAGTTAAATCCGGTGCTTTAGGTGTCATTGAAAAGCATTTTACTGACGGAGAAGGGGAGTCTTTACTCGTAGCCAACACTCATTCTTTTGATATTGACGAGTGGTTAGAGGTTAATGTTTCAGACCGTTTCCTCAGTGTATTTGACGGTGAAAAGCGGATTGAAAATGAAGTTGTTGAATCAGACGGCGGATATGTTTTAAAGCTCCGTGCAAAAGTTCCTGCTTTCTCGGTTAAATGCTATTCACTCAGGGCAGAGGTTAAAAATGAAACTGCTTCTGTTTGCTGCTGGGATAGTGAAACAGGTATATTGACAACTCCTGTCTATAAAATGAAGCTCAACAACAAAGGCATTGTTTACCTTGAAAATATTAAGAGTAACTATCGCTTGATTGATAACGGTGACGGTGAATTGTTCACAGCTTGTGTGGAGGGTGAAAACTGTACTTCATCGGGAAGCTGGAATGTTGAGGTGTCGGAATACGGAGCTGTTGCAGTTAGCAACGGTGAAATCGGCGGAATTCCGTATCGTTTTAAGATGTGCTTCAATTCGGACAGTCCGAGAATTGATTGTAAATCTCGTTTTGAACTTAACGGTGAACATGTAGGAAGAACAGGTGTATATAACGGCTTGAAGAAGTCCTTGACCGTAGACGGTCACAGACACGAGGAAAAGCTGAATTTCGTTATGAACGCCTGTCTTGATAATAGCAGAAAAATGTTCAGGGATTTGCCGTATTCAATTTCCGAGTGGAGTGGTGACGTCCGCAAGGCAGAGGATTATTGGTACGATAAGGACCTGATTCTTGTTGATACACCCGTAAGTGCCGAAGAGTCTTTCAACTCTTCAACGTATATGGAAGGCATTTACGGAATATGGCTTCGTGATTCACAAAAAGGTGTTGCTGTATTCAATCGCGGATGTATGGGCTCAGTGATTCAGGGTAATCGTGTTGAAATTCCGTTGATTTATTCCAATCTTTATATGTGCGGCACAAGGATTCTTGACGGAGTTTATGAAAGTGAATTTGCGATTTATTCCTTCGGTTCGTCGGTAAAGTACAGCGAAATTCAGCGACACGCATATTTATATAATTACACGCCGTCAATAAAAGTTTCGCCTGCCGGAAAAGTAAAACTCAATGATTTCAGTTTTGCTGATTTCAAGGTTGAAAAGGGCGAGATTCTTATGACAACTATGTATTGTGAGGATGACAGCATTCTTGTTCGTTTTTGCAATTATTCTGACAAAGACGGTCTTGCTTATTTCAGGCCGACGGTCGGAAAAACAGTAAGCGAAACTGATTTGCTGGGCAAAAATATTGCTGATGTTGAAAACGATATCTTGACATTCAGACCTTGGGAAATCAAAACAATCCGTATAAAGAATTGACGGTGATTTAAATGGAAAGAGAAATCGTAATAATAACGGGTGCCAATTCAGGCATAGGTCGTGCGACGGCCGATGCACTGTTAAAGAAAAACTGCATTGTTTATGATTTCAGCAGGCGTGACTTAGCTGCTGAGGGAGTAAAGCATATCAAGGTTGATGTTACCGATGAAAATAATGTTGTTTCTGCTGTTAAAGAGGTCTGTGATAAAGAGGGCAGAATCGATATAGTTATCAACTGTGCAGGGTTTGGTATTTCAGGCGCAGTTGAATTTACGGCTCTTGAAGACGCAAAGGCTCAGTTTGATGTCAACTTTTTCGGAATGGTCAACGTCAATAAAGCCGTTATACCTTATATGAGAGAAAACGGAGGAAGGATTGTAAATATCAGCTCTGTTGCTGCAGTTGCACACATTCCTTTTCAGACATATTATTCTGCATCCAAAGCTGCTGTTGAATCGTATACCTGCGCTCTTGCAAACGAGCTGAAGCCTTTTAACATAAGCGTTGCTGCAATTCAGCCGGGTGATATCTGCACGGAATTCACGCAGGCACGAAAGAAAACTTTCATGGGCGACGATATTTATAATGGCAGAATTTCAAAGAGCGTTGCAGGTATGGAACGTGATGAACAAAAGGGTATGAAACCCGAAGCAGCAGGAAATTATATTGCAAAAATCGCATTGAAACAAAAAGTAAAACCCATTTATGCAATCGGTGCAAGCTATAAATTTGTCTGCTTGCTTTGCAAACTGTTACCGTGCAGATTCAGAAATTGGGTTATCGGATTGCTTTATGCAAAATAAACAAAATTTACTCTTTATCGTTTATATTGATTTTTTTACCACTTGTGGTATAATTATACTGTTGATTTTCCAAAAAGGAAGGATTTGAATTATGCCTAAGTATCTTATTGTTAACGCCGACGACTACGGAATGTGTAATGCAGCTAATGAAGCTGTCAACGAGCTTTTTGAAGGCGGCTGGCTTAAATCAGCTACAGTTATGATTCCGTGTCCCACAGCAAAGGCAGCGGTTGAATTTTCAAATGCTCATCCTGAGTTCGCAATCGGTGTTCATCTTACAATGACAAGTGAATGGGGTGAGTATCGTTGGAAACCGCTTACAAGAGGTAAGACCCTTATGGACGAAGCAGGCTATATGTGGCACGAAAGCGATCAGGTTGAGAAGAATGCATCATATGAAGACCTTGAAGCTGAAATCCGCGCGCAGATTGACCTTGCACACAGTTGGGGAATGAAGCCTTCACATACCGATAATCATATGGGTTCTCTTTACGGCCATTATACAGGCAGACTCGGTCTTTCAAAGATGACACTCCGTATCTGCGGTGAGTACGGCTATGCTTACCGTCTTTATACTAAGCACGATAAGCGTATCTGCCCGAAGGGCACGCCGTATCCTCTTTATGCTGCGGTTACTATTCTCTCAAAGCATTGGGGTAAGAAGTACGATGTTGTTATTCCTGATTATCTTCTTTTCCCTGACTGGAATGACGATATGCGCGTAAGCTACGAAGTATACCGTGACACTATCCTTAAAATCTGGACAAATATTCCTGAGGATGGAGTAACAGAAACCTTCGTTCATCCTTCAGTGGAGTGTGATGAACTCAAAGGCATCACATCAAGATGGCAGGACAGAGTATGGGAATACGAGCTTATGAAAGACCCTTATGTTCACGAGTACCTTAAGAAGCACGGCGTTGAACTCATCAGCTACCGTGAACTCATCAAGATGAAGGGCGGCAAGCTTAAGGGTTAATTGAATACATAACATTAACGACGGCAGAAAAATCTGCCGTCGTTTTTTCGTGCTAAGACATCGCCAATTTCGGATTTGTCGGGCAAAGGCGATGCCTTTGCAATGATATATCCGCGATACGGATATGATGAATGATGTCGCTTCACTAATGATGTGTTTGCATCGCAAACATTAAGGTTCTGCGACGCTGAAATTATAGCACCGACTTTAGTAGAACGAGTAGGGACGGACGTCCTCGACCGTCCGATATGCAGCAGAATCTACGGACAGTCAGGGAGGCCTGTCCCTACGCACACAGAGATAGATTGTGCGAAATCAAAGACCCCTACAAACCCGAATTTTTTGTTTTAATTTTCTGTTACACAATCATAACCACTAGTAAACTAGTGGTTTGCACAGCCCCTATAAGGGGCACCTACAGGCAAAGCCCCTGAAAGGGGCATAGAAGTTTGACAACGCATTACTATTTCAAGCAGCCGCTCACGTGCGGCTGTTTATTTTTGCTTACTTATTCTTGGCACCCGTAAACGGGTCCATATATTCTTTAAGGCTTATCTGATCTTCTGCAAAATCTTCTTCAAGCTGATTCTTTATGTATTCTTCAATTACCCTTTTGTTTCGACCTACTGTATCTACATAGTAACCTCTACACCAAAAGTTTCTTGAACCATACTTGTACTTTAAGTTTGCGTGCCTATCAAAAATCATCAAGCTACTTTTACCCTTGAGATATCCCATAAAATGTGCTACACTTAAATACGGTGGAATACTCACGAGCATATGTACATGATCTATACAAGCTTCGGCTTCTATAATTTCTACGCCTTTCTGCTCACATAGTTTTCGCAATATCTCACCAATATCTTTTCTTAATTTACCATATATCTCTTTTCTGCGATATTTCGGTGCGAAAACTATATGATACTGACACCTATACTTTGAGTGTGATGTGCTTTTGATTTCATTTGTTCCATCTTTCTTAAACATAATATCCTCCTTTTATCTTAGTAATACAGTCGTCAAACCGCTTCTATTATATCAGGAGGTTATTATTTTTTGCAGCACTCTTTTGCGTGCTGCTTTTTATTTTCACTGAAGCGTTCTGTTTCCCCCGGTAGAACCGGGGGTTTTCAGCCATTGCCAGACAAGTAAAAAAGACAAGGCAATATGATTGCCTTGTCTTTTTGCTTATTCTTCAGTTTTATTCTCGGTCGCTTCACCAAGGAGATTGAGTGCTTTTATCGGATCAACGCTCTTTCCGTCAACCTCAGTTTCAAGGTGAATGTGTACACCGTCTTTTTCTTCAAGCGGAATCGCAACAACCGTTCCAATCACCTGTCCCTGTTCGATTTTTTCGTCAGGTTTTACTGTTGCTTTTACACCGCAGTATCTTGCCTTCAGTCCGTTACCGTGCTGAATAACTACCACCTCACCCCAAAGTTCATCGCTGATAACCTCAAGGATTGTTCCGTCCTGCACTGCAATTGCATTGTCGCCGATATTTCCGCTTATGTCGATTCCGTTGTGTGTGCGCCAATCGTCCATTGTTTTTGAATATACCATATCGCCGTCGCTGTAATCCTTTACGACCTTGCTGTTAAGCGGAAGAAGGTAGTATCCCGAATAGGGTCTGTTAAGGTCGTTGTATGTCGTCTTTGTTTCATCCCTGTTATCAGGAACATCAGTTACGTTTGCATTCGCCTGCGGGGGTTGCTCTTTCGTTGTGTTTTCGGGGATACTGTAGAATGTTGCAGGTTCTTTTCCGTCGGAATCCGGAAGAATATCCTTGACCTTTGCAACATTATAAATTGCAGTTGCAATGCCCGTGATTGCAAGAATCAGCGAGAGAACTACACCGTAAAAAGCCTTGGTCTGAATCCACCTAAACTTATCCTTACCTGATGATTTTTCCATAGTAAAACTCCTTAAGTTGGCGACAGTCGAACCCTGTACGCCTTAATTTGAAATTTTTCGGCATATCAAGCCGTTTATCGCCTTGAAATACGCCTGTATGTCGGCGACTCAAAACACCTTGCTATACCAAAACCTTTATAATTTCAGGTGCGTAGCAGTTTTGTAAAATAAAAATTTTTGTTATGACAAATAAAAGTCTTGCAGTAATACTATCGTATTGCAAAAGGCTTTTCTGCAGTCAGGACGAAAATTTATTTTCCAAAACCGTGCAGTGTTCTACTGTCGACAACTTAATATTTCGTCAGATTTATTTTTACCGGAAATTTTACATTTATTCAAAATTTTGATTTACAAATTCGGGTTTATCGGGATGTTTGAAAGTCAGTAGTAACCCCAAGCCCTCCTTGTGTAAAGGAGGGTGGCACGGCGTAGCCGTGACGGGAGGATTGTTGATAATTCAAGGGTTTTTGACAATCCCTCAGTCGCTACGCGACAGCTCCCTTTACA
>JAZSQQ010000017.1:0-6405 GCA_045538055.1 Acutalibacteraceae bacterium
CTGCAGAGAACAGAATCAAAGGTATGATTAAAATCCGTGATTGTGTAAGAGAACTTATACGATTACAGACAGATGATTACCCTGACAGTTCAATCAAGTCTGCACAGGACAGATTAAACACCTTGTATGACGATTTTACAAAGAAATACGGACTTCTCAATGCAAGAGCTAACAGATTAGCCTTTGCTGATGACAGTTCATATTGCTTACTTTGTTCTCTCGAAATCGTTGGTGAAAACGGTGAACTTAAACGAAAAGCGGATATGTTTACCAAGAGAACAATCAAACCGCATATTAAGGTAACATCTGTTTCAACTGCAAGTGAAGCACTTGCTGTTTCAATCGGTGAAAAAGCAAAGGTTGATATGGACTTTATGTGTGAGCTTACGGGAAAGACGGAACAGGAACTCTTTGAAGAACTCAAAGGTGTAATCTTCCTTAATCCCGAATACACATCTGAACACAGCAACGATGAAAGGTATCTCCCTGCAGATGAATACTTGTCAGGCAATGTACGAAAGAAACTTGAACTTGCAAGAAGAACTGCAGAGCTTTACCCCGATGATTACAACATCAATGTGGAAATGCTTGAAAAGGTTCAGCCTAAAGATTTGACAGCAAGTGAAATTTCTGTTCGCTTGGGTGCAACGTGGCTCCCGCCTGAAGATGTTGAAAGATTTGTATATGAGATTTTGCAGACACCTCGTTATGCTCAATGGAATATTAAAGTAAAATATACCGAGCTTACAGGTGAATGGACTATTGCGAACAAATCTTATGACCGTACTAATGTTGTTGCTAATAACACTTATGGTACAAGCAGAATTAACGGTTACAAAATTATTGAAGATACTCTCAATCTTAAAGATGTGCGTATCTTTGACTATGTAGAAGATGAACACGGTAATAAGAAACCTGTTCTCAACAAAAAAGAAACTGCCATTGCTCAGGGCAAGCAGGAAATGATAAAACAAGCCTTTCAGGAGTGGATTTGGAAAGACCCCGAACGAAGAGAAAGACTTGTAAGAATATATAACGATTTATTCAATTCTATGCGACCTCGTGAATATGACGGCAGTCATATCACATTTTCGGGTATGAACCCTGAAATATCTTTACGACCTCATCAGATAAATGCAGTAGCCCGTATTATGTACGGTGGTAATTCCTTACTTGCTCATGTTGTTGGTGCAGGTAAAACATTTGAAATTGTTGCTGCAGCACAGGAAAGCAAAAGGCTTGGACTTTGCAACAAATCGCTTATTGTAGTTCCTAACCACCTTACAGAGCAGTGGGCATCTGAATATCTTCAGCTTTATCCGTCAGCAAACATTCTTGTTGCTACTAAAAAGGACTTTGAAACAAAAAACCGTAAAAAGTTCTGTGCTCGAATTGCTACGGGTGATTATGATGCTATTATCATAGGTCATTCGCAGTTTGAGAAAATTCCTATAAGTATTGAAAGACAGAGAGAAATGCTTCAGCGACAGATTGATGAAATCACTCTCGGTGTAGCACAAATCAAGTATGATAGAGGTGAGAAAATCACCGTTAAACAGCTTGAAAAAACGAAGAAGTCATTACAGACTAAACTTGATAAGCTCAATGACCAAAGCCGAAAAGACGATGTTGTTACCTTTGAGGAACTCGGTGTTGACAGGCTCTTTGTTGATGAGGCTCATAACTTTAAGAACCTCTTTTTATATACAAAAATGAGGAACGTGGGCGGTATCGCACAGACAGAAGCACAGAAATCTTCTGACCTTTATATGAAGTGCAGATACCTTGACGAAGTCACCGGTAATAAGGGTGTTATCTTTGCAACGGGTACTCCCGTTTCAAACTCAATGGTAGAGCTTTACACAATGCAGAGATACCTTCAGTATGATGCACTTGAAGATAAGCATTTGCAACATTTCGACTCTTGGGCATCAACCTTTGGTGAAACTGTTACTGCTATTGAACTTGCTCCTGAAGGTACCGGTTATCGAGCAAAAACACGATTTGCAAAGTTCTATAACCTCCCCGAACTTATGATGATGTTCAGGCAGGTTGCAGATATACAGACGGCAGATATGTTAAATCTCCCCGTTCCTAAAGCAAACTTTCATAATATTGCAGTTAAACCGACAGAGCATCAAAAGAAAATTGTTGAATCTCTTTCAGAACGAGCCGAGAAGGTAAGAAACAAGATGGTTGATTCAAGTGTTGATAATATGCTTCTCATTACAAATGACGGCAGAAAGTTAGCACTTGACCAAAGACTCTTTAATGAAATGTTACCTGATGACCCTGACAGCAAGGTTGCAGCTTGTGTTGATAATGTTTATGGCATTTGGGAGCGAACAACTCCGCAGAAATCAACACAGCTTATTTTCTGTGACCTTTCTACTCCGCATAATGACGGCAAGTTTAATGTTTATGATGACATTAAGAAAAAACTTATTGCTAAAGGTGTACCGGAAAGTGAAATAGCCTTTATTCATAATGCAGATAGTGAAGCAAAGAAAAAAGACCTTTTCGGAAAAGTCCGAGCAGGTCAGGTTCGTGTTCTTATAGGTTCAACCGCTAAAATGGGTGCAGGTACTAATGTTCAGCAGAAGCTCATTGCAATTCATCACACCGACTGTCCGTGGCGACCTGCAGACCTTCAACAGCGAGAAGGACGAATAGTTCGACAAGGTAATGAAAATCCCGAAGTTGAGATTTACAGTTATGTTACGGAGCAGACATTCGATGCTTACCTTTATCAGCTCGTTGAGAATAAGCAAAAGTTTATAGGTCAGATTATGACTTCAAAATCGCCTGTGCGTTCAGCAGAAGATGTTGACGAGCAGGCTCTTTCTTATGCAGAAATCAAGGCACTTGCAACAGGTAATCCGTATATTAAAGAAAAGATGGATTTGGATGTTGCAGTATCTAAACTCAAACTTTTGAAGCAAAACCATTTGAGTCAGAGATACAGCCTTGAGGACAGAATTATTAAGTTTTATCCTCAGCAGATAAAACAAGGTGAAGAACGAATTGTAGGTTACAATGCTGATATTGAGAGAGCAAAAGAAAACACCTTCCTTAACGCAGATAACTTCTCACCTATGGTGGTTGAAGATGTTACCTATGACGAAAAGAAAGGTGCAGGTTCTGCGATATTGGTGGCTTGTAAAGCGATGACATCACCTGAGCCGAAATCAATCGGTTCATATCGTGGTTTTAATATGGAACTGTCATTCAATTCTTTTGAAAAAGAATATGTATTAACTCTTGTAGGTTCACTCAGACATTCTGTATCTCTCGGTGCTGATATTTACGGTAACATTACCCGTCTTGATAACCTTATTTCTTCAATGCCTGACAAATTAAAGGCTTGTGAAGAAAGACTTGCTGATACAAAGGTTCAGCTTGAAAATGCAAAAGCTGAGGTAGAAAGACCGTTCCCGCAGGAAGAAGAACTCTCACAGAAAATGGAGAGGTTGGCAGAACTTAACGCACTTCTTGATATGGACCACCATGACAATGAAATTGTTGATGGTGAGGTAGAACAAGAGGAAAGAGATAAAGCAGATAGGGTTAAATCTTTTGAAAGATAACTCTAATTCTTATCATTTTCATTATGGTGAGAAGCAAAATATTCGTCCCAAACTTTTTCCGCCTCTTCATCTGTATCAAAGTATAGATGTTTTTCTAAATATTCACCAAGCAATATGACAAGTTCGGGATTATGATTTTCGGCACCATATAGTTGCCAACTAATCATATCTTGAATCTCTTCTTCGGTAAAGTACAAGCCTTTATTATAATAATCTTTAACTTCTTCAACAGTATATTCAAGAGGTTCGCAAACAACCCCCATATGTAATGCAACAAAGATTTCACTGATTAAATCTTCTTCCGCCTCAGTAAGTGATTCCCTTTGTTGCTTTAACTTTTCTAAATCATCAGGCTCAAACAAATCAGGACGATTTTTAACAAGTAAAAACAATCGAAATAAGTTATCATACTTTCTTATTATCTTTTTCTTTTCATCCATTGATTCAATATGCCAAAGGCTTCGTATTGAAATGGCAATTTCGTCTGTGATTTCTTTTTCTTTTTTCATATAAAACACTCCTTTATTTTTTCTCTTCATTATATAAAGTGTCGAAACTACAAAAAAGTAACACTTTTTTTTTGAAAAAAATAAAAATTTTTTAGTTTCTATTTATATATGACGAAAAAACGAAAAAGTAACACAAAAAAATCGTATATTTACAATTTGTTTACAATTCAAAAAGAAAAAAGATTATAAATGCTTTATTTTCCGTACTACTACGGGCAAAATACACCAATCGTCAAATAGGATTTATCTTAATGAACAAAGTATCGTTTAGAGAAAATCTATCGTCTAATTGGAAAAAATGGTGCAAAAATGCCCGTAGTACAAGGTGCGTTTTTACTTCAAAAAAGCCTTGTTAAAAAAATTTTGAAAAGAGAGAGTTTATGTCAGAAAAATCAAAAAAGAAGGGGCAGACAACAGATATATTTTTTGATGACTATTACCCCACAGTGACTATCATCACCTATAACTATAAACTCAAAAAAAAGTTAGCAAAATTTTATCAGGAGCATCCGGAATGCTGTAGAAAAATTTATGAAGATGATGACGGTGAAGTAAGGTATGAAGTTGAAAAAAGCAGAATGTCACTAAGGTTTATTTCACCTTGCTCCGAAGAGAAAAAAGAAATGTACAGAAATATTATCAATACCATAAATCATAAGGAGGGCGATTCTATGTGATTATAAACGATGATATGTCATTTTATTTTAATCAGAACGGTACAGTTGAGTACAACAATAATTGCTGTAGTTGCCCTAAAGATTGTAAACAGAGCTGCAGGGCAGAACTTATTTCTTGCTCCAAGCTCAGGGAGGAGGAAAAAGAAAATGACACTTAAACAGTTAAATACTGCATTATACGAAAAGATATACGCAGAGCAACAGGAATTCATAAGTTCATTAAAAACTATGACACCTGAAAATATTATTCAGTATGCTTACGAACTTGTTATCCGTGAAGATATATTATTGTCACTTGAAGAAAATGACCTTGATACAAAACAGTGTAAAGCTCTTTTAAAAGAGAAGAAACCTCTTGATAAATTATTCCTTGCTTGGGAAAAACACGAGGGTGACCATATGAATGAAATTCGTGATTGCATTGAGAATAAAGCCAATGAACTTGTTAAACTTGCAAGAGTAAGAGCAGACAGGGACAGCAGATAGAATGGCATATTATTCTCAAAGTGCTATAAATCGAGCAAGAGAAATGGATCTTCTCACTTATCTGCAAACCTATGAACCTAACGAACTTGTGAGAATATCAGGTAACACTTATACAACTAAAACACATGATAGTTTGAAAATATCAAACGGAATGTGGATGTGGTGGTCGAAGGGAATTGGCGGAAGAAGTGCTGTTGATTATCTTATGAGAGTGCGTGATATGACTTTCATAGAAGCCGTTTCACAAATTGCAAATGATGAAAGTGCTTTAAGAAAACAATATGAAAAACCAAAACCGAGAACAGAAAAAAATCTAATACTTCCAACCAAAGCAGAAAACAATGATATAGCAATCGAGTATTTGAAGCAAAGAGGAATTAACGAAGATGTTATTTCCTACTTCATCGAAAATAATATGCTTTATCAATCTGTGCCGATGAACAATATTGTTTTTGTCGGCTATGACGAAAATAATATTCCTAAATATGCAGGTATGCGAGGTACAAAAAAGTACAGATATATCGGTGATGCTTACGGTAGTGATAAAACTTTTCCTTTTCGGTTAGTAAATAAAGACAACACAAATATTCATATTTTTGAAGGTGCAATAGATTTATTATCCTATGCAACACTTCTTTATGAGCAGGGTTCTGATTTCAAAAGTCAGAACCTTGTTTCTTTATCCGGAGTATATAAGCCGACAAAAAATATGAATAGTGCACAGATACCACTCTCATTGCGAACTGTACTCAAAGATAATCCTCAACTGAAAACAGTTTATCTTCACTTGGATAATGACTCTGCAGGCCGTAAAGCTGCAGAGGTAATAAGCAATCTATTGAAAGATAAATACACAGTAAAAAAACATTTTGTACCCGTAGGTAAAGATGTTAACGACTATTTATGTTATTCAAAAAAACTACCATACAGAACTTTTGAAAAGGAGGTCGCTTGTAGATAATGAAAAAATTTGAAGTAACAATAACTGAAACTTTAAAAAAGAAAGTTGAAGTTGAAGCAGAAACTCAGGAAGAAGCAGAACAGATTGTAACCGATGATTGGTACAAAGGTGAACACATTCTTGATGCTGATAATTTTTCGGAAGTTGTTTTTGATGCCAAAGAATATGAACCTGAAAAAATAAAA
>JAZSQQ010000057.1:0-10184 GCA_045538055.1 Acutalibacteraceae bacterium
AAAGAACCGGTCCATGCTAACGGTTATTCAGTTATTTAACGGAATAACCAGTTAGCAGGACGAAGAAGTGTTTTTCACTTCGGTGTAATGGGTTTGCATCGACCCTTACGGATGAATTTTAAAACAAAATTCGTCGCTTCATTCGAAGCCCTTGAACAGTTTAACAACCACGGTTTCAGTGGTGGGCGGTGGAAAGTCCGTGCAGTGCAAAACTTTCAAAAATCTTGTAAAGGTGAAAAGACAGATTCATAACAGTTTTTAATTTTCATCTAACATATTAATTATGAACGGTTTAAAATCGTTAGAAATTTCCTACGAAAGGAGGTGTGTTAATGTCAAAGAACCCAACAAACAGAAAGGTTGGGGAGGTGTTTAAAGTTGAAATTAAGAAAGGAACGGAAAAGATTCCGAAAACAATATACACAGAATTAGCAAGATGCTTTTTCTCTGAAATAACAGAATTTTATAATAACCAAAGAAAGGATTGATAGAATGAACAGCTCATTCGAAATAAATTATTCAAAAAGTAAAGCTTACGGCCTTTACAAACGCGTTTTTGCGCGCTATATTAAAATCCCCAAGGAGGAATTAAAATGAATGCTGTAATTTATGCCCGATACTCAAGCAGTAATCAGACAGAAGCATCTATCGAAGGACAGATGCGAGAATGTAATGAATATGCCAAGAAGAATGATATAAACATCGTTGGTACATACATAGACAGAGCCCGTTCTGCAACAACAGATAACAGACCTGACTTCAAAAAGATGATTAAGGACAGTTCAAACAAGAAATTCGATGCTGTTATCGTATGGAAACTTGACCGTTTCGCTCGAAATCGTTATGATAGTGCGAAATACAAAGCCACTCTTAAAAAGAATGGTGTTAAGGTTATTTCTATAACTGAGCATATCTCTGATGACCCCAATGGAATAATTTTAGAATCAATGCTTGAAGGTATGGCTGAGTATTATTCTAAAGAGCTTTCAGTAAAAGTCATCCGCGGTAGAACAGAAAATGCTTTGAAATGCAAATCAATCGGCGGCAATATTCCAATCGGATATGTGATTGATAAAAATCAGTTTTATCAGATTAACCCATTAACAGCTCCTGCAGTTCTTGAAGCCTTTCAAAGCTATTCCGAAGGAAAGACAATGAAAGAAATAGCAGAAGAGCTGAACGGCAAAGGCATCAGAACAACCAAAGGCAAAAAAGTCAGTGATAATGTTGTTTCCCGAATGTTACATAATCGAAAGTATATAGGTGAGTACAGATACAAGGATATTGTACATCCGAACGGAATACCTGCCATTGTACCGCAGGAATTGTTTGATAAGGTTCAACGCAGAATTGAAGAAACGAAAAAAGCACCGGCAACACATAAGGCAGATGACGATTATCTTCTGACAACAAAACTGTTCTGCGGTAAGTGTAACAGACTTATGGTAGGGGAGAGCGGTACAAGTCATACGGATAAAAAGTATTACTATTACAAATGTGTCGGAGTAAAGAAGAAGCACGATTGCGACAAGAAGACGATTAAAAAAGATTGGATTGAAGAAATTGTTTTAAAACAGATTGAAACGATTCTTCATAACGATGAATTGCTCGATAAAGTCGCAGACGAAATATTAAAGCTGCAGAAAAAAGAAAATACAACACTTCCGATGCTGAAAAAACAATATGCTGATATTCAACGAGGAATTGACAATATGCTCGATGCCATTCAGCAGGGAATACTTACTTCATCGACAAAGGACAGGCTCGAAGAATTAGAAAAGCAGAAAGCTGAATTATCTGCACAGATAATAAAGGAAGAAATCGAACAGCCGATGCTTACAAAAGAAATGATACTTGATTGGTTCGGACAGCTGAAAAAGTACGGAGTGAAAAGAAAAGACCACAAACGAAGACTGATAGATTTGTTTCTTAATTCAGTTCATTTGTTTGAGGACAGATTAGTAATTAACTTCAACTACAAGGACGGCACAGAAGCCGTCCGGTTGGTTGAAGCTAAAAATTCAATATTAAGTTCGGATTCAACAACCGTTGCTGCGCCAAAAAGAAACGATCACCAATAGGTGGTCGTTTTCTTTTTTGTATCTCAGATAGAATTCAAATTTGCAATGCCTCGTTAGTTATCACTGCGGCTGTTAACTGACGAGAGGTCTTGACCGTCCGGCGGACGATCAGTCAAGACATCGAGTAGGAAGAAACAAGGAGGATCACGAAGCGCTCCAAGCGAGTGAGACGACTATGTTTCTGACCGTTTCTGTCACAGGTTCACACCCTTTTGTCACTTCGTGACATTTCCCCTGTAAGGGGAATCTCCTGTTTGAGGCGCCAAAGGACAGAAATCCGAACTTTCGGGTTTCTGTCTTTTTGTTTTGTCACCTCGACAGTTTTTAATTGACTGCTGAAATTTATTTCAAGTTTCCTTGATTATTTTGATTTGCAGATATGAAAATCTCGGAATTATTGAATTCGCAAAAATCTTATGATAAGATTTAAAATAGAAAGCTGGGTGATAGTATGCAGTCTTTGACTTCAAAAATCTTTATGGCAACTTTGCGTATGATTTTTCATTCGCCGTTATCTGACAGTTCAAAATTATCTGACAATGCGGCAAAACTGACAAAAGATAAAAAGTCAAGATATAAGCCCTCAAAGAACTTTACATATACAAAGCATTCTATTGAAGATGTTAAATACGAAAAGATTGTTAATAAGAATTGCCAAACAAAAAAGGTTATATTAATGATTCATGGCGGTTCGTTTAAAATTGAGCTGAATGATTTTTACCGCAAGCTTGCCGAAAAATACAGTAATATGTTCTGCGGTGCAACTGTAATAAATGCTGACTACGGAAGATTCCCTGAGCATCAGCTCCCGTCGCAGATGCACGATGTTGTAAAAATATATCTGCATTTATTAAATGAAGGAATTAACAATTCAGATATTATAGTTATTGGTGACAGTGCAGGTGCCACATTGGCTGTGACATCGTCCTTATGGCTCAGAGATAACAACCATCCCTTACCAGGACACATTGTTTGCTTTTCTTTATGGGCAGACGCAACCTCAAGCGGAGATTCTAAAATTACAAATGCATATACTGACCCGTTTTACGGAATTGCAAAGCACAAAAAAGTAGAAGATAATCTTCATTTGCTCAGAAGAATATCCAAATATGTTCTGAATGTTGACAGAACAGACCCCTATATTTCACCCTTGTTCGGCAGTTTTGAAAAATTTCCCAAGGTAACATTGATATGCGGAACGGCTGAGCTGGATGAGAGCGATAGCGACAGAGTATATGATAAAATGAAAAGCGTAAATATTGATGTTGAACTTTATAAATTTGAGGGCATGTGCCATTGCTTTCAGTTGTTTTCTTTCCTGCCCGAAAGCAAAAAAGCATATAAACTTGTAAAGCAGAGGATAATGGAGGAAGAAGAATGAAAATTCTTGATAACGGCAACAAACATATATTATCTATAATACCTGAACTTGTTTTTAAAAATCTAAATAAAAAAGTAACAGATATTAAATTCATAGGCGGAGGCAGTTACGGAAGAGTTTATAAAACTGTCCTTTCAAACGGAGAAATAATCGCCGTTAAAGTATACAGAATTCAGGGCTCACAGAACGAAGAAGCGGAACAGCTTAAACTTCTGTCTGCAAACACAAGTGTAACGATGCCCGAGGTTCTTTTTGTTTATGAGGATGAAGATACAGCAATTTTAGCTATGAGCTTTTGCCCCGGACAGAATGTATTAAATCCGATGTTCTTGCTTAAAAACAAAGAGCAGAAACAAAATTTCGCTGATGATGTTGTTTCCGGTATGCACCAATGGCATAGCGTAACAAACGACAAGTTTGGGCCTTTGGAAAATCCTGTTTATGATAGTTGGTACGAATACTACAAAAAAGAAAAGCAGAAACCTTGGCTTGCCGGTCTGAACGAGTTAGTCCAAAAAGGAAAGTTCAGCAAGAAAAACTTAAAGCTTCTCTATGAAGCAACTGAGATTTTCAATAATCTTTCCGATGAAAAATCAATCCCTGTACTCATTCACAGCGACCTCAATATAATGAACATTATGGCTGACCCCAAAACCTTAAAGCTTACTGCTTTTATTGACCCTTGTGCCTGTATGTGGGCAGACAGGGAATATGATTTATTCCAGCTTCGTAATATGTGGGGCGATGCTTACGGTTTATACAAGACATACAAACAAAAATATAAATTGTCCGAATATGCGGATTTCAGAGTTGCATATTACGGTGCAATGAACGAAGCACATTGCCGATTAGGTGGCGGTCTGATAATGCCGCTTTGGGAATTTCTATGCAATAACCGTCTGAAAAAAGAGATGAAAAAGCTAAAAGAAAAGATGTGATTAAATGAACATAAGCGAACTTGTAACCGTTAAGACTATTGAGAATAAAAATGCCTTCGATGAAAAACATACTCCGTATAGTGCTGAAATACGGTTACTTTCCTGCGTTCAGCAAGGTGATATTGAATCGCTGATAACACAACTTAAAAATCTTGATTCTATCATTGTTATGGGACGAATGTCTGATGATGAACTTATGCAGCACAAGTACATGGCAGTCAGTACAATTACCCTCGCAACCCGATATGCTATTCAGGGTGGACTTAACGAAACTAAAGCCTATGAATTTTCAGACAGAGTGATTAATGCAATCGATAAACTGACCGATAAAAATGAAATATTTATGTGCTTGGGGATTGAAATTGTCAAGTTAACAGAGGATGTAAAAAGAAATAAAAAACAGCCTGAGTTTTCACCACACATAAGAAATTGCATAAAATATATAAATGAAAATCTTTCACAAAAAATCAGTGTATCTTCTGTTGCAAATTATTGCGGAATATCCGCAGATTATTTGTCACAAGTATTCAAGAAAGAAATAGGCGAAAATCTGAGCGAATATATTCTGCGACAAAAGCTTGAAAAAGCTAAAATCTTATTGCTTAAAGGTGTTAATGAAAAAGAGATATGCTTTGAAATAGGATTTTCATCTCAAGCATATTTTATAACGGTGTTTAAAAGGTTTTATAAAATGACACCATCTGAATATATAAAGATAACAAGAAGCAATTATTAAAAGTTTTAACTGCTCTCTCCTATGAGAGTAGTCTTTTATGTGATTGCAGGGGTTCAAAAAAGGGCATGAAATCCAAACAACACAAATCCGAACACATTATTGGTTACATATGTGTTCGGATTTGTTCGTTTTGAATAGTATTCAAATTTAATTTATCTGTGGTGTTTTTTAGTCGAACACAGAGAACACTGTCTCCTGTGTTATTATCAGTAATAAATATCTACTGTTTCTCCTATGGATCTGAGAAGTGAGTCTTCGTGGCTTGAGGGAAGGTCACAGTTGTAATGCCAAATCATCACACCGCCGAAGCCGTTTCTGATGCAATAGTCAGTTTTCTGTGCAACAACAGCAGGTGTATTGAACCAGAAGTCTTTATCAGTATCATCGCAGTGATACCAGCCGTCCTCGGTCATCTTTTCGTAGCATCCGTTATAGCTGTACCAATATGCAGACATATCAGTGGGTCTTGAGTAAAACGGAATTCCTACGTTGACCTTATAGAGAGGCATTCCTCTCAGACCGAGTTGCTGAAGCTGCTCCAGAGTGTCTTCGTATGTTGCGTGTCGTCCTTGCTCATCAATATAGTCATAGGTCATAAGCTCAAAGGTATCAATGGCTTCAATGGCAGCATTTGTAAACTTGATGTTCCATGCATTACCGGCAACACCGAGGGTGTAATCGTCGCCAAGCTTTTTGTCAAGAGAAACAAGGAACCTGTTGTAGTTGTGCCAAGCTTTGATTGAAAGAGGATATTCATAGTCAAAATGAACACCGTCAAAATCGTACTTTTCAAGAACAGCAATGATGTTATCCTCTAAAACTCCGCTTTTGAAAGCTTTGTTGTGTTCGTCGCTCTGAGCTTCCATCTGCTCTTCGTATACATCTGAATCAGATTCACCCCAAGGGCCGATAAAATTGAGCGTAAGGTGTACTTCTCTGTCGCCGATTGCATCATGAACCTTTGCGAGCACGGTTTCCATTTTCACTTCGTCGTACTCAACCTCACCCTTGTTGTTGAAGGTTGCGCACTCGAAAATTATGGCATCGGTAACAATATCGAAATCTTCTTCAAACAGCTCACCGCCCCAATACATAATGGCATCGCCTCTTATATAAGTTGTGACCTTGAAATCTTCAACCTTTTTATCTGTAATATTAAGGTTTATGCCGAGAAAATTTGACACAATCATCACAAGCGCAGTAAAAAATCCGATAACTCTCTGAATAAATATAATCATAATACATCCTCCTTAAGTTCATTATAACATAGAATCCGCTGAATGATAGCTTTTATAAACAATATTTTTTATAGTATAATAACTTTTTAATACAAAAATCTGACACAAATAGCCTCTGACACAAGTATTTGACACAATTTTTTGAATAAAAACCACCAAACAAAATAAAACCGCACAAAATAAAAAATCCGCCAACCCTTATATATCAAGGATTTCCGGACTTTTTGTTGGCAGGGGCAGAAGGGCTTGGTCTCGCCTGCCGGCTCGGTCGGCACTTCTGCTTCGCAGAGGACTCCACCGGAGACCCGCGCCCCTCGACACGCTCCGCGTGCCTCGGCTTCGAGCCGTTTGTACTCAACTAAAAAAGAAAACGACCACCTTTTGGTGATCGTTTCTTTTTGGCAGGGGCAGAAGGACTTGAACCCTCGGCACGCGGTTTTGGAGACCGCTGCTCTACCAACTGAGCTATACCCCTATGTTTGATTGGTGGGCCATCAGGGACTCGAACCCCGGACCAACCGGTTATGAGCCGGTTGCTCTAACCAACTGAGCTAATGGCCCTTGTTGTCGCTAACAGCCTAATTATTCTAACAAATCAATTCAGAATTGTCAATATTATTTTGCATAATTTTTAAGATATTTTTAATTCTTTTTTACAACGCGTTTTGCTGTTGACTTTTTATCGTTGCGATATGTATAATGTATACTGTGAAGGAGGTTTATTATGTTTTGTCCATATTGTAATCAAGTCATTCCTGATGACTCTAAATTCTGCAGCCATTGCGGTTCGGTGATATCACCTGTTGAAGGGGCTGTAAAGAATGACAAAAAGCTTAAGTTTTTCAAAGGTCCGACAGACGGGGGGAAAAGCTATGCTGCGATTATGACTGCGCTTATGGTTTTTCCCGCTACGTTGTCCGTTGCGCTTGATATGATTTTTCATCACAGTGACGGTTGGTGCGTTTATGTTGTTGCGACACTTGTTGCCGCTTGGGTTGTAACAGTTTTTCCTGCTTTGCGCATAACTCCTGCGCCGGTTACGGCTTTGATTTGTCTTTTTTCTATACTGGCTTATGTTGCTTTCCTTATCGGAAAAAAGATTGAAGCCGCGTGGTTTTACGAGGTTGGACTTCCGCTGTTTATTATAGCCGCGATTTTTATATCAATAGACTCGGCATTGATAGGGGCAGGTAAGGTCAAGGGGCTTCACTTTATGTCGTTGCTTTCGGTTGAAGTTTCGTTGTTTTTAGTTGCTTCCGAATTTGTTGTTGACAATTTCAAGTTCGGCGAGGTAACGCTCGGTTGGTCGGCTATTCTCGGTTGCTTCTGTGTTTCAGCTGTTGCATTGTATGAAGCGGTCAGTTATTCCCTGAACTTACTAAAAAAGAAAAGGAATCAGAAATATGACAGCAAAAAATAAATCAAAAGAAAGCATCGTACAGGCAATCAAGTTTACTATTTTCTCACTTTCTGCGGGAATAATTCAGGTCTTGTCTTTCACGACTCTTCAGGAGTTGCCGCCGCTTCTAGGTTTGGGCGAGCTTGATTATTGGATGTGTCACATTCCGTCACTCGCTCTTTCGGTTATCTGGAATTTTACCCTTAACCGCAAGTTCACTTTCCAATCCGCAAGCAATGTGCCGATTGCGATGCTTAAGGTTGCGCTCTTTTACCTTGTGTTTACTCCTGTTTCGGGATGGCTCGGCGATTTCGCAGACACAGCAGGATGGAATCATTACCTGATTGAAGCGCTTGTTATGGCAAGCAATTTCATTCTTGAATTTTTGTATCAGAAATATTTTGTTTTCCGTGATTCTAAAAAATAAATCAGATAAATAAAACTCACCCGATCACTTCAAACAAAGTGGTCGGGTACTATTTTTATTAATTTCTAAACAAATCGTTTGAGCATAGTGGGGCGTAGTCAAAGCAGATCAACTAAGATCTTTTATAATTGTTTCGAATTCATCTGTATAACGGACACAGTCAAGTTCATCATGTACAAGCCATTTGTCACGGAGAATTTCGCAAAGAGGACGGGTATCAGTGGTTTCAAAATCAAGTTTTTTTTCTGTAATCTCACCGACTAAGACGGCATTATACTTTTGTTCATCCGGTCGATTATCAAAAGCCTTTGCTTCATCTACAGCCCAATGCAAGTGCTTGAATGTGTTTGCTGTGTCACCCATAAGGGCATATCTCTTTGCTATATCAAAATCAAGCCACACATCACCCCAGCTGTTTTTTGGACGATTACCGTCAAGAATGAGCTTTTCCAATTCAAAAATCTTGTTTATTGCAATGAATTCAGTTTCAACGTCAACAACATCTGCATCAGCTAAAAGCCAGATAAATGATTTTAAGAATTCATAGCTTTGCTTTATGGTATCTCTTAAAAAAGGTAGTTTCTCATCCTGTTCCAAAGCCCACCACATTTGACGCTCTTTACTGAGCTCCATAGAGGGAAATGTTTCATAAATCTTTTTACCCATTTCTTTTCTGCCGTGAAGAATATGATTAAAAGCCAGTCTTGATGCTGCTTCAAGCTTGAGATTAATATCAGGACAATACTTCATAATTCTTTCACCCAAAGCAGTTATCTCTGCATCATACTTTGCCATATTTTCTTCCCATTCAGGAATATTGCCGTCATCATCACCCGAAGCAAAAAGTGCATACATCAGCTTGTCAAGAAGAACATAGTTATTGGGGAACTCTTTTACGCCCTTACGGGCAATAGCAATACATTCATCAATATTCCCTACACTTATTGCTTTTTGAAAGGCTTCAAGATAACTATTTACCGCTTCCATTTCTTTTGTTTCATCAACACCCATAAGCCTGTCGGTGGAAATACCGAAAAACTCGGCAATAGTAGGTATAAGTTCAATATCAGGGTAACAGTTATCATTTTCCCAACGGGACACAGACTGACACGAAACCCCAAGAACCTCAGCAAACTCTTCTTGAGTGATTTCTCTTTCTTTGCGCAATCTTTTAATAGATTCACCTATATTTAATTTCATAGCAAAAACCTCGTTTTATGAATTGAAAGCGACGTCTCTTTCTGCCTATATTGTGACACAGTGCAAAGAGAAATGCAATATCACGAAGAGAGAGTTTATATCACGGAATAAGTGATGAAGTCGTTTTTGAGGTTGCTTTTTCAAAAGAATTCTTTGTCGAATAGTTTTGCTTGACATTTTTGTATTATATGATATAATTATCTTGTGGATCAAGCTGAAAGTAAGTTTTTAACTGAAAGAAATTAAGCTCCGCCTCGGTTGCCCTGCCGTGTAAAAATATAGGGTTTTTTTCTTGCAGAAGTGGCGGAATCGGCAGACGCGCTAGATTCAGGTTCTAGTGAATGCAAATTCGTGAGGGTTCAAGTCCCTTCTTCTGCACCAAAGACATCTTGACACCGATAGGTGTTGAGATGTCTTTTTTATTAGGGACTTGAACCCTAAGAGGGTGAGGAGCGTGGAGAAAAAAGATTGACAAAATCGGGTTTGTAGGGCTCTTGTGATTTTGTTCCAAGGTGAATCAATGCGTAGCTCCCTCTGACGAGGGAGCTGTCGAGCGTTAGCGAGACTGAGGGAGAGAAGTCGAAAAATACATCGTTTCATTAAACTTTTAACTAAACTACCCCTCCGTCAAACCTACGGTTTGCCACCTTTTTCTCCGAAAACAGGCACCCTTTTGTCTGCTTCGCAGACATTTCCCCTAACAGGGGAATCACCTGACAAGTGGAGGTTCGCATTATTCAATCATAAGCACAATTCAAAACGCCCCGAATAATTCGGATTTGTA